>NZ_JAHTMS010000007.1:0-380703 GCF_019200965.1 Rahnella sp. PD12R | reverse complement strand
TCTTTCCGGTCTGCCCAATAGCTATCATTATCAATATGACTTTGCGAGAAAGGTAGCAGACTAGATGTACCATGATCACCAAGTTCGGAGACATAAAAMTACACGAGATAGAGCAAGAGTTAAACCTGCAAAACTTTCATTTTTACGATGGCAAAAATTTTTGGCATGCTCCTTCGCATAAATTGGAATTTCCTGAACAACATATAATAAACCTTAATGCCGTATTGTCTGAAAATAAATTAAGGCTGGAGGTTCTTGAAAAAGAAACCATCGCTGAAAAAAATAAGTCACAATTATTTAGAGAAAAGTTAAATATCCAAGAAGAAAATAGCAATATACTTCGAAATGAGTTGAATGATATTAAAAAATCTTTTTATTATAAGATCCTAAAAGTTCTTAAGTTAATAAACTAAGAGGGTTATATGTTAAACATCGTTATTCCAATGGCAGGTGCCGGTAGCCGTTTCGCCCAAGCAGGCTTTATTCAACCTAAGCCATTAATTCCTATACATAATGTTCCAATGATTAAGGTGGTGATTAATAATCTAAGACCTAAAGTTGAGCATAGATTTATATTTATAGTACAAAAAAAACATGTTTCCCAATACGATTTAATTACTAAATTACAGTCCTGGTCGCCTGGCGCAATCGTAATTGAAACCGAAGGATTAACAGAAGGTGCCGCATGTACGGTTTTACTGGCTAAAAAGTATATAGATAATGATAATTCACTCATGATTGCAAATAGCGACCAATATATCGATTGCGATATCGATGACTACCTCGAGGAATTAGACCGAGACTCTTTAGACGGTCTGATTATGACGATGGCTGCAGATGATCCAAAATGGTCGTTTGTTGGAATGGGCGAACATGGCTATGTTACTAATGTAGTTGAGAAACAAGTTATTTCGAACGAAGCTACTGTGGGTATTTACAATTTCAAACACGGAAGTGATTTTGTAAGTGCAGCAGAAATAATGATAGATAAGAATGATCGTGTAAATAATGAATTTTATGTAGCACCGGCTTATAATTATATGATCGAAAGAAATATGAAAATTGGTATATATAACATTGGTTCTGAAGCTAATGGTATGTACGGACTTGGGATCCCAGCCGATTTAAATTTATTTCTGGGTTTGGAACTATCAACCAAAGTAACATCCGGACTCTAAAAATGATTATCATCAGTCATCGTGGTTATTGGCATAATCAAGAAGAAAAAAATACAGAAACGGCCTTCATTCGCTCTTTCGATATGGGTTTCGGAACTGAGACCGACATTCGTGATTGTAATGGCAAGCTCGTTATCTCTCACGATATTCCTAACGGAACTGAAATTTCTTTAGATTATTTTTTAAGTTTGCTCAAAGGCAGGGATTTACCGCTTGCATTAAATATTAAAGCAGATGGACTAAGTGATTTGTTGGTTAGTTCGCTTTCAAAGGCTAATGTGACAAATGCCTTTGTCTTTGACATGTCTATCCCTGACCAAATGTCTTATGTTCGAGAAAATAAAATCAACGTTTTCGCTCGTGTCAGTGAATATGAAAAAACACCTGCTTTCTATCATGAAAGTTTTGGTATTTGGTTGGATGGGTTTCATAGCATTTGGTATGATAAATCCTTAGTTGAGGGATATATTTCGGAGGGTAAATACATTTGTATCGTTTCCCCTGAACTCCATAAACGAAGCGATTATAAAGATTTGTGGAAAATGTTGAAAATTAGTGGCTTATCGGTAAGTACGCAACTCATGTTGTGTACTGACCTACCCGAAGATGCACGTGATTTTTTTAAGGAGGATATATGATTAAGGCTGTCATTTTTGATATGGACGGTGTTTTAATTGAGGCTAAGGAGTGGCATTATGAAGCCCTAAATAAATCCCTAAACCTGTTTGGTTTTAATATTGATCGTTATGATCATCTTACAAAATTTGACGGACTCCCGACTAAAGATAAGCTGAATATTCTCAGTGCAGAATATTCTCTACCACTGGAGTTGCATTCTTTTATTAATGAAATGAAGCAACAATATACAATGGATATTGTACATGCAAAATGTAAACCGATGTTTATACATGAATATGCATTGTCAAAACTTAAACAACAGGGATATAAACTGGCAGTAGCCTCGAATTCAATTAAAAATACAGTTATTACAATGATGGAAAAAGCATCACTAGACAGTTATTTAAATGTAATGCTTTCAAATCAAGATGTTACAAAGGGCAAGCCAGATCCGGAGATTTATATTAAAACCATTGAAATCCTCCAGCTAACACCTGAAGAATGCCTCATTGTTGAGGATAATGAAAACGGAATAAAAGCAGCAAAAGCATCTGGTGCTCACGTATTAGTTGTGAGCGATGTTACAGATGTTAATTATCGTAATATTACTGACTTTATAAATAATATAAATCTGGAAGGTTAATATGAACATCATTGTTCTTGCTGCTGGTGAAAATTATATCGATTCTAATGATAAAAACTATCCACTCTGTTTGTCAGAAATAAATGGTGTCTCTATAATTCAGAAAATTTCAGAGCAAGTTTCATTCAACAAGGGCAGTACAGTCTTCCTTTTTCAAGAAAAACATATTCGAAAGTTCCATCTTGATAATATTGTTGATTTGTTATCTCAGAAGAGAAGTTCAGTTTTCCCAATTCCTGAAAATACTTCTGGTGCCGCATGCACTGCTCTTCTTGGGGTTGTTGACCTTAATCAGTCTGAACCACTTCTCATAATCAGCGCTAACCAGTTAATCGATATTGATTTTGAGAAGTTTGTAGAATTTATGCATGAAAGCGATTCTGACGCGGGTACTATCATTTTTGATTCCATACACCCTCGATACTCTTACGTTTTATTGGATAATGCTGGATTAGTAATCGAGGCCTCGGAGAAAAAACCGATAAGCCGTGATGCAACGGCGGGTGTTTATTGGTTTAAAAAAACAGGTGAATTTACAGAATCTGTAAAGAATATGATTCGTAAAGATGCACGTATTGACGATAATTTTTACATTTGCCCTTCTTTCAATGAGATGATTTTAAAAGGCCTGAAAATTAGTGCAGTTAAAATTATGGCCTCGCAGTATCATCCACTGAAATCAATGAATCAGGTAGAGTTTCAACATCGTTAACGAGGTATTATGAAAAGTTTCAAAGCTAGCGAAATGATCGGCGGTTGGTTTGTTGGGGCATTTAACCCTGCAGTATTAAATACTTCTGCTTGTGAAGTCGCTGTTAAAAATTACTCTAAAGGTCAGTACGAATCTAAACATTTTCATAAGATAGCCACTGAAGTTACTTACATTATTTCTGGAGAAGTGATGATGTGTGGTAAACAATGGGGGCCTGGCGATATTATAGTTCTTACCCCAGGTGATATAACTGATTTTGAGGCCCTGACAGATACCGTCAACGTCGTAGTCAAACTTCCTGGTGCTCTTGGCGATAAATATATAGCTTGAATCGTGTGAAAATAGTAGAAATCAGCTGTCTGTAGCGCGTTTATTACAATCGATAGTTTTTTATAAATTTGATGAATTCAAAATCTAATATTCACTTCTCGCTTTACTAAAATTTATAATTAGCCTGATTTTATCAGGTTCTGTGTCGATTAAAATTCTACAATTCCCGAAGATGTGAGGGAGTTTGCTTGATTTATAATGGCTTAACTTTGCTTTTTAGTGATGAGCTGAGTCTATAAAGCTTCTTGCTGATATAACGTTATCTTTAAATCTTATGTGCATGCCTTGATTAAAACGTTACCGGTAAAGTAAACAGTACATTGAGGAGATATGTACAACCGGTTGCAGACATTCACGCTCACAATATTGTTATGGCTGCAATAGGTTCACCCTTCGCCATTCTCATGTACAATGCTTGTGTTCATTTGTATAGCTCAGTGCAGTTAAACTCACTGTTTACAGGGGTTTAGACTTAAATCTGGGCGATCAACTAATTCAGACAGGAGTTGCTAATGTCCAAACAACAGATCGGCGTTGTCGGTATGGCGGTAATGGGCCGTAACCTCGCGCTTAACATCGAAAGCCGTGGTTATTCCGTTTCCATTTTTAACCGTTCTGGCGACAAGACTGACGAAGTCATCGCAGAAAATCCGGGTAAAAATCTGGTTCCGCACTACACCGTCGAAGAGTTTGTTGACTCGCTGGAAAAACCACGTCGTATCTTGCTGATGGTGAAAGCCGGTGAAGCAACTGACAAAACCATCGCATCCCTGACTCCGCACCTGGATAAAGGCGACATCCTGATCGATGGCGGCAACACCTATTATAAAGACACCATTCGCCGTAACCGCGAACTGTCTGAGCAGGGCTTCAACTTCATCGGTACCGGCGTTTCCGGCGGTGAAGAGGGCGCACTGAAAGGCCCGTCAATCATGCCTGGCGGCCAGAAAGAAGCGTACGCACTGGTTGCGCCAATTCTTGAAAAAATCGCTGCACGTGCTGAAGATGGCGACGCTTGCGTAGCCTACATCGGTGCTGATGGCGCAGGTCACTACGTTAAGATGGTTCACAACGGTATCGAATACGGCGACATGCAGCTGATCGCAGAAGCCTATTCCCTGCTGAAACAGTCCCTGAACCTGAGCAACGAAGAGCTGGCAACAACCTTCGCTGAATGGAATAAAGGCGAGCTGAGCAGCTACCTGATTGACATCACCAAAGACATCTTCACCAAGAAAGACGAAGAAGGTAAATACCTGGTCGACGTGATTCTGGATGAAGCAGCGAATAAAGGCACCGGTAAATGGACCAGCCAGAGCTCTCTGGATCTGGGCGAACCACTGACTCTGATCACCGAGTCTGTGTTTGCACGTTACCTGTCTTCTCTTAAAGATCAGCGTGTTGCGGCTTCTAAAGTGTTGTCCGGCCCGGCTGTTAAACCTTTCACAGGCGACAAAGCAGAATTCATCGAGAAAGTTCGTCGCGCTCTGTATCTTGGTAAACTCGTTTCTTACGCGCAGGGCTTCTCACAGCTTAAAGCCGCTTCTGACGAGAATAACTGGGATCTGAACTACGGCGAAATCGCGAAGATCTTCCGTGCTGGCTGTATTATCCGTGCTCAGTTCCTGCAGAAAATTACCGATGCTTACGCTGAAAACGCGTCCATCGCTAACCTGCTTCTGGCTCCGTACTTCAAAAACATCGCTGACGAATATCAGCAAGCGTTGCGTGATGTTGTGTCTTATGCCGTTCAGAACGGTATCCCGACACCAACCTTCTCTGCTGCGATCAACTACTACGACAGCTATCGTTCAGCGGTTCTGCCGGCTAACCTGATCCAGGCACAGCGTGATTACTTCGGTGCACATACTTACAAACGCACTGATAAAGACGGCGTATTCCACACCGAATGGTTGGATTAATCCGTTTGGCGGCGTGCTGAAAAGCGCGCCGTTGCTGACGTCAATAAAAAGCCGCCAATGCATCTGCAAAGGCGGCTTTTTTACGTCTTAAGGTTGACGTTATTTCTTATGACGCTGACGCAAATTATCGATCACCGCACTCAGGTTCAGATCCTGATCCTGCAACAACACCAGCAGGTGATAGACCAAATCTGACGCTTCGTTTTTCAGCTCAAAACGGTCGTTGACGGTTGCTGCCAGTGCAGTTTCCACGCCTTCCTCACCGACTTTTTGTGCGATGCGTTTGGTGCCGCTGGCATACAGTTTGGCGGTGTAGGAGCTTTCTGGATCGGCAGTTTTACGCGATGCCAGCAGTTCTTCCAGCTGGTACAAAAATGCCCAGTCGGTTTCGGCAGGGTGGAAACAGCTGTTGTTGCCTTTATGGCACGTCGGGCCAATCGGATTGACCAGCACCAGCAACGTATCGTTGTCGCAATCAGGCGTAATGCTCACGACGTTCAGATAGTTTTCTGAGGTCTCGCCTTTGGTCCATAAACGTTCTTTGGTGCGAGAATAGAACGTCACTTTGCCGGAAGATTGCGTAACGCTCAGGGCTTCCTGATTCATGTAACCGAGCATCAGCACTTCGCCAGACACAGCGTGCTGGATGATTGCTGGCATCAGGTTATCCACTTTTTCCCAGTCGAGCTGGCTGATTTGTTCGCCGGTCAGCAGACCGGTTTTTACTTCCTGATTACTCACAAGCGGATCTCCACGCCATTTTCAGCTAAATAGCTTTTCAGCTCGCCAATATTGATAATTTGTTTGTGGAACACCGATGCGGCCAGTGCGCCATCAACGCGTGCTTCGCGGAAAGCGTCGAGGAAGTGTGGCATTGTGCCCGCACCGCCGGAAGCGATGAGCGGAACATGGCAAACTTCGCGGATCATCTTCAGCTGTTCCAGATCGTAGCCATTACGCACGCCGTCCTGATTCATCATGTTCAGCACGATTTCGCCCGCGCCGCGTTCCTGAACTTCCTTCACCCAGTCAATTGTCTGCCAGGTAGTCACTTTGGTGCGTGCTTCGTCGCCGGTAAACTGATGGACCTGATAAGTGCCTGTCGCCGCGTCGTGCCAGGTATCGATGCCCACAACAATGCACTGTACACCATAACGGTCGGCGAGGCGGCTGATCAGCGTCGGGTCGGCGAGAGCAGGGGAGTTGATGGAGATTTTATCGGCACCAAACTGCAAAATCTGCCCCGCATCTTCCAGGCTTTTGATTCCGCCTGCGACACAAAACGGGATATCGATGACTTCTGCCACGCGCGACACCCAGCTTTTATCGACCACGCGGCCATCGCTGGAAGCGGTGATATCGTAAAACACCAGTTCGTCGGCGCCTTCTTGCGCATAGCGCTGTGCCAGCGGGACGATGTCGCCAATGATTTCGTGATTACGGAACTGCACGCCTTTTACGACCTGGCCGTCTTTAACGTCGAGGCAGGGAATTATCCGTTTTGCCAGCATGAAATTGCCTCCGTCACATTGAATTTACCGTCGAGTAATGCCCGCCCGACAATCACGCCTTTCACGCCGCTGTCACGCAGATTGGCGATGTCCTGCAATGAACCGATACCGCCGGAAGCCTGAAAAGCCACCTGTGGAAAACGCGCGGTCACTTCACGGTACAACTCTACGTTTGAGCCTGCCAGCGTGCCGTCGCGGGAAATATCCGTACAAAGAACGTGTTTCAGGCCGAAAGGCAGAAACAGTTCCACGATCTCTTCAAGCGTGGAACTGGAATTTTCCTGCCAGCCGCTGACGGCGACGTTTTTAGTGCCATCGGCAGCGATACGGACGTCGAGCGCCAAAACCAGTGCGTCTGCGCCGAAACGCTTGAACCAGCCCTGAACTTTCTGCGGATCTTTCACCGCCGTCGAACCCACGACGGCGCGGGTTGCACCGGTATTCAGCAGGGCTTCAACGTCCTGTTCGGTGCGGATACCGCCACCAACCTGAACCGGTACAGATACGCCCGCCAGCAATTTTTTCAGCAACGGAATCTGACGTGCCGCCGGATCTTTCGCGCCGGTTAAGTCAACCAGATGCAAAACTTCTGCGCCTTGTTGCTGATAATCCTGCAAACGTGGAAGCGGATCGTTGCCATAATCACGCTGCTGGCCGTAATCGCCCTGATGCAAACGCACCACGCTGCCTTCGATCAAATCTAAAGCCGGGATAATCATCCTGTTTACATCTCCAGAAAGTTTTTCAGCAACTGTGCGCCCGCCGCACCGGAGCGTTCGGGGTGAAACTGTACGCCGAAGAAGTTGTCTTTTTGCACGGCAGCGCTGAAAGGCTCACCGTAAAGCGTCTGCGCGATCGTGTTTTCGCAAACCGGCATGGCGAATCCGTGGACGAAATAGAAGTACGCATTTTCATCGATGCCACGGAATAAATGGCTGTCAGCGTTCGCTGTCACCTGATTCCAGCCCATGTGCGGCAGAGGCAAACCGAGATCGGGCATACGGCGCACCGGTGTTTCAATAATCCCCAGCGTATCAATCCCGCCGTTTTCTTCACTGGAAGACGCCAGCAGTTGCATACCGAGACAAATCCCCAGCACCGGCTGAGTACAGGCTTTAATCAGCGTAATCAGTTCGCGCTGTTCGAGTTGTTCCATCGCCGCCTGTGCGGTGCCGACACCCGGTAAAAAGAGCTTATCGGCCTGCAAAACAATTTCCGGTTCACGGCTCACCGTCGGTTCAAAACCCAGACGCTGAACCGCATATTTCACGGAAGAAAGGTTGGCACAGCCCGTATCAAGGATAACGACGTTCATCACAGCACTCCTTTCGAGCTCGGCAATGTATTGCCATCGACACGAATCGCCTGGCGCAGCGTGCGTCCGAATGCCTTGAACAGGCTTTCGACGCGGTGGTGATCGTTCTTACCTTTGGTGCGCAGGTGCAGGGTACAGGCCATCGCGTAGGACAGCGAACGGAAGAAGTGTTCGACCATTTCCGTGCTCAGATCGCCGACGCGCTGATAGTTAAACTCTGCCTTATATTCCAGGTGCGGGCGGCCGGAGATATCCAGCGCGCAGCGCGCCAGACATTCATCCATCGGCAGCACAAACCCGAAACGTCCAATACCGCGTTTATCGCCCAGCGCCTTATTAATGGCTTCACCCAGCGCCAGCGCCGTGTCTTCAACGGTGTGGTGATCGTCGATATACAAATCACCTTTCACTTCGATATTCATGCGGAAACCGCCGTGCGTGGCAATCTGATCCAGCATGTGGTCGAAAAAGCCGACGCCGGTGCGGATCTTGCTTTCGCCTTCGCGATCCAGCCAGACATCCACGTCAATCGCGGTTTCGCGGGTCACGCGGTTCACTTTGGCATGGCGGTCGCGTTTCGTAAGCTGTTCCGCAATAGTGGCCCAGTTCAGCGTATCACGCTGATAACGCAGCCCGGCGATGCCCATATTGGCGGCGAGCTGAATATCGGTATCGCGGTCGCCAATCACATAACTGTTGGCGGTATCGAGTACGCCGCTTTCCAGATAAGCCTGCACCAGTTTGGTTTTAGGTTTACGACAGTCGCAGTGGTCTGCAGGCAGGTGCGGACAAATCAGCACTTCATCGAAAACCACGCCCTGCGATGTCAGGATTTGCATCATCAGGTTGTGCGGTGGATCGAACGTTTCCTGCGGGAAACTTGCCGTGCCCAGCCCGTCCTGATTGGTGATCATCACCAGTTTAAAACCTGCGTTTTGCAGGGACAGCAGGGCCGGAATAACGCCGGGCTCCAGCGCCAGTTTGTCCAGACGATCGACCTGAAAATCTTCCGGCGGCTCAGAAATCAGGGTGCCGTCACGGTCAATAAAGAGCGTTTTTTGAAATTGTGGACTCTGGCTCACATGTGCTCCTTGCGGGGGCTATTTTGTTTTTCATTAATAGAGGCGGCAGCGGCGCCGGGTAACGCCTGCAATGCGGTAATAACGCGCTGGAGTTCTTCCCGGGTGCCGATAGTAATACGTAAGCAGCCGGAAAGCCCCGGTTGCTTATTCTGGTCACGCAAGATAATGCCCTGATCCCAGAGGTTTTTAAATGCTGCGCTTGATGCGGTGAAACGCGCCAGCACATAGTTGGTATCGCTGGCAAAAACTGCCTCAACGCAGGCGCATTTCTCCAGCTCTTCCATTAACCAGACGCGGTTTTCAGTCACTTCGGCGACGCGCTGACGCATCAGCGCCAGCCCTTCCGGGCTCAGTGCCTGTGCGGCGATATCTGCGACCGGCGTAGATATTGGATAAGGCGCAATCACTTTCATTAATAAGCCGATGACTTCGCTGTTCGCCAGCGTGAAGCCGCAGCGCAAACCGGCCAGCGCAAAAGCTTTCGACAGCGTACGCAAAATAGTGAGGTGCGGATATTCCTGCAACCAGCCGGAAACGCTCGCCTGCGGGCAGAATTCGATATAGGCCTCGTCCACCGCCACAATCGCGCGGCCACGGGTCATTTCCAGTACGGCGCGGATTTCGTCCGGGTCGATAATATTGCCGGTCGGGTTATTCGGGCTGCACACGTAAACCAGCTTCACGCCGTCCAGCGAAGCTTCGATTGCCGGAAGATCCAGAGACCAGTCGGCTTTTGCCGGAACCGTACGGCCTTCAACGCCGATGGTTTCTGCGCTCACGCTGTACATGCCGTATGTTGGCGGACAATAAAGGATGGCGTCTTTGCCCGGTTCGCAGAATGCGCGGATCAGCAGTTCGATGCCTTCATCCGCGCCACGGCTGACCAGAACCTGCTCAGGATCCACACCGGCGTAAGCGGCGTAGCGGTTAATCACCAGCGCGGGCTGACATTCCGGATAACGGTTAAACGTCTGCTGCGTCAGCTCAAAATTTGGCGCGATGGCGTATTCATTGGCGTTGAGCCACACGTCACCGTTGCCACCCAGACGACGGGCGGACTGATAAGGCGTCAGTTCCTGCACGTTTTTTCGGGCCAGCGCCTGAACGCTGAGATTCTTTTCATTACTCATCAACGCGGCTCCTTCAGGGCGTTTACACGCAGGGTTACTGCATTTTTGTGCGCAGTCAGTTGTTCCGCCTGCGCCAGTGTTTCAATTGTTTGCGCCAGCCCCAGCAACCCTTCCGGCGTTAATTGCTGAACGGTCATCCGTTTCTGGAAATCGGCCAGGCCCAGGCTCGAACAGGTCGCGGTATACCCGTATGTCGGTAAAACGTGATTAGTGCCAGACGCATAATCGCCTGCGGATTCCGGTGACCAGTCGCCGAGGAAAACCGAACCGGCGCTGGTGATGCTGTCGACCAGTTGCTCCGGCTCGCGGGTTTGCAGAATCAGGTGTTCCGGCCCGTAGGCGTTGCTGATTTCGATACACTGCGCGAGGTCTTTCGCGACAATCAGACGGCTGCTTTCCAGTGCCTGACGCGCAATGTCGCTGCGCGATAACGTCGCCAGTTGACGCTCAACCGCTTCGCCGACGGCCTGCGCCATTTTCACGTCCGGCGTCAGTAAAATAACCTGGGAATCCGGGCCGTGTTCCGCCTGTGAAAGCAAATCAGACGCCACGAAATCCGGCGTTGCGCCGCTGTCAGCAATTACCAGCACTTCAGAAGGCCCGGCGGGCATATCGATCGCCGCGCCGTCCAGACTCTGGCTGACCTGACGTTTAGCTTCGGTTACATAGGCATTGCCCGGCCCGAAGATTTTCGCCACGCGGGGAACACTTTCCGTGCCGAACGCCAGCGCCGCAATCGCCTGCGCGCCGCCCAACTGATACACCTCTTCCACGCCACACAACTGCGCGGCATACAGAATTTCGTCGGCAATCGGCGGCGGTGAACAGAGCACCACTTTCTGGCAACCGGCGATACGCGCTGGTGTTGCTAACATTAATACGGTGGAAACCAGCGGTGCGGAACCGCCCGGAATGTACAGCCCGACGGACTGAATCGGGCGGGTCAGTTGCTGACAACGAACACCCGGCTGCGTTTCGATATCCACCACGGCCAGTTTCTGTGCCTGATGGAAAGTGTCGATGTTACGCACCGCGTGCGCCATCGCCTGTTTAACGTCATCGCCCAGACGCGCCGCGGCTGCTGAAATTTGCTCCGCGGTGACACGAAGGTCCTGCACTTCAGTTTTATCAAAGCGGGCGCAAAACTCGCGCAGCGCGCTGTCACCTTCACTGCGGACACGACGCAGAATTTCGCTCACCGATTCAGTAATACGGTCGGAGGCAGAAATTGCCGGGCGGGTCAGCAGGTCGCGACGCTGCTGTGCGTCGCATTGTTGCCAGTCAATAGGAGTAGAGAACGCGTCAGGCTTCATGGCATTACTCCATCATTTTTTCGATTGGAAGAACCAGAATAGAGCTGGCGCCCAGCGCTTTCAGTTTTTCCATGGTTTCCCAGAACAGCGTTTCGCTGCTGACCATGTGCATGGCAACGCGTTGCTGATCGCCTGCCAGCGGTAAAATAGTCGGACGTTCAGCGCCCGGCAGCAGCGCGACGATTTCGTCCAGACGCTCGCTTGGCGCGTGCAACATAATGTATTTGGATTCGCGGGCCTGAATAACGCCCTGAATACGGGTCATCATTTTGTCGATCAGCAGCTGTTTCGCCTGTGGCATTTCGCCGTCGCGCTGAATCAGGCAGGCTTTGGAGCGGTAAATCACTTCAACTTCACGCAGACCGTTGGCTTCGAGCGTTGCGCCGGTGGAAACCAGATCGCAGATTGCGTCGGAAAGACCCGCGCGCGGTGCGACTTCAACTGAGCCGTTCAGCAGGCAGGATTTGAAATCAACGCCTTTTTTATCGAGATATTGCTTGAGCAGGTGAGGGTAGGAGGTGGCGATACGGGCATTTTGCAGACTTTGCGGGCCGGTGTATTCGGTGTCCAGCGGCGTGGCCAGTGACAGACGGCAACCGCCGAAATCCAGACGACGCAGCGTGAAGTAACGCGGGTCTTCGCCCTGAGCGCGGCGGCTCAGCAGCTCTTCTTCCAGCACGTTCTCACCGATAATGCCCAGGTCAACCACGCCGTCCATCACCAGCCCCGGAATGTCGTCATCACGAACACGCAAGATGTCGATCGGCATGTTTTCAGCGAAAGCGATCAGACGCTGTTCCTGCAGGTTGATTTTAATCCCGCAGCGGGCCAGCAGTTCGCGTGACTCATCGCTCAGGCGACCTGACTTCTGCATTGCTATCCGTAAACGTGTTTTATCCAGCATGATGACCTCAGTTTCTCAATTATTTATCGTAAATTCAGTTCGTCAGATTCTTTTACTTCAATTCCTTTGGCCATAAAAAAAGCCCCCGGAAGAAATCTTCCGGGGGCTCTCTCTGCGTTCTGCGCCACTGGAAGATCTAAACAGTCTCCCAGCACCAATCGCCTGAAAGACTAGTCAGGGTGATGGTGATGATGGTGGTTAATCAGAACGTTTGTCATGTCAGTGTCTCGTTTTGTTCATTCAGCGCCGCGTGATTCAAAACTGAATCATTCGCCACACGTATCAAATTCGTTGCCAATAAAACTAAACTATCGGGCGGCAACTGCGCAACCTTTTTTTCCGATGATGAGTTTTTCTTATCCACAGCAGGGTTTTCATCAAATAAATGAATGATCTGCTAACAGACGCTGAGAAATCCTTACGCACCGCCAAAGGGAAAAGGCGTATTTTGCTAGTATAAAGAGAGATATCTGCAGCTGGTGAAATCATGCCAGAGAACAAACGGAGCGATGTATGAAAAAGATTTCGATTATCGGACTGGGCTGGCTGGGCATGCCGCTGGCAATGGCGCTGGCCTCAAAAGGGTACGACGTGGTCGGGAGCAAAACCACGCCCGACGGTGTCGATGCCGCCAGAATGATCGGCATTGAATGTTTCCCGCTGGTCTTCACGCCGGAAATGGAATGCGAAGCGGACGATCTCGAAAAGTTGCTCAACGTCGATGCCTTAATCATCACGCTGCCTGCGCGCAGAACGGCGGAGGGCAGCGAGCTCTATTTCCAGGCGGTACAACAGCTGACGGACAGCGCGCTGGCGCATAACGTCCCGCGCATCATCTTTACCAGCTCGACGTCCGTTTACGGCGACCATGAAGGTGTGATGAAAGAAGACGCGCCGTTGCTGCCTGTTTCACGCAGCGGCATTGTGCTGAAAGAGCTGGAAAACTGGTTCCACGGCTTACCGAATACGTCGGTCGATGTCCTGCGCCTCGCCGGGCTGGTCGGCGGCGATCGTCATCCGGGGCGATTCATGGCGGGAAAAACGCAGGTAAAAGGCGGTCAGCACGGCGTCAACCTGGTCCATCAGGATGACGTGGTCGCGGCCATCACCTTATTGCTCAGCCTGCCAAAAGGTGGCCACACCTATAATCTCTGTGCGCCTTCGCATCCGGCAAAAGCCGAATTCTATCCGGCACTGGCGCGGCAGATGGGGCTGGTGCCACCGACGTTTGCTGAAGAGCCTTCAGCAGGGAAGGGTAAAATCGTCGATGGCGGCCGGATCTGCAAAGAACTGGGGTTCGAATATCAGCATCCGGATCCACGAAACATGCCTTTTTAACTTACAAAACCTTATTCGATAATATTACGTTATGGCCTGCCTGAAATTTAGGCAGGCTTTTTTATTTGGTCTTTTATTGTTCAGTAACAACACCGCATCCTTGTTTGGTCAGATTCTGTGCCGTGTATTATTAAATTTTTATTTCCCCCGCTAATTAGCCTGCTTAATAACAGGTTAATCTCCGTAACTATTCAAAAATCCTCTTAATAAATGCAGTTAGCGATGTACTTTATTCGCTTTTTACACGTCGGAAGTGGCGCGGGATGCTGGTTGAGTAATAAAATTCCTATTCTTGAGCTTTCAATTTGTCATTGAGCGGCATAAACCACTTTTTTAACCACAATCATTAAAGTTTTCCTGAAGAGATGCCGATACGTTTGTACGGCCTAAGTCCGCCGTCTCATCATTTCTTCTTATCAATCTAGTCTCATGACTGGATGTCTGCGCTTGTCTGGTAACAAATACTTACAATCATTGTCTTTTTGCTTTTGAAATAGCGTGGTTGCTCACGTTTCCCCTACTTTTTGAACTAAATTTAACCAAAACTTTTCGGACTCGATCCCCTGTAGGCCTTGTGGTGACTGGGTTGCGCAGAATTAGCACAATGATCATGCTATTGGAAATTTACAGCATAAAAAACTGGGTGGGCTATGATTGATTGGTGTGTGTGCTAATCATTTGGCTTTAATTGGTCTTTGTACAAAATGATCTCAAAATGGCGAAAAAAGACAGCCACAGCCCCCTTTTTTAGACACTTTTTTACTTTTGGTTTAAAACTGCGCAAATTTTTACGATAAATTGCACTTTTGGAGACAAAATAAGTTTTAAAAATGTGATGTGCGTCACACTTTATTCAAAATTCGGCAACGCCCAGATTGTATGTATAAAGGGAACGGGGTTAGAGTTGCGTCGTAGTAAGATTATTCCTAATAATGTATGTAAAAGCGTTTCACTGAATGAGACGCCATCACAGCAACGGACCCTGCCAGTACACCAAAACTGAAGTGTTTCACGATTACTTAGCAGTGCAATTGTCACAATTAATTTAGTTTACATCAGGAACAACTTTGTATTGGCGGTGAAGTAAATACCGCAGGATAAATCTATTTCCAACGTGAGATTTATTAATCAGCCAATGATCCAATTGTTTTGATAGTAAAAAATACTCCTGTCACGCCGGGTGAAACTCTTGCTGCATGGAATATGTCTATCAATCCGCCACCTTAAAAAAGTGGCATCGGTAATGGGGTAGAACAGAATGTCCGAATTGCTAAAGCACATATATGATATCAACCTGTCATATCTATTGTTGGCACAGCGCTTGATTAACGACGAAAAGGCCTCAGCGATGTTTCGCCTGGGGATTGATGACGTAATGGCAGAAACCCTGGGGCAACTGACGCTGCCACAGATGGTGAAGCTGGCTGAAACGAACCAGCTTTTATGTCAGTTCCGCTTTGACGACAGTAAGACAATTGAACGACTGACTCAGGAATCGCGCGTGGATGACTTGCAACAAATCCACACCGGCATCCTGTTGTCCAGCCACCTGCTTAAAGGCCTGGCTGCGAAAGACAGCGGCGCGATGAAGAAAAGGGCGTAGCTATGTCTGGGAAAGATGCGTCAACCAAACCGGCAGAAAAAAGTATCGTCCAGGAAGCACGGGACATTCAGCTTGCCATGGAATTGATTACGCTGGGTGCCAGATTGCAGATGCTGGAAAGCGAAACGCAATTGAGTCGTGGCCGACTGATTAAACTGTACAAAGAATTGCGCGGCAGCCCGCCGCCAAAAGGGATGCTGCCGTTCTCGACGGACTGGTTTATGACCTGGGAACAGAACATCCACTCTTCCATGTTTTACAACGCATACTCGTTTCTCTTAAAGAGCGGGCATTGTAATGGCGTGGAAGCGGTAATTAAGGCTTACCGTCTCTATCTGGAGCAATGTCCGGAACAACCGGGTGAGGCGCCGATCCTCGCGCTAACCCGCGCATGGACGCTGGTCCGTTTTGTCGACAGTGGAATGCTGCAGCTCTCTGCCTGCAACTGCTGTGAAGGTTCATTCATTACCCATGCACACCAACCGCGCCACGGGTTTGTCTGCAGTCTTTGCCAACCCCCATCCCGGGCAGTAAAAAAACGTAAACTTTCCCCGCAGGTTGCCGATATAACATCTCAAGAGCTGGACGAACAGGTCAAGCGCGCTGTCTGAGATTGTTAGGTTGCAGTATGTCGTCCGGAGCGGTGGTAACACCGCTCATCATTTCCCCCTAACGTCTCCGCCATAATCTGGCCCCTTTTATGCACGTTTGAGCTGCGTAACATCGGGCAAGGTGGCACAGCCTCGCGCTTTTCCTCGCCCTAAAACCACATAGAATTAAGGATTCATCGTGCTAGTAATATTAGGTTACCTCGTGGTCATGGGCTCAGTGTTTGGCGGTTTCCTGCTCGTCGGCGGTGAACTGGGCGCATTATACCAACCCGCAGAATTACTCATCATCGGTGGTGCCGGCATTGGCGCCTTCTTCGTCGGTAACAACGGCAAAGCGATTAAATCCACCATGCGCGCCCTGCCGCAGCTGTTTCGAGCGTCGAAATACAACAAAGCGTTGTACATGGATTTAATGGCGCTGCTGTACCGCCTGCTCGCCAAATCGCGCCAGCAGGGGATGCTGTCGCTGGAAAATGACATCGACAATCCGGCGGAAAGCGACATTTTTGCTAATTATCCCCGCATCCTTGCCGATAAGCATTTAGTCGAATATCTGACGGACTATCTGCGACTGATGGTCAGCGGCAACATGAACGCCTTTGAAATCGAAGCCCTGATGGACGAGGAAATCGAAACCTACGAGCACGAAAGTGAAGTCCCGGCAAACAGCCTGGCGCTGGTGGGCGATTCACTGCCTGCTTTCGGTATCGTGGCGGCGGTCATGGGGATCGTGCACACCCTGGCTGCGGCGGATCGTCCGGCCGCAGAGCTCGGGGCGCTGATTGCCCACGCGATGGTGGGGACCTTCCTCGGTATCCTTTTGGCCTACGGATTTATTTCCCCGCTGGCCAGCGTACTGCGCCAGAAAAGTGCTGAAAACGCCAAAATGATGCAGTGCATCAAGGTGACTTTGCTGTCGAGTATCAACGGCTACGCGCCACAAATTGCCGTCGAATTTGGCCGTAAAACGCTTTACACCTCCGAACGACCTTCCTTCATCGAGCTGGAGGAACACGTTCGTCAGGTCAAGTCACCGGGCCAGAAACAAACTGAAGAAGAAAAAGTATGAAGCATCAGAGCCATCCAATCGTTGTTGTACGCAAGAAAAAGAACAAGCACGGCGGAGGGCATCACGGCGGTTCGTGGAAGATTGCTTACGCTGACTTTATGACAGCGATGATGGCTTTCTTTCTGGTGATGTGGCTGATTTCGATCTCCAGCCCTAAAGAACTGGTGCAAATTGCCGAATACTTCCGTACGCCACTGGCGGTGGCCATTACCGGCGGGCCACGCAGCAGCGATGCCACCAGCCCGATCCCGGGCGGCGGCGCTGACCCGACGGTGCAGGACGGTGAAGTCCACAAAATGGATCAGTCGCAGGGCGAAAGTAAGCGTGAAGCCGGCGATTTACAGAAATTGCAGCAAAAGCTGGAAGACATGCTGGCGTCAGACCCGCGTCTGAAAGATTTACGTCCGCATCTGATGATTAACCTCACCGAGCAGGGTTTGCGTATTCAGATTATCGATAGCAAAAACCGCCCGATGTTCCAGCTTGGCAGCGCCATTGTTGAGCCTTATATGCGCGATATCCTGCGGGCGATCGGGCCGGTTCTGGACGATTTCCCGAACAAAATCAGCCTGGCCGGTCATACCGATGACATGCCGTATGCGCAGGGCGAACGTGGTTACAGCAACTGGGAATTATCGACCGACCGCGCCAACGCCTCACGCCGCGAAATGATCATCGGCGGCCTGAGCGAAGGGAAGGTTCTGCGGGTGATGGGCATGGGTTCCACCATGCAGCTTAAAAATCATCCGGCCGGGGACGCGATTAACCGTCGCATCAGTATTTTAGTTCTCAATAAACACGCAGAAGAAGCGATTGAGCGCGAAAACAGTGAGGGCGAAGCGATCACGATCAATGACGCCGGTGAACTGCAACGCCAGGTCCCCGGGCGCCAGAGCGCCCCGGCACTCGCGCCGAAAATGAGCCTGGCTCCGGCCGCGCCAGCGACACCAGAATCATCAGCAGCACCAGTACAGGCACCATCAATACCCGGGATTAATACGCAGACGCCAGTGACACCATCGGCAGGCGCCCAACCTGCGACAGCGGCTCCGGCCACTGTGACGGTCACGGCACCTGCGACCACATCAACAAGCCGCGATTCACAGCAGAGGTGATCACGTGAGCATGGATATTACTGATTTTTATCAGACATTTTTTGATGAAGCAGACGAGTTGCTGGCGGACATGGAACAACATCTGTTGTTGCTTGATCCGCAAGCGCCCGATATTGAGCAGCTCAACGCGATTTTCCGCGCCGCGCACTCAATCAAGGGTGGCGCAGCGACCTTTGGATTTACGGTTTTGCAGGAAACGACTCACTTACTGGAAAACCTGCTCGACGGTGCTCGTCGTGCTGAAATGAGCCTGAGCACCGACATCATCAACCTGTTTCTGGAAACAAAAGACATTATGCAGGAGCAACTCGACGCCTATAAATCATCCCGGGACCCCGATGCAGAAAGCTTTGAATATATCTGTGCGGCCCTGAGACAACTGGCCCTCGACGCGCAACAAGAGCGGGAGCCTGCTCCGGATCTTCACGTCGTCGAATCTGCCCCGGCGGCTAATGCCCCGGAAGCTGCACCTGCCGCACCTGCCGCACCTGCCGCAGGCAAAGGCGACCTGCGCGTACGCCTCTCCGGTCTGAAAGCCCAGGAAGTTCCGGTCATGCTGGAAGAACTGGGTAATCTTGGCGAAATCAAAGATCCGGTTCAGACCGCAGACAGCGTGGAAGCGACGCTGGTCACCACCGTGACCGAAGACGACATTATTGCCGTTCTGTGCTTCGTGCTCGAACCGGAACAAATCAGCTTCACACATGCTGCCACGGCGGCTCCTGCGGTTGTCGAAACGCCAGCGGCTGTGCCTGTTGTCGCTGAAGCTGCACCGGTTCCGGCCGCGCCGCGTTCTGCGCCGGTGCTGACCGCCGTGCCGAACACCGAAGTGGCAAAAGCCCGTGCGCCAAAAGCGCCGGAATCCACCAGCATCCGCGTTGCGGTTGAAAAAGTGGATCAGCTCATCAACCTGGTCGGCGAACTGGTCATCACCCAGTCCATGCTGGCGCAGCGTTCTGACCTGCTGGATCCGGTGATCCACAGCGACCTGCTCAACAGCATGGGGCAGCTGGAACGTAACGCCCGCGATTTGCAGGAATCGGTGATGTCGATTCGTATGATGCCGATGGAATTCGTGTTCAGCCGCTTCCCGCGTCTGGTGCGTGATCTGGCGAGCAAGCTGAACAAGCAAATTGAACTGACGTTGCTGGGCAGCTCGACCGAACTCGATAAGAGCCTGATCGAACGCATTATCGACCCGTTAACGCACCTGGTGCGTAACAGCCTCGACCACGGTGTGGAAACGCCGGAAGTGCGTATCGCCAACGGCAAAGACGCGACCGGTAACCTGACGCTGTCTGCGGAACATCAGGGCGGCAACATCTGCATCGAAGTGATCGATGACGGTGCCGGCCTTAACCGCGAACGTATTCTGGCGAAAGCTGCGTCGCAGGGCATGAACGTCAACGACAACATGAGTGACGAAGAAGTCGGCATGCTGATCTTTGCCGCCGGGTTCTCGACGGCAGAAAAAGTCACCGACGTTTCAGGCCGTGGCGTGGGCATGGACGTGGTGAAACGAAACATTCAGGAAATGGGCGGTCACGTTGAAATCCATTCCCAGCAAGGTAAAGGCACCACTATCCGCATCCTGCTGCCGCTGACGCTGGCGATCCTCGACGGCATGTCAGTGAAAGTCGGTGAAGAAGTCTTCATCCTGCCGCTGAATGCGGTGATGGAATCGCTGCAACCGCTGTCGGAAGATTTACACCCGCTGGCCGGTGGCGAGCGCGTTCTGCAAGTGCGCGGCGAATATCTGCCGCTGGTTGAGCTTTATAACGTCTTCGATGTTAAAGACGCGAAAACCGAGGCGACGCAGGGCATCGTGGTGATTTTACAAAGCGCAGGGCGTCGTTATGCGTTGCTGGTTGATCAGCTGATTGGTCAGCACCAGGTGGTGGTGAAAAACCTGGAAAGCAACTATCGCAAAGTGCCGGGCATTTCTGCCGCCACCATTTTGGGCGACGGCAGCGTGGCGCTGATCGTGGACGTGTCTGCCTTGCAGTCGCTCAACCGCGATAAATTAGCAACAGGCGCAACCGCCGCATAATAAGCAAAGCTTCCGGCGACCTGAACCGTCGCCGGGTGTGAAAAACTCAGGCCGATTTAAAGATAAAAAGCAAAGGTGAACAACATGGCAGGACTTGCAACCGTGTCTAAAATTGCGGGCGAAACGGTAGGTCAGGAATTCCTGATCTTTACTTTAGGCGATGAAGAATACGGCATCGATATCCTGAAAGTGCAGGAAATCCGCGGTTACGACCAGGTAACCCGCATTGCCAACACCCCGGCATTTATTAAAGGCGTCACCAACCTGCGCGGCGTGATCGTGCCGATCCTCGACCTGCGTGTGAAGTTCGCTCAGGAAGATGTGATTTACAACGAAAACACCGTGGTGATCGTCCTCAACTTTGAAAACCGCGTGGTCGGGATTGTGGTTGATGGCGTTTCTGACGTGCTGTCACTGAGCCAGGATCAGATCCGTCCTGCGCCGGAGTTTGCCGTCACCATGTCCACCGAATACCTGACCGGGTTGGGTTCGCTGGGCGATCGTATGCTGATTCTGGTGGATATCGAGAAGCTGCTGAGCAGTGAAGAAATGGCGCTGGTTGATTCGGTGACGAAGATCTAAGTCTCTGGGTTCGGCACCTAGGCTGAATCGTTCGGTCAAGGTCAAGGTCAAGGTCAAGGTCAAGGTCAAGGTCGTGGGCGCCGGCCCACACCGGGTTAAGGGGCGTAAACGCGCCCCTTAACAATCCTGCGTTTTTCAAACTGCGCGCTGCCGCTGGAACGACGGACATGTTCTGCCACATCCGTGGGTGGCGCAAATCTTGCCGCTGCGCGGTTCCTTCTCTCGGTCCTGAAGCCTCAGGTCTTCAGGCCGCTCCGTTCAGCAAGATTTTGAGCGCGCCATTTCATCTTTTTAAAAGATAACAACGAGTTGTTTGCTCCTCCACCTGTCCACCTGCAAAGGGTAAGGTCGGGATGGGGTTTAGCAGACGACTCCATCCTGAATCACCCCACCAAATCCCTCCCGCTAAATTCTTTCCGCCAGCGTGTCGGTGTGGTGTTAAGCCGTTGCCGGAAGTGGTGACGCAGCGTTTCGGGGGAACCGAAACCGGCTTGTTCTGCGACGCGGTCAACGCTCATCTTTCCGCTTTCCAGCAATGCGCAGGCTTTTTCCAGCCGGACGGTCAGCATCCATTCTCCCGGGGTGGTGCCGGTTGCATCGTGAAAACGACGCAAAAATGTGCGGCGGCTCATTCCGACCTGAACGGCAAGTTGTTCAATCACCATTGGCGTATTGAGATGGCTGCGTAAATCATCCAGCAGCGGCGCGAGCGTTTTGGTCTGCCGCAGCGGCACCGGTTGCTGGATAAGCTGCGCCTGATTCCCTTCGCGCATTGGTGGTGTCACCATCCGGCGGGCGGTTCGGTTGGCGACTTCTATCCCGTAATCTCGGCGGATGAGATGCAGACATAAATCGACACCGGCCGCGCCGCCCGCAGAGGTGATAATGCTGCCTTCATCGACGTAAATCATGCCGTGCTCAACCTGCACTTTTGGGAATTTTTGCGCCAGAATCTCGGTGCTGTTCCAGTGCGCGGTGGCACGTTTTCCGTCGAGCAAACCGGCTGCGCCGAGCACAAAGCTACCTGCACAAATCGACACAATCCGCGTGCCGCTGTTGTGTGCTTTTTGCAAGGCGTCAATAAGCCGCGCCGGTGCCGGTTCGTGTACGCTACGCCAGCCGGGGATGACAATCGTGCCCGCGCCTTCGAGCAGTTCCAGCCCGCCATCTACCACCAAACGGACGCCGCCCTGTGCGCCAAATGTGCCTTCCTCAACGGACGCGACGGACAACTCGTACAACGGTTCGCCGGTCAGTTCATCGGCGCGGCCAAACGCCTCGACCGCTGTCCCAAATTCAAACGTGCACAAACATTCGTAGGCGAGCAAAACCAGCCGCCGGTTTTGCGGCGCAGAAACGCGTGTTGCTTCGATTTTTTGCATAACAGGTCACCGTCAGTTTGGCATGATCTTGACGATACATGGCATATCCGCTGATTTCCACTGCGCCGCCAATCTTCCATGCTGAACGCCTCTCAACGTTTGCAGGATTTACGCATGAAAAACACATTGGCACTGATGGCTGTGTGCCTCGCCGCCCTGATGTCAGGGCTGGAAATCTCCAGCGTACCGGTTATCTCGCCGGTTCTTGAAGCACAGCTGCACGCCAGTTTCCGCGAACTTCAGTGGATCATGAACGCGTACACGCTGGCCTGTACAACCGTGCTGATGGCAACCGGCACGCTGGCCGACCGCTTTGGACGCAAACGCGTTTTCATCATCAGTATCGCCGCGTTCGGGCTGACGTCGCTGATGTGCGGATTATCTGGCAGCGCCGCGTGGCTGATTGCCGGACGTTTCCTCCAGGGCCTGAGCGGCGGCGCGATGCTGACGTGTCTCATCGCGATTCTTTCCACGCAATTTCCGCAGGGCAAGGCGCGCAGCCAGGCATTCGCCGCGTGGGGAATTACCTTCGGTTTCGGGCTGGGGTTCGGGCCGATTATCGGCGCGCTTCTGGTGGCGTGGCTGAGCTGGCAGTGGGTATTTCTGGTGCACTGTTTTATCGCGGTGATCACGCTGATTCTGGCGCTGAACAACGTGGTGGAATCCCGCGACGGGCAGGTCAAAAAACTCGATCTCGGGGGATTGCTGACGCTTTCGGTGACAGTGATGGGCGCGACGTATCTGATTACGCAGGGCAGCAGTCTGGGCTGGGAAAGCACGCTGGCGCGCAGCATTATTGCGGTGACGGGGCTGAGTGCGGCGCTGTTTGTCTGGACGGAGAAACGTCATCCGCACCCGATGTTTGATTTTTCGGTGTTCCGCATCCGGCCATTTTCCGGCGCGCTGATGGGGTCTGTGGGCATGAATTTCAGCTTCTGGCCGCTGATGATTTATCTGCCGGTTTATTATCAGAGCGGGCTGGGCTATACCAGCGTGGCGACCGGGCTGGCGCTTCTTGCGTACACCTTACCGACGCTGCTGATGCCGCCGCTGGGCGAAAAGCTGACCGCCAGATTCGGCGCGGCGCGGCTGATCCCGCTGGGTTTATTCACTATTGGCGCGGGGTTTATGCTGATGAATATCGCCGTCGTAACGCACACCAGCCTGCTGCCGGGCGCACTGATTGCCGGTGCTGCGCTGGGCCTGACCAATACGCCGGTGACCAACACGACAACCGGTTCCGTCCCCGGCGACCGCGCAGGAATGGCGTCGGGCATTGATATCAGCGCGCGGCTTATCACGCTGGCAATCAACATCGCGCTGATGGGAAGCCTGCTGGTCACGGGCATCGCCACCAGCCTGAAAGCATTATTGCCCACCGCAGAGAATTTACCGGCAATCGCCGAACACATCGCCGGTGGCAGCGACGTTTCGCTTGCTGGCGATATAGCGGCGCAGGCACTGACAGAAGGTTTTTCCGGTGTTTTGCTGTACGGCGCAACCGGCGTCTGGGCACTGGCGCTGGCAAGCTATTTGCTGTTTAACGTGAGGAGGCGGCGTAAAACCGCATCTTGCGAGCCGTACTGACATTTAAAATCAGCGCTGCATTTCTTGCAGCGCACTTTGCGTAGCGCCTTCCAGTTGCTTTAAAAATAATCATTTAACCGGTGCATCTTTTTGTCAGATAGGGTGTTATCCGCCCGTAATACGGGGCCTCACGGATATCAGCGTGGTGCAAAATGAGAGTTTGATTAAGTACGACAACTGGCGTACATTGAGGCCACATGAGTTTCAGAGAGATCAAATGGAAAGTGATCGAATGTTTAAAGAATGGAAATATTGAATTTGAGGCAAGGCGTGAGATTCATCTCAAGAATTTATTAAGTACGGGTGATATCTCGCCCTTTGAGGTGGCTGCGTTAATCGGCAGGGCATCCGGGGAAAACCATCAGGTTCGTCCCTATCATTTCGACAGCAGCATTGATGTCCACATTATCACCGTCATGAGTGCCGGAGTTCACTGGTACATCAAATGGTATTTCACAGACCCAACCAGCGTTTTTATCAGCGTTCATCATTAAGATTAAGGGAAATTATGATTATTTATAAAGTAGGGGATGAGAAAAAGGCCGTGTGCGGCGTTTGTGAGGCTTTACGGATGGTCAGCTATCAGCTGCGCGATGTGCCGTTTGATGACGGCAGCGGGATCGTCAAAAATATCATCGCGGGCGTGTGTAAAACCTGTGGCAATGTTGCGGTGATCCCTTTTCAGTCCGTGCCCGCCATTAAAAAGCAGCTTCAGGTACAACGCAAAGCCGTGGAAAGCCGTGTGCCTGCGCATATGATTGACCTGTTAAATCTGGCGAGTGCGGAGTTAGGTGCAACGCCTGAGTTTGTGCCTTTGCTGCTGAAATATTATATTCATCAGCTGGCCTCAAACCCTGAGGCCGCTGTGCGTCTGGTGACTTTGCTGACGTCAGAACTCGCAACAGGTCTGGCTAATAAACGCCTTTCGCTGAAGGGGCGTGAAATTGGCAATGATATTGAAAAACTCAAAGGCCTTTCCCAAATCGACAACACCACCGAATTACTGAAAGGCGTGGTGCTGATGATCCACAACGATCTCCTGGTCGAGCCTGATGCGCAGCGTATTGCGCTTTTAAAGAGTTTTGTCGCCACTGTCGCCTGATCCCATTCTCCCCCCAAAAATCTTTTGAACCCGATCACATAAAGTTCCCTCCTTTTCTGCCGATAACCATTCCAGATATTTCCCATTTAAAAAGGAACAACATGTTCAACCGTATGAAAGTGGTCACGGGTATCGTGATCTTACTGGTGGTCTTCGGTGCTTTACAGTTGGTATCCGGCGGCCTGTTCTTTAAATCCTTAAAGACAGACAAAGACAATTTCACCACTTCGCAGCAAATCCGTTTACAACAGGCGGAATTCAACGCCAGCTGGATTTACCTGCTGCAAACCCGCAACACGCTTAACCGTGCGGGTATCCGTTTCATGCTTGACGCTAACCAGATGGGCAGTGGCGCGACGGTGAAGGAGCTGATTGATACCGCAACAAAAGATCTGCAAATCGCCGATCAGCATTTTGCCAATTATCAAAAAATTCCTGTCGATGCCAGCCAGAACCCGGAATACGCGGTAGACGCTAAAAAGCAATATCAGGTTCTGCACAACGCGCTTTCTGAACTGATCGAACTGATTGGTCTGGGCCGTATCAATGATTTCTTCGAACAACCTACGCAGCAGTATCAGGACAACTTCGAAAAAGCCTTCGTCACGTATATCGATCAGAACGATCGCCTGTACAACGACGCCGTTCAGATCAGCGATAACTCCTTCACTCACGCCTTGTGGATGCTGGGCACCGTGCTGGCTGTGTTGATTATTTTCATGGTTCTGGCCTGGTTGGGCGTGCAGAAAATTCTGGTCCATCCGCTGAAAAATATTGTCGAGACCATCCGCAAAATTGCAACCGGTGACCTGACGCACGAAATAGTCGTGAAAAGCCGTAATGAAATCGGCCAGCTTGCCGATAGTCTCAAGTACATGCAGGACGAACTGATTCGCACCGTGTCCGGCGTGCGTCACGGCGCAGATGCCATTTACAGCGGGGCGAGCGAAATTTCTGCCGGTAACAGCGATTTGTCTTCGCGCACCGAGCAACAGGCGTCCGCGCTGGAAGAAACCGCAGCCAGCATGGAACAGCTGACCGCAACGGTGAAACAGAATGCCGAAAACGCCCGTCAGGCCAGCCAGCTGGCACTGAGCGCGTCTGAAACTGCACAGAAGGGCGGGAAAGTGGTAGCAAACGTGGTCGATACCATGAATGACATCGCCAGCAGCTCGAAGAAAATCACTGACATTACCGGTGTGATTGACGGGATTGCGTTCCAGACCAACATTCTGGCGCTGAACGCCGCTGTAGAAGCCGCCCGTGCAGGCGAACAGGGCCGCGGGTTTGCGGTCGTTGCCGGTGAAGTGCGTACGCTGGCACAGCGCAGCGCGCAGGCAGCAAAAGAAATTAAAGGGCTGATTGATGATTCTGTCAGCCGTATTAATACCGGTTCAGTGCTGGCCGAAAGTGCCGGTGAAACCATGCACGACATGGTGAACGCCGTTACGCGTGTGACCGACATTATGGGCGAAATCACCTCGGCTTCTGATGAGCAGAGCCGCGGGATTGAACAGGTCGCACAAGCCATCACTGAAATGGATCGGGTGACGCAGCAGAACGCCTCACTGGTTGAAGAATCCGCGTCCGCTTCGGCGGCCCTGGAAGAGCAGGCAAGCCTGCTGACGCAATCTGTGGCGGTGTTTACGCTGAGTCAGACCGCAAATAACAGCGTGCGCCAGAACCCGGGCACTTCGGCAAGACTGCCTCTGTTGACTCCGAACCTTTCAGGTTCTAAAGCCGGTTCAGGTGGAGCGCAAAGTACAGATTTAACCGAAAACTGGGAAACCTTCTGAGTCACGTACATCGCATAATTATATAAGAAAGAGGGTGACGGTCAGGGCTGTCACCCAACGAGGTTATCCATGTTTAAGCACATCCGTGTGTCCACCTGCATGTTTTTGTTGTTGTTAGTGTTTTTCGTTATGCAACTGGTCAGTAGCGGTTTATCGCTGCAAGCTGCCCACACGGATAAATTAAATTTTGAGCAGATATCCAACACCGCCGAACAGCGTGATGCGCTCAGCCAGACCTGGTCATATTTGCTGCAAACCCGTAATACCCTGAACCGTGCGGCGACGCGTCTGGCGCTGAAACAGCCGCAGGACACAGTAACGCAGCTGATGGGTGACGCTAAAAACAGCCTGAAAAGTGCTGAAGATTCCTACGCCGCTTTCCTGGCTCTGCCGCGCAGAACTGAAAAAGCCGCTGAACTGACGACCGTGAATAAAGCCAGCTACGAAGCGCTGCACGGTATGTTGCAGGTTTTGATTGATTCGTTATCGCGCGGCGACATGGACGGATTCCTCGCCAGCCCGACGCAGAAATATCAGGATTTGTTCCAGAAAGAAGTCGGTAATTACACCGCTTATGTGGGCGGACGTTTCCAGCAGGCGCAAACGCAAACTGCGGATTCTTATCAGAGCGTGATGATTAACACCACCATCGTTACCGTGCTGTTGCTGGTTCTGACGGCGCTGGCGCTGGTCGTCACCCGTCGCATTCTGTTCACTCCGCTGACCATCATGCGCGGCCATTTTGACCGTATCGGTGCCGGGGATATCTCCGCGCCAATCACGGTAGACGGGCGCTACGAAATTAAAGTGATGCTCGAAAGCCTGCAACAGATGCAGCAGTCGCTGGCTGAAACCGTCCGCACCGTGCGTCACGGCGCCGACACCATGTTCTCCGGCCTGAAAGGCATTGCTGCCGGTAACACCGATTTGTCTTCACGCACCGAGCAGCAGGCTTCGGCGCTGGAAGAAACCGCCGCCAGCATGGAAGAGCTGACCGCGACCGTGAAACAGAACGCCGAGAATGCCCGTCAGGCCACACAGCTGGCGCGCGATGCCTCCAATACCGCAGAGAAAGGCGGCGAACTGACCGGTAACGTGGTGAGAACCATGAATGATATCGCCGGAAGCTCGAAGAAAATCAGCGCCATCACCAGCGTGATTGACGGCATTGCTTTCCAGACCAACATTCTGGCGCTGAACGCCGCAGTCGAAGCGGCGCGTGCCGGTGAGCAGGGTCGCGGATTTGCGGTCGTGGCCGGTGAAGTTCGCAGCCTGGCACAGCGCAGTGCGCAGGCGGCCAAAGAAATTAAGGCGCTGATTGATGAATCTGTCAGCCGCGTCAGTCAGGGTTCTGTTCTGGTGGAATCCGCCGGTAACACGATGGATGACATCGTGCGCGCCGTGACCCGCGTCACCGACATCATGGGCGAAATCGCCTCGGCGTCAGACGAACAAAGCCGCGGAATCGAGCAGGTTTCGATTGCCGTGACACAAATGGATCAGGTGACTCAGCAAAACGCCGCGCTGGTTCAGCAGGCTGCTGCTTCCACGCACGCGCTTGAAATTGAATCTGAGAATCTGACCCGCGCAGTATCGGTGTTCCGCCTTGCCACCACCGAAGGCGTGTTGCAACGCCGCAGTGGCCAGTCGCAGGCCTTTACACCACGCCAGGTGGCTCAACCCACGTTACTTCCGGCCACCGCGCGAGCGGGTTCGGCAGATAACTGGGAAACCTTCTGACAGGCTAATTGGGATGAAGCGTCAATGGGGTTTCCGTCACACCACCTGTCCATTAATGGAGCTGCACCATGAATCAACCAGGCTCGCCAATGAGTGCTGATAACTCCTCGATCATGGCACAGATGATCCAGCGTTTACCGCTGTCAGATACGCATTTCCGCCGGATCAGTGAGCTGATTTATCAGCGGGCGGGAATTGTACTGGCGGACCATAAACGCGAAATGGTCTACAACCGCCTCGTCCGGCGGTTGCGGATCCTCGGGCTTAATGACTTCAGCAGTTACATGGCTTTGCTGGAAAGTGACAGCAACAGCCCGGAGTGGCAGGCGTTTATCAATGCGCTGACCACCAACCTGACGGCATTTTTCCGCGAGGCGCATCACTTCCCGATTCTGGCGGAGCATGCCCGTTCGCGTCCGAATAATTACAGCGTCTGGAGTACGGCGGCATCGACCGGTGAAGAGCCGTATTCCATCGCCATGACGCTCAGCGAAGCGCTGGGGCCGCGTATGGCAAACTGCCGCATTCAGGCCAGCGATATCGACACGCAGGTGCTTGAAAAAGCCACGGCGGGCGTTTACCGGCTGGAAGAGCTGCGCACGCTCAGCCCGCAGCAGTTACAGAAATTCTTCCTCAAAGGCACCGGCCCGCACAGTGGCCTGGTGCGTGTACGCCCTGAACTGGCGCAGATGGTGGCTTTCCAGCAGCTGAATTTGCTGGCAAACCAATGGCAGCTGAACGGTCCGTTTGATGCGATTTTCTGCCGTAATGTGATGATTTATTTCGATAAAGAAACACAGGAGAAAATTTTACGCCGATTTGTTCCGTTACTTAAACCGGGTGGCCTGATGTTTGCCGGACACTCCGAAAACTTCAGCCAAATCAGCCGGGAATTTTATTTGCGCGGCCAGACCGTCTACGGCCTCGCCAAGGAGAGGTAATGAATAAAATCAGAGTGTTGAGCGTCGATGACTCGGCGTTAATGCGTCAGCTGATGACGGAAATCATCAACAGCCATCCGGATATGGAAATGGTGGCGACCGCGCCTGATCCTCTGGTGGCGCGCGATCTCATCAAAAAATTTAATCCGGATGTTCTGACGCTGGATGTCGAAATGCCGCGCATGGACGGCCTGGATTTTCTGGAAAAACTGATGCGTCTGCGCCCGATGCCGGTGGTGATGGTGTCGTCGCTGACCGGTAAAGGCTCGGAAATTACGCTGCGCGCACTGGAACTGGGGGCGATTGATTTCGTCACCAAACCGCAGCTCGGTATCCGTGAAGGGATGCTGGCCTACAGCGAAATGATTGCCGATAAGATCCGCACGGCGTCAAAAGCGCGTCTCAACAAAAACGTCAACGTTGAGCAGCCGCGCATTCTCAGCCATACGCCGCTTCTGAGCAGTGAAAAGCTGATTGCTATCGGGTCGTCTACCGGCGGCACCGAAGCCATTCGCCACGTGTTGCAGCCGCTGCCGCCGACCTGTCCGGCGCTGATGATTACGCAACATATGCCGCCGGGTTTTACCCGCTCTTTTGCCGAACGTCTGAACAAACTGTGTCAGATCACCGTGAAAGAGGCCGAGGACGGCGAGCGCGTTTTGCCGGGCCATGCGTATATCGCACCGGGCGACAGACATATGGAACTGGCGCGCAGTGGCGCCAACTATCAGGTTAAGTTGAACGACGGGCCGGCGGTGAACCGCCATCGTCCGTCGGTCGACGTGTTATTCCGTTCGGTGGCGCAGTATGCCGGACGCAATGCCGTTGGGGTGATCCTGACGGGAATGGGCAATGACGGGGCCGCCGGCATGCTGGAGATGCACCGCGCAGGGGCGTATACCCTTGCACAAAACGAAGCCAGCTGTGTGGTATTCGGTATGCCTCGTGAGGCTATCGCGACCGGTGGCGTAAACGAAGTGGTGGATCTCAGTCAAATCAGTCAGCGGATGCTGGCACAAATATCAGCCGGTCAGGCATTACGTATTTAATTTTTCAGCCTCGCGGCTTAGCACCAAACCTTAGGAGTAGATAAAACATGGCCGATCCAAATCTGAGATTTCTGGTAGTTGACGATTTCTCTACCATGCGTCGTATCGTGCGCAACCTGCTGAAAGAGCTGGGCTTCAACAACGTTGAAGAAGCGGAAGATGGTGTCGATGCACTGAACAAACTGCGTGCCGGTGGTTTTGACTTCGTGGTATCCGACTGGAACATGCCAAACATGGACGGTCTGGATTTGCTGAAAACCATCCGCGCTGATGGCGCATTAGCCAAACTGCCGGTGCTGATGGTGACGGCAGAAGCGAAGAAAGAAAACATTGTGGCAGCCGCACAGGCCGGTGCCAGTGGTTATGTTGTGAAACCTTTCACTGCGGCCACGTTGGAAGAAAAACTGGGCAAAATCTTCGAAAAACTGGGCATGTAGGAGCTGATTTATGGCAGAGATACCAATGCCTGCAAATGATGCGGCAACCGCGGGCGAGATTATCGCCCGCATTGGGCAACTGACCCGTATGTTGCGTGACAGCATGCGTGAACTTGGCCTGGATCAGGCCATTGCTCAGGCGGCTGAAGCCATTCCTGACGCGCGCGACCGTCTGGATTACGTCGTCACTATGACCGCTCAGGCCGCAGAACGCGCCCTGAACAGCGTTGAAGCCGCACAGCCACGCCAGAACAAACTGGAGTCTGGCGCGAAAAAGCTGGATAAGCGCTGGGATGAATGGTTCGAGAACCCGATTGAATTATCGGATGCACGCGAACTGGTCACGGATACCCGCAGCTACCTGAAAGAAGTCCCTGAGCACACCAGCTTTACCAATGCTCAGCTGATGGAAATCATGATGGCGCAGGACTTCCAGGATCTCACCGGTCAGGTGATCAAGCGCATGATGATTGTGGTTCAGGAAATTGAAAATCAGCTGCTGATGGTGCTGATGGAAAACATTCCTGAGCAGCAGGTTAAAGCCAAGCGAGAAAACGACAGTCTGCTTAACGGCCCGCAACTCGACGCCAACGGCGTCGGTGTTGTCGCTTCGCAAGAACAGGTCGACGACCTGCTGGATTCGTTAGGTTTCTGATGTTCAGAATGTTTGCCCGTCCGCTTTCAAAATTCAGAAGGCGGATGGGAAAACGTCACTCCGTGCTGCATTTCTCGCCCGTTCCCTCCGTTTTTCTACCCGCGAAGTCAGTTAAGTGATTTTGTGAGATTTATTTTAAAAAAATTTCACGTCACAGGATCCTGTACTCCTACGCTTATCCGGGAAAAATCCTGGAAACAAATTAATCCAGATCTGTCTCAGGGTTAGGTGAAAATTATCTGTTATCTTCAGCTCTGAAGAGTTAATAAGAAATATCCTGTATCCGCTGTGAGTTACCCGTAAATATTGGTTGGGATGTCGCCTGTGGGGTGTATTGCTCAATCAAAAAACCGCCGATACAATACGCCGCATTCGCCACTGAGCTGATCGGAATTAATAATTTCATCAGCCAGTGGGGAATTCTGGAAGTATAAAAATATATTTCCTGCACCGGGCGGAAACCGTTATTTATAAACGCCATGTTTATAAAGTGAGTCATGCTCAATTAACTCTTAACAGGTACTTAAATAAGGATATCACATGAAAAAGATCAACATGACTGAAGCAAGCACAATCGTTGGCGGCACCACTACTTGCGTTAACAGCTTCGAACTGAACCTGGTGGGTAATGCCACAGTTTGTAACGCTGTTAAAACTTGTACTGACAAAAACGGCGTTGTGACTAAAACCTTTACTGCTGCTGCAATCATCAACTGCGGTAGCGTAGGCTGAGAGTAATTTTCTCTCTGTAAGTTGGAATAAATCCAGGTAGTCATATTTATTCTGACCGGGCGTTGTATTGCAGTAATACAACGCCCACCTGGCTCCTGTGAATAATCACAATTGAAAGTATTTATTAACAGGGAGCCGTCAAAGCATCGCGTTAATTTTCAGGATGAAAGCCTCCCATGAAAAAAAGAATACTCCCCATTCTGGCTTATACCGTTTTTGTAGCGGTTATTTCAGCGCTTATTACTACCGCCTGGTTCCATTATTTCGTCTTAAACCAGAATAGCGGCAGCCCGGAAGAACAGCAGGTTCTGACTTCCCTGAGCGCCGACAAATTATCAAAAAGTCCGGTCCAGGACGGGCAGGATATTATCGAAATTTTCTCTTACGGCTGTCATTTCTGCGCGCTGAATGAAAAGAACGTAGAAGCGCTGGAAAAGCGTATGCCTGAAGGTAAAAAGCTGGTGCGCCTGCATTTCAGCCTCGACAATCAGGGCGGGCTGGCACGTTTTGCGCCAGTATTTGCGACACTTCAGGTCATGGGCATTGAAGAGGCGCACCGCGAGAGTGCTTATGAAGCCGTGCTCAAAAACAAAATTGATTTAGGTGATGCAGAGAAACGCACTGCGTGGCTTCAGGAAAACAAGATCAGCGTTGATGAATATAATAAAGTCAGCCAGACGCCTGAAGTGAAAGAACTGCTGGATTACATGACGAAAGTCACTCAGTACTACGATATTAATGCCACGCCGATCTTTATTGTGAATAAAAAATGGGTTGCTATTCAGGATCGCGAGTTCCCGGCGTTCTCTGATAATTTGCTGTCATTATTAGAGCATGACAAGGCGCTGGAGAAATAATGAAATTCTTCGCCCTGTGGTGCGCTCTGTTTTGGAAAAACCTGTCGGTCAGGCTGATGTGGTTTTTCTATAAACTCCGGCTTATCGGTTACAGGGCGCATTGTTTATTATTCCGGCACATTGATTACCGTATTATTTTTGGTTTGTCACGGTTCGGGCGCTTTCTGGGGCTGACGCCACGCACGGTTAAACTGCGTGCTGCGGTGGCCCATTCAAACAGGAAGTGCCTGCTTGATGATAAAAAGACGTTTAATTATATCTGGCAAACCCGGCGTCGTGAGCTGCTGATTCAGGCGGTGACGTACGGGCAAAGCCGCCGTGCGTTGCGCGAGCTGGCAGCCTGTTCGGCGGCGCTGAATGCGGTGGTTGAGCCGTTGCACCGCGCCGGGCAGCCGGTCATTCTGGCACCGCTGCACATGGTGTCAGACGTGCTTTCCACCATGGTGGGCGCGGCGGCGTATCCGGGAAAAGCAACGGTCATCACATCAAGAAGCGCCAATGCGCATGATGAAGCTGAACGGCAGCTGGGCGGCGTCGATCTGACCTACTGTTCAATTCATGACAATAACAAAACCCTGGCGGGCAATATGATGACGTCGGTAATGGAAGCGGCAGAGAATAAGCGAAATATTATTCTCTTTCCTGACATTACACCTGACTTCACCAACTTTGCGAGCAAGGATAAAAGCGAAAAGTTTCCGTGCAGGATATTTGGCCGTCCGGCCCATCTGCACAGCGGAATTATTCGTCTGGCAAGAATGATGTCGGCGCAAGTCGTTTTTTATCACCTTTATTACGATAAAGGATTACAAATAGCGGTGCATGAACCGGTGCCGGCCAAAAAGCTGAAAACCGAAATGCCGGGAATTATTGAACGAAGTATAAGCGAACATTCCACTGACTGGATGCTGTGGCATTCACACTCACTCTTTTTTATTAATGAATAAACCAAAGTGCGTGCAGGGATATTACTGATAAGAATAGGATGTTGAGGTCGTTTGTTTATGGATAATATTATTCCCAGACTGGTTTATCAGGCTGAAACCAATGAATGTGCGCTGGCCTGTATTTCCATGCTGGCCGAAACGCAGGGCATTGACGCGCCGCTCGATGCGCTGCGTGAACGTTTCCCCGCCTCGGCCCACGGCACCGCGCTGTCCACGCTTTGCGACATTTTAAATGAGCTGTCGATCCCTGCGTATCCTGTCGCGTTCGATCTGGAAGAGTTGTCCGAACTGCCGCTGCCGGCGATTTTACACTACGGCGCGAGTCACTATGTTTTGCTGGCTTACCGGCAGGGCAGTTATGTCTGCGTGATGAACCCGGCGATTGGCGAACAGCTGTTGCCGGTGGCGGCGCTGAAATCAGAGATCAGCGGCTATGCGCTGGTGCTCGATAAAGACGCCGCAACGGCAAAACCCGTTCCTGAAAAGGTGAAGAAAACCCGCCGTTTCCGTGCGCTTGAATGCATGAGCCTGAAAGAAACCGCAGGTATTCCGGGCATTTACAGCCTGATGATGCTGGCATTTCTGGTCTCCCTGACGCTGTTTATCATGCCGGTGATGGTCAGCAGCGCCATCAATAATGTCTTCTCGTCCGGCGGGAAAACCGATTTCCCATACTTCTACTATCTGCTGGCCTTCGTGATTTCCACGCTGCTGGCTTTTGCCGTGCGCAGCGTGACCGAGCGGTTCATCAAGCGCTTCGTGGTGATGCAAAGTGTCAGCGGTTTTGCGCGTCTGATGACGAATTCCCTGGCCTATTTTGAGAAACGCAGCCCCGGCGAAATCTACAGCCGTTTCTCTAACTGGCAACTGGCCGCCGCCCGAAAAATCGAGCTGGACAACGGCCTGCGTGTGAACTGGATTGTCGGCGCCATTGCGCTCGGTGTGATGTGTTACATCAGCCCGATGCTGGCCGCCATTTCTGCCGCGGGCGTCACCCTGATGGGGCTGGTCAGCGTCTGGGCGATTTTCCGCGATCGTTTTTACACCCAGCAAATTCAGGTAAAAAGCGCCGAGCAGAGTGATTTCCTGCTCGAAACCATCCAGGGTTTTGCCACGATAAAATCGGCAGGGCTGAGCAGCCAGCGCCAGGGCGTTTTTGCCGGATACGCGCTTTCGCTGTTTGACTGCCGCCAGAAGCAGAACGTTTACGAGCAGGTCAAAAGCAGTCTGTATCAGCTGATCGGCAGTCTGGAGATGGTGTTTTTCATGCTGCTGGCGCTGCCGCTGCTGAAAGATAACCTGATTTCTCTCGGTGAGTTTTTCGCCTACAGCTTTGTGCGCCAGATTTTTACCGCGTACATCACGCAGATTTTCTTCTCCGTTTTGCAGAAAAATCAGCTGCACGTCATCGATACCCGCGCGAAGGATCTGTTCCCGTCCGCGCCGGTCAGCGAAGAAGGACACGGCGAGACGCTGCCGCCGGTGGCGCATTTCAATCAGCAACTGACCTATCGTGATATCTGCTTTGCCTATGAACCCGGCAAACCGGTGCTGGAAAACCTGTCGATGGTGCTGCGTCGCGGCGAAGCGCTGGCGATCGTCGGGCAAAGCGGCGCGGGCAAAAGCACGTTGCTGAAAGTGATCACCGGGCTGATTGAACCGCAGTCAGGCGAAATTCTGGCAGACGGTCAGCGGGTGAGCAGCCGTCAGGCGCAGAAACTGTTCTTCCTGCAAAGCCAGGAGGACATCCTGTTCAATGCCTCGGTGGTTCAAAACATCACGCTGTTTGACCCGCATTTTGACGCACAAAAACAGCTGCGCGTTGATCAGGCTTTTCAGGGGCTGAATCTGACGGACGTCATTGACCGTCTGCCGGGGAAACAAAATGCGCTGATCCGCGAAAGTCATCCGGCGTTATCCCTCGGCCAGCGGCAGCGCCTGATGCTGGCGCGTGCGATGTACAGCGATTGTCCGGTGCTGGTGCTGGACGAACCGACCGCGAACCTGGATGAAGTGACCGCGTTGCAGGTCATGCACACCCTGATTGAACATTGCCGCCAGTATCAGAAAACGCTCATCACCGTCACGCACAGCGAAACCACCCTGACGATGTTTGACCGCATTTGCCGGATGGACCAGCGTCGCGTGGAATCTTACGGTGCCGCAGCGGGCAGCCACCGAATCGCTCAGGGAGAAGAGGCGTGATGTCCGGATTAAAAAAAATAAATGCGCTGCCGGTCAGAAAACGCAGGGCGGTTTTTGCGCTGCTTGGCGCGCTGGTGATTGTTCTGGTCGTCGCCGGTTTCCTGCTCTGGCAGGCGCTGAACCGTACCGAAGTTCCGCTGGTGACGGAAGAAGTCAGCCGCGGCGACATCGAAAAAACGGTGCTGGCGACCGGCATCCTCAAACCGTCCGTGCAGGTTAACGTAGGTGCGCAGGTTAACGGTCAGCTTAAAAAACTGTACGTCCGTGCCGGTGACAAGGTGACGAAAGGCCAGCTGCTGGCCGAAATCGACCCGACCTTACAGCAAAGCGAACTGCGTAAATCCGAAGCCGAACTCGACAGCGCCGTGGCGCAGAAACAGGCGTCACTTTTTACCCTCAAACAATACCAGCTGGAACTGAAACGCCAGCGGAAGATGGACAGCGAAGGTTCCGGGATCCGCAGCACGCTGGAGCAGGCGCAGGCGAAAGTCGATACGCAGGTGGCGCAGGTCAAAGTGAATGAAGCGCAGATTGTGCAGGCGCAGATGTCGCTGGAAACGGCGAAAGCCAATCTGGGCTATACGCGGATCCTCGCGCCGGTCGACGGCCAGGTTCTGGGTATTGTCACCAAGGAAGGGCAAACCGTGGTGTCCTCACAAACCGCGCCGACCATTCTGGTGCTGGCTAATGTCGATACCATGACCGTGCAGACCCGTATTTCAGAAACGGACATTCTGAAAGTTCACGCCGGGCAACCGCTGTGGTTCTACGTGGTGGCAGATCCGAAACACCGTTATGAAAGTGTGATGGGTACCTTGCAGGACGCGCCGAATGACGCTTTGCAGGACGATACCGCCAGCACGACGTCATCACAGCAGCCGTCTGCCGTCTATTACAACGGCGTTTTCAGCGTGCCCAATCACGACCATGTGCTGCGGACATCGATGACCGCGCAGGTGTTTATTGTCACTGAACAGGCCAGAAACGTGCTGCGTCTGCCGGTTGTCGCGCTCGGTGAGCCGCAGGGGAAAGACCAGTATCAGGTGCAGGTCGTGAACGGGAAAAACGTTGAACAACGCCTGATCCGCGTCGGGATTAATGACCGCCAGTTTGCGGAAGTTAAAGAAGGGCTGAAGGAAGGCGAGCGCGTCGTGTCGTTGCAGGGCAGTTCAGGAGCCGTCAATGGCTGATTCTCCGTTAATCGAGCTTGAGCATATTTACCGGCATTTTGGCTCAGGAAATGCCGCCGTTACCGTGCTCAAAGACATTTCCCTGCGCGTGCATGCCGGGGAAATGCTGGCCATCATCGGCGCATCGGGTTCCGGTAAATCCACGCTGATGAACATTCTGGGCTGCCTGGATAAGCCTTCAGAAGGCAGCATGCGCATTATGGATGTGCCGACGGGTGTGGCCAGCAACGAACAGCTGGCGCAGCTGCGCAGTCAGTACATCGGTTTTATTTTCCAGCGTTATCACCTGATGCCGTATCTGACGGCAACGGAAAACGTCGCCATACCGGCGCTTTACACCGATATGCCTGCGGCTGAACGTGAGAGCCGTGCGACACATTTGCTGACGCGCCTCGGGCTGGGCAGCCGCCTGGATTACCGTCCGGCGCAACTTTCCGGCGGCCAGCAGCAGCGCGTGAGTATTGCCCGTGCACTGATGAACGGTGCGCAGATTATTCTCGCGGATGAGCCGACGGGCGCGCTGGACAGCAGCAGCGGGCAGGAGCTGATGGCGATTTTGCACGGTCTGCATCAGGCCGGGCATACCATCATCATCGTGACGCACGACCGCAATATCGCCAGCCAGTGCCAGCGCATTGTGGAGATCCACGACGGGGCGATTATTGCCGACAGCGAAAATCCGGTGGCTGAACAGGGGCAGCCGCAGGGCTTACCGGCGACCACCGCAACGGGCCGTTCTCCGGCCTGGCAGGGCATCAAAGAAGCCGTGCGCATGGCGTGGCGATCGCTGCTCGGACACCGCGTCCGCGCATTCTTGTCCATGCTGGGCATTATTATCGGCATCTCATCGGTGGTCTCTTCCATGGCGGTCGGCGAGGGCGCCCGGCAGAGCATTCTGAGTCAGATCAGCCAGCTCGGCACCAGCACCATCGAAATTCAGCCCGGTCTGGGCTGGGATAAACCGCGTCCGGATTTTGAACGCTCGCTGACGCTGGACGACGTTGAGCTGCTTGGCCGTCAGCCTTTTATCGACAGTCTGTCGCCGGTGGTCAGTAAAACGGTCATCGCGATACGCGGCGGGCGGCAGGTGCTGGTTTCGCTGTCCGGCGTCAGCAACGGATTTTTCCGTGTGCAGGGGCTGAATTTTGCGTCGGGAAATCATTTTACCCGCCGTGATCTCGATGACCGCGAGCCGGTCGTCATCATCGATCAGAGTGTGCGCAGTACGCTGTTTCCCGGCGGCGAAGATCCGATGGGCGAGATCGTTCAGCTTTCCGGCGTGCCTTACCGCGTGATTGGCGTGGCGGACAGAAAAGGGCCGAAATACATCGGCGAGCAGCTGAGTTCGTGGATCCCTTATACGTCGCTGATGGAACGCATGTCCGGGGATACGCCGCTGCAATCCATCACGCTGCGCATTGCCGACAATTTCCCGATTGAGGATGCGCAGAAAGACGTTGAGCGGTTGCTGGATTCGGCGCACGGGAAACGCGATTTCTTCACGATGACCAACGATCAGATGACCAAAACGATCCGCAAAACGTCGGAATCCATGACGCTGCTGATCACCGCCATTGCCGGGATTTCCCTGCTGGTCGGCGGCGTCGGGGTGATGAATATCATGCTGGTGTCGGTCACGGAGCGTACGCATGAAATTGGTATCCGCCTTTCCGTGGGCGCACGCCCGGCGGACATCATGCGGCAATTCCTGATTGAGGCGATGGTGATTTGTACGCTCGGTGGGCTGATTGGTATTGCCGGTTCCGGCCTCGCCGGGCTGATTTTTTCTCAGGTTACGCAGGAATTCACCATGATTTTCACCTGGCCGCCTATTTTGCTGGCTTGCGGATTCTCCGCGCTTATCGGGCTGGGGTTCGGCTTTTTCCCGGCGCGGAATGCTGCCCGTCTGCACCCGACAGAGGCGCTGGCTCGCGAATGAACAAACTGACTCTTATCGCCGTCACGCTGATGCTGAGCGGCTGCGGGCAACTGCTTAAAAGCGATTACCAGAGGCCGATGCTCTCTGTCCCTGACGCCTGGCGCTTTCAGGAAACGGGTTCTGCCTATGCGAAGTTCACGCCGCACTGGTGGGATAACTTTGACGACCCGCAGCTGTCGCGGGTGATCAATGCCGCGCTGCAAAGTAATAACGATCTGGCGCTTGCCGGGATCAAACTTAAACAGGCTCGGCTGGCTGCCGGATTGTCGGATACCAATCTGACGCCAGATTTCACGGCGAACGCGTCGGCCAGCAACACCAAAAATATGCGCAAGTCCACCACGCCGGTGGAAAGTTACGACAACGGGCTGTCGGCGTCGTATGAGCTGGATTTGTGGGGAAAACTGGCGCGCACCCGTGAGCAGTCGGACTGGCTGGCGAAAGCGTCTGCCGAAGACTTGCAGGCGACCGCGCTGACGCTGATTGGCAACACGGCGCAGCTTTACTGGCAGATTGCCAGCCTGAATCAGCAGATCACGACATTACAGCAGAGCCTGACGATCGCGCAGGAGACGCTGAAGATGGTCACCTCCCGTTTCAGTGCGGGCGATCTCGGTCAGCTGGATTATTTGCAGGCGCAGCAAACGGTACTGACGCGGGAAAACAGCCTGCGGGATCTGATCCGGCAGCGCGAAGAATCGCGCAATGCGCTGGCGATTTTGCTCAACCGCCCCGCCGGACAGTTTGCCGCTGAACGCCGCTCGCTGGATTTCCACCAGACCGTACCGGTCGCCAGCCGTCTGCCGGTTGAGGTGATCGCCAGAAGGCCGGATGTGCAGTCATCCGAAATGAATTTACGCGCCGCGCTGGCGGGTTCTGACGTTTCGCGGCTGAGCTTTTATCCGTCGCTTTCCCTGAACGGTTCGCTGAATGCGGGCGCGGCGGTGTTCGGCCAGTGGTTCAGCAATCCGACACGCACGCTGGGCACGGCGCTCGATTTGCCGTTTATCCAGTGGAACAAAGTGCAGATGACGGTGGAACAGTCCGGGCTGGATGTGCAGACCGCCGCAATCCAGTTCCGCAGCACCGTTTACAGCGCGTTGCAGGATGTGGATAACGCGCAGTCGCAACGCCAGACGTATCAGCAGCAAAAGCAGAGTCAGTTGCAGAATCTGGAACTGAGCCGCCAGCGGCTGACGCTGGTGGACAGCCAGTACCGCAACGGATCGGTGACCTTCCAGACATTACTGGATGCGCAGGATTCGCTGCTGGACAGCGAAAATACGCTGATCACCACCCAATACAATTATCTCTACTCCACCATGAAACTCTGGCTGGCGCTGGGCGGCGGGGAAGACAACACAATGGATCAGAAAGGATAAGTGATGGAAAAGGAACTGTCTGAACGCGCTAACGCCCCGCGTCGGGTCGTGGTGACCGGTTACGGCGCCGTCACGCCGCTGGGCATGAATGCCGCAGAAAGCTGGGCGGCGATCATGGCGTACAAACCGGGTTATCAGTACTGCGACAAATCGGCGGCCGGAATCAAATCGCGCTTCTACGGGCTGATTGAAAACGAGCCAGTATTAAAAAATGTACCGGCGGCCATCCGCCGTCGCCTGCCGCGTTATGCCCGCCTGACACTCGCGTCGGCGCAGGAAGCCATGAAAATGGCCTTCGGTGATGAACATCCGGAACAGCATTATGACCTGCTGGACTGCGGCGCAATTATGGGCACCGGCTGGGCGGGGCAGGATGAAACGCAGGTGCATTACGACGATTTTCTGCGTACCGGTATGGGTTCGCCGTTCGGCTGTTTCTTCTCGATGCCAAGTTCTGCCACGGCGGCGGTCAGCCTGCTGTGGGGCCTGCGTGGCTATCAGAATACGACAATCGCGGCCTGTGCTACCGGCACCATGGCGGTCGGCGATGCGTTTGAACTGATCCGCAACGGGCGGGCAAAAATGATGCTCGCCGGGGCGGGGGAATCGCTGCGCTCGGATTCGGCGGTCTGGAATATCGACGTACTTGGCGCGCTGGCCAGCGAACAGGAAGAAATCACCCGTGCCTGCTGCCCGTTCAGCCTCGACCGCAACGGGTTTGTGCTCAGCGAAGGCGCGGCGGTGCTGTGTCTGGAAGATCGCGAAACCGCGCTGGCGCGGGGCGCGACTATCCTCGGCGAGATTTGCGGATACGGGAATTTCTCCGACGCCTTTGACTTTACCGCACCGGCAGCCGACAAAATTGCGCGGGTGCAGACCATCCGGCATGCGCTGGATCAGGCGGGCATCGCGGCCAGCCAGCTCGATTACATCAACGCGCACGGTACGTCCACGCCGCTTAACGATCTCAACGAAACCGAAGCGATCAAAATGGCGCTGGGCGATGAAGTGGCTTACGCCACGCCGTGTTCGAGCACCAAATCCTATACCGGTCACCTGATTGGCGCGGCGGGCAGTTTTGAAACCATCGTCTGTCTCCAGGCGCTGGCGCACCAGATTATGCCGGCGACCTGCAATCTGAATAACCCGGATCCGGCGTGCGATCTGGATTACATCCCGAACCAGCACCGTCCGGCGCAGATCAGTACCACCCTGAACCTGAGCTTTGGTTTTGGCGGGGCGAACGCGGCGCTGGTGATCAGCCGGGGGCAATAATGTCGTTTATTTACAGCCTGCGCGATGCCGAAACGTGGGCGAAGTTTTCCGGTGATTACAACCCGATTCATTTTGATCACGCCGAAGCGAAACGGCTGGGGCTGGACGGTTTATGCGTTCACGGCATGCGCGCGATGCTCGATATCAAAACGGCGCTGAGCGCCCGGATGGAAAACGATGCGTCCGGCGCTGACGGCTTCAGTTTCGTCAGCCGCCTGCGCGAACCGGTGCTTTGCGATGAGCCGTACCAGCTGGCGCTGAGTGAAACGGTGCGCCGCGGACACATGCAGATAAGCGGCAATCTGCTGGGCAAAGAGGCCTTCGCGCAGGCCAGTATCAGCAGCAAACTGACCGGCACCGGTGGCGTAAATTTAGCGCCGGTGGCGCAGACGTTTTCACTTTCTGCGCAAACCCTGAGGTCGTTTTATCAGGATTTCCCGCACGGGGGAAAACCGGTGGCGGTCTGGAATTTTATGGACGCGGTGCTGTTTCGCCAGCTTGTTCAGTCGTCCGGCACGCTCGACACCGTGCGCAGCATTTTGCCGGAAGTCAGGGCGGCCTGCCTGAGCGAGGTTTTCAGCCAGGTTCAGGTGGTGCAAACGCATCATGAGACCCGTTTTTCACGTTCGTTGCTGGCGGCGGGCACAGAAACGGCGTGCTGCGAAGCTTTTGATTACGCCGTGCTGCCGACGCTGGTGACCGGCGATAAGCATTCGGGGCTGATTTTGCTCGCCAGCCTTCAGGCATGGCGCGGCGCTGAACCGCTCATGACGGTGACCGTCACGCTCAAAACCGGGCCGCTGAAAGCCTGAATAAAAATATTAATTCAAGATTCAATTTTAAAAAAAAACACACACCAACATAATGATATTAAAGGACTAAAAAATGGCTCAATACGATGAAGTTTATGAAAAAGTTAGCGAGATGCTGTGCGATGCGAAAGACCTGGAACCTGATGCCTTAACGCCTGACTCACCGCTTCACCAGCTCAAGCTGGACAGTCTGGATTATGTTGAGCTGATGGTGCTGGCGAAAAAGGAATTTGGCGTGTCGGTGGAAGCCGAATTGTTCGTCAATAATCCGCAAATTTCGCTGCGCGAATTGTGCCAGTACCTCAGCGATAACAGTAAATAAGCCATGCAGGATAAATGGATCCTCGTGACCGGCGGAAGCCGTGGCATCGGTCGTGCCACGGTGATGCGGCTGGCAAAAGACTGGAATGTCGTTTTCACCTGGCAGAACAGCCAGAAGGAAAGCGATGAGCTGGAGCAGGCGTGTGCCGGATTGCCGGGTTCGGTAGAAGGGCATCAGTGCGATGGCCGCGATGAACAGGCGGTGGCAGCGCTGTCCGCTGAGCTGCTGGCGCGTCTGGGCGCGCCGCATGCGGTGGTTCACAATGCCGGGATTACGCTCGATGCGTTGCATATTCATCAGACCAGCGAAAACTGGCACAAAGTGATGGATACCAACCTGAATGCCATCTTTTACTGGAACCAGCAATTACTGGAACCGATGATGTTGCAGGGCGGCGGCTCGGTGGTGATGATGTCATCCGTCACCGGCATTAAAGGCAACAGCGGCCAGACGGCGTATGCCGCCACCAAAGCTGCGATGATCGGCGTCAGCCGGACGCTTTCCATCGAACTGGGGCGTTTTGGCGTGCGGGTTAACTGCCTGTTGCCGGGGTATATCCGCACGGAAATTCTCGATGCCGTGCCGAAAGACGTGCTGTCGGGGATCCGTAAAACGATTCCGCTCAAACGCTTTGGTCAGCCGGAAGAAGTGGCTGGCGCGGTATCCTGGCTGGTCAGTGATGACAGTGCTTATATGACCGGCCAGACACTGGTTCTGGACGGCGGTCTTTCCGCCTGAGTTTTTCCCCGCCTTTTTCCGCTGTGTAATCAGGACGCTATGCGTCCTGATTTTGTTTGATTTCCCCACCCTCGTCTTGCCGTTCTCCGTCAGATTTTTCCTCTGCTTTGCCACATTCTGGCCATTGCGTGATCAGTTACCGCCATTTGTTTGCCCCTTTGTTTGCACAATGAAAAATAAATGTTCACACGATGAAAAAACCACCGAATAAGGCTAAGAAAATTCCTTACCGCTTACAGGGTTTTTTCGCCAATAAAACCTGATAAAAAACAGACAAATATGTCAGCTTTTAGGATGTTTTTCAGCGATTAATCATTCAAAGCTATCGGTAAGACCGGTAAATTCCTTATATTTCCGTGCGGTTTATTATTTACTTACTCAGCCTGTGTTATTTTCCTTATGATGATATAACTAACCTCACCTATACTCTGCTTCAGGGGCTTTTTATTATCGGTTTACATTTCGTGAGGTGAGCGAATCGCATATATATAGCGCAACGGCTTTAGATGTTTTTTTGAACATTATTAATTTTTTTGCAGGAGGTGTGAGCGTCTTATTAGTGACATTGGGTATTTAAACAAGGAGCAGAAGTTAACCTTTCACTTGCAAGGATTAGCCTGAAAACAAATAAATGTTAACAGACTTTATTTGTTGGGTTGGGTGAACGATAACCTTATCTCAGATAACATACAGAGGAACAGGCACTATGAAAAATCGTAAATATTTGACCCCGTCCGAAGTGGAGAAACTGCTCGAGGCCACGCTGCATGGCAGGCACGCGGAGCGTGATTATTGCCTGATCTGGATGTGCTTTATCCACGGCTGCCGGGTCAGTGAGATCAGCAACTGGCGGCTGTCCGACATCGATATGGAGGGCAACAATATTTATATCCACCGTTTAAAAAATGGTTTTTCTACGGTTCATCCTCTTTATATGAGAGAAAGGAAATCTCTCCGGCTTTGGCTCAATAAAAGGCAGCAATATCGGGGCGCGGATTCAGACTGGTTGTTTTTATCAAACCGTGGCGCGAAATTATCCCGGCAGAGAATTTACTGGTTAATTCGTAATTATAGTGAGGCCGCTAATCTCACTATTAATGCCCATCCTCATATGTTAAGACATGGCTGCGGATTTGCGCTTGCCGATCGCGGAATAGATACCCGGTTAATCCAGGATTATTTAGGTCACCGGAATATTCAGAACACCGTTTTATATACCGCCAGCAATGCTCAGCGGTTTAAAGAAGTGTGGTAAATAACATGTAATTAATTATTACAATGGAGTCATTTTGAACTAAATTGGAGCCTATCCTAGTGAGAGCGTAAATCTCTGTCAATACTGTAAATTCCTCCCCGCCAAAATTCACATTAATTAACGTTTTTTCAATAAGTTACTGTCGTAAAAACTATTTCCTCGCCATTTTTATCTCTCGGTTTTTTCTTATATCCCGTTGCTGTGGCTATTTCTTGTCTGCGACATCTCTCAGTTTAACCAGATAAAAACACTATAAATATTAAAACATCTGGATTTAATGACTGTTGATTTCAGTTTTTTTGGTGGTTATCACCAAAGGAGTCACTTTAGTTCAAAATGAATCGTTTGGTTTAGAACGTTAACCTGACCAAACGCTTTATTAAATGGAGTGGAACTCCATGAACTAAATAAAGGAATGGCAGATGGTTTTGTCAAAAACAATTCGATTACACCCTGAAGGTGTATCGACAGCAATATGTTAATAGGAAAAATATCGTGAAAAAGAATCTTCTTGTTGTTGCCCTGATGGCTGCTTCCGCTTTTGCTTCTTCAGCTTTCGCAGCTGATGGCGCAGTAAACTTCACCGGCACCATCACTGATGCAGCTTGTACTGTTGATACAGCTTCTAAAGACCAGAACGTCTTCCTGGGCAATATCGCACGTACAGCTTTCCCGGTTGCAGGCACCCTGGCTGCACCTAAGAAGTTCACTCTGGTTCTGACTGACTGCCCGGACACTGTAACTGGTGCAACCGTACGTTTCGACGGCAACCAGGTTTCTGGTGATAACAGCATTCTGGCACTGACCGCTGGCGACACTACCGCGACTGGCGTAGGTATCCAGATTTCTGACAACCAGAACAAAGTTGTTCCACTGTACGAAGACTCCTCTGTATACCCGCTGGTCAGCACTGGCGCTAACAACCTGGACTTCTCTGCACGTTACATCTCCCTGACTGACGCTGTAACTGTCGGTGATGCAAACGGCGTGACTCAGTTCACCGTTGTTTATCAATAAGTCTTACTGATCGCCTGGCGATCAGATAAGTCAGACCAGGGGCTCCAGAGCCTCTGGTCTGTTTGAACCCTTGGTCTACATGAATCCCAAAGACAGGTTGAATCACCATGAATAAATGGCGCGTCACAGCGGTGGCAGCACTATTAATGACATTCGCGTCTGCGGCGCAGGCAGGCATCGTCGTGGGCGGAACACGTCTGATTTATGACGGCGGAAAAAAAGAAGCGTCGATCAATATCAGTAACCCGGATCACACGCCGTATCTCATTCAGTCCTGGGTCGATGGCGCCCTGACCGAAACGGGTGCGCAGGGTGAAAAGGCACCTTTTATCGTCACGCCACCTTTGTTCCGTCTTGATGGCAACCAGCAAAATATCCTGCGAGTCGTTCGCGCGGGCGGCAATTTGCCGGACAACAAAGAATCGCTCTACTGGCTGAACATTAAATCGATTCCTTCAGCTGAGAAAAAAGAAAACACCCTGCAAATCGCGGTGAAAACACGCATCAAACTGATTTACCGCCCGGCGGCCGTGAAGGACTCGCTGGAAGACGCCGCTAAAACGCTGACCTGGAAACGCGTCGGTAACAACCTGCAGGTGACCAACCCTTCTGCACATTACATCACTTTCTTCAATGTGAAGATTAACGGCACTGCCGTGAAAGAAGCCACGATGGTTGCACCGCAATCAAGCGCCACCTTTGCCGTTCCTGCATTGAACGGCGGCGCACTGAGCTGGCAGTTCATTAACGACTACGGCGGTACCAGCAAGCCGTTAGTGGCAACACTCTGATCTGCGCCGTCGCCGGATAAGCTTTGCTGTGCGGGCAGGACAAGGGATGGAGGGTGCACCAGTCATTCTGGTTGCGTTGAAAAATGGAATTATACGAATGAACAAAAAACCGAAGAATAAGACTTCGACCGGCTTTAAACGCTCCCGGATTGCCTGGCTGGTTTCCTGTCAGTTCGCAATGTTAATGGGCGGTGCAGGAATGGCCAGTGCGGCGGAATATTTCAACCCGGCATTACTGGAAATTGATAACCCTGCACAGGGAAAAGCCGATCTTTCTGTTTTTGAAGAAGGGGACTTGCAGCCACCGGGCACGTACCGCGTTGATATTTATCTCAATGGTTCGATGGTCGATACCAAAGACGTCGTATTTTCACTCGTCACAAACAGCTCGGGCAAAAAGAGCCTTCAGCCTTGTCTGAGCACCGAAATGCTCAAAGAGATGGGCGTCAGAACGGGGATGTATCCGGGCATTGCGGCCACGGATGAGTGCGCCAACTTTACCGGCGAAATCCCTCAGTCTTCTGCGGCACTGCGTTTTGATCAGCAACGGCTGGATCTGAGCATTCCTCAGGCCTCACTCAATTCTCAGGCGCGCGGCTACGTGTCTCCTGACAAATGGGATTCGGGTATTCCGGCGTTCCTGATGAACTACAGCTTCAGCGGCGCGAATACCGAAGCGCGTAACAGCGACACCCGTAATTCCGATACCTACTACCTGAATCTGCGTTCCGGCGCGAATCTGGGTGCCTGGCGTTTGCGTAACTATTCGACCTGGAACCGCGACAGCAAAGGGACCGATCACTGGGATTCCATTAATACGTATTTGCAGCGCGATATTCAGGTGCTCAAAAGCCAGCTGACGCTCGGTGACAGCAACTCACCGACGGAAGTTTTTGATACCGTGCCATTCCGCGGGGTTCAGCTGGCAACGGATGACGACATGTTGCCCGACAGCATGAAAGGCTATTCGCCGGTCGTGCGCGGGATTGCGCGCAGTAACGCACAGGTCACGATCCGCCAGAACGGTTACGTCATTTACCAGAGCTACGTGCCAGCGGGTGCGTTTGCGATTTCCGACCTGTACCCGACGGCGGGCAGTGGTGACCTGAATGTGACCATTAAAGAAGCTGACGGCAGCGAGCAGAATCTGGTGGTGCCGTTCGCCTCGGTGCCGGTGCTCCAGCGTGAAGGCCATCTGAAATACAGCTTCACCAGCGGTCAGTACCGTTCTTACAGCAGCGATGTTGAGAAGACGCCGTTCACGCAGGGCACGGCCATTTATGGTTTATCCCACGGCGCAACGGTGTACGGCGGTTTGCAGGCAGCGAGTAAATATCAGTCACTGGCAATGGGACTCGGGCAAAACCTCGGCGCTATCGGCGCCTTGTCGGCGGACGTGACGCAGGCCTGGACCAAGCAGGAAGATAACCCGAAAGACAGCGGTCAGTCATACCGTGTGCGCTACGGTAAAAGCTTCGTTGAATCGGGCACGAACTTCAGCCTGGCCAGTTACCGTTATTCCACGCAGGGCTTCTATACCCTGAAAGAGGCGCTGGAAAGCTATTCCGGCGGCAACGGCTATTACTCCGATCATAAGAAGAGCCGCGCAGAACTGACGCTGAGCCAGAACTTATGGGAAAAAGCCGGTGCGATGTCCCTGAGCCTGGTGAAAGAGGAATACTGGAATAACAACCGTTCTACCGAGTCTGCCAGCGTGGGTTACAACAACACCTGGAAAGGCGTTTCTTATGGCCTCAACTACACCTACAACCGCAACGGCACTGACAGTAACGGTAACCGCACGTATTACACCGACCAGATTGTCGCGGTCAATATCAGCGTGCCGCTGGGTCAGTGGCTGGCGGGCAGTTATGCCACGTACAACCTCAACACCAGCAAAAACGGCAACACCACGCAAAACGTCGGTCTGAGCGGAACCACACTGGCGGATAACAACCTGAACTACAGCATCAATCAGGGTTATGGCAGCCAGGGGCAGGGTTCCAACGGGTACGCGAGTGCGGACTACAAAGGCGGTTATGGCGAAGTTAACGCCGGTTACGGTTACGACAACAGCCAGCGTCGCATGGATTACGGCCTGCAGGGCGGCATTCTGGTGCATGAAAACGGCGTGACGTTATCGCAACCGCTGAGCGAAACCATTGTTCTGGTGAAAGCGCCGGGCGCGGATGGCGTCAGCATTGCCAGCAACACCGGTGTTAAAACCGACTGGCGAGGTTATGCGGTGGTGCCGTATGCCACGGCGTACCGTCGCAACCAGATTTCACTCGATACCGCAACGTTACCGGACGACGTCGATATGACGCTGACCAGTACGGCGGTGATCCCGACCCGCGGCGCGGTGGTGCGTGCGGACTTCGATCCTAACGTCGGCCAGCGTGTCCTGATGACCCTGACCCGTGCCGATGGCCAGCCGGTTCCGTTTGGTGCAATGGCGACCAACAGCACCGGTAAAAACGGCAACAGCAGCATCGTGGGCGACAGCGGGCAAGTGTATCTGTCCGGTCTGGCCGATGCAGGCAAGCTGGATGTGAAATGGGGCAGCGGCGCGTCACAAGCGTGTCAGGTGAATTACACCCTGTCTGAGCAGCCTGCCGGTTCGGGGATTCAGATGATTAACGGAGCCTGCCGGTGAGGGGAAATACGGAAATGAATAATCAACATTCTGAGCAGTCAGTGGAAAGGGAAAACGTACAAATGGCGTCTGAAATCATTCATCCCCGCATCTCTTTCTGGGGAAAAACCTGCGCGCTGGTCTGTTTCAGCCTGTCGGTCTGGGCGATGAGCAGCACTGCGCAGGCGGCGAGCTGTTCGCCAACGGACGGCACCAAAACCTATAACTTTCCCATGGATTATCTGCTGAGTGACCCGGCACAGAACACCGCCGGGATGGTGAAGCCGGACGCGTTTACCTGGAACCTTACCGGAAACTATAACGTCACCTGTTCCTGTACCGGCAGCTACACCGGCGCATACGCGACCGCCAAAGTACCGGACACCGGCATGGTCTACAGCGACGGTACGCTGAATTATTACGCGATCAACGATTACCTCGCGGTGGCCAGTAAGGTGTACATCGCCGGGAAGGTGAATGACTTCATCGCGACGCCTTTTGACGGGCGCAGCAACCTCAATACGGCGACCAGTTGCGACAGATACCCGTACGCGACAGGGTCCAGAGGCTCGGTGTCATTGTACTTCCGCCGTCCTTTTGTCGGTGTCCAGACTATCCCTCTGACGAAAATTGTTGATGTGTATATCGCGACCGATGCCACGACGCAGTCCCCGACGCCGGTATCCACCGTCTGGATGAGCGGAACGGTCACCGTGCCGCAGTCCTGTGTGATCAACGGCGGCGGTGTGATCACCGTGCCTTTCGGCGACATCATGTCGGGGGATATTTCCACCAAAGGCGAGATGGCGAAAAACTTCACGCCGAAGAATGTCGCCTTTAACGTCGCCTGTACCAACATCTCAGACGGGGTTCAGGTCAGCCTTTCCTTCCAGGGCACGCCGGATGGAAACGATCCGACCGCGCTGGCGACCACTAACGGCGATGTGGCAGTGCGACTTCAGGATGCGGCGGGCAAAACCGTTGCGCCAGTGAGTGGTTTCCTGCCGCTGAACATGGATTACACCTCTCAGGTGGGAACATCGGAAATCAACTTATATCCGTTTAACACCACGGGGAAAATGCCAGATACCGGAAACTTCACGGCAACGGCCACGATCCGCGCTGAAATTCAGTAATGCCTGCGCCCGAAGCGCAGCGTGACTGACAGAGGAAAGATAAGGAAATAAGTACGATGAACTCTCAACGGAATAAACAGCAGATTGTGACGGCGCTGGTGCTGGGTGCGGCTTTTGTCCTGGCCTCACAGGTCGCGAAAGCCGACACCATCATGAATATTACCGGCAACATCAAGGCGTCGCCGTGCACGATCAACGTGCCGGCCGGCGGGCTGAATGTCGATCTGGGGCAAAACATCCAGGCGGCCAGCCTGGTGGCTCCGGGTGCAGCGTCGGACTGGAAATCATTTTCCATCGCGCTGACCGCCTGCCCGACGTCAACCGCGACAGTGACCCTGACGATGAACGGTACACAGGATGACGCTGACAACACGTTGTATGCCAATGCCGGTACGGCGGGAAACGCGCAAATCGAAGTGCAAAACAGCGAGGGAACGCGTCTGGGTAACGCCGTTCAGTATACAAAAAATATTGATGCGGCCAGCCGTGGTACTGAATTCGACCTGCAGGCCCGCGCGTATACCGTTAACGGCAATGTGACGCCGGGAACGATAAGCGGTGTGCTGCTGGCGACGTTTATCTACGAATAACGTCGCACGGCACGTTCACTTACCACGATTTTCAACATGACTTTTTTTAACGTGAAAACAGGAAATAACATGAAAGGACTTATGAAAACTTCATCACTGGCGCTGGTCATTTTTGCTGGCCTGAGCCAGAGCAGCTTTGCAGATCCGACACAAATCAACATCAACGGCACGGTCGTGGCCTCTGCCTGTACCGTCGATAATGCCGGTGCGCCGGTGCAGGTGACGCTCGATACGCTGGAAGCCACTGCGCTGGCGACCGCGGGCGAATCAGGTGGATGGAAAACGTTTGATCTGAAGCTGATTAACTGCCCGGCAACCACGACCGTCAGCACCGCGACTTTCGCCGGTACGCCTGCCACGGCGAATGCCAACCTGTACACCAATACCGGTACAGCGACCAACGTAGAAGTAGAACTGCAAAACACGGCAGGTAAGCAGTTGGGTAACGGCGCGACCTACGCGGTAGATGTTGATGCCAGCACCCATGAAGTGGTCTACCCGTTGCAGGCCCGCGCGTACACGACCGCCGGTTCTGTCATGCCAGGCACGATCATCGGTTCTGTTCAGGCCACCTTTACCTACCAGTAACGGCGGGCGGGCACGGGCCGTCATGGGAGACATTCAATGAAGCCAATAAAAAGTATTCAGGGCGTTGTGCTGCTGGCAGTGGCGGTCAGTGCGGCCACTGCTAACGCCGCAGATCTGAATATCAACGGGAAAGTCGTCAGCAGCCCGTGCATTGTGGATACCGCGTCAGTCAGCCGCGATGTGGATTTTGGTCAGCTCATTATCAAAAAGGACCTGGCGACGGCAGGTGCGGGCGGTGACTGGAAATCCTTTGAGGTCAGGCTGAACAATTGCCCTGCGACGGTTTCCAGCGTCATCGCTAATTTCACCGGCACCCCGGCGCAGGAAGACGCGACGCTTTACAGCAACAGCGGAACGGCCACCCACGTTGGCGTGCAACTGGTCACCGATGCCGATAAAACGGTGGTACTGGCGCCCGGAAGTCAGTTAAGCGCCGATGTCGATGCGCAGAGAAGTGCGGTATACGAGCTGGCCGCGCGGCCTTACACCACGAGCGGCGAGGTTACCGCTGGCTCACTGGTGAGCCTGACACAAATCAACTTTACCTATCAGTAAGATCGCCATCTTTCCCGTCTGTCACCGGAGGGGCAGGCGGGAAAGGGCACTCATAAAGTGGTGAACAATGGATGTTGTTCACCAGAAGGGAATTCGTTTCGTGCAATCGGGCACGGAAAGGATCACTGAAAATACAAGGAAGACATTATGAACAGTTTAAACAGCGTCAGATTTCATCAGCATGCCTTCATTTCTGCGGCCGCGGCCGCCTATCCGCAGGGGGCGTTCATTATGGATGCCTGCCCGGTCACCGCGCTGGGCGTGAAAAAAATGCTGGTCGAATCCGCCGGGATCACCGGACCTTTTACCTATGTTCAGTCGCTTGCCGCCATCCCGGAGAAAATCGCCGACGCACCCCCTGCGTTGCTGATTATGGATATTTGCGGTGAAAAGGAATCAGTGCTCGACGGGTTACGCCTGCTTTCCCAGATCGTGGCGTCCAGTCCGGCCATGAAAATTGTGATTTGTACGGACTACAGTGACCACCGGATCCTCGAACTTCTGGCATCGTCCGGGGCACACGGCCTGCTGCTCAAAAATGAGCCGGTGCTGGCGCTGGAACAATGCGTCACCGAAGTGCTGGCCGGTGCAACACAGTGGTTAAGCCCGCGTGCGCGGCAAATTCTCTCCGGTGCCCGACAGACAACGCCACTCACCGCCCGTGAGCTGGACGTTCTCGCGTATCTGTTCTCTGGTCTGAGTGTTTCGCGGGTCGCGCAAACACTCCACCGGGATATCCGCACTGTCAGCACGCATAAGCGCAATGCAATGATGAAACTGGGGTTTCACAATGACAGCGAGCTCTTTGCCCAGGGGACGTGGATGGCCAAAATCGGCCCGTCCGCGATCATGTAATTTCAGATGACTGAGCCACGAGCCGGGAATTTATTCCCGGCAAGTCAGGGAGCTACACCATGATTCACGCCCACATCAAACCCCGGACAATCGCCCTGATGGACAGCCATCCGCTGACGCTTTCCGGGCTGTCCTATCTGGTTAACTCCATCGACGAGACCTGTGATATCCGCATGGAAGAGACCAGTCTGGGCCGCATTGCAGAAGGCCTGATGTACCAGTCGGTGGACATTCTGATCACCGATCTTCATGGTTATCAGGAAAGTATTCAGGAAGGGCAGGAAATTCTCCAGCGCCTGAGCCTGCAATTTCCCCAGCTGATTATCGTGGTATATACGCTGTGTCGCGACGCAGACAAACTGAAAAAATTGCTCAAATTCAGCAATATCAGCCTGATTGCGCGCGGAGAGTCGCCGGTGATTACCGATGATTTATTCCGTCATGCGCTGGCGAAAAAGAAAGTGTTAAGCCCGCTGATCTGCTGCACGTTAGCCGAGCAGGATGTAGCCAGTCAGCGCACCGGATTCCGGCCGACGCAAAGCGAGAATGAGATCATCAAATATCTGCTCAACGGCATGAGCCTCAGCCAGATTGCGGAATTGAAAAATCTCAGCATCAAAACCGTCAGTGCGCATAAATGTAATGTCATGCGTAAGCTGCACATCACGACCGATGCGGAATTGTTCCTGCTGCTCAAAAATGGCATGTGAACTGAGGGGGATTTAGCCATCCCCGCTACATGGATTAGTCCGGTGAGCCGCGTACTGCGGCGCCTGACGGGCAGAAACGTAAAAAGGTAACGCCCGTTATATGGTGATTGACCGGAAACGCCCGGCGTTACTGGCGGTATAAATAACCGTGTTCTGAATATTCCTGTGCCCGAGATAATCCTGAATCAGCCGGGTATCGCAGCCGGTATCTGCCAGCGCATAACCGCAGGCGTGTCTGAGCATATGCGGATGAACCGCCACGTTAATTCCCGCGTCTTCGCCGTATTTACGGAACAAACGATAGAGTTGTTGTCGCGACAGCTGCCCGCCATGACGGGAAAGAAATAACCATTCTGAGTCGGCATCCAGATATTGTGACCGAATTTCAAGCCATTCTTTAATAAAAGTCATCTCCCTGTCCTGAATGGGATGCTGAACAGAGAACCCGTTTTTGAGGCGGGTGATATAAATTATCTTGGTCGAAAGCTCAATGTCCTTAACCCGTAAATTAGCCAGCTCGCTAACACGAAGGCCGTGAATAAAACACATTAATAACATGCATTTATCGCGCACTTTATTGACGCCTGTCGAAACGGTACCGACGAGTTTCTCCATCTCAACCTGAGTTAAGTACTTTCTCCCACTCATATTTTTTCTATCCTTGATTAATTGCAGATGATTTATGTTCTTACGGGGCTGTTTAAGTCCCGGAACAAAGACAGGGTAAGGGATGTTATTTTTTTACCGGCGAGCTTTTTCGCAGACAGTTCCACAAATGTCAGTCATGCATGATCAGGGAAATATCAGAAAAAACGGTAATGTAATAATATCGTCTGAAATCAACGTGAAAGAAAACTCATTTTTTCAGGACGATTAACGGTGGTTTTTGTTAATGAATTTTACACAGCAGTGCTATCCACAAAATAAAAACTAATCAGTTTGGCGCAGCGATTCTAACGTTTAAACTTCTCAAAAAGGAAGGACGCATATGCTATTTTTTGATCATTGAATAAGAATAAACCCACATAAAGTCAGTGAATTCCTAAAATAGTCCCCTCCGCTCTCAGGTTCTTCAAGACATTTATCCATTTGATTTAGTAAACAGACCTCAAAACCTGCCTCTTTTCCATCCATAAGACTTAGCCGCTTTTGTCATGCTATGCATGAAATTGTGCCCGTCGCTCTTTGCGCCGGGTAAATGCTGACAGGAAACACCGGTGGCTGAAGACAGCGATCTCGAAAAAACAGAAGCCCCCACATCCCACAGGCTGGAAAAAGCCCGTGAAGAAGGGCAAATCCCGCGTTCGCGCGAACTGACCTCGATGCTGATGCTCGGGGGCGGTTTGACGTTGCTGTGGGTTTCCGGTGAATCGATGGCGCGTCAGCTGGGTGTGATGATTTCGCAGGGGCTGAAGTTTGATCACGGCATGGTCAGCGATGATCGCCAGGTGTTGCAGCAAATGGCGACACTGCTGGGCCGCGCTGTCTGGGCGTTATTGCCGGTTATCGGCGGCCTGATCCTGATTGCCCTGGCCGCGCCGCTGTTGCTCGGCGGGCTGATGTTCAGTGGGAAATCATTTGCCCCGAAATTCAGCCGCATGGATCCGATTGCCGGATTTAAGCGTTTGTTCTCCGGTCAGGTGCTGGCCGAACTGCTCAAGGCCATCCTGAAAGCGCTGCTGGTCGGCTCTGTCGCCGGTTTTTATGTGTGGCACAAATGGCCGGACATGATGCGGCTGATGGCGCAGCCGACAATCCCCGCACTCGGCGAAGCGCTGAATATGGTGGCGTTCTGCGGGCTGATGGTGGTTCTCGGGTTAACGCCGATGGTGGCGTTCGACGTGTTCTGGCAAATCTGGAGCAACCTGAAAAAACTGCGCATGAGTAAGCAGGATATCCGCGACGAGCATAAAAGTCAGGAAGGCGATCCGCATGTTAAAGGCCGTATCCGCCAGCAACAGCGCGCCATGGCACGCCGACGCATGATGGCCGATGTGCCGAAAGCCGACGTTATTGTGACCAACCCGACGCACTACGCCGTCGCATTGCAGTACAGCGAAAACAAAATGAGCGCACCGAGAGTGCTGGCGAAAGGCGCGGGCGACGTGGCGCTGCGCATTAAAGAGCTGGGTGCCGAACACAAAATTCCGATGCTGGAAGCGCCGCCGCTGGCGCGTGCGCTTTACCGGCACAGTGAAATTGGTCAGCAAATCCCGACCGCGCTGTACGCCGCGGTTGCTGAAGTTCTGGCCTGGGTTTATCAGCTTAAACGCTGGAAGCGCGAAGGCGGACTGATCCCGAAAAAACCTCAACATTTGCCAGTGCCTGACGGTCTGGATTTTGCAGGAGAAAGTGATACCCATGGCTAATCTGGCCGCGATGCTGCGTTTACCCGCCAACTTTAAGTCCGGACAATGGCAGGTTCTGGCAGGCCCAATCCTCATCCTGATGATCCTGTCGATGATGGTGCTGCCTTTACCGCCGTTCCTTCTCGACTTGTTGTTCACGTTCAACATTGCGCTGTCCATCATGGTGTTGCTGGTGGCGATGTTCACCCAGCGGACGCTCGATTTTGCGGCTTTCCCGACCATCCTGCTGTTCTCAACCTTATTGCGTCTGTCGCTCAACGTCGCCTCCACGCGTGTGATCTTACTCGAAGGTCACACCGGCGGCGCGGCGGCGGGGCGGGTTATCGAAGCGTTCGGCCACTTCCTGGTCGGTGGTAACTTCGCCATCGGTATCGTGGTGTTTATCATCCTGGTGCTGATTAACTTTATGGTTATCACCAAAGGTGCCGGGCGTATCGCCGAAGTTGGCGCGCGTTTCGTCCTCGACGGGATGCCGGGTAAACAGATGGCGATCGACGCCGACCTCAACGCCGGTTTAATTGGCGAAGACGAAGCGAAAAAACGCCGCAGCGATGTTACGCAGGAAGCAGACTTCTACGGTTCGATGGACGGTGCGAGTAAGTTCGTGCGCGGTGACGCCGTTGCCGGTCTGATGATCATGATCATCAACGTGGTCGGCGGCCTGCTGGTGGGTGTTCTTCAACACGGTATGGATCTCGGCCACGCCGCAGAAAGTTATACCTTGCTGACCATCGGTGACGGTCTGGTCGCGCAGATCCCTGCATTGGTAATCTCCACCGCTGCCGGTGTCATCGTGACCCGCGTCGGCACCAATCAGGACGTCGGCGAGCAGATGGTCACCCAGCTGTTCCGTAATCCGCGCGTCATGATGCTGAGTGCCGGTGTTCTCGGGCTGCTCGGCATGGTGCCGGGCATGCCAAACCTGGTTTTCCTGCTGTTCACCGGCGCTTTACTGGCGCTGGCGTGGTGGACGCGTGGTCAGGAGCAGAAAGCTCCTGCGGCAAAAGAAGTGGCACCGTCGGCAGCCGACAGCGGCAAACAGCTGGTGGAAGCCAGCTGGTCAGACGTACAGCTTGAAGATCCGCTGGGCATGGAAGTGGGCTACCGCCTGATTCCGATGGTGGACTTTGCGCAAAACGGCGAACTGCTGGGGCGTATCCGCAGTATCCGTAAGAAATTCGCGCAGGAAATGGGGTATTTGCCGCCGGTGATCCACATCCGCGACAACCTCGAACTGCCACCTGCCGGTTACCGCATTCTGATGAAAGGCGTCGAAATCGGTACAGGGACCGCACATCCGGGGCGTTGGATGGCGATCAATCCGGGTAACGCCATTGGCGAACTGCCGGGTGAACCGACGGTCGATCCGGCGTTCGGGCTGGCGGCGGTGTGGATTGAACCGTCGATGCGCGAACAGGCACAAATTCAGGGCTTCACCGTGGTGGAAGCCAGTACCGTAGTGGCGACGCACCTCAATCACCTGATCAGCCTGCACGCCAAAGAACTGTTTGGCCGCCAGGAAACGCAGGAACTGATGGAACGCGTCACCAAGGAAATGCCGAAGCTGACGGAAGATTTCATTCCGGGCGTGATTTCCCTGACCAACATGCACAAGGTGCTGCAAAATCTGTTGTCCGAACGCGTGTCGATTCGCGACATGCGCACGATTGTCGAAACGCTGGCGGAATACGCACCAAATCAGCCTGATCCGAACGAACTGACGGCTGTGGTGCGCGTCGCGCTGGGCAGGGCGATTACTCAGCAATGGTTCCCGGGTAACGGCGAAGTCCAGGTTATCGGGCTGGATACCGCGCTTGAACGCCTGCTGTTACAGGCGCTGCAAAGCGGCGGCGGATTAGAACCGGGGCTGGCCGATCGTCTGTTAACGCAATCGGAAGCCGCGTTACAGCGTCAGGATATGCTCAGCGCGCCACCGGTCCTGCTGGTGAATCACGCGCTGCGTCCGCTGTTGTCGCGCTTCCTGCGCCGCTCACTGCCGCAGATTGTGGTGATGTCGAATCTCGAAATGACCGACAGCCGCCAGATCCGCATGACCGCTACCATTGGTGGTGAATAAGATGCTTCGCACCGCGCTGCTCGTCCTCAGCCTGATAAGCCTGCCTGCCGTTGCCGCGTCAGGTTCCTGGTCTGATACCCAGCGCGGCGTAACGCTGCAAAACCGGGGCGTGATGATGTCGTCACCGCCGCTGGCCGCCGCAGATTCCGCGCCGGTCAGGCAAAAAAGTTCGGCGACGATCACCACGGTCAGCTGGAAATATGAAGTGCTCGGCGCAAGACCGGCAGGGTTACAGGTGAAACTCTGCAACACCCTGAATCACTGCGTGGGGCTGGATGCGGACAGCGGTACGACGCGTTCGTTTTACGGCCAGACCGCCAGCTCCCCGCTGCGGTTTGTGTATTTCGTCACTGGAAATGGGGCGATGAATACGCCGCTACGGGTGATCGGGAATCAGGTCATTGTGAATTACCGGTGAGCCACCGGGGGCTTATAACGGAGGACCGGGAAAGTTTCGGTTTTTCACTCGCCGTGAGGGCTGGCGGATGACCGGGAAAGTTTCGGTTTTTCACTCGCCGTGGGGGCTGGCGGATAACCGAGAAAGTTTCGGTTTTTCACTCGCCGTGAGGGCTGGCGGATGACCGAGAAAGTTTCGGTTTTTCAATAACTGTGATCACTTAACTTCCTGCGCCGAAACCGACAAAAGAGGGCTATGACGAGCCCTCTTTTGAATCTCCGCGTCTTTTTTACTGCGCGCTATCGCTCGCTGGCTATGTTTCAGCAACTACAGTTATTGCCGCGAAAACTTGCCGCTGCGCGGTTCCCTCGCTCGGTGTTACTCGGCCTGCGGCCTCGCCCTTCGGGTCGTCACTTCGTGACGCTGTCTCGCTTCGCTCGGCTCGAGCCACAGGTCTCGAAACACTTCACTCGGCAAGCTTTCTGAAAGCGGCCAGAAGCTTTAAAAAAGATAAAATAGCATTACGTTCTTTAGATCAAAAACGGTGAGGTTGCGAATTAGAAAGCTGTGGCCGCTTTCAAAAATCACGCTGAAAGGAGAGGTGGAAAACCGCGTATCTTTTCGCGCGGTTTGTAATCCGACTGGAAGGAACCGCGCAGCGGCGGGATTTTGCGGCAATAGCCGGAGCTGCTGGAAAATAGCCAGCGAGCGGTAGCGCGCAGTGAAAGAGCCCGGGATTTTCAAGGGGCGCGGCGATAGGCGCTCCTTGAAGCCAGTTTGGGTGGCAACCCAAGGTCTTGAACTTGACCTCAGAGCCAGTTTAGGTGGCAACCCAAGGTCTTGATTTATCAGATGCGATCACTGCAATTAAGAAACCGAAACCTGCTCATTCTGAACAAGAAGAAACCGTTCTCCGTTTCGGTCTAAACGGAAATCTTCCTGACGGTTTGCCCGGATACAGTTTCCTGCCCGTTCGGTCCGTAGAATTTTTGTGTCTGGCTGGCGTTGAGAATAGCCAAAGCCTCGGTGTTGTAGGCAATTTGTTTGCCCAGCAACATGCCGTTGTGACGATTGATCTGACTCAGCCTGGTGGTCAGCTGCACCACCTCTTTCCACATCGCGGCGATTTCCGGCTGACGGGAGTAGGGGGCGCTTTGTTTCAGGCGTTCGTCATGCTGACGACGCTGTTTATCAAGATAGTCTACCGTAGCGAGCAATGAGCTCTTTTGCTCGGTGATATGCTGCAGGGCCGCTCCGTTCACGCGGCCTGAGCACAGTATCGTTTGTTCGTGATTAATCACTTGATCCAGCGCTTGCAACGTTTCAACCAAGGTAGTCATGGACTTGATAAAATTCTTCATCGGGCCTTATTACCTTCCAACTTTTTCGTCTCTTAGCCGGGTCTGCGGCTTAAAAACCTTTGAGATAATCCTGCGTGTCCTTCAACAGAGCATCAGCAATTTTGCCGGTATCCATGGTCAGTTTGCCATCACGGATAGCTTGTTTCAGTTCGTCGACACGTGCCGTATTGATGTCCTGGGCACTTGACTGAGTCAGAGACGTTTGCGCTGAGCTCAGGGTCACCGCCGTACCGCTGGTGGTGGTGCCAGAAACAGTGTCTTCTTTGCGCGTATTCTGAACAGAAGCTTCAGAAGGATCACGCTGCTGGATCGAAGTTAAAGGTGAAACACCTTGAGTACGATCGATAGCCATATAAATATTCTCCGGTAAGGGTATTCAGGGCCTTTAATGTGACGCAAACCCCAAAAATGCCGTCGTGGGACGACTCTGATACGTTTGTTATCGACATGTGGCGAAATAACTTTAGCCTTAATTGCAGCTTTTTCTACAAATACGGTTGCAATTCAACCTAAATTGTCACTGTCACAGACCCATCTGAGCCCACTGTCCCGTTCACAATTACACCTGACGGCATTCTTATCCGCACGGATTCATTTGCTGCTGCGTTGTTCATCGCCTTACCGGCGCTGGACACGTTAAAACCACTGCCTGTCGCCTGTACCTGCACTTCCTGACCCGCACGCACCATCCACGGACGGCGCAGCATCGACAACGTTAACGGCTGGCCGATGCTGATATTGCGCAGCGTGACGCCGTTGATCGCCTGATTGCTGTCAAGAATTGCCTTCGGCGGCAGCAGATCCAGACGCCCGTTTTTGGCTTCCAGATCCGTTTGTGCCAGATGCGCACCCGCAGGCACATTTTTCGCCGCCACCCAGTAAGTTCCGCTCACCTGGACCTTGGTCTGCACATAACTTTTCTGACCGTTACAGTTCACCGCCACCGAGACATTTCCCCAGGTGCGGCTGTTGGACGAAAGCATAAATTGTGGCGATAAACACTGCGGCTGACGCGCGGCGGGGGTCATTACAACCACCTTCACCTGCATTCCGCTGTCGGCATATTGCTGACGGAAGAACTGCTGGAGCTGCGAGGTCAGTAGTGTATCGCTATTGGCCGACGCAGGCACGCTTTTGGCTGGCGCATTTTGCGCAAAGCTGCTTCCGCCGGATGTCACACCCAGAAGAATGCAGCCCAGCGTGATGCTTAAACGTCGGAGTTTCAGCCTGTTCATACGCGATTTACCTTTGTGCCCGATGTGTCGGCGAAAAGTTTACTGGAGACAAGTCTACCCTCAGTTTGCAATTCCTAAAGGGACAAATAGCGGACGATTTTGCGCTTATTCAGACGATAGGTTGTTGACACCCGCATTTATGCTGTCGACTCCAAAATCTCACTTTGCGGAGGGCGCATGCTCGACAAATTGAACGCCGCACTACAGTTCCAACAGGAAGCGCTCAACCTGCGCGCCCAGCGGCAAGAAATACTTTCAGCCAATATCGCCAACGCCGATACCCCGGGGTATCAGGCGCGCGATATCGATTTCGCCAGTCAGTTGCAGAAAGTGATGGAGCAGGGCCGCGCCAGTGAAAGCGGCATGTCTTTGTCACTGACGTCTGACCGCCACATCGCGGCATCAAACGTTTCACCCGCCGACATGGATTTGATGTACCGGATCCCTGACCAACCGTCGGCAGACGGTAACACGGTCGATATGGACCGTGAACGTACCAACTTTGCGGATAACAGCGTGCGCTATCAGACCGATTTGACCGTCCTGGGCGGCCAAATTAAAGGGATGATGTCGGTGCTGCAAGGATAAAACCTATGTCGATGCTCGGTATTTTTGATATCGCCGGTTCTGCGCTTGCCGCGCAGTCTCAGCGTCTGAACGTCAGCGCCAGTAACATGGCCAACGCCGACAGTGTGACCGGCCCGGATGGTCAGCCTTATAAAGCTAAACAGGTCGTGTTTCAGGTGAACGCGGCGCCGGGGCAGGAAACCGGCGGCGTGAAAGTGGCGCAGATCGTTGATGATCCGGCGCCGGTGCGCATGGTGTACGAGCCCGGTAATCCGATGGCGGATGCGAAAGGGTATGTGCAGATGCCAAACGTAGATGTGGTCAGCGAAATGGTCAACACCATCTCCGCTTCCCGCAGTTATCAGGCCAACGTCGAGGTGCTCAACACCACTAAGTCGTTGATGATGAAAACTCTCACTCTGGGGCAATAGCGGAGCGAAATATGTCTATAACGACGTCGATTAATGACACCACTGATAACACCACGATCACCAGCACCGGCTCCAGCACGTCCACGACCGGAACCAGCTCGGCCGATGATCTCTCCAGTAGTTTCCTGACCCTGCTGGTCGCTCAGCTGAAAAACCAGGATCCCACCAATCCGATGGATAACAGCCAGCTCACCAGCCAGCTGGCACAAATCAGTACCGTGAGCGGGATTGAAAAACTCAACACCACGCTGGGCGGCATTTCCGGGCAAATCTCCAGCGGCACTTCCGTGCAGGCCAGTTCCCTGATTGGTCACGGCGTGATGGTCTCCGGCAGTGCGATCCTGGTGGGTAAAGACACCGACGGTACGGTCAGCACCACGCCATTTGGTTTCGAGCTGGAAACCGCGGCAAGCAGCGTTACCGCCACCGTCAGCGATTCCACCGGCAAAGTGGTGAAAACCCTCAGCCTGGGTTCACAGACTGCGGGCGTTCACAGCTACACCTGGGACGGCACGCAGGACGATGGCACCGCCGCCCCGGATGGCAGCTACACCTTCAGCATCAATGCCCTGAACAACAGTCAGCAAATGGTGGCAACACCGCTGAACTATGCGCTGGTCAATGGTGTAACCAAAGATTCATCCGGGAATACCGCGTTGGATCTGGGCGTGCGCGGAACCGCAACTGTCGATTCTGTACGCCAGATTTTGTAAGCCGTTGGCTCACTTCCTTCGCGGGAAGAAGAGCTGAAACCCTTAACTTCATGCAGCAACTACACACAGTAAAATGGAGCTAACATGAGCTTTTCCCAAGCAGTCAGCGGCCTGAGCGCGGCATCGACCAACCTCGACGTGATTGGTAACAACATCGCCAACTCCGCCACCGTGGGTTTTAAGACAGCCACCGCCTCTTTTGCCGATATGTTCGCCGGTTCTCAGACCGGTATGGGCGTAAAAGTCGCCGCTGTCACACAGAACTTTAACGACGGTACCACCACCAACACCTCCCGCGGGCTGGATGTGGCACTGAGCGGCAACGGTTTCTTCCGCCTGACCGACACCAGCGGTGCGGTTTACTACTCCCGTAATGGCCAGTTCTCCCTCGATGCGAACCGTAATCTGGTGAACATGCAGGGTCTGAGCGTGACCGGTTTCCCGGCGACGGGTACACCACCGACCATCGCCGCGGGCGCACAGCCTGTTGCGCTGAACATCCCGACGACCATGATGAGCGCCAAAGCCTCTACCGCCGCCACCATGGTGGCTAACCTGAACTCAACGGATACCGCGATCCCGGCGACCAAAACGTTCAGCAGCAGCGATGACACCAGCTACAACTACGTGAACAGCATCACCACCTATGACTCGCAGGGTAATGCGCACGACAACAACGTGTACTTCGTGAAAACCTCCGCGAACAACTGGGATGTTTACTCACAAGATGGCAGCGTTGCCGGCTCCGCAGCCGCCAAAATTGGTTCTCTGAAATTTGACACCAGCGGCGCACTGGTCAGCACCACCGACGCAACAGGCGCTGCCAACGCAGGTCTGGCACTGACATTGCCAATGAACACTGCCACCAACGGCACCGTGACCCCGCAAACCGTTTCTCTGGATTTCACCGGCAGTATTCAGCAGAGCACCGGCAGCGACAGCATCGGTTCCCAGAATCAGGATGGTTATGCAGCGGGCCAGATGACCGGTTACACCATCAATGACGACGGCACGATTTCCGGGACTTACTCCAACAACAAAACCCAGTTACTGGGACAAATTGTGCTGAGTAACTTCTCCAACCCTGAAGGTTTGAAATCCGAAGGCGATAACGTGTGGTCGGCGACCTCTTCTTCAGGCCAGGCTGTCACCGGTATCGCGGGTCAGGGCGGTTTAGCGTCCATGACCAGTGGCGCGCTGGAATCTTCCAACGTCGATCTGAGTGCGGAGCTGGTCAACATGATCGTGGCTCAGCGTAACTATCAGTCGAATGCGCAGACCATCAAAACTCAGGACTCCATCCTGAACACGTTGGTTAACCTGCGCTAACGCGCGACTTAAAAACAGGGCAGCACTATGGATCGCGCTATCTACACCGCGAGCGGCGCAGCCAGCCAGACGCTGGTTCAGCAGTCGGTCACGTCAAGTAACCTGGCTAACGCCTCCACACCGGGCTTTCGCGCACAGCTTTTAGCCATGCGCGCCGTACCGGTGGATGGCGAAAGCCTGCAAACGCGTACGCTGGTCACGGCGTCCACACCGGGCGCAGACATGACTCAGGGGAAACTTAACTACACCGGCCGTCCGCTGGATGTGGCTTTACAGCAGGATGGTTTCCTGGCGGTGCAGATGCCTGATGGCACTGAAGCGTACACGCGCAACGGCGACATGCAGGTCTCACCTGCCAACCAGCTGACCATTCAGGGTCATCCGGTGATGGGCGATAACGGGCCAATCGAAGTTCCGCCGCAGTCTCAGCTCACGATTTCTGCGGACGGGACCATTGCTGTCCTGGAAGCCGGCGCTGATCCCAACACCATGGGGCAGCTCGGCAAACTGAAACTGGTGAAGGCGGCTGGCAATGAAGTGACCCGCGGAGACGACGGCATGTTCCGTCCGACCGCCGCGACGGCGCAAGCCCGGGGCGCGACATTGCAGGCCGATCCGACCATCCACGTTATGCCCGGAACACTTGAAGGCAGTAACGCGGATCCGGTTTCGACCATGGTTGACATGATAGCCAACGCACGCCGCTTTGAGATGCAGATGAAAGTCATCCACAGCGTCGATGAAAATGAACAGAGTGCCAACAATCTGCTGTCAATGAGCTGATGATGGCAGAGGAGTAATGACATGATCCCATCGCTATATATTGCGAAGACCGGGCTGGATGCCCAGCAGACCAACATGGATGTTATCGCCAACAACCTGGCGAACGTCAGCACCAACGGCTTCAAACGCCAGCGTGCGGTTTTCGAAGACTTGCTGTACCAGACAGTCCGTCAGCCGGGTGCGCAATCTTCCGAACAGACGAACCTGCCTTCCGGTTTGCAAATCGGTACCGGTGTTCGTCCGGTATCGACCGAGCGTCTGTTCTCACAGGGCAACCTGTCGCAGACCAGCAACAGTAAAGACATCGCGATCAAAGGCGAAGGTTTCTTCCAGGTGCAGCTGCCGGATGGCACCACCGCCTATACCCGCGACGGCTCTTTCCAGGTTGATCAGAACGGCCAGCTGGTCACTTCCAGCGGCTACCAGATCATCCCTGCGATCACCGTTCCGGCGAATGCCCTGAGCATGACCGTCGGTCGTGACGGTATCGTCAGCGTGACCGTGCAGGGCCAGACCGCTGCACAGCAGGTCGGCCAGCTGACGCTGAGCACCTTCATCAACAACAGCGGCCTGGAATCTATGGGTGAAAACCTGTACCAGGAAACCCAAAGTTCCGGCGCGCCAACAGACAGCACGCCGGGTCTGAACGGTGCCGGCCTGTTGTATCAGGGTTATGTCGAAACCTCTAACGTCAACGTGGCGGAAGAGCTGGTCAACATGATCCAGACGCAGCGTGCTTACGAAATCAACAGTAAAGCGGTGTCCACGTCGGACGAAATGCTGCAAAAACTTTCGCAGCTGTAAGTTTTTTGTGGTGGTAAGAAAAATAAGAGGGCAGGGGCAAATTTGCTTCTGCCCTGAACCGGTTCAGATCCCTACCAGGTCGATTTTTTTAAGGCGATAACTGTGGTGACCAAAAAAATAACGTCGGTAATGACTTCTTATACAGACCGACCAGGCAAGCTGGTGCTGCCGCTGTTAGTCACGTTACTGGCGAATGGCTGTGCGTATATGCCCCATACTCCGCTGGTACCCGGCGCAACGTCCGCCGCGCCTGCACCTGCCGCACCGCCGGTTCCCAACGGTTCGATTTTCCAGTCCGTTCAGCCGATGAACTATGGTTATCAGCCTCTGTTTGAAGACCGCCGTCCACGTAACGTCGGTGACACACTGACCATCGTCTTGCAGGAAAACGTGAGTGCGAGCAAAAGCTCCTCCGCCAACGCCAGCCGCAACGGGTCAACCACCTTTGGTGCAGCCACCGCACCCCGTTATCTGGAAGGTCTGTTCGGCAATGCGCGCGCCGATGTCGACATGAGCGGTGCCAACACCTTCGCCGGGAAAGGCGGCGCGGCGGCCAACAACACCTTCAGCGGCACGCTGACCGTGACGGTTGCGGAAGTGCTGGCTAACGGCAACCTGAAAGTTGTCGGTGAAAAACAAATCGAAATTAATCAGGGAACCGAATTTATCCGGTTCTCCGGTGTGGTCAACCCGCGCACCATCAGCGGTGCCAACGCCGTTATCTCCACGCAAGTGGCTGATGCGCGCATCGAATACGTGGGCAACGGCTACATCAATGAAGCGCAGAACATGGGCTGGTTGCAGCGGTTCTTCCTAAACTTATCGCCGTTATAACGAGGCAATCATGCGAAAACTACTTTCCGGTGTTATCTGTCTGGCAATGTCCGCCCTGGTGGTACTGCCCGCATCCGCCGACCGTATTCGTGATCTGACGACGGTACAAGGCGTGCGTGATAACGCCCTGATCGGCTACGGCTTAGTCGTTGGCCTCGACGGAACCGGTGACCAGACCACGCAGACGCCGTTTACTACCCAGACGCTGACCAACATGTTGTCCCAGTTAGGGATCACCGTTCCGGCGGGCACAAACATGCAGCTGAAAAACGTGGCAGCCGTGATGGTCACCGCCAAAATGCCGCCATTTTCACGCGCCGGGCAGGCGATTGATGTCGTGGTTTCCTCAATGGGTAACGCCAAAAGTATTCGCGGCGGAACCTTGCTGATGACGCCAATGAAAGGCGTCGATAATCAGGTTTACGCGCTGGCGCAGGGTAACGTGTTGGTCGGCGGTGCCGGGGCTTCTGCCGGTGGCAGCAGCGTCACGGTTAACCAGGTTTCCGGTGGCCGTATTACCGGCGGGGCGACCATTGAACGCGAACTGCCAAGCACGTTTGGTACGGAAGGCGTGATTAGCCTGCAACTCAATGATGAAGATTTCAATCTGGCGCAGCAGGTCAGTGACGCCATTAACCGTCAGGGGCTGGGCTCCGCCTCAGCGCTGGATTCGCGCAATATTCAGGTCATCGTGCCGCGCGGCAACACCTCGCAGGTGCGTATTCTGGCGCAGATTCAGAACATCGAAGTCAACGTCGGGCCGATGGACGCGAAAGTGATCATCAACTCCCGTACCGGCTCGGTGGTGATGAACCGCGACGTCACCCTCGACAGCTGCGCCGTGGCACAGGGCAATCTGTCCGTGGTGGTCGATCGCCAGAACGACGTCAGCCAGCCGAATACGCCATTTGGCGGAGGCCAGACCGTCGTGACGCCAAATACCAATATTTCCGTCCGTCAGTCCGGCGGTTCTATTCAGCAGGTGCGTTCGAGCGCCAGCCTGAACAACGTGGTCCGCACACTTAACGCGTTAGGCGCGACGCCTATCGATCTGATGTCCATCCTGCAGGCGATGAAAACAGCCGGTTGCCTGCGTGCTGATTTGGAAATTATCTGATGAGCGATCTGATGTCGATGTCAGGGGCGTTTGATCCGCAGGGTGCGGCGTATGACACGAATTCCCTGAACAAACTGAAGCGGGACGTTTCGCAGGATCCGCAGGCCCACATCAAAGAAGTCGCCAAACAGTTCGAAGGCGTCTTCGTGCAGATGATGCTGAAAAGCATGCGTCAGGCGCTGCCGCAGGGCGGGATCCTCGATAACCAGTCCACCAAGCTTTATACATCGATGTACGATCAGCAAATTGCACAGGACATGTCCGACAAAGGGTTGGGCATGGCCGACATGATGGTGGAACAGCTGACCGGCGGCTCAAAACAGCCGTCGGAACTGGCGGGCACCACGCCGATGGCGCTCGACGGCGAAGTGCTGAAAACCATGCCCATTCAGGCGATGGAACAGTATCTGCGTAAAGTCATTCCGACCGCGCCGGATCGCACCACCGGCGGTGCGCCACTGCCAACCGACAGCGGCCAGTTCGTCTCCAGCCTGAGCATTCCGGCGCAGGTGGCGAGTAAAGACAGCGGCATTTCTCATCAGCTGATTGTGGCGCAGGCTGCGCTGGAATCGGGCTGGGGTCAGCGCGAAATTCCAACCGCCGACGGTAAACGCAGCTACAACCTGTTCGGCATCAAAGCGGGCAGCAGCTGGGAAGGCCCGACGACCAATATCACCACCACGGAATACGCCAACGGCGTGGCGAAAAAAGTTCAGGCCAGTTTCCGTGTTTACGGCTCTTACGTGGAAGCGATCAGCGACTACATCAAACTGCTCACCAACAACCCGCGCTACGCCCAGGTGGCGTCCGCAAATACGCCTGAACAGGCCGCACATGCACTGCAACGCGCGGGCTATGCGACGGATCCGAATTACGCCGACAAACTGGTCAGTGTGATCCAGAAAATCAAAGGCGCGGGCGAGCAGGCTGTGAAAGCTTACAGCCATGATTTAAAAGATATTTTTTAGTGCCGCAAAAGCGTGTTTTTTTTCTCAAGTTTTAGCCGTACAGGCCGATAACACGTTAAGAATGGGAAAAGGGGAAAGCCCCGTTTCAGTTCCCTTAATTACACGGTGGTAAAAAAGTCACCGGCAGCCAAAAGGTCACTCATGTCCAGTAGCTTAATTAATACCGCAATGAGCGGACTGAACGCAGCGCAGGCCGCGCTCAGTACCACCGGCAACAACATCGCTAACGTCAGCGTAGCCGGTTATAACCGCCAGACTGCCATCATCACTCAGAGCAACGGGACGTCGACGTCTGCCGGGTATATTGGCAATGGTGTGACGGTGACGGGCGTGAACCGTGAGTACAACTCTTTTGTCGTGAAGCAACTGCTGGGCGCGAGCGCGACAGGCAGTGCGCTGTCAACGCAGCTTGATCAGGCCAGCTCCATCGATGATTTGCTGGGTGACAGCTCAACCGGCATCGATGCCACCATGGCAACCTTCTTCAAGGGCCTGCAAACCCTGACCAGTAACGCCAGCGACAGCTCGGCGCGTCAGGCGGTTTTGGGTGAAGCGCAGGGCTTAACCGCGCAGTTCAACAGCTCGGCGAAATACCTGAGCGACATGAATACCGCCGTTAACCAGCAAATCACGCAGAACGTTGACCAGATCAACACCTATGCGGCGCAGATTGCCAAGTTAAACAATCAGATTACCGCGACGCGCGGCAGCACAGGGCAGGAACCGAATGCCCTGCTCGATCAGCGCGATCAGCTGGTCAGCCAGCTCAATAATATTACCGGTGTGACCGTCACGCAGCAGGACGGTGACACGTACAACGTCTCCTTCGCCAACGGTGCGCCGCTGGTGAGCGGTGGAACGGCGAAAACCGTTGTGGCGATGGCATCCAGCGCGGATCCGTCAAAACTGACGGTCGGCATGACCCAGCCTGATGGCTCGGTGACACAGCTTCAGGAAAGCCGTCTGACCACCGGAACACTCGGCGGCACGCTGGCATTCCGCAAAGACAACCTGGAACCGGCGATCAACCAGCTGGGCCAGCTTGCGCTGTCCATGGCCGATGCGTTCAACACCACCAACAAAGCCGGTTTTGATCTCAACGGCGACGCCGGTACAGATTTCTTCTCGTTCACCGGCGCAACCACGGTGGCGAATACCAAAAACACCGGCACTGCCGATGTGAGCGTGGCTTATAAAGACACCACGGCCGTGAAAGCCAGCGATTACACCATGGCGTACGACGGCAGCGCGTGGAAAGTGACCCGCGTATCCGATGGCGCAACCATTACGCCAACGGCAGGCACCGACAGCAGCGGTAATCCGACGATGGACTTTGACGGCTTATCCGTTTCCGTCACCGGAACGCCAGCCACCAACGACAGCATCACCATCAAAACGGTGAGCAACGTTGCCGGCAGCATTAATGTCGCCATCAATGATTCTTCGCTGATTGCCGCCGCAGGCGCAGCAGACAGCGGCGTCAGCGATAACACCAATGCGCAGAAATTGCTGAACCTGCAAACCGCAAAACTGGTGGAAGGTAAATCTACCCTGACCGGCGCGTATGCCAGCCTGGTGAGTAACGTCGGTAACCAGGTTGCCACGCTGACCACCACCAGCACGGCGCAGGCCAATATCGTGACGCAACTGACCACGCAACAGCAGTCTATCTCCGGGGTTAACCTCGATGAAGAATACGGCGATCTGCAACGTTACCAGCAATATTATCTGGCGAACGCGCAGGTTGTGCAGACTGCTTCGACCATCTTTGACGCGATCATCAACATTCGCTGATCTTTGAACTGATAAGGAACTGATGCCATGCGCCTTAGTACCAACATGATTTACGACCAGAACATGAACGCGGTGTTAGATGGTCAGAACCGTTTCCAGGCGACCGGTTTACAGCTGTCCACCGGCTCGAAAGTCAGCAAGCCTTCTGATGATCCGCTGGCTGCTTCGCAGGCCGTACTGGTTCGTCAGGCACAGGCAGAAAACGCGCAGTATTCTGTGGCGCGTACCTTTGCCAACCAGAGCATGAGTCAGGAAGAATCGACGTTAAGCAGCGTGACATCCACCATTCAGGATGCGCAGACGCTGATCGTTCAGGCCGGTGACGGTTCCCTGAGCGACGACGACCGTTCCTCACTGGCGACCAAACTGGAAAGCCTGAAATCTCAGCTGCTGAACCTGGCAAACAGCACCGACGGTAATGGCCGTTACATTTTTGCCGGTTACAAAAGTGATACGCCGCCGTACACGCAGGACGCGACGACCGGTGCCGTAACCTATACCGGTGGCACGACGGCGCTGACCCAGCAGGTTGATGCCAGCCGTACCATGACCATCAGCCATACCGGCAATCAGGTTTTCGATTCCTTAACCGGTGATGCGAAAGCGGAACCCGATGGCTCTGCCAGCGAATCCGATATCTTCAAAACCATCGACGGTGCGCTGACTGCGTTGAAAACGCCTTCTGCGGATTACACGTCTGATACCGAATATTCAGATGCGATCGGCAAAGCCAACCGCGGCCTGAGCAACTCACTCAACAACGTGCTGTCTGTGCGTTCAGAGCTGGGGACTCAGATGAGCGAACTGGACAATCTGGATACGCTCGGGGATAACCGCGACGTGGCAAACTCGACCAAACTCAGTAATCTGGTCGATACCGAATGGACATCCGCAATTTCGACGTACACGCTGCAACAGGTCGCGCTTCAGGCCTCTTACAAAACCTACAGTGCCATGCAGGGGATGTCCCTGTTCCAGATGAATTCGTAATTCTTCCGGCGCGTCACCTGACGCGCCCGCTTACTCTCTTCGTTATCGACTGCCGTCTGTGGCTAAAGCAGACACGCAGGCCCTTTTCTGATTGTACTTAAACCGGGTACCTTCAGCTTTGTATGTCGTCTTTCTAAGGTTGGGCGACATACATTTTTTCCTCTTCATATTCCGAACTGGCTCAGCGTTGGCGCCTTCGCTCACCCCGGTCACATACTTATTGTATGCTCCCGGGGATTTGCTCAGTTGCCGCCTTGATCCAATCCGGAATATTTCGAGGAAAAGGTGATCAATGAAACGGCTTAATGGCCAAATAATGCGAGCAGGACGGGGAACAGGAACGGGGCGAGGAGGGAGGTGATAATCCCGCAAATCACCAGCGCCAGCGAGCTGAACGCGCCTTCCTGATAATCCATTTCTGCGCAGCGGGCGGTGCCGAGTGCGTGAGAGGCGGTGCCCATCGCCAGACCGCGTGAGGCTTTGGTGGTGATCTTCAGCACGTTCAGAATGCTGTGGCCGAAGACTGCGCCCAGGATCCCGACAAAGATAACGCACACGGCGCTGATGGCCGGAATACCGTGAATGGATTGCGCGGTGGCCATCGCAATCGGCGTGGTGACGGATTTAGGCATTACTGACGCGGCTATTTCCGGCGTCGCCCCCATCCATAACGCAATCGCGGTCCCGGTGGTCATCGCCACGATGCTGCCGATAAAACAGATGCTGATGATGGATTTCCACCGTGCGCGGATCTGGTGCAGTTGCTCGTAAAGCGGAAACGCCAGCGCGACAACGGCGGGTTGCAGCAAATCGTTGAGAATTTTACTGCCGGCAAAATAGCGTGTGTAAGGGATGTTCGTGACCAGCAGCAGAGGGATGATAATCACCATCGACATCAGCAGCGGATTGAGTAACGGCATTTTGAGTTTGATTGCCAGCTTGCGTGCGGCGAAAAACACCAGCAGCGTCAGCGGAAGTGACCACAGAATATCAATCATTTTTCTTCTCCGCCTTGTCAGTCACCGCACCGCGATCGCCATGAATATAGTGGGAACAATAGGCGACGACCAGCAGCACAATAATCGTACTCACCAGACAAGACACCACCAGCGGACCGAACTGTGTCCGCAGCTGTTCGTAGTAATTCATCACCCCGACGCCGATGGGCACGAAAAGCAACGCCATATAACGGATGAGAACATTGCAGCCCGGTTTGACCCATTTAAACGGCAGAATTTGCGTGGAAAGCAGCCCGAACAGGATCAGCATCCCGATGATGCTGCCGGGAATAGTGATCGGTAAAAGAGATGAAATCGCGTTCCCGGCGAACAGACAGAGGTATATCAGGATAAATGCCCGGATATAGTGGAAAGCCAGAGATAATGCGTTGTTCATAGTGATTTGCCCGCTTGAATGATGCATTCATCATACAATTAAGATGTGATCTGCGCCACATAACCAAGTATGAAATTTCGGAATGAAGTGTATGCGATTGCGGAGATCGCCGCATTGCGATTTTCAATTGCGGAGATCGCCGCAATTACGCTTTTCAAAAGCGGGCTGGTGCAAGTTTCGGTTTCTCAATAGCAGTGATCACTTAACGCGCTGCGCCGAAACCGACCAAAGAGGCCCAGGACGGGGCCTCTTTGGAATCTCCACGTCTTTTTTACTGCGCGCTATCGCTCGCTGGCTATGTTTCAGCAACCACAGCTATTGCCGCGAAAACTTGCCGCTGCGCGGTTCCCTTACTCGGTTTCGAGCCACAGGTCTCGAAACACTTCGCTCGGCAAGATTTCTGAAAGCGGCCAATGGCTATGTAATTCAGCAAGCTTTCTGAAAGCAGCTGGAGGCTTTTTCAATTCAAAATCAGCCTGCATCTATCTTCCGAATTACATAGCCTTTGGCCGCTTTCAAAACGACGTTGAGAGAGTGGTGAGAAACAGCGAGAGGTTTTTTTCGAGCAGGTTCGAACCCGAAGCGAAAGTACCGCGCAGCGGCGGCGTTTGCGGCAATAGCCGGAGTTGCTGAAACATACTTTACAAGCGGCAGCGCGCAGTTAAAAAGCGCGGGTGTCCAGAGGGCGCGCGCGTTAACGCGCCCTTTGGGCCAGTTTGGGCGGCGAGCCCAAGGTCTTGAATTTGGCTTTGTTTTTAAGCCAGTTTGGGTGGCAACCCACCCTCAGGCATCACAACCCGGGTGCTTTCCACATCGACGTCGTCAGTTGCCTGTCAACAAGCCTCAGCTGATCCGCGTACACTTCCTGCCAGTTGGCTTTCTGCACCAGATACTTCGCGTGATTCGCCACGTCCGGCTGATATTCCCGTTCCCAGCGCACCAGCGCTTCTCCGGTCCCGACCAGCGAGGTATAAACACCTGCCGCGACACCGGCTGCAATTGCGCAGCCCAACGCGGTGGCTTCTTTCACGACCGGCACGTTAACCGGAACGCCGGTGACGTCACTCAGAATCTGACACCACAGTTTTCCTTTCGAACCACCGCCGGAGAACACCAGCGATTTTGCGCGCACGCCGGAAAAGCGGGCGATCATATCCAGATTACAGGCCGAGACGATGGCGGCGTTTTCTTCGAGCGCGCGGAACAGCGTCGGTTTGTTGCACTTCTCCGGGTCGATGGACAGATTGATAAACGACGGCGCGGCGTGATACCAGTTTTTGAAATGCATCGCATCGGAGAAGACCGGCGTCACACCCCACGAACCCACCGGCACGCGCGCAGCCATGTCTTCGAGCAGGCTGTAAGCATCCACGCCCAGCCTTCCGGCGAGAGTTTTCTCCTCGGTGCAGAACGCATCGCGGAACCAGCGCATCGTCAGGCCGGTAAAGAAACTGATGGATTCGGCCTGCGCCATGCCGGGAATGACGTGCGGATTGACGCGGATGTTCATCTCCGGATCGGTGACCGGCTCCGGTAAATTCACAATCTGCTGCCAGAAAGTGCCGCCTAAAACGGCGGTCTGACCGGGGCGCACCAGCCCTAAACCAAGCGTACCGAGCTGGGCATCGCCGCCGCCCATGCCGACGGGGGTTCCGGCTTTCAGGCCGCTGAGTTCCGCTGCGCTGGCAGTCACGTAGCCCAGACGCGTACCGGTTTCGGCGACGGGGGAAAGCATATCGGCGCGCAGCCCGGCCATGTCTAACAGCTCAGGCCGCCAGTTGCGGGTCGCCAGATCCAGCATGCCGGTGGTGCCGGCGTTAGACGGGTCAACCGCCAGCTCGCCGCTGAGCATATAGGCCAGCCAGTCGCTGATCATGGTGACGGTTGCGGCCTGACGGTAAATATCTGGCCGATGGTGCGCCAGCCACAGCAGGCGCGGCATGGCGCTGAGCGCCAGCGTCTGGCCGGAGCATTCATACACTTCGCGTTCAAATTCGAAATCGTGGATTTCTTTCAGTTCGGAAACTTCACGGCTGGCGCGGGCATCGACGTTAGCGCAGGCCCAGATTGGTTCGCCGGATTTATCATAAAGCACAATCCCTTCGCGCATCGAACAGGCGGCGACGGCCCGGATGGCGGAGGCGGGGAGATGCGCTTCGTGCAGCGCCTGGCGGATACACTGGCAGGCCAGTTGCCAGTTTTTATGCAGATCAAACTCCATAGAGCCGGGCACATCCGGCAGCGCCAGATGGATCCATTCGGCCTGTCCGGCGGCAATCTGTTCGCCTTCGAGATTGAAAATCACCGCCCGGATACTGCCGGTACCGGCATCCAGCGCCATTAAATAGCTACGATCGTCGTCAGAGTTCAGGGTAGAGGTCATCGCTACGTTCTCTCGTGCCAGTTTATCGGGCACCGTTTACCTGACCGCCACACCCCTCACTCCCTGCGGGTCAGTCGAGCAACGCCAGCATGGCTCTTGCTGTGCTCTCTTCAGTAACCAGTGCGTTAATTCGTTTGCCTTTCAGCGCTGCGACGATGGCTTCGGCTTTCTCGACGCCGCCTGCCACGCCTAAAACGGTCGGAATACTGGCCAGATCGGCGGGGGCGACGGCGATCAGTTCATCGTGGATCGCCATGTTTTCCGCCAGCTCGCCGCTGCGCTGCATAAAGAAGCCGAGGATGTCGCCGACCGCGCCTTTGCGGCCAAATAACAACTGCTCCCCCTCGCTGATATAACCGGAGCGCAGGATCGTCGCTTCCTGTTTCTGGTTCAGCGAACCGATGCCGACCACCGCAATATCCGCCGCGCAGGCCGCCAGCATCACGTCATGAACATTGCGTTCCTGCCGGAAAATCGCCGCCACGCTGGCCGATGAGGCACGCAACGGCGCGGGAATAATGCTGACGCCGCAGGCCGCATCGAGCTGCCCGATGCCGGTCATATACGGGCCGACACCGCCGGAAAGCGTGACCATCCTGATCTGCTGCGAGGCGATAAAGCCGCTCAGATGTTGCAGCGTGCTCATGGCCGTTTCGCCAAATCCGACCGCCAGCAGTTGTTCAGGTTTCAGCAACGTCATCAGCATATGCGCCGCGCCGACACCCAGACGGGCACTCAGCGAACCGTCGGCAAGCTGCGGCAGGACGCGGATCTGCTGCAAACCAAAACGTTCGAGCAGAGTGTTTTCCAGCGCCAGACACCCCTCAAACCGCGAGTTGATTTGCACGCGGATCACCCCGGATTGCCGGCCTTTTTCCAGCAGACGCGACACTTTCAGCCGCGTCAGGCCAAGTCGTTCACCAATCTCATTCTGGGTCAGACCGTCGTGGTAATAGAACCAGGCGGTGCGCGCCAGCAGTTCCTCTTCGCCCATGCTGAATTCCGGATGGTTAGTCAGATCAGAAAGCGTTGTCTTATCATTCATAGTGAACACTTATCAAAATGTAGATCAATTGTTCGTTAACGAAATGTTGTTAACTGTGATGTGTTTGGCAAATTCCAAATGAATTCTGGTTGAATCATATCGCAGACTCTATGAGTTGAACAAACTGTGATCAGCGCAAAAGTTTTCCTCAGCGTGTCAGACTAGGTTTATGAACAATGTTAAATGATAAATACATTTGTTCATTAAGTGTATCTGGCCTGAGGTTGATGTATGCAACACAGCGAGCATTCAGCACATTCCCCGATATCTGCCGCGCCACTGCTGGAAGTGAGCGATGTCAGTAAAAGCTTTTCCGGCGTGGCGGTGCTGAAAGATATCGATTTCAGCCTGCAACGCGGCGAAGTGCATGCGCTGCTCGGCGGTAATGGCGCGGGGAAATCCACGCTGATGAAAATCATTGCCGGTGTTGAAACCGCAGACTGCGGCACGATGCTGTTAAACGGTGAACCGCTGCTGGCACGCTCGCCTGCGAAAGCGCATCAGGCCGGAATTTATCTGGTGCCGCAGGAACCGATGCTATTTCCCAGCCTGACCGTGCGCGAAAACATCCTCTTCCGTTTACCGGCGCACCAGAACAGCGAGAAAAAGCTGCAACAAACCCTGACGGAGCTGGGCTGCAATCTGCCGCTCGGCGCACTGGCGGGCACATTAGAAGTCGCCGATCAGCAACTGGTGGAAATCCTCCGCGGGCTGATGCGCGACGCCCGTCTGCTGATCCTCGATGAACCGACGGCCTCGCTGACACCGGCGGAATCCGCCCGGTTATTCACTCAGGTTCGTCATCTGACGGCGGGCGGCGTGGGCGTGGTGTTTATCTCGCACAAACTGCCTGAGATCCGCGCCATCAGTGACCGCGTCAGCGTCATGCGCGACGGCAAAATTGCCCTGAGCGGAACGCTCACCGGGCTGGATAACGACGCCTTAATTCGTGCCATCACGCCGCACACGCAGGACGCCGCCTTACCGGCGGAACAAAAACTGTGGCTGGATTTACCCGGACCGCGTCGCCACGCGTCGGCAGGAAACCGGGTGGGGCGCGAGCCGGCTTTACAGGTGCTGAACCTCACCGGTGAAGGGTTTATCAATATTTCATTTAGCGCCCGCGCCGGGGAAATCGTCGGGCTGGCAGGTGTTGTGGGCGCAGGGCGCACCGAACTGGCGGAAACGCTGTACGGCCTGCGTGATGCCCAAAGTGGTCAGGTGCTTCTGATGCAGCAAGACATCAGCGCGCTGAACACTGTGCAACGCCTGAAAAAGGGGCTGGTCTATCTGCCGGAAGACCGGCAGGCGTCCGGCTTATACCTCGATGCGCCGCTGAGCTGGAACACCACGTCGCTGACGTTTAACCGGCAAAGCTGGTGGCTGAATATCAAACGTGAGGCGGCGGTACTGGAGCGTTATCACCGTGCACTGGGCATTAAATACCGCGACGGCGCACAAACGGCGCGCACGCTCTCCGGCGGGAATCAGCAAAAACTGCTCATTGCCAAATGTCTGGAAGCGCAACCGGCAGTGCTGATTGTCGATGAACCGACGCGCGGCGTAGATGTTGCCGCCCGCGCCGACATCTATCAGCTGCTGCGAAACGTCGTGGAACAGAACGTCGCGGTCATTCTGATTTCATCGGATCTGGACGAAATAGAAGGGCTGGCCGACCGCGTTTTCGTCATGCATCAGGGCGAAATGAGTGGCGAATTGCAGGGCAGTGAAATCAACGTCAACAACATCATGCACATTGCTTTTGGCAATCATCCCCAGACGGCCGATACCGGAGGAACCTCATGCTGAAGCGGATCCAAAACAACCGTGAACTGACCGCGCTGATGGCGATTATTGCGTTGTTTGCGCTGCTCGGCGTGATGGACAGCCAGTCGTTCAGCTTCCAGACGCTGAGCATGATTTTCGGCAGCGCGCAGATCCTGATGCTGCTGGCGATGGGCGCGACGCTGGTCATGCTGACGCGCAACATTGACGTCTCGGTCGGTTCCATCACCGGCCTTTGCGCGGTGACACTCGGCGTTTTGCTCAACAGCGGCGTTGACCTGACGCTGGCATGCTTACTGACACTCGGCACCGGTTTGCTGGCGGGATTGTTCAACGGTGTACTGGTCGCCTGGCTGCGCATTCCGGCGATTGTCGCCACGCTGGGGACGCTCGGATTATACCGCGGCCTGATGTTGCTCATGACCGGCGGCAAATGGATTGAAGGCTTACCCGCCGGGCTGAAATCCCTGTCGGCTCCGGTGTTTCTTAACGTCTCCGCGCTCGGCTGGCTGGTGATTGTTCTGCTGGTGGCGATGTTCTGGGTGCTCAGCCGGACGGCGTTTGGCCGCAGCTTTTACGCGGTGGGCGATAACTTACAGGGCGCACGCCAGCTCGGCGTGGCGGTGAACCGGGTGCGCATTCTCGCGTTTGGCATCAACGGCGTGATGGCTGCCATTGCCGGAATAGTGTTTGCCTCACAAATTGGTTTCGTGCCTAACCAGACCGGCAGCGGGTTGGAGATGAAAGCCATCGCGGCCTGCGTGCTGGGCGGGATCAGCCTGCTCGGCGGCACCGGTTCGCTGCTTGGCGCGGTGCTGGGCGCCTATTTCCTGACGCAAATCGACAGCGTTCTGGTGTTGCTGCGTCTGCCTGCGTGGTGGAACGACTTCATCGCCGGACTGGTATTGCTCGGTGTTCTGGTACTCGACGGACGGTTGCGGCAGGCGTTGCAGAAAAACCTGCGCCGTCAGAAATATGCCCGTTTTCTGGCCGCCAGCCCGCCGGTGCAGAAGAAATCTGCCGGACATAAAAGCCCGCAGCCGAAAAATCTCACACGCCGGTTAAGCACCGGTAAAAAAAGCGGAGTGATGTGATGAATTCCTTACGCAACTACGGCTGGGAAGCGGCATTGCTGGCGCTGCTGATCCTTGAAATTGCGCTGTTCGGCATCGCAAACCCGCGCATGCTGGATGCCAGTACGCTGCTGTTCAGCACCAGTGACTTCATCACCATCGGCATTGTGGCGCTGCCGCTAACGCTGGTGATTGTCAGCGGGGGGATTGATATTTCGTTCGGTTCGACCATCGGCTTGTGTGCCATCGCGCTGGGCGTGTTGTGTCAGGCGGGGGTTCCGCTGGCGTTCGCCATCATTCTGACGCTGGCGCTCGGTCTGGCCTGCGGCCTGCTCAATGCGGCACTTATTCTCTATACCGGCGTCAATCCGCTGGTGATCACCCTCGGTACGCTGTACCTGTTTGGCGGCAGCGCGTTGTTGCTTTCCGGGCTGGCGGGTGCGACCGGTTTTGAAGGCATTGGTAACTTCCCGGATGCGTTTACGAATTTTGCGAATCAGGTGATTTTCGGCCTGCCGATGCCGCTGCTGATTTTCCTGCTCGCCACGCTGTTTTTCTGGCTGCTGATGCACCGCAGCCGCACCGGCCGCAACGTTTTTCTGATCGGCCAGAATGCCCGCGTGGCGCGTTACGGCGCGTTGCCGGTCAGCCGCACTGCGTTTGCGTTATACGGCATGACCGGGCTGGCGTCGGCGGTGGCGGCGATCATCATGACCTCCTATTTCGGTTCCGCGCGCTCTGATCTCGGCGTCTCCTTGCTGATGCCCGCGATCACCGCCGTGGTGTTAGGCGGAGCCAATATTTACGGCGGTTCAGGTTCCATTCTCGGCACGGCGCTGGCGACGCTGCTGATCGGATACTTACAGCAGGGTTTACAGATGGTCGGCGTATCCAGCCAGGTGTCCAGCGCGCTTTCGGGGGCGCTGCTGATTCTGGTGGTGATTGGCCGTTCTGCCAGCCTCAACCGTGGTCTTATCCGCAGTGTTTTCCAGCGTTATCGCCAGCGCGGGTCTGCGTCTTCTCCTTCTTTATCCACCAAATGAACCGGGGTGCAAGATGAAAACAAAAATGCTGAAAACCATGCTGATTGCCAGCGCCGTAAGCCTTGCGTGCCTGAGCGCGCAGGCCGCCGAACGTATCGCGTTTATCCCGAAACTGGTGGGTGTCGGCTATTTCACCAGCGGCGGTAATGGCGCAACGGCGGCGGGCAAAGCGCTGGGCGTGGATGTGACTTACGACGGCCCGACCGAACCGAGCGTGTCCGGTCAGGTGCAGATGATCAATAACTTCGTCAATCAGGGCTACAACGCCATTGTGGTGGCGGCGGTTTCTCCGGACGGCCTGTGCCCGGCGCTCAAACGCGCCATGCAGCGTGGCGTCAAAGTGCTGACCTGGGATTCCGACACCAAACCGGAATGCCGCTCGATTTACATCAATCAGGGCACACCGCAACAGCTCGGCTCAATGCTGGTCGATATGACCTCCAGCCAGGTCACCAAAGAAAAAGCCAAAGTGGCGTTCTTCTACTCCAGCCCGACGGTCACCGACCAGAACCAGTGGGTGAAAGAGGCGAAAGCCAAAATCGCCAAAGAGCATCCGGGCTGGGAAGTGGTGACCACGCAGTATGGCTATAACGACGCCACTAAATCACTGCAAACCGCTGAAGGGATCCTCAAATCTTACGGCGATCTGGACGCCATTATCGCGCCGGATGCCAACGCATTACCGGCCGCCGCGCAGGCGGCAGAAAACCTCAAACGCACCAATGTGGCCATCGTTGGTTTCAGCACGCCAAATGTTATGCGCCCTTACGTTGAGCGCGGCACGGTGAAACAGTTCGGCCTGTGGGACGTGGTCAGCCAGGGCAAAATTTCGGTTTACGTCGCCGATCAGTTACTGAAAAAAGGCGAACTCAACGTGGGTGACAAGCTGGATGTACCGGGCGTCGGGGCGGTGGAAGTGGTGCCGAACAGCGTGCAGGGCTACCAGTATGAGGCCAAAGGCAATGGCATCGTGTTGCTGCCGGAACGCGTGGTCTTCACCAAAGACAACATTGCGAAATACGATTTCTGACGATAACGGTTTGCAGCTAAGGAGATACTGAAATGGCAGATTTGGACGATATCAGAGACGGTAAAAACTTCGGCATCGGTACGCCGCAGGATAACCATGCGTTTTTCCTCAAGGGCAGCGGACAGCTCGACTGGGGAATGCAGTCGCGGCTGGCGCGGATTTTTAATCCGGATTCCGGCCGGACCGTCATGCTGGCGTTTGACCACGGTTATTTTCAGGGGCCGACCACCGGCCTTGAGCGTATCGATATCAACATTGCGCCGCTGTTCCCGCATACCGATGTGCTGATGTGTACCCGCGGCGTGCTGCGCAGCGTGGTGCCCGCCGCCATCAATAAACCGATCGTGATGCGCGCCTCTGGCGGCAATTCAATCCTGACTGAGCTTTCCAACGAAACGGTGGCCGTCGCCATCGAAGACGCGCTGCGCCTGAACGTTGCCGCAATGGCTGCACAGGTTTACATCGGCAGCGAACATGAACATCAGTCGATCAAGAACATCATTCAGCTGGTGGATCAGGGGATGCGTTACGGCATGCCGACGATGGCGGTCACCGGCGTCGGCAAAGACATGGCGCGCGACCAGCGTTATTTCTCGCTGGCAACGCGCATTGCGGCAGAGATGGGCGCGAATATCATCAAAACTTACTACGTGGACAGCGGTTTCGAACGCATCGCCGCTGGTTGTCCGGTACCGATTGTGATTGCCGGAGGCAAGAAACTGCCGGAACGCGAGGCACTGGAAATGTGCTATCAGGCCATCGATCAGGGTGCATCGGGTGTGGATATGGGCCGCAACATCTTCCAGTCCGAATCACCGGTCGCCATGCTGCACGCGGTCAAAGCGGTGGTGCATGAGAATGCCAGCGTGGCGCATGCCTACGAGCTGTTCCTGAGTGAAAAGGGGTAAATCATGGAAGTGACGCTGGTTGAGATTAATGTGAAGCCGGACAAAATTGACGAGTTCCTCCAAGTATTCCACGCCAATCATCTGGGCGCGGTAAAAGAAGAGGGCAACCTGCGGTTTGACGTGTTGCAGGATGAACACGAACCGACAAAGTTCTTCATCTACGAAGCCTACCGGGATAACGAAGCGGTGCTTGCGCACAAGAAAACGCCACATTATCTGAAATGCGTTGAGGCGCTGGAGGAGATCATGACAGGGCCACGGAGGAAAACCGTGTTTAAGGGGGTCTACCCGTAGGGGTTTTTGATTTCAAATTTTAGTTTTAAATTCAAAATCAAGACCAAGACCTTGGGCTCGCCGCCCAAACTGGCCCAAAGGGCGCGTTAACGCGCGCGCCCTCTGGACACCCGCGCTTTTTAACTGCGCGCTGCCGCTCGCTGGCTATTTTCCAGCGGCTCCGGCTATTGCCGCAAAATCCCGCCGCTGCGCGGTTCCTTCCAGTCGGATTACAAACCGCGCGAAAAAATACGCGGTTTTCCACCTCTCCTTTCAGCGTGATTTTTGAAAGCGGCCAGAGGCTTTTTAGTTCACAACCTCACCGTTTTTGCTCTAAAGAACGCAATGCTATTGCATCTTTTTTAAAGCTTCTGGCCGCTTTCAGAAATCTTGCCGAGCGAAGTGTTTCGAGACCTGTGGCTCGAGCCGAGCGAAGCGAGACAGCGTCACGAAGTGACGACCCGAAGGGCGAGGCCGCAGGCCGAGTAACACCGAGTAAGGGAACCGCGCAGCGGCAAGTTTTCGCGGCAATAGTTGTGGCTTCTGAAACAGTGCCAGCGAGCGATAGCGCGTGTTGTAAAAGACGTGGAGATTCCAAAGAGGCCCCGTCCTGGGCCTCTTTGGTCGGTTTCGGCGCGAGCCGCTGAGTGATCACTGCAATTGAAAAACCGAAATATTCTCGGTCAGAGCCCCCGCTGCAAGCGAGAAACCGACACTTTCTCAATCAGCTACGAATTGCCACGATGGTCAATCCACCATCACATTAACCCTTCGAGCCTCACATATAACTCCCTGAAGACTTCGCGTCGCGCGAGGTAATCTGTGTGCTTCATCATGTCCGGCTCATGAACCTGCTCCAGCGGTAACGGTGGTAAAAAATCTGCCAGCGGTCTGCGGGCATTCACGGCGATCTGCGCCAGTCTCGCGGCCCCAAGTGCCGGGCCGACATCTCCGCCGGTACGGTATTCCAGCGTTTCACCGCTGATGTCTGCCAGCATCTGCCGCCAGTAAGGGCTGCGTGCACCGCCGCCAATCAGGGTGATGCTGTGCGGTTTCAGGCCGGTGGCGTGAAGCACATCCATGCCGTCGGCCAGCGCAAAACCGACGCCTTCCAGTACGGCGCAGGCGATATCCGCCGGGCCGTGCTCATGCGTCAGGCCAAACAGCGTACCTTTGGCATTCGGGTTGTTGTGCGGCGTGCGTTCACCGGAAAGATACGGCAGGAACCAGACAGGGGAAGCGGCAGGGGGCGTTTTTTCGGCGAGGCTGATGAGTTCACCCACGGAGGCGGTGCCGGTGAGTTTTGCTGCCCAGTCCAGACATGACGCGGCGCTGAGCATCACGGACATCAGGTGCCAGGTATCGGGCAGGGCATGGCAGAAACTGTGGACGGCCTGCTGCGGATTACTGAGAAAACCGTCGCTGACCGCGAAGTAAACGCCGGATGTGCCCAGCGAAAGCATGGCTTGCCCGGTTTTATACAGCCCGACGCCCACCGCGCCCGCCGCATTATCGCCACCGCCAGCAATCACCGGTACGGAATCCATTTTCCAGCGTGAGGCGAGTTCCGGTAACAAGTGGCCGGTGATCTGATTGCCTTCAAACAGCGCGGGCATGTGCTCACGCGTGAGGCCGGTGGCGGCCAGCAACGTTTCGCTCCAGTCGCGTTTTGCGACGTCCAGCCACATTGTGCCCGCCGCGTCTGACATATCGCTGGCGAAAACGCCGGTCATCAGCCAGCGCAGATAATCTTTGGGTAATAAGACCTTATCGATTTTCGCAAATAATTCAGGTTCATTCTCACGCAGCCAGAGCAGCTTCGGCGCGGTAAAACCCGGCATCATCAGGTTGCCGGTGATCTGGCGTGAATCGGGGACGGTTTTTTCCAGCGTTTCGCACTGGCTGAAGCTGCGGCCATCGTTCCATAAAATCGCCGGACGTAAAACCTGCTGATGAGCATCAAGTACCGTGGCACCGTGCATCTGGCCAGTCAGGCCGAGAGCTTTGACATCTTTGAGCGCGTGTTTTTTGGCAAGTGCAGTCACCGCTTTATCCGTCGCGGCCCACCAGTCGGCAGGATTTTGTTCAGACCATAACGGATGCGGACGGGAAAGGGTTAACGCCTCACTGTGGCTGGCAACAACCTGACCTTCTTCGCTGAGTAAAATGGCTTTCACGCCTGAGGTGCCCAGATCTATACCAAGATACATACATTTTCCTTTTTCCTGCTCCACGCAGGGCGGTGATGACACCACGGCGCGCGGGAGAAGGTTGATGGGTTAACCCGTTTCCTGAACGTTCAACGCCCTGCAAACCTCGGGCCGCAGGGCGTTTTCCATCCTGATAAATTAACCAAACAGATAACGGTTAACCAGATTTTCCAGACGTTCCTGCTGGCCGCTCTGATGCTGAGGCGCTAACGCATGTTGCTGCGCGTAGTTGCTCAGGGATTCCAGCGACATTTTACCTTGCAGGATCTGCTGACCGAACTCGGTATTCCAGCCCGCGTAACGCTGTGCGACGTGTTTATCCAGCTCGCGACTTTCAATCATACGGGCAGCGACTTTAAGCGCCAGCGCCATGGTATCCATGCCGCCGATATGGCCGTAGAACAGGTCATATTTGTCTGTGCTCTGACGGCGTACTTTGGAATCGAAGTTCAGGCCACCGGTGGTGAAGCCGCCCGCTTTGATGATTTCATACATCACCAGCGCGTTTTCTTCGACGCTGTTCGGGAACTGGTCGGTATCCCAGCCGCATTGCGGGTCGCCACGGTTGGCATCCACAGAACCGAAGATCCCCAGCGCAATTGCATTGGCAATTTCATGATGGAAAGAGTGGCCCGCCAGCGTGGCGTGGTTAGCTTCGATATTCACTTTGATCTCTTTTTCCAGACCAAATTGTTTCAGGAATCCGTATACAGAAGCCACGTCATAATCGTACTGATGTTTGGTGGGTTCCTGCGGTTTTGGTTCGATAAGCAACGTGCCCTGGAAACCGATTTTATGTTTGTGTTCAACGACCATTTGCATGAAACGGCCAAGCTGTTCGCGTTCCTGGCGCAGGTCAGTGTTGAGCAGGGTTTCGTAACCTTCACGGCCACCCCACAACACATAGTTTTCGCCGCCCAGTTGTTGGGTGGCGTTCATCGCGTGAACCACCTGTGTGGCCGCCCAGCTGTAGATTTCCGGATTGGGATTGGTGGCCGCACCTGCGCCGTAGCGGGGGTTGGTGAAGCAGTTTGCCGTGCCCCACAACAGTTTCACGCCGCTCGATTCCTGCTTTTGCGCCAGAACGTCGGTCATGATGGCGAAGTTATTAATGTATTCTTTGACCGTTGCGCCTTCCGGCGAGACATCGACATCGTGGAAGCAGTAGTAAGGGACGTTCAGTTTTTTGAAGAATTCGAAAGCCACGTCGGCTTTGCGTTTTGCCAGTTCCAGCGCATCACCGGGTTGTTGCCACGGGCGGTCAAAAGCGCCCACGCCGAACATATCGTTACCATTCCAGCAGAATGTGTGCCAGTAACACGCCGCAAAACGCAGATGCTCAGCCATGGTTTTGCCGAGGATCACTTCTTCAGGGTTGTAATGACGGAATGCCAGCGGGTTAGTGCTGTTAGCACCTTCGTAGCGAACGGCGTCGAGCTTGTCGAAATATGCGTGCATTGAATAACTCCTTGAAAACGGGCCCAGCGGGACTGGGAGGCTGAGCTTCTATCTTCGGAGTTGATGGGGCTTCCCACAATTACGTTATTTCACACTCAAATTAATAGAATTATTAAGTGTGCGTCAGATCGCATAAATAAGCCGTTCTGTTTAGCGTTTTTATTCGTTCTCCATGATGCCTCGGGAATAATTGCACTTATGTTGTGCTTATTACAATCAAACCATGATCCCCATCATAATTCCGAGAATAAACAAAAAAACATAACGCAGTGATTAAAATCTGCAATTGCCGATTAATAACCCAGCGTCAACAATCCTTGTGTCATTTCTGTACGAGTTTCTCTGTATCTGCCGCTTCTTATTCTTATAAAAGGTCTGACATGATGAAAATGAATAAAATAATTCTTTCTGCCTGTGCCGCTTTAGTATTGTTCAGCCAGTCTGGGCTCGCGAAAGAAATTAAAATTGGTATGGCAATTGATGACTTACGTTTAGAGCGCTGGCAAAAAGACCGCGATATTTTTGTGGCTAAAGCTAAAACGCTGGGCGCGGATGTTTTTGTTCAGTCTGCCAATGGTAATGAAGAAACACAGATGGCGCAGATCGAGAACATGATAAACCGGGGCGTCGATGTGCTGGTCATCATTCCTTATAACGGTGAAGTGCTGAGCAATGTGATTGCCGAAGCTAAGCGGGAAGGCATCAAGGTGCTGGCCTACGACCGCATGATCAACAACGCGGATATCGATTTTTATATCTCGTTTGATAACGAAAAAGTGGGTGAGCTTCAGGCGCAAAGCCTGATAGACCGCGTGCCGCAGGGCAATTACTTCCTGATGGGCGGGTCGCCGGTGGATAACAACGCCAAGCTGTTCCGCGCCGGGCAAATGAAAGTGCTGAACCCGTTAATCAAAGACGGAAAGATCAAAGTGGTCGGCGATCAGTGGGCTGACGGCTGGCTGCCGGAGAATGCGCTGAAGATCATGGAAAACGCGCTGACGGCCAATAACAACAAGATTGATGCGGTTGTGGCGTCCAACGATGCCACGGCGGGCGGTGCGGTGCAGGCCTTGTCCGCACAGGGTCTGGCGGGCAAAGTCGCCATTTCCGGGCAGGACGCAGATCTGGCTGCTATCAAACGTATCGAAGCCGGCACACAGACGATGACGGTGTATAAACCCATCACGAAACTGGCCAACGATGCGGCGGAAATTGCTGTTCAGTTAGGCAAGGGGGAAACACCAAAGTCTAACGCCACGTTAAATAACGGCAAAAAAGAAGTCCCTTCTTATTTATTAACACCGATTCAGGTCGATAAAAATAATATCGAAAGCACCGTGGTGGCTGACGGATTCCATAAAAAATCCGACCTTTAATTTTTCAATATTTTCTATGAAAACAACACGTCTTTGCGGCGTGTTGTTTTTATCAGGATAAAATACTATGCCAGAGAAATATGAAAAATCAGCCTTGCTGGATATGCGTAATATCACCAAGAAATTTGGCGCGGTAAAAGCCGTGGATAATATCAGCCTGACGCTATCGGCCGGGGAAGTGTTATCACTGTGCGGAGAGAACGGATCCGGTAAATCCACATTAATGAAAGTGTTATGCGGTATTTATCCCGGCGGCACCTATGAAGGGGAAATTTATTTCTCGGGGGAACGTCTGACCGCAAAAGGGATACGCGATACCGAACAAAAAGGGATTGCGATTATTCATCAGGAGCTGGCGCTGGTGAAACAACTCAGCGTGCTGGAAAACATGTTTCTGGGTAACGAGTGGGGCCGTTACGGAATGCTCGATACCGACAATATGTATTTGCGCTGCCAGCGCATGCTGGCGCAGGTGAAGCTGGATATTGACCCGCATACGCCAGTGGGTGAACTCGGCCTGGGTCAGCGTCAGCTGGTGGAAATCGCCAAGGCGCTGAACAAACAGGTGCGTTTGCTGGTGCTCGATGAACCGACGGCGTCGCTCACCGAAAGCGAAACTGCCGTGCTGCTCGATATTATCCGCGACCTGCGGCATCACGATATCGCCTGTATTTATATTTCACACAAGCTCAATGAGGTGAAAGCCATTTCGGACAAGCTGTGTGTGATCCGCGATGGCCGGCATATTGCGACCTGCGAGGCGGCCAGCACGTCGGAAAAAGACATCATTTCGATGATGGTCGGGCGTGAGCTGACCGAGCTGTTTCCTCCCCGTGAACGCCAGATTGGCGGGGAAGTGCTGCGCGTCGAAAATCTCACGGCCTGGCATCCGGTGAACCGGCACATCAAACGCGTCGATAACGCCGGATTTACCCTGCATAAAGGCGAGGTGCTGGGCGTGGCCGGGCTGGTCGGAGCCGGAAGAACAGAAACGATGGAGTGTTTGTTCGGCGTGTATCCGGGACGCTGGAGCGGAGATATCTGGCTCGGCGGAGAGAAAGTGGAAATCAGCGGTTGCCGTGACGCCATGCGCCGTGGCCTGGCGATGGTGCCGGAAGATCGCAAACGCGACGGCATTGTGCCGGTGATGGCGGTGGGCAGCAATATCACACTGGCGGCGTTAGATCAGTTCAGCGGCGGTGGCGTGCTGCGTGAAGCGCAGGAGCAGCACACCATCAGCGAATCGGTCAGACAGCTCAAGATTAAAACCTCTTCTCCGGAGCTGGCGATTGGCCGTCTCAGCGGGGGGAATCAGCAAAAAGCCATTCTGGCCCGCTGCCTGTTGCTTAAACCCAAAATCTTAATTCTCGACGAGCCGACGCGCGGCATCGACGTCGGGGCGAAGCATGAAATCTACAAACTGATCGGCCAGCTGGCGGCGCAGGGGATGGCGATTATCGTCATTTCCTCCGAGTTACCCGAAGTGCTGGGGCTCAGCGACCGCGTGGTGGTTATGCATCTCGGGCAGGTAAAAGCCTGCCTGGATAACAATAATTTAAGTCAGGAACAGGTTATGGAAGCTGCCCTGAGGAGTGAAGCTCATGTCTAAATTTCCCCAACCAGGAAACCCATCCGCTGCGGCGGGAGAGGGTGAAAACGGCGGTGCATTGTCTGTACCGAAGCTGAAGAACATCAACCTTCAGGTTTTTGTCATGCTGGCGGCCATCGCAGTAATCATCGTCTTTTTCAGCCTGACAACCGATGGCGCGTATATCAGTGCGCGTAACATTTCCAACCTGCTGCGCCAGACCGCCATCACCGGCATTTTAGCGGTGGGCATGGTCTTTGTGATTATTTCTGCTGAAATCGATCTGTCCGTCGGTTCGATGATGGGCCTGCTCGGTGGGGCGGCGGCCATTTTTGACGTCTGGTTAGGCTGGCCGTTACCGCTGACGATTATCGTCACGCTGGCGCTGGGCCTGTTACTGGGGGCATGGAACGGCTGGTGGGTGGCTTACCGCAAGGTGCCTTCGTTTATCGTGACACTCGCCGGGATGCTGGCGTTTCGCGGCATTCTGATTGGGATCACCAGCGGGACGACCGTCGCACCGACCACGCCTGCGATGTCCTTAATCGGCCAGAGTTATCTGCCCGATTCCTTCGGTTTTGGCATCGGTGCAGTTGCTCTGGCGCTGTTCATCGGCTGGCAATGGCGCCGCCGTAACCAGCGAGCAGCGCTCGGCCTGCCGGTCACGGCGGCGAAAAGCCACGTCACCCGTCAGGCGCTGACTGCAATTATTGCGCTGGGCGCGATTTATCTGCTCAACGATTATCGCGGCGTACCGACGCCGGTGCTGATTCTGGTAGCGCTGATGCTCGGCGGAATGTTCATGGCATCGCGCACCTCCTTTGGCCGCCGTATTTATGCCATTGGCGGCAACATCGAAGCCGCCAGACTGTCAGGTGTTAACGTCGAGCGCAGCAAACTGGCGGTGTTTGCCATCAACGGCCTGATGGTGGCGATTGCCGGGTTAATTCTCAGCTCACGTCTGGGCGCAGGTTCGCCATCCGCAGGTAACATTGCTGAGCTTGATGCGATTGCGGCCTGTGTCATTGGTGGCACCAGTCTGGCCGGAGGTGTCGGCAGCGTGGCCGGTGCGGTGATGGGCGCGTTTATCATGGCGTCGCTTGATAACGGCATGAGCATGCTCGATGTCCCGACGTTCTGGCAGTACATCGTTAAAGGCGCGATTTTACTGCTGGCGGTATGGATGGATTCCGCCACCAAGCGCCGCGCATAACACCGCCGGTAAATCGTACGTTTACGGACAGTCACTCACAAAACTCCGAGGAGCCTCACATATTCTGATTGCCATCGCCACGCAGAACCGGCGTTGTGCTATTGACCAGCAGACCTATGTAACCCGCCCTGTTCATGTGCGCATGTGAACAGGGTTTTAGCCTATTTGATCATCGGTGAGAAACAGGCATGTTTGAGAAACGCTATCGGATCACGCTGTTATTTAACGCGAACAAAGTTTACGACCGTCAGGTTGTGGAGGGGGTTGGCGAATATTTGCAGGCCTCGCAAAGCGACTGGGATATCTTCATTGAAGAGGATTTCCGCTGCCGTATCGACAATATCAAAGACTGGCTGGGCGACGGTGTCATCGCAGACTTTGATGACCGCGAAATTGAAACCCTGCTCGAAGATCTTAACGTGCCGATTGTCGGTGTCGGCGGGTCTTATCATCGGGAAGAGGATTACCCGCCGGTTCACTACATCGCGACCGATAACCACGCGCTGGTCGAAGCCGCGTTTATGCACCTGAAAGAGAAGGGCATCAACCGTTTTGCCTTTTACGGCTTGCCTGATGCGGGCGGAAAACGCTGGGCGCAGGAGCGCGAATTCGCTTTCAGGAAACTGGTGTCAGCCGAGCAGTATCAGGGCGTGGTCTATCAGGGAATGGAAACCGCACCGGAGAACTGGCAGCACGCGCAAAACCGGCTGGCGGACTGGATACAAACGCTGCCGCAGCAAACCGGCATTATCGCCGTCACCGACGCCCGCGCCCGACATTTATTGCAGGTCTGCGAGCATCTGAACATTCCTGTGCCAGAAAAGCTCAGCGTTATTGGGATCGATAACGAGGAATTAACCCGCTATCTCTCCCGCGTGGCATTGTCTTCCGTGGTGCAGGGCACGCGGCAAATGGGCTATCGCGCGGCAAAGCTTCTGCATCAGTTGCTGGATCAGCGCGACCTGCCGTTGCAGCGCATTCTGGTTCCGCCGGTCAAAGTCGTCGAACGCCGTTCAACGGACTTCCGCTCTTTGCGGGACCCAGCGGTGATTCAGGCGATGCATTACATCCGTTATCACGCCTGTAAAGGCATCAAAGTCGAGCAGGTTCTGGACGCCATCGGCATGTCACGGTCTAACCTGGAGAAGCGTTTTAAGGATGAAACCGGGCAAACGATTCACGGCGTGATCCACGAAGAAAAGCTCGACCGTGCCCGCAACCTGCTGGCCGCCACGTCGATTTCCATCAATGAGATCTCACAAATGTGCGGGTATCCGTCACTGCAATATTTCTATTCGGTATTCAGGAAAGGCTATGAAATGACGCCCAAAGAGTACCGCAGTATTCACGGCGAAAGCGTCTATCAGGAGAGTTGAGACAAGACGCCGTGGCGCACACGAAAATACCCTGCCCGGTGTCGGGCAGGGTAAACCGGTTAAGGTTCCACGACTTTCTGATAACCAATCAGCATCAGTGTCGGTGTTTTCCCGCTTTCTCTCGAGTTCACGGTAATGGTGCGGCCGTTACGTTCACCGCCAATATAATAGGCGACTTCGGTTTTACCGGCGGCTAACGCAGCGCGAACGGCTTTATCGACATCCACATAACGGAACTGCTGGACGTTATCCATATAAATACTGCCGTCAGCGGTATATTTAAATGCCGGTTTATTATTCCATGTCACCGTATTTTCATCCCATGAACCCGGATCGGTTGGATAGAAGAAAATAGAAACGGCGGCATTGTCGGTAGTATTACCGTTGAAAACGCGGATTTTATATTTGAAGCTCACGCCAGGGTAATCATCAATATTGGTTGGTAATGCGGGAATTTTAAATTTCATCAACGCCAGGATCTGTTTATTCTGGTCACGGCCCGGTGAGTTCCAGTTATCCTGCACCAGCAACGTTGGCACGGTGCCAAAGTTTTTGTCGTTGTCTGTCTGGTTGCTGACATAGGTATCGGCTTCGACATCGGAATAGCTGTAAGGAATGTTAGTGCCACAATCCATTTTGTAGTTCATGCAGCGGTCGGCCATGAATTTCGTCGCATCTTCAGTCCACGCATTCATAAAATCACCGTGGGCGGTGTAAACGCTGCCCCACAACGGCGTCAGGTTTCCGTCGATGACTTTAGGATCGAGGGATAATTTAATCTTGCTGACGTCGAGTGATTTGATTTGGGGTAACACGTAGGCAATGTTCATATTAACCTTAGCCAGCTTGACCGGATGGTCTGCCGGACACTGGCCATTGTTATTACTGTAAACCGCGTTGTTCGTGCCTTTCGCCTTCAGGTTTTTACCGTCCCAGCAGTCCGGGAACATCACGCCAATATTGAACTGTACGGCATCGCCCGCTGCGCGCAGGCCGCAAATCTGGTTGGCCGTATTGGTGTAGCCGTTACCGTTGGCACACAGGAAACTGACGTGCGGATTCGGCCCGGTCCCTTTATGGTCGCCCGCCAGCAGCTGAAGCCCGTGAGGATAAGGGGTGATCGGATATTCCAGCACGTTGTTGGCCTGATAATAGTTTTTGATGTAGGTCGGGTTCACGATGGTGCCATCGGGAAGCATCATGGTCGGCACCCAGTAGGCGGTGCTGTCGGCGGCGTTATCGCAGGTGGTCCCTGAGTGGAGCAGCAGGCTTTCGGCGGTGGAGAATGCATCCGAAGAACGGTTGCCCACAAAATCATGAGACATCGCCATGCCGGGCATATTGGGCATCAAAATGGCGTCGTCGGGCTTCATGTGGCTGAAATTACAATCTACGTTTATTTGCGCATCGGCGGCTTGCGCCGCATGGGGCATCAGCGCAAAGGCTCCGGTTAAAAGGGCTAACGAACACAAAGTATATTTCATGCTGAATATCCTTCAGGTATTAAACAGGGAACATCGGATGTTTGTGTGAAGTACCGGCTAATCACCACTCAATATTAAGTTGCCGTTTCGTTAATGAAATATTTCAGCGTCCTGTGGTGGAAGGCAGAACAGCAAAATAAATCCCATTAACGGTGAGGTTGGTTAATATTTTTCATGAGCAATAACTATTATTAAATAAACGCCATGACAGATAATAAAATTCGCATCAATAAAACTTTGTGATTAATGTTATTGCCGCGTGATGCCGGAAAAAGGAGGGGGGGATTAAGACAAAACTGAGCAAAAAAAGGCCCCGGAGCGCATAACACGCCGGGGCATGGCAAAAATGATTTTTATAACGTCATTTATAAAACAATAACGAACTGATGGCTGCCGTGTTCCGGCGTCACGCGTATTCCTTGCGCTGTCGCCGAAGTGGTTGCCAGACTGCATTTCGAGACGCTGTGAATATTGCGCAGGCACAACGTCCAGCCGGTAGCCTGGCCTTCCGTGGTCAGCGTCAGCGTGTTACCGCTGCGGTGCGCGTTCAGCGTAAAGACCACATTCCCGTGCAGATCGGTCAGACGGCTCTCAGCAATTGCGCCATCTTCCAGCTCGAACAGGTGGAATTCCGGGCGCTCACTGTAATCGTAATCCGGTTTTTCACTGTTGCTGCCTGTTGCCAGTAACGTATTCGGACGGACGTACAGCGGCAAGCTGTCGAAGCCATGCTGCTGACGGTGCCAGCGTGAGCCTTCGGCCACCTCGTTGCTGAGCAGGTGCGTCCAGCGCCCTTGGGGAAGATAGAAATCCACGTCGCCTTGTTCACTGAAGACCGGTGCAACCAGCAGGTCATCGCCCAGCATGTACTGCCGGTCAAGATAATCGCAGGCCGGATCTTCCGGGAAATCCAGCATCATGGCGCGCATAACCGGCGTTCCGCTTTTGGCGGCCTGCACGGAGGCCGGATACAGATACGGCATCAGGCGGCATTTCAGTTGCGTGAACTGGCGCACCACGTCGCAGGCTTCGTCGTCATAAACCCATGGCACACGGTAGGATTTGCTGCCATGCAGGCGGCTGTGGCTCGACAGCAGGCCGAAGGCGCACCAGCGTTTGTAGATATGCGCCGGTGCAGTGTTCTCGAAACCGCCGATATCGTGACTCCAGAATCCGAAGCCGGACAGCCCGATGGACAGGCCACCGCGCAGGCTTTCCGCCATAGATTCGTAAGTGGCGTAACAGTCGCCGCCCCAGTGAACCGGGAATTGCTGCGCGCCCACGGAGGCCGAGCGGGCAAACAGCACGGCTTCGGAAGCGCCGAGCTTATCCTGCAACGTTTCATACACCAGCTTGTTGTACACAAACGCGTAATGGTTGTGCATTTTCTGCGGGTCGCAGCCGTCGTGCCAGACCACATCGGTCGGGATCCGCTCGCCGAAGTCCGTCTTGAAGCAATCCACGCCCATATCTACCAGCCGTTTCAGGTGTCCGGCATACCATTCACAGGCCTGCGGGTTGGTGAAATCGACAATGCCCATTCCCGCCTGCCATTTATCCCACTGCCACACGCGGCCATCCGGGCGTTTGAGCAGATAGCCTTTCTCTTTGCCTTCGTGGAACAGCGGAGATTTCTGGCCGATGTACGGGTTTATCCACACACAGATTTTCAGACCGCGTGCTTTCAGGCGCTGCAACATGCCCTGCGGATCCGGGAAGGTTTGCGGATCCCATTCAAAATCGCACCACTGGAAAGCTTTCATCCAGAAGCAGTCGAAGTGGAAAACGTGCAGCGGCAGATTGCGTTCGGCCATGCCGTCGATGAAGCTGTTGACCGTCGCTTCGTCATAATTGGTGGTGAAAGATGTGGTCAGCCACAGGCCAAATGACCAGGCGGGCGGCAGCGCAGGGCGGCCGGTCAGGCGCGTGTAGCGGTCGAGCACTTTTTTCGGCGTCGGGCCGTCGATGACGAAATATTCGAGGTATTCACCTTCCACGCTGAACTGCACTTTCGACACTTTCTCAGAACCGACTTCAAACGACACGCATTCCGGGTGGTTCACCAGCACGCCGTAGCCGCGGTTGGTCAGATAAAACGGAATGTTTTTGTAGGATTGCTCGGTGCTGGTGCCGCCGTCGCGGTTCCAGGTTTCGACGGTTTGCCCGTTTTTAACCAGCGCGGTAAAGCGTTCTCCCAGCCCGTAAACCGTTTCGCCGACGCCCAGATCCAGCCGCTCCATCATGTAGGTTTTCAGCGTATTGCTGTCCTGCACGTAACCGTTGGATTTCGCCACGCTGCCGGTAATTCGGCGGCCATCGCGCAGGAAATCGAGCGTCCAGTTATCGCCTTTGGTCACGCGGACGCTCAGCGAGCCGCTGTGCAAGGCGGCGAATTCCGCATTGTCTTCGAAGCGCAGTTCCGGTGTCTCGGATTGGATCAACGGATAATGCGGGCCTTTGTCCGTTTCGCCGTCAAAATGGGTAATGCGTACGCCAATCACGCCGGTTTGCGGCGAGAAAAAACGCAGCGTAAACAGCGGGGAATCGAGCTGGCTGGCGCGCTCAGAGGCATCTTTCGGTGCCGCGTAAATCACCATTTCGTTCCCGGTGCGCTGAACTTCGAATACCTGTAAAGGGTGCGTGAGCACTAAACCTTCCTGGATCAACCAGTTACCGTCGCTGATTTTCATGTTCTGCTCCTTTTAAACTTCATCTCAATCAAATTCATTTCATAAATTCTTGCTGATTGCGGCGGATGCCTTGCGCGACTTCGTCAAGGATGCGGCGCAGCAGCGGCGTGCGCAGAATGTAATAACGCTTACAGATGATGGCGCTCAGCAGGTAACAGGCGGCGGGCACCAGTGTGAACAGCGCGACGATGCAGGCCATTGTGGTCGCGTTCTGCGTGGCAGCACCGGACTGATAACCGGCACCGGCCAGCATCCAGCCGATCATCGCGCCCGCTAACGCCAGACCGAGTTTGAGCACAAATAAGGTGCCCGCAAAGCTGATGCCGGTCAGGCGTTTGCCGTCGTTCCATTCACCGTAATCCACGGTGTCGGACATCATGACCCACTGAATTGGCGTCACCAGCTGGTGCAGTACGCCGATAACAAAGATGAACGCAAACATCGCGATGCTGCCATGAACCGGCAGGAAGAACATGGCGACGCTGAGTACGGCCAGAATGGCGTTGGTCCACCAGAACACGCTCACTTTGCATTTCCAGTCGGTGAGCGGTTTGGCGAGCGCGCTGCCGAACAGATTGCCGACGGAATAGACGCCGAGGAACCAGACGAACAGCAAAGGATTGCCGAGAATATAGGTGACGTAATACATCATGGCGCCGCCGCGAACTGCCACGGCGATGATGTTAAGGATGGTCAGCAGACCCACAATGCGCCATTGATCGTTATGCCAGATGTCGCGCAAATCCTCGCGCATGGTGCCGGTCGGTTTGCCCGGATCGATACGTTCTTTGGTGGTGGCAAAACAGATTGCCAGCATGATGGCCGCGACAATCGCCAGTACGGCAATGCCGCCCTGATAACCCAGCGCCTGATTTTCGCCGCCAATGAGTTTTACCAGCGGCATCATCAGCACGGTGCTCAGCATGCCGCCCGCCGTCGCCAGCACGAAGCGGTAGGATTGCAGCGAAATACGCTGTGTCGGGTTCGAGGTGATCACGCCGCCGAGTGCGCAATACGGAATGTTGACCACGGTATACATCAGCGTGAGCAGCGTGTAAGTGATGGCGGCGTAGATCATTTTGCCGGTCATGCTCAGTTCCGGCGTGGTGTAGGTGAAGACGCAGACGATGCCGAAAGGGATCGCGCCGAAGAGCACGTAAGGGCGGAATTTGCCCCAGCGCGTACGGGTGCGGTCAGCCAGCAATCCCATGCAGGGGTCAGAGATAGCATCGAGTGCGCGGGCCAGCAGGAACATGGTGCCGACGTATCCGGCGGGAATGCCGAAAATGTCGGTGTAGAAAAACATCATGTACAGCATGACATTATCAAAAATGATATGACTGGCGGCGTCGCCTAATCCATATCCAATCTTTTCCTTGACCGAAAGGATTTCTGTACTCATTGCTTCAATGTCCATATGAAAAGGGAGAGTACAGGTTTTAACGGTTGTAAGCGGTTGCGGCTATTGAGATTTTTAATTCTGAAATTATGTTTCTTTATTTCTGTGATCGCAGGGGGGAAACGGGAACGCAAGGAGGGGATAAGTGATGAAATAACCTCCCGTTTCCGGGAGGTCTGAGGCGATTACTTTTTGTATTTTGCTTCCAGCGTGGCAAACCATGGCGCGGTAAAATCTTCTGATTTCCCCCAGCCCGGAATGATTTTGCTCAGGCCGCTGACGTTCAGGCCATCCGGCTGGCTGATCAGCAGGGATTGCGGAATGGTCTGCGCCGGGAATTCATAAGTCTGTGGCGTTTTTTCGCCGGCAATTTTCAGCGCCACAATACGCAGGTTCACGGCGCCGATCAGCTGTGTATCCACCGCCGCCGTGAACAACCACGGGCTGCCTTTCTCGCGCATCAGTTGCAGATCCTGATTCGAGGCATCGATGCTGTAGAGTTTGATTTCAGTCCGGCCATTCTCTTTCAGCGCTTTGTAAGCACCCTGGCTGAAGGCATCCCAGGAACCCCAGATGGCATCAATCTGGCCTTTCGGATATTTCGCCAGAATCGCCCCGACTTTGTTGGCGGTGTCGCCCTGAACGTCCGAAGATACCGCACCGATAGACTCAAGCTGATGAATGCCCGGGTTTTCTTTCAGGATGGCTTCGTAGGTTTTCTGGCGGCGTTCCATTGGCGGGAACCCGGCCACCCACAGTTTGATGATGTTGGCTTTGCCGTTGAAATCTTTCACCAGCTGGCCGACCGAGGCTTTCGCCAGAGACGCGTCGTCCTGGCGGGTGACGGTGACGCCCGGAATGGTATCCGGTACTTCGGTATCAAACGCGGAAACTGCAATGCCCGCGGCGGCAATACGTTTTGCCAGCGCTTCAGAATACGGACCGCGACCCTGCGACAGAATAATGCCGTCGTATTTCTGGCTGATGGCCTGATTCACGAAATCCTGAAACTTAGCGTCGTCGCCGTTACTCAGGAATGTATCGACTTTAAAGCCCAGCGCGTGGCCTTGCTTGATGGCACCCGCCAGAAATTGCGTGGTGTTGTCATCGGAGCCAAGATTACGGATCACGGCAATGCGCACCGGGCCGTTGTGTTGTGCAATCGCAGCCGGAACCGGTGCCAGCTGGGCATCAGCGGCAAACGCGGGCAGGGCGGAGAACAGGCTAAGTGCCAGCAGGGATGCGGATATTTTTTTCATTATTTAACAACTCCGTCGTCGGGTGCGATGTGTGTTTCACAGGTGTTTTTTGGCATAAAAATTCGGAACAAAAAGAACGGACCAAATTGAGGATGTTTGGAAGTCCGTCTGTCTGGACGTCCATTGTGACAACGCAGTCTACCGGTATGTTAAGAAGGAGGGAATGCTTTGTTGATAGTATATTTCCGGCTGGCGTTATTCCTGTTGGTTATAGAACGCAGAGTGGTGCTGAGCAAAATCAGGCACATGGCCTAAACTGAACATTCAACGCTGATCAACGTCTCCGGGAGAAGCCTGATGTCCTGTTCTTTCCGCGCTGCCGCTTTATTCGTTTTCTCAACCTCTCTTCTGGCGTCTCACGCATTTGCCGCGCCGAAATCGCCGGTTCCCTTTGCGGTTGCCCGCACGGAGGTCACCGAACTGGCAAGAGGCCTGGATCACCCGTGGTCGCTGGCGTTTCTGCCTGATTCGCAGGGCGCGCTGATCACCGAGCGCAGCGGCCAGCTGCGTCTGTGGCAGCCAGACCAAAAACTTTCCGCGCCGCTCAAAGGCGTGCCGCGTGTGTGGGTCAGCGGGCAGGCGGGGCTGTGGGATGTGCGCCTGTCGCCGGATTTTGCGAAAAACCGCCGGATTTATCTCTCTTTCGCGCAGCCGGGTGAAAAGGGTGAGCCTCACGGGGCGCTGGGTTACGGCACGCTGTCGGCAGACAAACAAAGTCTGACCGATTTTAAAGTGATTTTCGTGCAGCAACCGGCGCTGGAAAGCGGCATTAATCTGGGCGGGCGTATGGCGTTCGATGCACAGGGCAATATTTTTCTGTCCGTCGGGGATAATAATCAGCGCATCAATGCGCAGCATCTGAATCAGCTGCAAGGCAAGATTTTGCGTCTGACGCCGGAAGGCGGCATTCCGCAGGATAATCCGTTTACCGGTGACAAAAACGCGAAACCGGAGATCTGGACTTATGGCAACCGCAATCCGCAGGGGCTGGCGGTGGATCCGTGGAGCGGTGCATTATGGGAAACGGAGCACGGGCCGCGCGGCGGGGATGAAGTGAATCTGCCGAAAGCGGGAAAAAATTACGGCTGGCCGCTGGCGACGTTTGGGATTAACTATTCCGGGCAGCCTATCCCGGAAGCGAAAGGCACCACGCTGGCAGGCGCTGAAGCTCCGATTTATTACTGGGCGATTTCTCCGGCGCTGAGCGGCATGGCGTTTTATAACGCGCAGAAATTCCCGCAGTGGAAAAACTCGCTGTTTGTGGGCGCGCTGGCCGGGAAATCGCTGATCCGCCTGACAGTAGACGGCGAAAAAATTACCCATGAAGAACGTCTGTTAAGCGAGCGCAATGAGCGTATTCGCGAAGTTCAGGTCGGGCCGGATGGATTTGTGTATGTGCTGACGGATGAAAGTGACGGGAAACTGCTGAAGGTGTCGCCGGGCAACAAATGAGTGCCGCAGGCTAAAAAAGGCGTGTCGTTGCGGCACGCCTTTTGTGTTTACGTCTAGGTCAGCGGGATCATCACGCGTTTCTGGAAATCCGGGCGCTGTGTGATTTGTTGATACCAGCGTTCCACATTCGGATGGGCCTGACGTTCAATATTCAGCCCGTACCAGGCATAGGCGTAGATCGCCAGCGGAATATCGCCGAGCCCGAAATGTTCGCCTGATAACCATGGCTGCTGCGCCAGCACTTTGTCGACAACCGCCCAGTGTTTTTCAAATGCCGCCATGCCGGTGGCCACCAGATCCATATCACGCTCCGGTTCGGGAACGCGAACCAGCGTCAGAAAGACCTGACGGAAAGGAACGGTCAGGCTGTTTGCGGTCCAGTCCAGCCATTTATCCGCGCTGGCGCGAGCCCGCAGATCGGAAGGCCAGAACGTTTCATCGCCTGCGCGTTCGGCGAGATAACGCAAAATGGCATTCGATTCCCACAGGACAAAATCATCATCCTGTATGCAAGGCACCAGCCCGTTCGGATTGAGTGACAGATAAAGCGGCTCATGGTTTTTGCCGTAAGCGCCCCCGGCGTTAATTTGCTGAAAAGGCAGTTTAAGTTCGTCCAGCAACCACAGCACTTTTTTCACATTAGTTGAGTTATCGCGGCCCCACAGGGTGATCATTCAGAACTCCTCGTTTGAAAAGGGTAAATAAACAGAACGTTAGCCAGCACAATGGCAATGACTATAGGGCAGGTGAAGGGGTTTTGCGAAGGGTTAAGCGTAACACTCAGCGACAGGTTTCCCCGTCGCTGAGGGGGATTACGGGAAATCAGCGCTGTGTTTTCTGCGCCTTAAACAGTGCCCAGACGCTGAGCAGGGCGACCATCATCAGGTAGTAACCTGGCGCCAGGCTGCTGCCGGTGGCGGAAATCAGCAGGGTACAGATGAATGGTGCAAAGCCGCCGAACACGGTGACCGCCACGTTGTAGCTGATCGCCATGCCGCTGGCGCGGGTGGTGATCGGGAACAAATCCGCCATCATCGACGGCACGGTGGAGAAATACACCGATTTCAGCAGTGCCAGCCAGCTTATCAGCAGCAGTAAAGACAGCGCCGATGTGTATTGCAGCATCAGCCAGAACGCCGGATAAATGGTCAGCAACAGCAGGATAAGCGAACCCCACATCAGCGGCAGACGCCCGATTTTCTCCGCCCACAGCCCCATAACTGGCGTGACGACGGTCAGGATAATCCCCGCCGATAATGTGGCGCTAAAGCCCGCCGAGGCAGGCAGATGCAACGTTTTTGTGGCGTACGTCGGCACGTAGTTCAGCATGTAGTTGATGGCGGTGGACACCACCATCAGGCCGATAGCCGTAAAGAACAGGCCTTTTTGCGAGCGCACGATTTCTTTCAGCGGCGACGCGGTTTTCTCGGCTTTGCTGAAGCTTTCCGATTCTTTGATATGGCGGCGGATATACAAACCCACCGGGCCAATCAGCAGACCGAAAATAAACGGAATGCGCCATCCCCAGTCCTGCAACTGCGTTTCACTCAGAATGGCAGACAACCCCAGGCCAAATGCCGAAGCCAGCAAGGTGCTCGCGCCCTGCGTGGCGAACTGCCAGCTGGCGATAAACGCTTTACGTTCGGGGAAATGTTCAACCAGAAATGCCGTTGAGCTGCCGAACTCACCTCCCGCCGAAAAGCCCTGAATCAGACGTGCCGCGAGGATCAGCAGCGGCGCGGCCATGCCGATAGTGGCGTAGGAGGGTGTGATGACAATGATTAAGCCGCCAATCATCATCAGGCTGATGGACATCAGCAGTGACGCTTTACGCCCGTGTTTGTCGGCATACGCACCGAGAACGATTGCGCCGAGCGGCCGGATCAGGAATGAAACCCCGAAGCTGCCAAACGCCAGCAACAGTGAAACGGTCGGATCGGACGTCGGGAAATACGCATGCGCAATATAGCTGGCGAAAAAGCCGTAAATGGCGATATCAAACCACTCCAGCGCGTTCCCGATACAGGTCGCAAAGAGGGTTTTCATCAGGCTTGGTTTTTCAGCCGTAGTGCTGACGGAAGCGGAGCTGGCGCTTAACTGGCTCATTGCGCACCTCCTGTATGGGCGTGGTGACGGGCCAGCACGGCGGCACCGTTTTCACCAAGATCCCACAGCAGATGGGTCATGATCGCCAGCCCCTCGCGTGCCACGGAAATCAGCATGTGTTCATTCACGCCGTGCTGACCGCAGGCCGGATAAGAGTGCGGCACCCATAACGTCGGTAAACCGAGAATATCGGCGAAGACATCATTAGGCAGAGATCCGCCGAGGTTCGGCAGCAATGCCGGTTTTTTACCGTTTGTTTTTTGCATGATATTCAGCGCCCAGTCCACCAGAGGATCGGTCGGGTCGAAGCGGGTGGCCGGTGAGCCACGCATAAATTCCACCTCAACCTGCGGGAAACCCTGTGCATCGAGGTGCGCACGGACGTGCTCTGCCAGATGTTGCCAGTCGGTGCCGACGACAAAACGCAGCTGACATACCGCCGTCGCCGAGCCGGGAATGGCGTTCATCGGGCGCTGCGGATTACCGGTCAGGAACGACAGCACTTCCAGCGTATTCCACGCATAGAGACGCTCGGCAGGCGTGAGACCTTCCTCGCCCCAGTTCAGATCAATCTGCGGATCGTTTTTGCCATCGCCGACGTCAACATCGCTGAGAATTTCGCGGATAGCCTCACTGACTGCCGGCGGTTTCAGCGCAGAAACCTGCAACTGGCCGTGCTGATTCACCAGACAGGCCAGCGCGTTTGCCAGCTGCGTCCCCGGATTGGTCAGCAGCCCGCCCCAGTTGCCGGAGTGATAGGCGTTGTCGCGGGCATTGATGGTGAGACGGAAATTCACCGCACCGCGTGAACCGAGGAACAGCGTCGGGCGCACGGCGCTCAGGCGCGGGCCGTCGGAGGCGAGGAAAATATCGGCGCTGAGCTCTTCCTGATATTCACGGCAAAGTTCGGCCAGCCCCGGTGAGCTGATTTCTTCACCCATTTCGAACAGCAGTTTGCAGTTAAAACCGAGGCTTCCGCCGCGGGCCTGGTAGATTTGCTCCAGCGCGGCAATGTTGATGCTGTGCTGGCCTTTGTTGTCGGCACTGCCACGTCCGTACCAGCGGTCGCCGTCCTCTTTGAGTTCCCACGGCGATAAGTCGCTGCGCCAGTTTTCATCGTCGCCGAACACCACGTCGCCGTGGCCGTAACTCAGGATTGTGGGCAACGCATCGTCTTCAATGCGGGTGGCGATCAAAAAAGGACGGTTAGCGGCATACGCATTTTCGACGCTCAGCAGGCTGAAACCCATCGCCGCGAGTGCCGGTTTAATCTCTTTATCGAGATAACGCGCCAGTTCGGCGTCCCGCTGATTACTCTGGCTTTCGGAGGCAATCGCCACCCTGCGCGCCAGCGTGCGCTGGTATTCACCCTGATCGAACCAGGCTAACGCCTGTTCAACGATATTTTCCGCTGTCATGAGGATCCTGCTTTTGTTGTGTTTGTGATTTTATTGTTGGTTTTTTTAGCAGTTTCACTCTAAGCGCTGCGTCAGCGTTGCCACAATAATAATAATTGCAAGTTAGCGTTGCTTTTATTGTAATGCTCATCTGCACAGTGATGAGGCAATACGGTCATGCAAAGTACGGAGATTCGCTATTTTCTGGCGGTGGCCAATACCGGCTCGCTGAGCGCGGCCAGTAAGCAATTATTTGTGGCGGTGTCGGCCATCAGCCGTCAGATCCAGCGTCTGGAAGAACGCATCGGCGCGCCGCTGTTTGAACGCCACGCGCGCGGGATGGTGCTCAACGATGCCGGGCAGATTCTGGAAAACCATGTGCGTAAAAGCATGATGGAAATGGAGCACGCGATTGCGGAAATTCAGGGGCTGAACGCCGTGAGGCGAACCGTGATCCGCATGGCCTGTACTGACGGGCTGGCGTTTGATTTACTGCCGCAGCTGTTCTCACGGTTTCGCAAGATCAATCCGGGCGTGATGTTTTATCTCAACGTCGGCACGGCGGTGGAAGTGTCGGAAATGATCCACAACGGCGAAGTGGAACTGGCGTTACAGTTCAGCCTGGTGGCGGAGCGCGGTGTGGACATCATGGCGTCTTTCCCTGCGCCGGTACGCATGGTGATGCGCCCGGATCATCCGCTGGCGGATAAGGACGTTTTGCTGACAGATTTACATCCGTTCCCGCTGGCGATGAACGAGCAGGGCAGCACCATCCGCCAGCTGTTTGATTTGTCGTGCCGGATGAGCGGAATTTTTCTGGAACCCGCAGTGAGCTGTAACCGTTTTTCGACGCTTTACGATTTTATGGTACAGACGCCGGGGGCGATTGTCGCGTGCAGCCACTTTTCCATTATGTATAAAGCGCGGCGCGATAATTTGCGGGTCAAACCGGTGAACATTGAACAGCTGAGCCAGCGGACGTTGCAGTTGCAGTCACCCGCCGGTAAAAGGCGTTCGGCGGCGCTCGGCCAGTTTGTCGATTTTATCCGTGACGAACTGGTACGGGAAAACGACGCCTTTATCCGTGATTTCAGTCTGAATACTGCCCGGTCATAAAAGTCAGGCGTGAAAACGCGTCCACAGGCTGATCAGCAGCCACGCCGCCAGCGACCAGCAAACGACGGCGCAGAGCAGGGCGTAAGGCAGTTTCATCGAGCCGATGAAAAAATAGAGTGAAATCAGGTACACCATATAAGGAATGACGGCCCACAGGCCGAAGACAATCGTGGTTCGCAGTGCCTCGATGCTGCGTTCCGTGCCCACAATGTAGTGAGCAATTAAGGCGAACGTAGGAAAAAGCGGGACCAGCCCGGCGATATAATAGTTTCGGGTTTTGGACAGCACCCCGATTAAAATCACGACCAGCGCTCCGATCAGCGCCTTAATTACCAGTCCCATTTCTGCCCCTGCGGCTCGTTCATCGTCGTTGAAGCGCCGTTGCGATTAAGCCGTTTATTGTTATAGATATTTTATATGAATCTTCACCCCAAACTGACGCACATGAATGAATTGGTCAAGTGCTGACTGCTGTTTTTATCGCCGGTTGAATCAGCGCAAGCAGTGGAAATCTCTACTATTCTTAAGATCTTTACACTATTTAGGTTTATTCCAGACCCAGAACGCAGTAGGTTTTACGTCAGACAGAGTTGTACAATCTGTTTGAAAGATAAGATAAATTTCAGTTACCCGGACAAAAGCGCTGATACCTATGACTATTTCTTCCCAATTCAAACGGACTTTCATTTACGCGCTGGGCGGTGGAGTAATGCTGCTGGCGCTTCCTGCCGCTCAGGCGGACAACGGCCCCGTCGCACCACAGATTAATGCCAAATCCTGGGTGCTAATGGATTACAACAGCGGGAAGATCCTGACTGAATCGAATCCTGACGCGCGCCTCGACCCGGCCAGCCTGAGCAAAATCATGGTCAGCTACGTGGTCGGCCAGGCCATTAAATCCGGCAAAATCAAATCCGACGATCTGGTTTCTGTCGGTAACGATGCCTGGGCAACCGGCAATCCGGTGCTGCGCGGATCGTCCCTGATGTTCCTCAAACCCGGTGACCGCGTGCCGGTTTCCGAGCTGAATAAAGGGATTGTGATCCAGTCGGGTAACGACGCGAGTATTGCGCTGGCCGATTTTGTGGCGGGGAGCCAGGATTCCTTCGTGAATCTGATGAACCGCTACGGCGAACAGCTGAAACTGCAAAATACGCATTTTAAAACCGTTCACGGGCTGGATGCGGACGGGCAGTACACGTCGGCAACGGATATGGCACTGCTTTCGCAGGCGCTGATCCGTGATACGCCGGACGAATATGCGCTGCATAAAGAGAAAGAATTCACCTTCAACCACATCAAACAGATTAACCGTAACCGCCTGTTGTGGAGTTCGAATCTGAATGTGGACGGCATTAAAACCGGCTTCACGTCCGGCGCGGGGTATAACCTGGTGTCTTCCGCCAGCGACCCGACCGGTATGCGCCTGATTGCGGTGGTCATGGGCGCGCCGAGCGACCGAATCCGTTTCAGCGAGAGCGAAAGTCTGCTGACCTGGGGTTTCCGTTTCTTTGAAACGCTGACGCCAATTAAAGCCGGTGATGCATTCACCAGCCAGCGCGTCTGGTTTGGTGATGAAAAAATGGTTCCGCTGGGTGTGGCTGAAAACGCCTCACTGACGATGCCGAAAGGCCAGCTGAAAAACCTGAAAGCCAGCTTCACGCTGACCAATAAGCAGCTTGAAGCGCCGCTGGCGAAGAATCAGGTTGTGGGAACCGTGGATTTCAGTCTGGACGGCAAAGTTATTGAACAGCGTCCGCTGGTGGCGTTGCAGGAAGTGAAGGAAGCGGGCTTCTTTGGCCGTATCTGGGACTTTGTGATGATGAAAATCAGCGGCCTGTTTGGCAGCATTTTCGGCAAGTAACTGCGGCTTAATCCCTGAAATTGAAACAAAAAAAGCGAGGCCAACAAAGCCTCGCTTTTTTTTATGCCTGAATGGCCGGAAAATCAGTTCTGCACCCAGCCTTTCCTGATCGGGAAGGCGAACCCGAAACGGTACACTTTGCACATCACCGCGTTAATCTGCTCACCAAACAGGTTCCACACCAGCTGCGCGAACAGGCAACCGAGCATACCAACCAGTAATCCGCCCAGCATATCCAGCGGCCAGTGAATGCCTAAATAAATACGTGACCAGGCGATGGCGATGGCGGTCACCATCAGCAGCGCGCCGGACCAGATGCGGTGCCAGAACAGGAATGACAGCGCGAAAGTGAAAATCGCCGTGCCGTGGTCACTCGGGAAAGAGTCATCCGGCGCGTGATGCAGGAAGTTATAACCAAAACCTTCAACGAAAGGGCGCGCGTGGGGGAAAAGCATCGAGAGCGTTTTGGCCGTCGTCATCGCAAAGAGCAGCGCAATGGTGGTTTTACTGACCAGTTCACGTTGCTGGCCGATCTGGTCGCGCTGACCCCAAAGCCAGAGCCCGACAATCAGAAGCGGGACGATGATAATCAGATCATTGGCCAGAAAAGCCGCCAGACTGATCAGCGCGTGCGGCGAAGCGGGCGTCGCGTTGATCCATAAAAACACCAGATGATTCAGCTGCTCCATAAAACTACCCTCGTATGTACAGGCCAGACAGACAGGCCAAATAAACAGGCCAAAATAGTGATCACAAATTTCCGGTAACCCACTGACAACCGGCAAAAAACGTGGAGGCCACGTTAGTTTGTGCTGCCTGTGAGGTAAAGGGGGTATCGTCTGAATATCCGCACTCGTTGAACGGCGGTATAGTTTCGCGATGAAATAGAGTGTAAAGAGAAGAACTTAAGGAAGCCTTAAGCAGGCGGGAGGACGAGCCTCCCGGCGCAATTGCCTGACTGAAAAAATGAAAGGAAAAGTGTCTGAGAAGACGATTAGCGAGGTTTCTGGACGGACATCAGGAACAGCATCGGACGTTCAGCTTCTTCGGCCAGCGCCGGTTGTGCGGCAATTTGTTCTGCCGACGGACCCCACTCATTAAGCTCGCGGATAACGAAACCCGCATCAGTGAGCAGGCGGATGTAAGTTCCCAGCGTGCGGTGCTGCTTGACCACACCTTCGGCAAACCAGTTTGTGACACGCTTGCCTTCATGCTGATAACCATCGACCGGCCAGGTTTTTTGCCCGCCTTCATTGATCAGCCACGCGGGGCTTGAAGGTGCGGTATAGATCGGGTGCTCAGCTGAGAAGACAAAACTGCCGCCCGGTTTGAGCGCGTGAAACACCGTTTGCAAAAGCGCGGGCAGGGCGTCGATGTAATGAAGCGTGAGCGAGCTGTAGGCCAGATCGAAAGCGGCTTCCGGCAGTGTCAGGCTTTCAAGATCCTGGCGGGCATAATGAATCGCATCGTCGCGGGTCATCGACCGGGCTTTTTCGAGCATTTTCTCTGAAACGTCGAGCCCTGAAACTTCTGCAGCACCGGCATCGCGCGCAGCACGGCAAAACCAGCCGTAGCCACACCCCAGATCGATGATGCGTGCGCCCTGCATATCAGGCAGCATGGCTTTGAGTGAAGGCCATTCCGGCGCGCCTTCCAGCCCGAACTGCGAGCGCCCGAGTTGCGCGTAGCCTTCAAAAAAGGCCGGATCATCGTAAATATTTTGCGTCATTTGAATGACTCCTATAAAAATAATCTTAATTGCCAATCCACTTTGGCCCGAACATTGTAGTAAAAAACAGACAGGAGAGCAGCAAAATGGACATTCGTCAGGCTACGCTGGCCGACCAGCGCGAACTGCAAACGCTGGGTCGTGAGACCTATCGCCACTATTTTGGTGACCTGTGGCAAAATAGTGACGAGCTGGAACAGTTTCTGGCCGATGATTTCAGTAACGAAGAAATGGAAAACACGCTTGAGAGCCCGGATCACCGCTGGCTGGTGTTACAGGAACAGGGTGACGCGGTTGGTTTTGCAAAAGTGCATTTCAATCAGCCTCTTGAGGGCGCGGAAGGGCACGGGGCGAAGTTGTGTAAACTGTATTTCAAACCCCAAAGCCGGGCACGCGGGCTGGGCGCGATGTTATTTGACGCCGTAGAAACCGCCGCCCGTGAAAACGGACAATCGTGCTTGTGGCTGACGGTTTTGCAAAGTAATCTCCCGGCTATCGGATTTTATCAGCGTCAGCGCATGCATCAGGTCGCTGAAACGGCCTATGTGACGGCAACGCAAACCACTCCATTGTGGATCATGAAAAAGGATATCAATGATTAAATTACGTCTTGGCGGTCTGTTTATCACGCTCGAAGCCGGGGAAGATATTCCCTATGCGCCGGAGTTTTGTGAGCATTACACCTACCTTATTCATCCGGCGGAAGACGGTTTTGAAATATTGCGTTATGACGCGTATTCCGGCTGGCACAAACGTCCTGATCAGATATTTGAAGACGGGCATCAGGCATTTGTATTTGCCTATCAGGCGTATGAAAAAGAGTGGAATCAGACTGACGGACGTTTAGGCGGCAAGGATCAGCGCCTCGAACGAATTATGTAAGTAAATATCGTTATGGATAATATAAAAAATCACCTTCGGGTGATTTTTTATTTCCAGAATGACATTGCAGAAACCTGGTAATATTATACGTAACTTTACATTAATCGGATATTCCCTGACGGAAAAGACGGCTTTTAATTACGGAGGGAAATTACATTCTGAGCGGAATAATATTTTATTTTGTGAGTGTGACAAAACTGTGAATTGAATGAGTGTTGATTAAGTTGTTGTTTGTATTAATTATTATGTTATCTTTAGCGATGATTTCATTCGTTTTTTTTCGGGTTTGTTAATATGTTTAAGAGGGCTCGTTATTATCCTAAATGAACGCTAAACAAAATTTATTTCAAATGTTTTCTGGTTGCAACGGAACTTATCCTCGTTTAATTTGACGCTCATCTGCTCCGGTCCTGATGAAGAAATATAACTTCACGGTGGAGAGGAAATTAACTTTGTCGCCTAGCGACGCAGAACATTAAATAATCAAGGATATTGATGATGAAATTACGCGTACTTTCTCTGGTCATTCCGGCACTCTTGGTAGCAGGCACCGCTGGCGCTGCTGAAATCTATAACAAAGACGGCAACAAACTGGATCTCTTCGGTAAAATTGATGGTTTGCATTATTTCTCCAGCGATAAAGGCACCGATGGCGATCAGTCCTATATGCGTTTCGGTCTGCGCGGTGAAACTCAGATTAACAGCGAACTGACCGGTTACGGCGAGTGGGAATATCAGGCAGCCCTGAACTCTGCTGAAAGCGCTGATAATAACAACTTCACCCGTGTCGGTTTTGCAGGTCTGAAATTTGGCCAATGGGGTTCACTGGACTACGGCCGCAACTACGGCGTGATGTATGACGTCGCAGCCTGGACCGACGTTCTGCCAGAATTCGGTGGCGACACTTACGGCGCAGACAACTTCATGTTCCAGCGTGCAAACGGCGTGCTGACTTACCGTAACAAAGACTTCTTCGGCGCGGTCGAAGGTCTGGATGTCGCGGTTCAGTATCAGGGCAAAAATGGCAGCGCTACCGAATCTAACAACGGTCGTGACGTATTAGCTCAGAACGGCGACGGTTACGGCATGTCCCTGACTTATGACCTGGGCGAAGGTTTCAGCGCAGCGGCAGCCATGATGGCTTCTGACCGTACCAACGAGCAGAACGGCCGCAACAACCCGGCAATCATTGGTAACGGCGACAAAGCGACCGCGTATAGCGGCGGCCTGAAATACGATGCCAACAATATCTACCTGGCGGCGATGTACACCCAAAGCTACAACGCAAACCGCTTCGGTAAAGCAGGCAGTACCGCTTACGGTTATGCCGACAAAGCGCAAAACTTCGAAGCTGTGGCACAGTACCAGTTCGACTTCGGTCTGCGTCCGTCTGTTGCCTACGTGCAGTCTCACGCGCGTAATATCCCGGGTTACAGCAACCAGAACCTGACCAAATATGTTGATGTTGGCGCGTCTTATTTCTTCAACAAAAACATGCTGACCTACGTGGATTACAAAATTAACCTGATGGATGACACCCGCCTGACCCGCGATGCTGGCATCAATACCGACGACGTTGTGGCCGTAGGCCTGGTTTATCAGTTCTGATAAGCCGACGCTGCCCTGAAAGTTAAGGGCATCTGCGTCTCTCGTGTCTGAATCTCCCGCTGCAAGGCGGGAGATGACCTTTCTCACAAAATCTTATTCTCCGCACTTTCCCCTATGTTTTCGTTCAGGCATGATTCCGGCACGTGAAGTTCGTATCCGACGACTGAGAGCCGCCAATGACTGATCACGCCACACCCAATCTTCCCGCCCGGGATTTCGAAGAGACTCAACGCTTTTACAGCAGCATAGGCTTTACTACCGGCTATATCGACGACAGCTGGCTCATTATGAGCCGCGGCGGTATTACGCTGGAATTCTTCCTGCACGTCGATCTCGACCCGCTCACCAGCTGGTTCAGCTGCTGCCTGCGCGTGGATGATGCCGGTGCCATTTTTGATGAATTTATTGCCGCCGGAATAGGGCAGGACAGGAACACTCGGCCATGCATTCATCTGCCTGAAATGCAGCCGTGGGGATTCAAAATGGGTGCGCTGATTGATATCGACGGAACGTTGCTGCGGGTGATTGAGAATTAGCGAAACGGGTAACGCCAATGTCACGCCACCGAAAATCACTGCGGCGGCGTGACACTGCGTCAGCCCGCGATGCGGGTAAACTGCTGTTCCGTAACGCGGCTTCCCCACTGGTCGCCATCCCATTCTTTCGTCAGGGTAAAACCGGACGATTCATACAAACGGCGCGCGGCATCCAGCCCGCTGAAAGTCCAGAGCTGAGTGGCTGAGAATTTTTGCTGATCGCAGAAGTTTACCGCTTCGCTTAGCAGTTTTCTGCCAATACCGCCCCCCCGGCAGCCATCATCAAGAATAAACCAGCGCAAATGTGCTTCGTTATTGCCTAAATCCTGCCCGTCGATGGCGACAGAACCGACTATTTTTCCGTTCTGAACCGCGAGCCAGATTCGGTTGTTTTCATGACCGAGGCGACCGGTGAATTCCGCTAAACCCGCCGCCACTTTGCTTTCAAAAAAACTGCCAAAGTTGGCATGACGTGAATAGAAACGGGCGTGCATTTCAGAAATCCGCCCGATCATGCCCGGCTGATAACCGGAGCTGATGATCACAGGATTTTGCGGATTTGTCTGTGAACCGTCACGGCATGATTTCAGCGCGAGGGCGTAGGCAGAAATCCCTTCAGCGACGGTTTCCTGTTTTGTAGAATCAAGCCTGATCAGCGCATCTGCGACGCGCATTTTGCCATACGCATTAATCTTCAGGACGCTGGCTTTGCCCTGTTCGGTAAGCTGAAGGTGCTTCACCCGCGCGTCATCCGCAGAAACTACCTCGGTGAGTTCACCGGCCTTGATAAGTTTGCCGAGCATCCGGCTCACGCTCGACTTCTCCAGCCCGAGTTCATTCACCAGTTGCGCAGCTGTCACCGCACCCAGCCTCTCAGCCTCAAGCAACGTATGCACCGCCGACGCGGAATATTCCGTAGCGGCAAGCGTCGGGTTCATAAACCCCAGTTCACGAACCATCAACCGTGAAGCGGTACGGATGTTTTCTATAAGAAGTGCGTTATCAGTCATGAGAAAGGGCTTTTGGTGAATTGGTTGTGTTATACAACCATTTTATGGGCGAAGGTGTCAATGGGGCTAAAAGGGGGCGCGGGGGAGTTTTATAAGCAGAAAAGAAAAAACCCGGTAATGTCACCGGGTCTTTAAAATCAATAAATTACATATTTTTCAGGATGTTGATTATGTGGCGATGGGTGACTAATCAGGACTATTGCCTTCCTTTGTCGCCACTTTGTCGCCAGTTTTCATAGTGGCTAAGGGGTTGAAGTGCAGGGCGGTTTCGAGGTGCTCGGGCGCAAAGTGAGCATAGCGCATTGTCATCTGAATATCAGAGTGACCAAGGATTCTTTGCAACACGAGTATGTTGCCACCGGACATCATAAAGTGCGCTGCGAAGGTATGGCGTAGAACATGTGTTAACTGGCCACGTGGTAATACAATATCTGTTGAGTCAATTGCTGCCATAAATCGAAAGTAGCACTCACTGAAAAATCGGTCACCTTCTTGTGCAACAATTTCTTCATAAAGCTCTTTGCTGATCGGCACGCTTCGGTTTTTCTTACTCTTGGTTCGGACAAAAGTGATTTTATGCGGGGTAACTTGCGACCGGGTCAATTTCTCCGCTTCACGCCAGCGTGAGCCAGTGCTTAAACAAATTTTGACTACTAAGGGCAGGTCTGGTCTTCCCTTACTGCAAGCATCAAGCAAAATGTTGATTTGCTCATGTGTGAGCCATGACATTTCTTTTTCAGCAGTTGCGAATTTTCGCAGCGTCTCAAGCGGGTTGGGTTGTTTCCATTCCCCCAAACGAATTAACTCGCTAAACATCCCACTAAAATGACTTTGTTCAAGGTTCACCGTAGTTGGGTCAGCACCTTGGCGCCAACGTTCTGAAAAGTAAATTTCTCCGTTTAAGCGTTTATCACGGTAGTGGGCAAAGTCTTTTGCGGTGAAAGTTGTAGCGGGGGGATTTCCTAAAGCATCAACCATTAAGCAAATTTTTTTATAGGTCTTTGAGCCTGCGGTGAGTGCCTGGCCATGTAGGTTGTACCAGAGCTTAGCGACATCTTGCAGGGTCCGGCGATCAGCTTTCTCGCCGAGCCATGGCTTGTTCTCAGCTTCATCCATCGTATGGCGTTCAAAGGCCAGTGCTTCCCCTTTGGTTGCAAACTGTTTACGTACCCTGCGGCCAGAACGGCCAGCAGGGTAGCATTCACAAATCCATTGACCGGTTGTAAGTTTACGAACTGCCATGTGTTTCCCTCTAAAAAGAGGGAATATTTAACTGTATATAATAACAGTGGTCAATGTATGGCTATAAAAAAATAAACATTAAAGTAAGCTATCGTCATCGTTGAAAAAATCAACAATTTCACACATCCATGAAGGGGTTCTTATGTCCTCACTTTCATAAACTATGTCGCAATATATATCGCAAAAATTCACCTTCATGCCAGGAAGATTTAGATAGTTATAAATAGCGTCACGTTGAGTAGTAGTAATATCTAAAATGCCTGCGGAAACATCGCAATCTAGCGGAGTTGTGTTTTCGATGAATTCAAAGTCATCGTTCCCCTGCTCATATAATTTATAAATAGTTTCATAGAAGAATAACCCATTTAATGAGTCCTCTATTTCAGTTTGAGGACTGGCTCTATTATCCGTCGTTTTTAATAAATCAACATTCCCGCTTGATTTATTAAAAAGAAGTCTTCTTATTCTTATGTTGGGAATAGAGTCTGTGCTTTGATAGGCGCTATGTGCTTGATCTGTATCTAAAAGACAATACACTTTACCTTTTATGGTTTTTTTTCTGTCTTTCAATGCAAGCGTTAGATAACTGTAGATATCTTTGACAGCGAACGAACCGCCGACAGACAGCACTATCAAATTTGGTATGTTTTCAATTTCAAGATGCGCCTCAAGATATTTTTTATCTGTTTTTCCTTCACATAGCAACCAGTTATAGTTATTTGTTGATGTAATCGAAGCAATGATTGATTGCACTAAATCATGGGTGCTTTTGACTTCTAAAGTATCAAGATAAACGCCATTGGATTCTTTGACAAAATTACTAATTTCATCTTTAAAAGATGATAGATTAAGCAGCTTTATATGGTTTTGATTGGGGGATATATATATTGCAGAGCCAACACCAGCGACAGGAAGAAATCCATACCAATGAGTGGTAACGAGTGTTTGGATGCCTAAGCCGCTAATTTTTTTTAATTTTTCGAATTGTTTAAAGCATGCTGTAGCATGTAATGAAAGTTCGGGTTCATCTATTGCAAATACGGTCTGAGACGAAGATTTTTTTGGGTTTGCTTTTAGGAATGCAAAAGCCAAGTCCAAAAGTGCCTTGCGTTTCTCACCTGAGCTAAGATTATTTATCGGAGTATCTCTTCCATCAACAGAGCGGTGTAATATTTTATCGGTAAAATAGGTTTCTATTATTTTTAATATCATATGCCTTTGTGTGAAAAGAGTTTGACGCTGGGATGGTTTTTTAAAATGATAGGAGTTATCAAGTAATTTGGAAACATCTGAGATGTATTCATTTAAATGTTTATTTATTTCATCAATGTCTTTCTTTTTAATTATTTTTTGTATCTTGTTCTGAATGTCATCCCCTAATAGGGATTGGGATAATTCTCCTTCGATTTTTGAGTAGCTGTCAACTGTTATTTCTGCTGGTAGATAAATGAAAGAATATAGCTCCTTTATGAAATCTAAAACTTTAGATTTAATTTCCTCGAGAGGATTTTTTTTTAACCACGATACGTTAGGAAATAATTCAGGTAATTCTAATAACTCCTCTTCATAAAATGGTATTGATTCGAAAATCGACATAGATGGAACCGGAGTTTCATTAGCTTTCTTTTTAATAAAGCCAATTGGAATCAAAAAATACCTAGAATCATCGAAAGACTTAGCTAGTTTATCTTTGTGTTCGATAAATCTTTCTGCAAAGGATTTCTGAAACGTAGAAGTGAAATCATGTGACTCAAGCTGCCATGTGATATTGCTTATTATTTCTAATGTTTTTGCCATTAAAGCGTTACGTTTTACTTTTTCTTTTTCTATTAAAAAAACAGGTACTATAAATGGCTCTCTTGTGTCCAGTCCTAAGCTTCGAGTTTCATTATTAATGTCTAGTCGGTTAATATCACTGTGATTTAATAAGGTGTTCAGCGCAGAGAGAATTGTGCTCTTACCTACACCATTTTCACCGATAAAATATGTTGCTCTACTATCAAGTGTTATAGGAATGTAATGTTGATTCCTAAAGGATTTATAATTTCTAAGAAGCAGTCCGGCAATCATTATTAGATATCCTTTAAAAAACTGTGTTAATACTGATTTTAACCTTTCCCTTAAATGCAATGTCGTTTATTGATGCCTCAAAATTCCGACTTCCTGTTTCGATCTTTATTCTTTCAGATGGAAGTCTTGTTATTTCGCGTAGACTTTCATTTCCATCAATGCTTACCAACCATAAACCATCGTTAATAGCATTAAAATGAGCTTCTATTATATAAGTGCTACCGTTATCTATAAGAACCGTTGGCGAGATAAACTCTTCGCTAAACAGTGATTTATCGAACAAAGTGTATCCACAGCTATACAGTTTTCCATCAATAAGTTTCGATTTAGGAATCGTAAGTAAATCTGAAAGGCCATTTTCAAAAATTGGTCCCACACCGGAGACAAGCCATTTTAGGGAGGCATTTGTTTCAAGTGCACATTGAATTACCCATTCGGCAGGGAAAATATCCCTCATAAATCTGGTCGCAAGGGTGCTTTTTGATACACCTAGATGATCACACAGCATCTGACGTGTTGAGAATCCATAAGCCTCAACAAGCCGCAAAATCACCTGTTGCCCACCTGTTTTAAAATCCATCAAGTTCGCTCCCAAGAACAAAATTCAGTTGACAGATTCCCAAAGCGATCTTAATGTTCGCCATGAAGTTCGATTTGGGAAACTTCACTTGTAATCACTATTAATTGAGGCTCGCCACAAGCCAAAAGGAGATGTTGCCCCATGAGACCTAACATTTCAATCACTCTGATCACCCCTCACGTCACAATTGAACGTTACAGCGAACTCACTGGTTTAGCTGAGGATACGATCAACGACATGCTTGCTGATGGACGTCTGCCTCGTCATCGTCTGCGCAAAGATATGAAGCGCGAAAAAGTGATGATCAACATCGCCGCTTTAACCGTTGACGCGTTATCAAATTGTGACCTTTCGGTTGCTTAGTTCGATATTGCAATATCACTGAGGTCACAGCCATGTTTGATTATCAAACTTCAATACATCCGCATCTTGATACTGCTTGTCGGCGTTTCTCTTTGGCGCACAACCTAACCGAGGTTGCCGCTGTTATGGGGGTTTCTGCCCAGGTGTTACGTAACAAGCTGAATCCAGAGCAGCCACACCGTTTAACGGTAAACGAGCTGATCTTACTGACAGATATCACTGATGATTCGGCGGTTCTGGATGGTTTGCTGGCACAGCTGAAATGCTTGCCTGCTGTGCCGGTGAATGAGGCGAAACCTAATAATTTACCAATGCACGCTTTGAGTGCCACGGCCGCAATCGGTGTTATTGCCGGTGAAGCCATATCCCCTGGGCCTATGACGCAATCACGTAGAAACGCCATTTTAGACCGAGCCAATCAGGCGATCCGCGATCTGTCCTTGCTCGTTGTGTCTGTTGAGTCGCGTTTTCACACCACGCCTGCGCTGGCCACTGCAATGGACGTTTTAAGTTCATGCGGTGTCATGCCTGGCCTGAACTGAGGCTATTCGATGAAAGTATTCGCACAACTATTAAAACAGCAATCGCCCACCGCACAGTTGCAAAGCTATGGCCACGGCTGGCTTGAATTGCCGAACGGTCAGCGGTGGCAACCGGCAGCCAGCAAAGTGGCGTTTCTAAGTGGTCAGCGTCACCCGGTGGTGAAGATTAAGCGCCGTCCGTGGTGGTTTCGCTTGATGGGGTTGAGGGGGTAAGTGTGGAACAGCAAGTACCGAAATGGATCCACGAAGCCCGGAAGATGATTTCAGGCAGTGAAAACCGGGTGAAACATTATTGGGAAAATCTTCCAGAAGATGAGCGCCGCGATCTCTGTTTCCTCTCCCAGCTGAAAAGCCGCCATGTGAAATGCGCCTGGGATGATTTGACCGAAGCGGAAAAAATTGCGCTGTGGCATGGCGTTTTGAAGGTCAGAAAAATGCAGCAACAAACCCGATTGCTGACACCGGAAGATTTTAAAGGTGTTGTCGTTTGTAGTGTCAGCCGCCGAGCTGATGAACCAAAAATTTCAAATCCAATGCATTGAGGAAAGTATGAAAATTATCACGGTAGATGAAAAAGGTTTGATCGAATCATTCGCGGATTTCGGCGTTAAGTTTAACTACAGCCGTTTATTCCTGAATAAATGCCATGTGTCTGGCGGTCGCGTTGCGCTGACGCCATTCATGTTTAATGACACCGTTCACCTTGATAACCCGCACCAATGGTTTGCGGCCAATGTTGCGTTTTGGGTTCGCGCTTATCGTGAGTCGGAAACGCTGGTTGAGCAAATTGAAACGATGGCCAGCATCCGCGCTCTGTATTTTGTGGCCGGTTCCCTGGGGCAAGGTCACGCCCATGCGCTGATTAGTACCTGGTTTGATAAAACCAAGGAATTGCACGGCATGGGGGCGCTTAACCTGTCACCGCTTGCGCCGCTGCCTAAAAAGTACGAAACAACAGTTTCCCCGCTTAGTTTCCATTAATTAAACCCCTTGAACGCCCACGGCTTCCACCTGGTTGCCGGGGTTTCTTGCTGCCTAAATTTGGAGTTATGCCATGAATCTAACCCGAAATGACCGCCCGAAACGCACGCCAGTGCTGCGAGGTTTTGACCAATCATCACCGGCTTATCAGGAAACTGATCGCCTGGCCAGTATGTTGAAGAACGCCCGCGCAGAGTCTATGGCTGATGCCGCTGTTAAATACTCCGGCCGCCTTGAGCGCTTGGCGGCATACATCGTGACCGAGGGATTAAACGCATCGGAAGCCGTGGAGCTGCTCCTGCAGGAATCGGAACAGTTTGGCCGCGCCTGTTAATGAAGCTTTTGGCTTTTAACGGGCAGCATCATGAAACCCGCCAGTGGCAGCAAGAGCAATTTGCCCCTGGCGCACCTGATGAAATCAGCCTGACTGAGCGTCAGCTATGGCACCTGAATAAAACCGACCACGATTGGCGTGCTGAATATCTTGGTGAAATGCCGGATTTCTTAGCGCGCTATTTTGGCGATCGCTACAGCAAGTTATTGGAGGGTGGCCATAATGGCCGCCGCCGTGCCAATACGTTTTTGCGCACTACGGTGGGTAAGAGCGTATTGCCACGTCTGCGCAATGTCTGCGAGCAGTACACGACTGAACACCAGGCTGCGGGGGTAATTCCGTTTCCGTTCCTGGCTGACCTGGAAAAACTTCCCACCTTTGGCCGTGATGAGCTGCGTAATTTGGCGCACCGCATTGCTGATTTTATGTCTGAGTCATTCACCGATTTCATTGATTTAGCTTTTGATGGTGCGGCTGCTGATCAGAAAGAAATGACACGCCGCTCATATGCCACGTTCAAACACCTGGGCAAACTCACCAAGATGGCGGGCATCACGCCTCCGTACTGGCAGCAATTTCTTTCAGGTCGCACTTTCACAACTCGTACCGCGGAATCCGGTTTATTGCGCATGGTGGCACCGGAGTGGTGGCGTACTAAGTTGAAGCGCCGCCGTGATCTGCAGCGTGAACATATGGCCATCGCCGTTGGCCAGGTGCAAAAGGCGGCATCGGCTTACGTCAGCCGTTCCACGCAGGGAGAATGGATGGAACAAAAGAAACGTAACCGAGAGTTTTTTAAATCGTGTGATCTGCAGAATCAGGAGACGGGTGAGCGCCTTTCTCTGGCTGAGATGGTAGACGGCAGCAACGCCAACCCGGCAAAGCGCCGCTGTGAACTTATGGTTCGTATGCGTGGGTTTGAAGATTTGGCCACGGAAATGGGGATGGCCGGTGAGTTTTACACGATCACCGCGCCGTCTAAATATCACGCCGTCCACAGCAAGGGCGGGTTCGTGTCTCAGTGGAACGCGGCCAGCCCGCAGCAAACACAAAAATATCTTTGTGGCGTGTGGGCCAAAGTCCGCGCTGCGTTTTCCCGCGCCGGGATCCACGTCTTTGGTTTTCGCGTAGTTGAACCCCATCACGATGGGACACCGCACTGGCATATGTTGCTGTTTATGCGGCCGTCAGATGTTGCCGAGGTGCGGGATATTCTCTGTTATTACTCCCGTCTTGAAGATTCTGAGGAGCTGCAATCTGCATACGCGCTAAAGGCGCGTTTTCACGTTGAGCCTATCGATCCAGAGAAGGGCAGCGCAACTGGCTACATTGCCAAATACATTTCCAAAAATATTGATGGCTACGCCCTGGATGGAGAAGCCGACGACGAAACCGGCGAAAATCTCAAAGATATGGCCAAGGCCGTTTCAGCCTGGGCAAGCCGCTGGCGGATCCGTCAGTTTCAGCAAATCGGTGGTGCGCCGGTAACCGTCTGGCGTGAGCTGCGTCGCATGCGAGATATCACCCTGGAAAACAAATCTATGGATGCCGTGCTGGTCGCTGCGGATGTGGGGTGCTGGGCATCCTACACCCAGGCGCAGGGCGGTGCGTTGGTGGCTCGTCGTGATCTGGTTGTGCGCGTGATTTATGAAATCACTGAATGCGGTAATGAATACGGGGAAGCCGTTCAACGCATTCAAGGGGTTTATTCGCCGTTATCTGGCCAGGAGTCAGAGGTATTAACACGCCTGGTCAAATGGGCAATTGTTCCGAAGTTGGCCGACAGCGCAGCGGAGGCTGCTTTTCCTGGCGGCACCGCCGCCCCTTGGAGTTCTGTCAATAACTGTACTCAAAGTACGATCAGCGAGTTGAAAAAGGGCATCGGTATTCAGTCCCAGGATGCTGGCCAGATGGCCAAAGCGTTGGCCAGGGGCAATATCGTGCCGCTGGATCGGGAAACAGAAATGCAATTAGAAGGTAACCGGCTGGTGGTGAGGCGGAGAAAGCAATATTGCAGGAACAAGAATTGCGGGGAGGTCATTACGCCTGAAAACGAGTCCTTTGATTCCCCTGGCATGTGCTGGGGATGCGCGGATGGTCAGGTTTTGCAGGGCGATCAGAGTGATGCCGTTAACCGGGCGTTTGAGGCGTTGGGAATTTAATGCAAGCTGAAAACTCGCAAAAGCGCGCGCAGTTTGCTTTTATTCTGTAACATTTTGCGATACTGTACATTCATACAGTAAATGATTAGGGAGGTTGGGGGATGCAGGATTTGTTTTTTGAGGAAATCGCTGTGCAACGGATGGCTTTGTTTTCGCGGTTGGTCGCTGTTGGGGACTGTGATCAGGAAGAAAAAACGTTAGCACTGGGTTGGTTAGCTGAGTTGAATGCTGAGTTGTTGAAAAATCTGCGGCAGGGAGAAAAGAAAAACCCCCAAAGTGGGGGCAGTGATTCAGGCTTGTTGCAGTAGCGAAAGCAACATTTGCTTATCGTCGGATTTCAGTGAATCCACAAGGCCACGCAGTAAGCTACCCTGGCTTTTTGCGCTTGGGCTGATGGTGTGGGAAAACGTCATATTCATTACAAACGTATGGCCACATTCGAAGTCAGAGCACGAACAGTAAAGGTCTGAAATTTTCCGATGCTTGCGTGCCGTTTTCTTAATGACTGAGTTCGCGCCGCATTCGGGGCAAATAACTGTCGGTACGCGCATTTTGTTGGCTCCGGGGAAGTGATAACCCCGTGATTTTAGCCTGTTGCGGCTCATTTTTCATCCTCTGATGTTGTGTCAAAAGCAAAGTTAAGCCGCAGGTGTGGCGGAATTTCCAGATCACTGTTGACCGCATTCATGATCATGCGCTGCAACGGGATCACTTCATCCTTTCGGTATGTTGTCCGGGACTTTTCCGGGTCGGGTAAACCGGCCGCATTTTGCGGAATAATGCCCGCCAGGCCAGCCGGGAACCGGTGGGCGTTCAGTACATCCTGTGCGCTGATGTTCTTCACGTTGTTGAATTCGTCGTTCGCCCCGATATCCCCCACCGGAATAAACTGGATCGCCTTTTCCCCGCCCTGGGGAATGTTCACAAAGATGGTGGAGAAGTTACCGATCCCCTTGCTGCTTTCCAGGCGCTGCGCAATTTCTTCCTCTACTTCGTCGGTCATGTTCGCGTCATTGGTGTAGATGATGCCCCCGGTGTGCGCCCCGTTGTGGTAGTAGCGACGGCGGAAAATGGTTGCCTCGCTATTGAGTAACGCCGAATGAATGCCGCTGATGTAATCTGGCAGACCGTAAATCTGTTGCTGCGGATCGTACTGTTTCATGAAAATGACATCATCCGGGTTGTACACCAGCGGTTCACCGTCCTGTAAAACCACAAATTCCCCTGTTTTACGCACGCGCAGATACAGCGACGGCAGCGGCAGCAAATCCACCACATCCCCCCAGCCCGAACGCACTTTTAAAATGGCCAGGTCACCGCAGGATAAATAATCGAATACGCCGCCGCGCAGCTGCTCATGCGTCAGGCCGCCGCCCAGGTAATCCGATGCCACCATATTATGGCGGGCATAAATTACGCCGCCGTGCTGGCTGTTGAGGTTGGTCAGTTGAACCAGTGCCAGCCGGTCAATCGGCAGGGTGTAGTGATCGAATTCATTGTCATACCAGATATCCCGGTAATTGGTGCCGGTGGTCAGGATGGGTTCCGGCCGCCCCATGCTGATGATGCTCATTTTCTTGCTGCGGTCAGGCTGTTCTTTCTTTGCCTGGCGGGCTGGTTTGCGTTTGCTCATGCTGCTTTTTTCCCTAAGTTCCATTTAGATTTACGCTTATGCTCAAAGTTGATCGGCTCGTTAATGATGGCGTGCGCGATTGCCCAAAAGGCATCGGCGTGGCCGGTTTCAACCGTGCGATCGGCTTTGAACGTCATGGCGTTGCCGCTGGCCGTGCTGGTGTGTCGGATGGACAGGAAAGACGCGGCAATTTCCCGGTTGTCTTTGTTCCATTCCAGGCGTTTTGCGCCGATGACGTCGATCATCTTTAAGACCAGGCGCGTTTTGGTTTCCATACCGTAATGAATGGCCACCGCCTCACGCAGGGCAAAATGTTCAATCAGCTCAAATACGCCCCGGCCAATGCCGGTCACGTCTACGCCTATGTAAGTCATGTTGTACTTCCCGAACAGCTTTTTGATCTGCGCCGCCTGGTACGCGAAATTCATCCCTTTCCAGTGGAAAAGGCAGAGCACGCGGAATTTTTCCACCGCATAAAGTGGCGGGGCAACGATGGCAAACGTGGATGTGTCGCCGGAACGCGCCGGGTCAAAGCCTCCCCATACCTCACGGTTACCGAACGGCCGTTCAGCGTTTGCGTCATGGTCTTGCCAGTCGGCCACGTCCACGCCGCAGATTTCCAGGTCACTGAATTTGAAAACGCTGTCTTTACTGTCCACGAACACGCACATATACAGCATGTTGAACGTGTCACGGTTGTAGCGGTTGCGCAGCTTGTCGATGCTGGCACGGTTAAACCCGCCTTTAACTGCGTCCTCCATCGTGATGACATACCGCCACTGTCCATCGGGGCAGGGTCGGCCGCCGTCGCGCATTTCATCAAATGATGGGAAAACGGCGGTTTGGCGTTCTTTGTCTCCCTGCTTCCATTCTTCCCCTGTCCAGAAGGGGTAAGCCTGGTGCGTTTTGGCGCTGGGCGTTGAAAAGTAGGTGGTTCGCCAATGGTCGTGTGTGGCCATTGCGCTGGCCACCTCGTTAAGCTTGGCGAAGTTCGGCACCCAAAAGTATTCGTCGCAGTACAAATGGCCGCTGTAGGACTGCGCGGTGTTTTTATTGGTGGACAGAAAACGCAGCTCTGCGCCGTTGCTTAGTCTGATCGGATTGCCGGTCAGCGTGATACCGAAATACTGCTCTGCGATGTTGACGATATAAGAGCGGAATACTTCCGCCTGGGCTTTTGATGCCGAAAGGAAAATTTGCGGGTCGCCGGTCATGACCGCATTTTCGAATGCCTCAATCGCAAAGTACCAGGTGGCACCAATCTGGCGGCTTTTCAGGATGTTCCTGATCTGCTGTGCCAGGTTGTTGCGCAGGTGCTTCTGATAGCCGAATAAATGTTCCTCTGCGAAAGCGTCAAAATCTTCCTGCGTCATGCCGGAGATGTCGTTTTTCTTATATTTACGCTTCTTCACCGGCTCTGTGCCGTCACCGTTCCCGCCTTGGCTGTCATATCCTCCCTGGTTGCCAGATTTGGCGGCGGCCATCTTTTCTTTATGCTTATTTGTCTGCGCACGCAATTTCACGGCGTGCGTAATCAGTACATCAATCTCTTTTAATTCCAGCTCTGTTTTTTTATCCCGGCCAACTAATAATTGGTAACGGCGTTCAATGGCTTCCTCTGTTGATTCGTGGCTGAGTAAATCAGCCCAATTCCCTTTTTCCGCCCAGTAGTAAATGATCCGCGCATTCGGCAGATTTAAATCCTGAGCAATTTCCTTTGGCGTGGCGCGGCGCAAATATAAAGCGCGTGCAACGTCTTTTAGTTCGTCTGTGTATTTAGCCATTGGGGCATTATGCGGGGATGTTTCAGCTATTTCGTTAATTAAATATCTGATGTGGTCGGATATAGGGTTATATCCGAAATCATCTTGGTGCGGGGGCGTTAATTATTGGCGATACTGCAACTCACGGAAACAACGGAGGTTAATTCCGGTATGTCAGATTCACATTTAATGACGAATTGGCTCTGTATCGCAACCGAAGGGGAAACGGTTGATAAGCGTTTTTTAACCAGGGAAATGTTAATTGACGCGGCGGAAACGTATGACCCCAAAAATATGTATACCGCACTGCTGTGGCCTGAGCATGAGCGCTGGTGTGGTAATGCCGGTGAGGTGCTGGAAGTTGAGGCAAGCGAAGATGATTCTGGATTGGTAAAGCTCTATGCGCGGTTGTGTCCTTCCACTGATCTGGTACAGGCGAACCGCAACGGAAAGCTTTTATTCACGTCTGTTGAATTAACGCCTGATGGCAACTTTCGCGGCACTGGCCGTTACTACCTGGAAGGGCTGGGCGTCACCGATGAACCCGCAAGCGTAGGCACTACGCGAATGCGATTTAATAAGCGGAAAGACAATTACTTTATTGGTAATAGCACGCCGCTGGTAATAAACGAAATCAAGGATATTAACATGGCAGGGAAGGATAAGAATAAATCGAAATGGCGCAGTCTTTTCAGTATTGAAGACGAAACCCAAACGCCGGATGAAACACCGCAGGACGGCGATAAATTACAAGCGTTGGCCGAGGTTGTTGCTTCTTTGGAAACTCGTATTGCTGCGCTGGAAACAAAAACGGAAGCAACGGATACAACGGTTGAAGATATTCAAAGTGATGTTGAAACCGTGAAAGAAGTGGTGGATACGGAAGAATTTGCCCGCCTGCGCGATGAATTACCAAATATCGTCAGCAAATTTAGCAAGCTGGATAAAAAGGTAACCACGTTGCCGAATAAGAATCCGAAAGGTTCACGTAAACCGTTCCAGTTCTTGTAAGCATTTATCAGGCTTTCGCCAGGGAAAAACATTAACCGCTGAATAGCGATTAAGGATGAATAAATAATGATTTTAAATGCAAAAGCGCGTGGCTTTTTAAAGCAATTCGGCGCGGGACTTGCGGCGGCTAACGGTCTGGACGGTGGCGAGGAAAGTAATTATTTCTCACTGTCTGACCCGAAGGAAACGCAGCTGCGTGATGCGCTGCTGGAAAGTTCGGATTTCCTGAACTGGATCACCGTGGCCGATGTTGACCAGCTTTCTGGCCAGGTTGTCAGCGTGGGCGCGTCCGGTCTGCATACCGGCCGTATTGCTGACGGCCGTTTTCGTCGCAACGTTGGCGTTTCGGGTAATGAGTACAAGCTGGTTGAAACGGATTCGTGCGCCGCACTGCGTTGGGATCTGCTTTCCATCTGGGCAAATGCGGGGTCTGAGGAAGAATTTTTCCAGATGGTGACCGCATTTACCACGCAGACCTTTGCCCTGGATATGTTGCGTATCGGCTTTAACGGTAAGTCAGTGGCGGAATCTACTGACTATAAAGAAAACCCGAACGGCGAAGATGTGAATATTGGTTGGCATGAAATTGTTCGCAAATATAAAGACGGCAAACAAATCATGACTGATGCGGTCACGCTGGATCAAAACGGTGATTACAAGTCACTGGATGCGATGGCGTCAGACCTTATCAACACCAAAATTCCGCAGCAATTCCGTAATGATCCGCGTCTGGTGGTATTGGTCGGTTCTGACCTGGTGGCGGCTGAACAGTATCGCCTGTATCAGGCGGCTGATCGTCCGAGCGAAAAAATCGCGGCGCAGATGTTGCAGGACTCCATTGCAGGCCGTCAGGCGATTATCCCGCCATTTATGCCGGGCAAACGCATGGTGGTGACCACGCTCGCTAACCTGCATATCTATACGCAGCGTAATACCCGTCAGCGTAAAGCGGAATTTGTTGAAGACCGTAAGCAGTACGAAAACAAATATCTGCGTAACGAAGGTTACGCCGTCGAAGAAATGGAGCTGTATGCGGCGATTGATGAATCCGCCGTGACGATTGGCACCGTTGCCGAGCCATCCGAACCCGTAGGCGGAGAGTAAAAATGAGCCTGTCACCCGCGCAGCGACACAGTGCCCGCATTGCGGCGCAAACGAAGTTAAAGCAACGCCAGGCATTGGAAGGGGCAGACAGCTTGCACGTTCTGAGTGCGGCGCTGGCCAACGATGTGGACATGTTGCACGGGCTGACATTGGCGCAAAAGGTGGCGTTAAAGCGTGATGAATTATTACCAAAATGGATGCCCACCGTTGAAAAGTACCTGAATGGCGGGGAGGTCTACCGCAATCCGATCCTGGCATGGTGTGTGATTTGGCTTTTTGACGTAGGCGACATGGACGCCGCGCTTAGTTTGGCGGATATCGCCATTGAGCAGGGGCAGGAAACCCCGGTTGAGTTGAAAAGCAATTTCCCCACCTTTGTGGCGGATACCGTCCTGAAATGGGCGGAAGTACAGGCCAGGGATGGCCACCCTATTGAGCCTTATTTTTCCCGCACATTTACCGATGTGGCGGAAAAGTGGGAGCTGTATGAAGTGATCCAGGCCAAGTGGTTCAAGTTCGCCGGTATGTATCAGCTATTTGACGAGGGAGGCGTACCGCGTGCTACGTCCACCGCGGATGTGGGGCTGTTGCGAAGCGTGGACGCGCTGCTGGCCACGGCCGAAAAGCTGCATTCACAGTGTGGCGTGGGAACGATGCGTAAACAGATTGCCGCACGTATCCGATCACTGAGTAAGTAAAGACTACCGCAAGCCGGAACGGGCGCGGGGAAGGTAATACCCTAGGGTTATGTACCGTGGATCCCGGTCTGCCCGTTTCTTACGGAGAATTTTATGTTTAGCGGCACGCCGATTGATTACCAGGATGAACCGTTAACGAATGACGGATTTTGGCCAGATTTAAATCTGGCGGATTTCCAGGAACAGCGCAGCATCCCCGCCGATGTAGACGCCGGGACAGTAGCCGAGGCGTTGCTGACGGCGGCCGGGGAAGTGAATGACCTGTTGCAGGCCGTCAAGGATGGGTATGTGGCCAAGGGATTTGGCCAGGCCAGCGCGGTGCCGGGTATCGGTCGCCCTGGCGAAAACCTGCTTTGTGCTCGTTATAAAAAAGCAGTGTTTGCCCGCGCAAAGGCCGATCTGATCCCTGAGTTCGCAAGCCAGGGGCGCAGGGAGTCGCACCCAGGCCAGGAAAGCGCGGAAACCCGCGCCGGGTTGCTGGCCGAAGGTTCGATCATCATCCGGGCAATCAAGGGATTGCGCCGCGTGACGGTAAGGAAGATATGAGCCAGCTGGATGCGTTGAGTGATTTCATCACCAAAAGTATGCCCGCCAGGACGTTCAAGGGGGCAGGTTTTTCCAGCTATATGGATGAACTGAGTTTTATCCCCGCGCAACGGGATTTAGGGCTGGAACAGTACCGCCTGGCGGTGATCCGCTACAACGCGGTATTGGCCTGGGACAGATTCCCTTACCGGCTGTATGACCCGCGCAACCTGGCGGCGCTGCTGCTGGTGTGGCTGATGGAATCAGACCGGGAACTGTTTGAAGAATTCGGCATAGACACCGAGTTACCTGATTTTGATATCGATCTGGTGGATGAGGAAACCGCCGTGGTGGTTATCACCTTGCCGATGGTGGAAGCGTTAAACCTGGTGAAGGACGTCAAAGGCAATATCCCCCTGGACGGGGAGCAATGGCGACTTGCGGATCCGACTATTTGGTTTGCCAGTGAAGCCGTGGTGTACGGCGTTGATGAACAGGGCGCACCGCTGGGCAGTGAAAAATGATTATCCGGGGTGAGTTAGACCGGGCGCAGCTCAAAGCGGTACGTAAACAGCTGGACAGCCTGGAATTGCCCCCGGCTAAGCGTAAACGGCTGATGTGGCGGCTGGGGAAATACGGACTGATCCCGGCTGCTAAACGTAATGTCAGAAATCAGGCCAGCCCGGATGGCCAGAAATGGCAGGGACGCCAGACGAAGCGCAAAGGCAAGATGCTGCGCAATATGCCAAAGCTGCTGCATATCCGGGAAATGCCGGAAATCGACGGGGTGCGGATTTACCTGAGCGGCGGCGGGTATCGCAACGGCAAAAAGAGCGTGGCGGCGGGAACGGTGGGTTACGCCCAACAAAACGGCATGAATGTGACGGTCAGCCGTCGTCAGGTTGAACGCAAAGGCAGGGCGGAGAGTTTGCCCGCAAGTCTCAGACAGGCCAAACGCCTGCGGGCGCTGGGGTACAAGGTTAAAAAGGGTAAGCGCTGGCGAAAGCCGCCGTTTAAAGAAATTCAGGAAGGGTTGACGATGGCCAAAGCCGGGCTGTTGATCCGGACATTATCGGGGAAAGCGGCGAAAGCCTCCTGGTCAGTCGATGTTCCATCCCGTCCTTTCCTGGGCATCACGGAAGACGATTTTAATAAAGCGTTAGCGCGGCAACTCCAGGGCATCGGATTTGGCGCAGGCGCAGGACACTAAGGGGAAGTTATGACGTGGCCAACGGTCGATGTAAATCAGGTCAATCAGCTACAGGGTGAAACAAACGAGATTGAGCGCGTCGTGCTCTATGTCGGTACGGGGACAATCAACGCGGGCAAAACGTTGGCGATGAATACCCAAAGTGATTTTGATGCGCTGCTGGGCGCACAGGACAGCGTTTTAAAAAGCAACGTGAACGCGGCCATGCTCAACGCCGGATCCAACTGGAACGGTTACGTGCATGTGCTGGCAGATGATGCCGGGGAAAATGCTTGGGTGGATGCGGTACTGGCTGCGCAATCCCTTTGCTCTGTTGAAGGTGTGGTGTTGCTGGATGATATCGCCACGAAAACGCCTATCAACAAAGCGGCGGAGCTGCGTGCCAAATTGCTGGCCAACTTCTCACGCTGGAACTGGTTCATCCTTTCCGTGCAGGCACCGCAGGCCGAGGAAGATTGGGCAGAATATTTGGTTCGCATGGTGGCCTTACAGGAGCAGATTTCTGCCCCGTCCGTGCAACTGGTGCCGCGTTTGTTCGGCAATGAGCCTGGCGTGCTGGCTGGTCGTCTGTGCAGTCGTGCGGTGACTATTGCTGACAGCCCGGCGCGGGTAAAAACCGGGGCGCTGGTGTCGTTAGGCAGTGATGAAATGCCGGTAGATGGCACCGGCGCGGCGCTGGAGCTGGTCACCTTGCAAGCGTTGCAGGCGCAGCGTTTTAGCGTGCCAATGTGGTACGCAGATTATGACGGGTATTACTGGGCAGATGGCGTAACGCTGGACGCGGAAGGGGGTGATTACCAGGCGATTGAGTACCTGCGTATTGCCGATAAAGCCGCCCGTCGCGTGCGTTTGCAGGCGATTGCGAAGATTGGCGACCGTTCGTTAAACAGCACGCCGTCCAGCATTGCCGCCCACCAGGCGTATTTTGCCAAGGTGCTGCGTGAGATGTCGATTTCCAGCCAGATTAACGGCATCACCTTCCCCGGCGAAGTGAAGCCGCCGCAGGATGATGATGTGACGATCACCTGGCTGTCAGCCACCAAAGTGGCGGTGTATATCGTGATCCGTCCGTATGAATGCCCGAAAGGCATCACGGTGAGCTTGTTGCTGGACACCAGCCTGACAGGGAGTAATTAACGATGAAACGTATTTCAGGCCAGTCCACCGATGTGCGTATTGATGGTGACCTGGTTCACATTGAAAAGGTCAGTTTGGATATCACGGATAACACGGCGGCGGCATCTACTCAGGGTGTGCCTGATGGTCATGTGTCCGGGGATGTGGCGGCCGAGGGTGAAATTGAAATCTCTACCAAAGTGCTGACGCAGCTGACCGCCATTGCACGGCGTGCAGGTTCATGGCGGGGTATTGACCCGGTGGATCTGATGTTCTACGCCAAGGCCGGTAGTGAAGAGCTGAAAATTGAAGCCTTTGGCTGCAAATTGGTGGTGAGCAACCTTCTGGATAACGATCCGAAAGGCGGAAGCACGCTGAGCCATAAAATCAAATATATGGTCACCAGCCCGCAGTTTGTGCGCATTAACGGCGTGCCGTATCTGGAAGATGAAGATACCCGCAACCTGATCGGATAAGGACATTGCACGGATGCAAGAGCACGAAAAAAGTTTGTTAAGCCTGATCCTGCTGGGCGCACTTATCGCCCTGGGACAGATGTTGGTGAGCAGTGAGCCAATGACCGGAAAGCTGTTTTTTGGTCGCATTATCCTGGGTTCTGCCACCTCAATGGTGGCGGCGGCGGCGCTGATTTGGATCCCGGATATTTCCCCGCTGGCCATCGCGGGGTTGGGTGCCGCGCTGGGGATTGCTGGCCACCAGGCCGTTGAAATCTGGCTACGCAAAAAGGGAAGTCGTTATTTACCAGGGAAAGGAAAACTGAAATGACACTGAGCGAAAAACAACAGTTGTTCACGCAGCTGATTGCCCAACTGATCGAGTGGGCAGGTAATCACGGTTACCGGCTGACCTTTGGCGAAGCCTACCGCACGCCTGAGCAGGCCAAACTTAATGCCAAAAGCGGCGCGGGCATTGCCAATAGCTTGCACACGCAGCGTCTGGCTGTGGATTTTAACCTGTTCATCAACGGTCAATACCAGACCAGTACCGAGGCGTATACGCCACTGGGTGAATATTGGGAATCCCTGGGCGGCGTGTGGGGCGGTCGATTCAAAAGCCGCCCGGACGGCAACCATTTCAGCCTGGAACACAACGGGGTGAAATGATGGGAAAGCAGCTGGTGATTGCCGCCCTGGCGTTGTTGGCTGCGTTCGCAGCGGGTTGGCAGGTGAATACCTGGTACAGCGATAGCCTGGAATTAGTGATCAACAATGCCGCACACGCGGCGGGGGAAGCCTCCCGCGTTGCCGGTGAGCAGATGGCCAGTGAATCAGGCCGCAAGCTTGAAAATACGTTGGAGGCGTTGCGAAATGCGCAACCTGTGGAAATCCGCACGGAAGTGGTTAAGCCTGTGTTTACTAATGTGTGCGTGTCTGCTGATTTTGTCAGCCTGTACAACGCCGCCGCCGACAAAGCCGAACGTGCCTTATCAGGAAAATCTGTTAACCAAATGCCCGGAAAAACTCCCGCGCATTAAAGGTCTAACGGGTAAAGATATTACCGAACCCTTATTAATACTCACGCCGCAATATTCAGAGTGTGCGGCACGTCATAATCAATTAGTTGACGAAATAAACCAACGGAAGGAAATAAAACAATGAGCAAAATTACTATGGCTGTAAATGGCACCGCGCTGACTTTTGAACCAAACGCCACCGCGTATAATAAATTCATTAACGAAATGGCGATGGATAATAAAGTTGCACCGGCAAATAACTATCTGCGCCGCATTGTTCACGTTGAATGCAAAGAAGCGCTGGATACCATTTTGGATATTCCCGGTTCTGCCCTGCAAATTTGCAGTTTCGTGAATGACCAGTTCGCGCCGAAATTAGAGATTGAACTAAAAAACTAACGGCGCGGGTACGCGCAATTGAAAATAATGGCCTTGAACAATACCTGATTTTGCGCCGCCATTATTTACCGCATGAAAATGACGATCCCGAAAACTTAGCCCGTGCCGTGTGGCTGGATAACCGGCATTGGGATAATCAACGCATAGCTGTAGCAAATGGCATTGCCCTGGCATTTAAAGGCGAATAATGGCTGATTTAGATTTTACACTCAGTTTAATTGACAACATGACGCGCCCACTTCGCCAGGTGCAATCCTCTGTGAGCGGGTTCGCTCAGGAAAGTGCGGCCAGCTTTGGCAAGGTGGCCATCGGTGCCGCTGCGCTGTGGGGCGTGGGTGCCTCCATCAAGGCCGCATTGGATCCGGCCATTCAGATGTTTGATGCCATGCAGGAAGCCAGCGCGCGCGGCATTAGCGATGATGCGCTGGCTAAGGTCACGGACGACGCCCTGAAATTCAGTGTGCGCTACGGGGAATCGGCGGTGGAGTTTGTGAAATCCTCCGCGGATATCAACGCCGCCGTGGCCGGGCTGACGAACGCCGAATTGCCCCGCGTTACCGTGGTGGCCAATACCGCCGCCAAAGCGCTGAAAAGTACGGCCGGGGAAGCGTCGGAATTCATGGGGCAAATGTTTACCCAGTTCAGCGGCTACGCGGCCGAGGTGGGCAAGGTGCAGTTTGCGGAAGAACTGGCGGGCAAAATGGCCTACATGAAAAACCAGTTCGGCACGGACATGGCCACCATTAAAGACCTCATGGAAGGGGCACGGGGTGTCGGTTCCAACTATGGCGTGGGGATGGATGAACAGCTGGCCGTGTTGGGTGAGTTGCAGCGTTCACTAGGCACGGAAGCCAGCGGCTCTTATGAGGGATTTCTGAGCGGTGCCGCAGCCGGTGCGCAAAAGTTGGGGCTGAGTTTCCAGGATGCCCAGGGAAAAATGCTGTCCATGCCTGCCATGCTGGAAAAACTCCAGGGCAAATACGGTAAGAGCATTGAGGGTAATCTCAAGGCACAGGCTGAATTAGATGCCGCCTTTGGTGACAGCGCGGCGGTGATTAAACAGCTTTACGGCAACGTTGATCTGCTGAAACGCAACATTACCGAGCTGGGCAGCAATGACGGCATGAAACGCGCCACGGAAATGGCCGAGAAAATGACGCGCCCCTGGGACAGGCTGACGGCGATCTGGTTCGCCATGCGTGCCGCCATCGGCTCAACGCTGTTGCCGGTGCTGTATCCGCTGGTGAATAAAATCGCGGACGGTGGCGAAAAACTGACGCGCTGGATGCGGCTATTCCCCAACATTGCCCGCGTGATCGGTTATGCCACGGTGGCGTTGCTGAGTTTTGCGGCCGTGGGGGCAATCGCCAATATCGTGATGGGCGTTCACGGGTTCGTGATGATGGGCGTTACGCGTTTGCTGGCACCAATGGCCAGGTTGTTGGGAATTAACCGGCTGGCGATGGTGGCCAGTAATGCCGTGACGCAGCTATTCAGTGCCGGATTGCGTGGCCTGCGTGCCACCTTGCTGGCCGCCAGTATTGCTGCCCGCATGGGTTCAGCGTCCTTTCTGCTGATGATTGCGCCGGTAGTGGCCATCGCGGCCGCCATTGCTGCGGTGGTTATTGCGGTGATTAAGTTCTGGCAGCCTATCAAAGCGTTTGTGAGCGGGTTTATCGGCGGGTTCGGCCAGGCGGCCGGTGCGCTGTCGCCTTTCAGTGGCTTATTTTCCGGTATTGCCAAGGCGGTGGGCTGGGTGTGGGACGGCGTGAAAATGCTGGTGGGCTGGTTTGGTAACCTGCTGACGCCGATCCAAATGACGGAAGGTCAGCTGACCAACGTCACCAGCGCGGGCGAAACGTTCGGGCGGATTGTGGCGGGGGCAATCAACATCATTCTGACGCCGTTTGAGCTGGTGTATAACGCGGTCAGTCTGCTGATCGATTTGTTCAGCATTGTGATTAAAGGCTGGATTGATGTCGTTAAATCCTTTGATATCAATTCTCCGGTGGAGTCCTTTGAGAAAATTGCCCGCGTGATCGGGGACGTATTCGGCAAGCTGTGGGACACGCTGAAATCGTCTTTCACCGGGACGTACAATTGGATTGTTGAGAAGTTAAATAACATTCCCGGCGTCAATATTGAGCTGAAAGAAGTCCCTGTGGCGGCAACGCCAAAAGGAATGCCACCGGCCAGCGCGATGCCTAACGCGGCGGCCTTGGCGGGAACGCCTGCGGGTATGCCGCCAGGATTTAGCGGGGTGGCGGGGCAAATCCCCGTTGCAGGGAATAAAACCCCTGTGCCGCAGCCGCCGCAGCCCATCGGCAGCGATATTCTGACGGGTGGCGTGGTTAAAGGTGTGGAACGTGGGGGTTTGAAAAAGGAAATCAATACCAACGCTAAAACCTCAATTGATAACAGTAAGCAAATCGGCACCGTGAATATTCATCCTTCCAAAGGATTAACACCGGCCGAGCTAATGGAATGGCAGGAATTAAATTAATGACGGATTTACTGTATATCGATCTCCTGATAACCGGGCGGGATTTTACGCTGAACGCAGGTAATGAACCGGGCTTGTGTAATAACCGGATCAGCATTGCCCAGGATATTGTCCACGCCATTATTGAAAGCGGGCTGACGACATTATTAGTGGCAGAGCGTAGTCCGACATTACGCGCCGATGTGATCACGCAGCTGATTTTATTAATTGAAAGTGATGAACGCATTATTCCCGGCACGGTGAATATCACGGAAGAATCCGCAAAACGCCTGTGGGCGACGGCGGAAACGTATGACTTTGGCAAGATTTCCACCGGGGTGAATTATGAGTGAGAAACCGACGATTGATTTTGAGGCGGTGCTGAGTGAAAGCGGAATGCCGGTTACGCAGGACGAAATCAGCCAGCAGTTTACGGCCATCGTGAAAGCGGAAGGGATGATTACCAATACGTCCCGCATGTCACCGTTCTGGCGACTCATTACCGCCATTGTGACCACGCCCGTGCTGTGGATTAAAGATGTTTTAGTAAATACCGTGCTGGCCAATATGTACCTGGCCACGGCCAGCGGTGCCATGTTACGGATGCTGGCCTGGGGCGTAAACCTCACGGCCAAGCCCGCCAGCGCAGCGCAGGGCGTGATCCGCTTTTACAAAGAAACCGCCAGTCAGGCGGTGACCGTGGCGGCCGGAACCCTTATCCAGACTGAGCGAATTAATGGCGTGACCTACGCGGTGGCGGTCGATGCGGATGTGACGCTGGCGGCGGGCGTGGCCAGTGCGCTGATCCCGGTCACGGCGACGGCGGCCGGGAACGCTTTCAACCTGGCACCCGGCTATTTTCGTATTTTGCCGGTGGCGGTGGCCGGTATCAGTAAGGCAGTGAATGAGGATGATTGGCTGTTAGCGCCGGGCGCGGATGAAGAATCCGACGACGATTTACGGGACAGGTGCCGTAATCAGTTCAACCTGGTGGGCAACTATCATACCGATGCGGTGTATCGCAGCATGATTGCAGGCGTGGTCGGGCTGAGTGTGGATCGCATTTTCTTTGTGCATGACGCGCCGCGCGGTGCCGGAACGGCAAACGCCTATTTGCTGCTTGATAGTGGGGAGACGTCCCAGCCGTTTATTGATGCCGTGAATGAGTACATCAATACGCAGGGGCATCACGGCCACGGTGACGATCTGCAATGCATGGCCATGCCGGAAACGCAGCACAATTTAACCGTTACGGTATACGTGACCAACCCGGACAACATGACGGCGGAAGAAAACGCCGCTCTGATTTCCGGCGTCAGCAATCTGATCCGCAGCGCATTCCGGCAAAACGCCGAATATGACGTAAAGCGTACCTGGCCATATTCGCGCTTCTCTTTTTCCAATCTGGCCAGGGAGCTGCATAAGGAGTTTGGTGTGGTGGAATCCCTGTCATTTTCCCTGACCGATATCGTCAGTGAGCTGAGCGTGCCGCGTCTGGCCACGCTGAAAGTGGAGGTGAAAGGTGCCTGATTTCGCCACAAAAATGAAAAGCCTGAAATTGCCTTCCTGGATGAACCGGGGCGAACCGGCCAAATTTCTGAAAGCTGCCGTGAAGTTCTGGACAGGGATTGCGGAGTGGGTGACCTGGCCATTACAGCAGTTTGATCCGCTGACCTGCGCCGAACCGCTGTTAAACCTCATGGCCTATGACCGTGATATTGCGCGGTTTAACGGTGAACCGCTGTCACTGTTTCGCAAGCGTGTGGCGTTCGCGTTCATCAATGCGCAGGACGCGGGTTCAGTTTCCGGGTTTATTGCCATCTTTGAACGCCTGGGAATTGGCTACGTTGAATTGCTGGAACGCCAGGCGGGCATTGATTGGGATGTGATCATTGTCCGGGTGACGGACAGTCAGATTTCTGACAACGCTGATTTGCTCTTGCAGATTATCCGCCAGTACGGCCGCACCTGCCGCCGTTATCAGTTTGAAGTGATCACCACGTCCGGGCTGCGTATTCGCGCCGGTTGGAACCAGGGCGAATACGTTTGTTACCCCGCCAGTCTGGGCGTGACAGAAACAGGAACCGCCACGTTCGGCGCGAAGTTATAAGGAAATAACATGTCACAAACCGTCATTACACAAGCCTTTGAACAATGGAAAGCGCAGCAGGCTACTAATGGCCAGGCCGTTGTACTGGACGAATTTGTATTCGCCAATGTGCCAAATCTGGACGTTAACGCCCCGATTAACCGCGCCGAAGTGGTGCCGCCCGCGGCGCAAATTGTTTACCGCCAGGCTGTTGAAAAGACCGGTCTGGTTAATCTGAATGCCGTCGTGTATTCGGTGACGCTGGGCGCGGATGTGGGGGATTTCTCGTTTAACTGGATCGGGCTGATTAACAAGGCCACCGGCACGCTGGCGATGGTGGTACACGCGCCGTTGCAAAGCAAAGTGAAGAATGCCAACGGTCAGCAGGGCAACGTGTTAACCCGTTCTTTCCTGATGGAGTACAACGGCGCAGAAAGCCAGACGTTGATCAGCACACCGGCCGAAACCTGGCAGATTGATTTTACGGCACGCCTGGCCGGTATGGATGAATCTCTGCGCCTGGCTAATCTGGATATTTACGGCGCTGGGGCATTTTTCGATAACGGCTTTTTAGTGGCCAAAACCGGCACGCAATTTTTTGTGACGGCGGGGCTGGGGTATGTGGGAGGGCTGCGTGCCAACCTGGCGGCAAAAACCAACATCACCGTAACCACAAAACCGATGACAGTGTGGGCGGATGTGAGCTATCAGGGAACACTGACCAGTGAATACAAAACGGCGATTAAGTTCACGCTGGCCACCACGCTGAAAGACTACGTTCAAAGCGGCGTTGCGCACTACGTTTTTGCCCTGGCCAGTATTGACGCCAACGGTGTGATCACCGATTTGCGCCCAAAAGGCAGCAGTCTGTATCTGCGCCGGGATAAGAACCTGGGAGACATTGCCGATACGGCCGCGGCGCTGAATACGCTCAACGGCGTACCGAAAACGCGCACGGTAAATAAAAAGCCGCTAACCGCTGACATTACCCTGACCCCGGCAGATGTGGGCGCAATCAGTAATGTGATGCCTAACGTGGATAACACCACGGTGACCAAGCTTTACGATCCGTCCATTGTCAGCCTGTCAGGCGGCGTGACGCTGGCCGGTTACTTTAGCGATCACCCGTTGGGGGAAACCTTCCAGGCCGCTGACACGTTGGTAAGCCATCGCCGCTGGTTCAACGCCGGTGCGGCGCTGACGCAATATCTACATTGCCGTACAGGCACTATTTACGTGCGGATCGGCAATGTCAGTACGACAGAGGCAAGCGGCTGGGCATGGGTACAGACGAGTGCAAGCCCTCTGCCGTTTGGGTGGAGAAAGTTTTTTGATAGCAGCAGCCTGGAATTGGCTGATTTAACGCGGCTGGGCGTTGCTAAGTCCGGGGATAATTCAGATATCACCAGCCTGGGCAAGCTGACCAGCATTGCATCCAGCGTGAAGATGGCGGCCAATCTTGAGGTGGCCAGTTCTATTCAGGCAAATTATCGGGTGGGTGTGCTCCGCGCCGGAGAGTTTGAGGCGTATATGTCTTTTACAAGCCGTGCCGGGAAAGTTTCTGCGGCGGATTTGCCCGCATCGTTAACGTCAATGGGGAATATTTATTTTCGTTTGCCGAATACGCTCACTGAAACCGATCCTCATGCGGGGCGGGCGTTAGGTGGCCATTCTGCTGCTGTGTATCCGACAGGTGAAGGTGTCATGCGAATGGACGCCAGGGACGAAGCCGGTGCAATCAAGGCGCGTATTGTCTGTGATGGGCAAACCGATAGCGTACATGTGTCGAACGGTGTTTTACGGCCAGAATGGGGTATGACTCTTAGCTCTACTAATGCCAACTCAGTGATCCGGGGGCGTAATGATGCCGTCATTCTGCGTGATCATAACAATGGCAATATTACCCTGTCCGCCAGTCTGAAAGACGCGGGTATGCAAATTGGTGGGACGCTCTACATTGGGTATAACCGGCCGGAAGCGAATATTTTTACCTCGGCTGTTTCGGTCGATACGCCTTTAACCGTCAACGAAACCATGAAAGTTGTTAAGGATTCGACCTTTGCCGGGGCGATGACCGTTGGCGGAGAGGTCAATTTTAACGGATTGGTGAAATTCAACCGACATGAGGCAACGTGTCAGTTTAGCTCGTCAGACGCGGCCTATCCGTTGATGAATGTTAATTACTCGAATGCCGGTAACTTTGGCTTTTGGGATGCAACAAACGGTAAATGGGTGCTGCGTAAAAGAGCGTCAAACCTGACGACGGGGAATGCTGACAACTGGGTTATGGAAAGCGGCGGTCTTGAGATTACCGGCGCATATGGCCTGACGTTATCAACTGCGCTGCCGATCGCCAGCGGGGGTACCGGCGCGAAAACCGCAGAGCAGGCACGAAGCAATATTGGTGCTTATCCTCAGTCTGGTGGCAATGTGGGCGGGTATGTGAATGCCACTTATCTGAGCGCTACCCAACCACCAAATCCAGGGAAAGAAGTTCAGGGAACGTTTATTGGATGGAATGAAACAGGCGGTCAAGGCGAGTCGGATTTCGTTAATAACCGTGGCGGGGGCGTTGGCGGATTCATTTTCCGTACGGTAACAACTAACAATTCAGCAGAAACGGGGAGGGTAACATTTAGCGGTACGGGTGATGTGTATCCGGGGCGTGACATAAATACGGGCGGGTATATCTACGAAAGGTCACAGCGCGTATACAGCCCAAGTAATCCCCAGCCATACCCTACGGATTTTAACGGAATAAATACATACGTTTGGGCGTATTCAGTAAATGCCCGCAACCCAGGCGATCTCGTTTCTGGTTCAGAACTACAGCCTGCCACCGGCGATGGCTCCACCGTAGGCTGGACACTGGGCGGGACATGGCGATGCATGGGATTTGCTACAACAACGAACGCCGCGCACAGGTCAACATTGTGGCTGAGGGTAGGATAATGGCTAAAAAGATTAGATTGCCGCGTACAGCGGATATTAATAAATATATTGATTGTGATGTGAAGACTGATAATGGTGAGTTTGTGCCATTTACGGCGGTGCCGGGTGACAGCCTTGGTGATGAGATTTATCAAAAGGCAAAGGCCGGTGAATACGGCGTTGTTTCAATCGCCCCGTCAGCTGGATATGCCTGGAACGGAAAAAAATGGGCGGCCGTTCCCTTGGCGCAATTGGTGGCTACTGCCGAATTACAGCGAAATGCTTTATTTACAAAAGCGGCGGAGAGCATGGCACCGTTGCAAGATGCGGTTGATATTGGTGAAGCCACGGATAAGGAGCTGGCGACCCTTTCAACATGGAAAAAATACCGAGTGGCCTTAAATCGCCTGGATTTATCTGTAGCCCCTGATATTACCTGGCCAGAGATGCCAACCGATGTGGCGTAAGGCAACGCTGAGCATCCCAGAGGACATGAGCGCATTAACCTGTTCGGTACTGCCGGTTCATCCGTGGGTTTATGGCGTTGGCCAGGCCGCTGGCGACAGCAGTTATTTAAGCCCGGTTAACGCCACGGAATACCTGGCCAAAAAACTGGAAAGCTTGAGCGGTGAAACCAGCGTAGTGGTGCATATGCTCAATGCCCCAACGCACGGGGAATTTATGGCGATGCTGTCCGATTATTCCAGCGTGCTGCCCTTGCCGGTGATTGCCCAGGTAAAGCGCCGGGCAGAGGAAGCGGCCGCGCTGGCCATCACCAAAATGCAAATCCCTGCAAAATTATCCGGGGGTTTACCTGCGGCGTTGCCGTTGTCCACGTCCACTAATCGCCTGGCGGTAAACGCCCAGCGCATTGCGGCCGCTAAGGCGGAGGCGGCAACCGGGGCAAGCGCGGCCGGATTGCTGTCTGCGCTCAAAGATTTCACCAAGGCGCGGGGATCTGCCCTGGCGGCGGCGGCCGATGCGTTATCCGCCCTGAAAGGCAAAACGTCACCGGCGTGGGTTTTTACGGCCAAAGGGAACGGCGCGTTCCTGGCCGGAGAACTGCGCAAAAACATCCCGAACCAGGATTCGGTGTATACCCTGGCCACGTTGTTTAGCGGGGCTGATTTATCCACGTTGGAGGCGATGATCCATGACGATAACCACGTTCGCACTTAATGGCGAGGCCATCCCGCTGATGAATCTGAAGGTCACGCCAACGATGCAGTTTGCGGAAAAAGACCAGTCCGGGCAGTCATCGAGCACGGCCAATGCAGAACAGGGAATTAAGGCCAAAGAATTGCGCGTTTCCGGGACGGTATCCTTTCGGGACGCGGCCACGTTGAAGCGGTTGTTTGAGCTGGCAGAGGCAAAATCTGCCAGTGGTTCATTGCAGGTTTACCGCGTGGCTAACCTGATCGCCCAGACGATTAATTTTCGTGAAGGGACGTTCACCGGCGCGATTGATGCGCCGCAGCAGGATAATAAAATGGCCTGGCTGGTCACGTTCACCCTGCGCGAAAAAATCAGCGTAGCCGAGAAGAAAGAAGCCCGGGCAGGCAGTAAAACGGCGGCAACAAAACAGGGGGCAGGTGGTGCCAATGGAAGTGGCAACGCGGCGGCCGAGAGTGACGAAAAACTGACGTGGTTTGAGCGCAAAGTGCTGAAACCGGTCAATGAAGCATTGGGGTAAAGGGATGAAACCCATTAAGCGGTTGTATTTGTCGAGCGCGGCCACGCACCTGGTGGACGCAAACCTGGCGTTAGAGTTAAACGCCTGCGGTCGGGGATTTATCACCGCGCAGACGGATGAAGATTACACCGGCAAACTTGTGCGCCTGGACGTGGGCTATCACGATCTGGTGTTGCGATGGTTTACCGGTTTTGTGGAGCGTTCGCAGCCTGCGGAAAATGGCTATCAGCGGCTTTTTGTCCGGGAGCTGGTCGGCATATTTGAGCGCCTTTGGCCGTGCTCTTTTCAGCATCCCACGCTGCGACAAATCACCGGCTGGCTGACCGAGGAAAGCGGGCTGGAATTCACGCTGGCCAGCGGTGCGTCCTACGCCGATACGCCGATCCCACATTTCACCCATTCCGGCACCGGCTATCAGCTGTTAGCCAACCTGGGCAAAGCATTCAGTATTACCGATTACGTGTGGTATCAGCTGCCCGATGGTGGCGTTTTTGTCGGTGCGGCCGCTGATGCACTGTTTGCCGGTAAGCCGGTAGAAATCCCCGCCGAATTTAACCAAAGCGTAGCCGGTGGCAATGCCATGACCGTGCCGCTGATCCAGTCTTTACGTCCAGGCGTAGAGGTGAACGGTCAGCGATTGACGAAGGTCAGATTGCATAATGATGATATGGAAATCACCTGGACGCCGCGCAATAAAGCCACCGGCCAGGCATTGCAGAAAACCCCGTTTCAACGCCAGGTTGAAAGCAGTTATCCAGAGCTGGCCAGCGGCTTGCACCTGCCGCAGTTCGCCAGGGTGGAAGCGCCCAGCGAAGACGTGAGCAACGGAAACATTGCCGATCCGTTCAGGCCGCGTTATGCCGTGGACTTGCAGCTGTTAGACGCAGACGGCAATCCCGCAAAAGATACGCCGCTTTATCCGGCTGTGCCGCTGCCGTTGCCGATGGCGGGCGGGGAATCCGGGATGTTCCAGTTTCCCCCGGCCGGTACGCTGGTAGAAGTCGGGTTTAATGGTGGCCGCGCCGATAAGCCGTTTGTGCGTCAAACTCTTGCCCAGGGCAACAGCCTGCCCGCCGTGAAGTATGGCGAACAGCTGCAACAGCAGCGTGATGGTGTATCACAGCGGGTGACGGTGGCGGGCGATTGGGAACGCCAGACCGATCAGGTTATCCGTGAAACGTCCATGAGCCGGGTTGTCACGGCCGATGATGAAACCCGCACGTTGGTGGCCAGAGAAACAACCGTGCAGGCCACGGACAAAACCACTGTGCTGGGCAAAGCCACCTTGCTGGCCGGTGCAATCCAGCAGATTGCCCAGGGGGATTACAGCCTGGCCACGCAAGCTAATTATGTGGCCAGTATCCAGGGCAATGCAGAAACCAACGTGATCGGCCAGCTGATTGAAAAGGTCGGTATGTTACGCAGCAGCGTGGCCGGTGTGCGTCAGGAAGTGATTGCGCCGGTAGTGTGGATTGGTAGCCAGTCGGTGAACGTGTGCCAACTGATGCTTGATACCCTGGACGTGGTGAAACAGCTGGCACAGCTGACGGCTGCACACACTCACAACAATACCGGCACGCCACTTAATGCCCTGGCGATTACCGACACCGGCACCAAAGCCACTACGCTAAAAGAGAAATACGATCCAGTTATCGGATAAGTATTTCATGCCCACGAAAGCCCGCCGCGTGCGGGTTTTTTATTGCCCGCAGATAACCCGCCCCAATCGCACGCAGTGCCGTGCAACATCGCATTCAATGCCCTGAACCCTTTCAAAACGATCAAGCCGCCTGCGTGAGCCAGTGCGGCCGTGCGCCCACGAAACAAAGCAAGACCAGACGGAAATTGCACTACACCGCACCCGCCTGCCCTTTTTGTGTTGGTAATTTTTTTCAGTTTTAAAATTCTACAAACCAACCTGCCAGGCCGCACCGTGCCTGGGATTCTCCTGTCATTCTCAAACTGAAAAGATTGAAAAGGATTTCAGTAAATTTCAGTTTTCTGGATCTCAATAGGATCGAAGAAGAAAACTATACAATTGAAATTAAAGACTTTTACCTGCTTTTTGTCTGATTAGTGGATCGCTCAGCAGATCAAGTTCGTGAGCCGTAGAGGTGCAGGGAGGCCAGACACGGGGCAGCCTGTAAGAGATTAATGAGCAATTTGTAAAACTGAAATTTGTGTAACTGATGTGAGTGAGCGATAAGGCAAGGTGTTGTTTCAGATGTCTAAAAGTTAGCGACTATATTTTCCTTTATTAATGAGATAATCTTCTGAAAAAGCAGGTGAAAGAGGGCAAGATGAAATTATCTGATGGTGTTATAGTTTTGATTATTACAGCATGCGCATATTTGTTTTCCTATTCGTATTCGTTCGGATATTTTACAGCAAAAGAAATACCTATTGAGTTTATAAATATTAGCCTGATATCTCTGTTGAAAATGGGGTTTGGGCTGATAGCAATATTTTGTCTCTTATCAAATCTGATGGATTTTATATTTTCACAAGATGATGATATTGTTATAAGTGATGAAGTTAAACGTTTTCTGATAAGGAACTCCATAGGGTTTGTTACCGCGTTTTTATTTTTGTTTGATTTCTTTCTTAAAGTGGATTTTGTTAAGCTGATATTATTCTTCCTTTTGGTGTATATAACTATTATTATTGAGTTTGATGTGAAGGAGATGACAGGCAGTCGAATTTTCTATAAAAAAAGATACTCATTTAAGCTAAAAAAACTAAAGCCTTTAGCATCACTTCGCATTGCTGAAAAACTCAATGTCAGAATTTATTATGTCTATCTCACTTGGTTTCTAGCTTCATTTTTTTTAATGTACAATCTTGGGAGTGTATCAGCAAGCTTGACCCATGAAACACTAATGTGTAATAAGGATATGTATGTAATTCAAATGAATGATGATAGCGCACTCATAACAGATGATTATAAAAAATTCTCATTTATTGAGAAAACAAAGTGCAATTTTACTATCATAAAACCAACTGGTAAAAAGAATAAGTAGTTAACATATTTAACGCCAGGATGTGATCCTGGCATTGTATAAGCATCTATTTATTGTTTTCAGAGTTGTCAGGTGAGTTCAGTTTAGATGATTGGGTAAATCGCATGGAGTCGGCAGCAGCTAATATTTTCAGTGCATCATCACTTGAATATCCATTCAACTTTATTGAATTACCATCTTTAGATACCGTGATATCAACACTATGCTTTTTCTGAAATGCTTCTAGAACATTTAGTAGAAGAGGCGCAAAAGTATACAGTTTTTCAGAGATTTTACGGAAGATTCCCACGTAGTCAGGTGAATCTTTTGAGAAGCACTTAACATAGCCCGCATCTAAGCCAACCGACTTACAATCTTCTACAAACTCACCTTGAAGTTCAAAAGGAACATAGCAAGCAATTGAATCGTACATGGCAGTGTTTATTTTATCCATTCTCTTTCCTTACATAAAAGTTGCGTAACAAGTCACAATTACTCAAGGGTCAAAAAAAACAAGGGTGGACTTATAGTATTAAAACGAGGCTATAACCTTTCGCGACAGACTAGGCTACAGAACTTTTCATTTGAATGTACAAACGTTAACGAAAAGGGAAGGTTATCGCAAACCGGCTATGATTTCCCATCGCCACTTTGTCGCCATAAGGAATGTGTTGTTTGCATAATTAATTGATTTTAAAGTATTTGATTCTTATAAAAGAAAAAACCCGGCAATCTTGAACCTAAAAAGGCGGGATTGACGGGCTCTCCAAATTTGGGGACTTCAAAGAAAAGCAGTGGCACTAATTAAGACTTCGCTCCACTTTAAAAGTTCGCGCAATGTGGCAAAAATATAAAAAAATTATTGATTTTTTTTTGCCACATTTGTGATCAACAACTTACGTCACGCACCTGGCCAGATGATGACGATCAGCGTCCCCGCGAGTGTCAGTAATACGTTAGCAATGGCGTAGGTTCCTGCATAACCCAGTGCCGGAATGTTGCTGCGGGCGGTGTCGCTGATGATTTCCATCGCCGGTGCGCAGGTTCGTGCGCCCATGATGGCGCCAAACAGGAGTGCCCGGTTCATCCGCAGAACGTAGGCGCCGAAGATGAAGCAAATCACCACCGGCACCAGGCTGACAATCAGGCCGGACAGCAACATTTGTCCGCCGACGGCGCCAAGCCCGTTGTTGATCCCCGCACCGGCGCTGAGGCCGACGCCTGCCATAAACACCATCAGCCCGAACTCTTTGACCATGTTCAGCGCACCCTGCGGAATGTAGCCGAAAGTAGGGTGGTTGGCGCGCAGGAAGCCGAGCATGATACCGGCGAACAGCAGGCCCGCGGCGTTACCAATCCCGAAGCTGAAGCTTTTGAACTGGAAGGTGATAAGACCGATCATCAAACCGACGATGAAGAAGGCGCAGAAGGCGAGTAAATCGGTGAGCTGGCTGTGAACGGAGATAAAGCCGATGCGCTCTGCCACGCTTTTCACACGACGTGCGTCGCCGCTGACCTGCAACACATCGCCTTTGTTGAGCACGATGCTGTCATCAATAGGCATTTCAATCTGGCTGCGGATCACGCGGTTAAGGAAACAACCCTGATCGGTCAGGTTAAGCTGGCTCAGACGTTTGCCGACGGCGTGATTGTTTTTCACCACCACTTCTTCCGTCACGATACGCATATCGAGCAGGTCACGGTCGAAAACTTCTTTCCCGTTACGGAAACTCGGATCAAGGCGTGAATGTGCGTCCGGATAGCCGACCAGCGAAATTTCATCGCCGACCTGCAACACCGCGTCGCCGTCCGGCGTCGCGAGAATTCCATTGCGACGGATACGTTCGATATAACAACCTGTCTGGCGATAAATGCCCAGTTCACGCAGGTTTTTGCCATCTGCCCAGGCGACCAGTTCCTGCCCGACGCGGTAAGCGCGGATCACCGGAAGATAAACTTTTCGCTTACTGTCTGTGTCCAGACCACGTTCGCGGGCGATTTGCTGCGCACTGGTTGGCAGATCCTGATGTTGCAGTTTTGGCAAATAGCGTGCGCCGAAAATCAGGCTGACCAGCCCGATAAGATACGTCAATGCGTAGCCGAGGCTCAGATTATCCAGCGCGGGGCTGAGCGTATTACTGCCCGCGAGGGTATTGCGCAGCGTGTCTCCTGCACCCACCAGAACCGGCGTGGAGGTCATGGATCCGGCGAGCATACCGGCGGTGAGACCGATGTCCCAGCCGAATGCCTTGCCAAGGCCGAGCGCAAGGAGCATCGCGCTGCCGACCATCACCAGCGCCAGCATCAGATAATTTTTGCCATCCCGGAAGAAAATTGAAAAAAAGTTGGGTCCGGCTTCGACGCCCACGCAAAAAATAAACAGCATAAAACCGAGGTTGAGCGCTTCCGTATTAATGCTGAAATGTTGCTGGCCTAAAAGCAGGGAAACCACTAATACGCCAATAGAATTTCCGAGCTGAACGGAGCCCAGGCGAATTTTCCCCAGGCACAAGCCCAGTGCCAAAACCACAAATAATAACAGGATGTAATTCCCGTTTAACAAACTAGCGACGTTTATATTCACAAGGATAACTTATTGTTTACCAACAAATTCTTGATATAGGAGAATGTAAAGGATAAATTCAGATCCAGAAAATTCCTACTTTTTTAAACACCTTTGGTTTCTCAAATCGTGAATTAGAAAAGCAGGTTTCGGGCGTCATTTTAGTCATAGAACGTCTCTTCAGCCAGAGAAAAGCCCGTATAAATCAACTGAACGCTTTTTTTGTGTTTCGCGGGATTGCGGAACGCGTCAGGGAAGTGAGCCGGCAAGGCTCTGTCAGGTAAAAATGAACGCATTGCGTGCAGTGCAGACGGCCTGTGAATCTCGCCAACTTTAAGGAGGAAGTCAGATGGCATTTTGGCGAAAGTTAATAGCCCCGCTATTTTGTTGCATTATATTTGTAGTTACTTTTATTTCGTTAAAAAATAGCTGGATAGTTGTTAGAGATATAACACCTGGTCCGGAATATGGTCTGTTATTATTTTTATTGCCGGGTTTGCTGACCGGGCTGATATATCGCGATTCGCCGATATTTTCATCATTCGTTGGCGCGCTGATTTCTGTGCCGGTTTGTACCGCGCTGCGTATGATGTTTTATCCGCGCGTGCGTCCGCTGGTGCAGGAAGTGGCTTACGCTACCAGCGCAATTTTCTGGTGTGTGCTGGGCGCGATGCTGATTCAGCTGCTCTTTACCGCGTATAAACAGTTCCGACAGCACCGGTAAACATTTTCCGATGCCATAAAAAAAGGCGCTCAGTGAGCGCCTTTTTGCTGAGTTCAGAACCACTTAGTTACTGAACAGAGCCAGATGTTCTTTGGCATAGGCTTCAAAATCAGTGCAGCCGCCAATGTGTTTCTGATCGAGGAAAATTTGTGGAACGGTTTCAACAGGTTTACCCACTGTTTTTTCCAGGTCAGCTTTGGTGATGCCTTCCGCATGGATATCGATGTAGCGGAAATTGAAATCATCACGTTCTTCAGTCAGTTTTTCAGCCAACTCTTTAGCACGTACACAATAAGGACAGCCAGGACGCCCGAAAATTACTGCAAACATGGAGACTCCTTTGTTAATACCAGCGAGATAAATGAAAAGGGAGTGACTATTTTTGTTATGCACGTCACCTTTTTGATGTCGATACTATGCCTGTTGCAAGCCACAAAAAAAAGCAGGAATTACCTGTCGGTCTGATACCTTCTGCCTATCCAAATGATGAATCAGGGTTTTTTGGGCTCCGCACACTGTTACAGCATTTGATGTCACAAGCCTTGCAAACAGGGCGCACAGCATGAATGATTGCAGCATCTGTTTTCGCTTTTTCATCCGTTCAGGAATTTTTTAATGACGCCGACTATCGATCTTCTGCGCTCACACCGTTCTATCCGTTCTTTTACCGGCCAGCCGGTATCCGATGAACAGCGTGAGGCGATCATTGCTGCCGCGCAATCTGCCTCGACTTCCAGCTTTTTGCAGTGTTCATCGATTATCCGCGTTACCGATCCGGCGCTGCGCGAAACGTTGGTGCAGTACACCGGCGGGCAGCAATACGTGGCCAGTGCCGCTGAATTTTGGGTCTTCTGTGCCGATTTCAACCGCAACTTGCAGATTAACCCCGAGGCCGAACTGGGGCTGGCGGAGCAATTACTGCTCGGCTGCGTGGATACCGCGCTGATGGCGCAAAACGCTATGACCGCCGCCGAATCACTCGGGTTGGGGGGCGTGTTTATCGGCGGGATCCGTAATCAGGTGGAAGACGTTGTCGCGCTGCTGAAATTACCGAAATTCGTAATGCCGCTGTTCGGTTTTTGTATCGGCACGCCGGCGCAGGATCATCAGGTCAAGCCGCGTATGCCGCAGTCCATGCTGGTTCATGAAAACAGCTATCAGCCGCTGGATAAAGAACTTCTGGCGCAATATGACGAAGAACTCAGCGCGTATTATCTGCAACGCGACAGCAATGCCCGCCGCGATACCTGGAGCGCACTGATTATCCGTACCCTGAAAAAGGAACAGCGTCCGTTTATGCTGGACGTATTACATAAGCAAGGCTGGGCAACACGCTAATCGGCGATGGAGTGTCGGATGAAGATTGCAATTCTTTCCCGTGACGGGTCTTTGTATTCGTGTAAACGGCTGCGTGAAGCCGCAGAGGCCCGGGGGCATGAGATCGACATCATCGATCCGCTTTCCTGCTATATGAACATCAATCCGGCTGCGCCGAGTGTGCATTATCGCGGGCGTCAGCTGGATAAATACCAGGCGGTGATCCCGCGCATTGGCTCAGCCATTACGTTCTACGGCACCGCGGTATTGCGCCAGTTTGAGATGCTCGGGAGTTTTCCTCTCAATGAATCTGTGGCGATTACCCGTGCGCGCGATAAGTTGCGTTCGATGCAGATTCTGGCGCGCGAAGGTATTGATTTGCCGATCACCGGTTTTGCGAATGCACCGGACGACACCTCAGATCTCATTGCGCTGGTCGGCGGTGCGCCGCTGGTGGTCAAGCTGGTCGAAGGTACGCAGGGCATCGGCGTGGTGCTGGCTGAAACCCGCCAGGCGGCGGAAAGTGTGATTGACGCCTTCCGCGGGCTGAATGCGCACATTCTGGTTCAGGAATATATCCGCGAAGCCGAAGGGCGCGACATCCGTTGTCTGGTGGTGGGTAAACGCGTGGTGGCGGCGATTGAACGTCAGGCCAAACCGGGCGATTTCCGCTCCAATCTTCATCGCGGCGGAACCGCGACCAACGTCAAAATCACGCCCGAAGAGAAAGAAATTGCGGTGAAAGCGGCGCTGACGCTGGGGCTCGACGTTGCCGGTGTCGATATTTTGCGTGCGCACCGGGGGCCGCTGGTGATGGAAGTTAACGCGTCACCGGGGCTGGAAGGCATCGAAACCACAACCGGCCTGGATATTGCGGGCATGATGATTGATTACATCGAACAGCGGGCGAAGCCGGGATTCAGGCTCAAATCCGGCGGCTAAATCTTAATTACCGGCGCTAATGTGCATCAAAAGGCCTTTGGTCGTAGCGCTGACCGGTAATATTCCGTAAGCTATGACCCCCTTCGTAACGCTGCGGGTGTTGCGAAGGCGTGGTTATTCTCGTTGTTTTGAACTTGTGAGGCATTCTATGGATTCGCTCATCGTCCCTGATTTGGCGCTGCTGCGGCGCTGGCTGGATCAGCTGGGCATTTCTTTTTTCGAGTGTGATTCCTGTCAGGCTCTCCATTTGCCGCATATGCAGAATTTTGATGGCATTTTTGATGCCAAACTCGATATCGTGGATAACGTGATTTTGTTCTCCGCGCTGGCCGAAGTGAAACCCACGGCGCTGATCCCGCTGGTCGCTGATTTAAGCTCGATTAACGCCAGCTCGCTGACCATCAAGGCCTTTGTCGATATTCAGGATGACAATTTGCCGAAACTGATTGTTTGCCAGTCGCTGACGATTGCCGTGGGCGTGACTGAAGAGCAATTCGCTTTCTTCCTGCAACAGGCGGAAGAGCAGATGTCGATGATTATTCTTGAAGCCCACGCCAACGATTTACTGTTCCTTGGCGATGATGAAGAAGGCACACCGGCCGTTTCCGTGAACCTGCCTTTGTTGCACTAAAGCCCGTTAGTTATTTCTCTCCCTCTGAAGATCCTTTCCTGCGAGCCGTGTTTATTGCGGCTCCGCTGCCTTTATTCGCTTTCGCCATAAGTTATGCTGCGTTTGTGCTGGTGTTGCCAGATATTTCACTTTGTTAAAAGCCAAAATGCCAGACGGTATAGACCAAATCTGCATAAATAATCGATAAACGCCGGTTTTGTCTCAGGAGGCTGGTACACGGGGGTTGCAGGCGCTATGCTTCTGACTCTGCACCACGCGTGATTACGTCGTAAAACCAAACGGTTAATTCGCAGGCAGCGTATGCGTCAGCGTTGAATGCCTATGCAAGTGTGATGGGTGAACGTTGGCATTGTGTGAAAGGTTTTGTATCAGTCTGAGTGATACAAATTCAATTTATATTCCCCTGTCTTGGAGGTAGTAACGGATGTTCACCCTGCGTAAAAAGTGGTTATCGGGTGTTGTCGCCGGTCTGGTTATGGCCGCGTCCGTCACAGCGTCTGCGGAAGAGAAAACGCTGCATATCTATAACTGGTCCGATTATATCGCGCCAAACACCGTGCCTGATTTCCAGAAAGAAACCGGCATCAAAGTGGTGTACGACGTGTTTGACTCCAACGAAGTGCTGGAAGGCAAACTGATGGCAGGGAGCACCGGTTTCGATCTGGTTGTGCCGTCGGCAAGCTTCCTCGAGCGCCAGCTGTCCGCAGGCGTATTCCAGCCGCTGGATAAGAGCAAACTGCCAAACTACAAAAACCTCGATCCTGATTTGCTCAAAATGGTGGCGCAGCATGATCCGGGCAACAAATACGCGATCCCTTATCTCTGGGCGACCACCGGCATCGGCTATAACGTCGATAAAGTGAAAGCCGTGCTGGGTAAAGACGCGCCGGTAGACAGCTGGGATCTGGTGCTCAAACCTGAAAACTTAGAGAAACTGAAAAGCTGCGGCGTTTCATTCCTCGACGCACCGGCTGAAATTTACGCTACCGTGCTGAATTATTTGCATCTCGATCCCAACAGCACCAAAGCGTCGGATTACACCGGTGCCGCGAACGATCTGCTGCTGAAACTGCGTCCGAACATTCGTTATTTCCACTCTTCCCAGTACATCAACGATCTGGCCAACGGCGACATTTGTGTGGCGATTGGCTGGGCGGGCGATGTGATGCAGGCGTCTAACCGCGCGAAAGAAGCGAAAAACGGCGTGAACGTGGCGTACAGCATTCCGAAAGAGGGCGCGCTGGCATTCTTTGACGTCTTCGCGATTCCGGCGGATGCTAAAAACCTCGACGAAGCGTACCAGTTCCTCAACTACCTGATGGAACCGAAAGTGATCGCGCAAATCAGTAACACCGTTTACTACGCGAGCGGCAACAAAGCGGCTACGCCACTGGTGAATGAAGATGTGCGTAACAACCCGGGCATTTATCCACCAGCCGATGTGCAGGCCAAACTCTTCAGCCTGAAAGTTCAGGATCCGAAGATTGACCGTGTCATCACCCGTTCGTGGACTAAGGTAAAAACCGGCAAGTAAATACTCTTCATCCTTCAGGCCGCCTCTGCGTTGGCTGCGTGAACGCGCCCCGGTCACTGACTTGTGTCTGCTCCCGGGGACTTGCTCACTTGCCGCCTTGATGCAACCAGAATGATTTTGAGTATTACGTTAGCGGCTCCGCACAATCACTGCGGGGCCGCTGGCATTTTGTTCCGGGCCGCTTTTGGGCATAGAAATCAGGCACTTTTCCCCCTGACTGTTATGCTTATTTGATACTGCTTCATTTTGATACCGGAGATTCCTCTGAGTGAACGACGCCATTCCACGCCCTCAGCCTAAGTCCCAGAAAGGTTTCACGCCTTTGCTGGAGATCCGCAATTTAACCAAGTCTTTTGACGGCCAGGCCGCCGTGGATGATGTCAGCCTGACCATCTATAAAGGGGAGATTTTCGCACTGCTCGGCGCGTCCGGTTGTGGGAAATCGACTCTGTTGCGCATGCTCGCCGGTTTTGAGCAGCCCACACAGGGGCAGATTGTGCTCGATGGCGTGGACCTCTCGCAGGTGCCGCCGTATCAGCGTCCGATCAACATGATGTTCCAGTCCTACGCGCTGTTCCCGCACATGACGGTTGAACAAAACATCGCGTTCGGACTTAAGCAGGACAAATTGCCGTCGGCGGAAATCAAAAGCCGCGTGGCAGAAATGCTGACGCTGGTCCACATGCAGGAATTCGCTAAACGTAAACCGCACCAGCTTTCCGGCGGTCAGCGTCAGCGCGTGGCGTTAGCCCGCAGTCTGGCAAAACGACCAAAATTATTGCTGCTCGACGAACCGATGGGCGCGCTGGATAAAAAACTGCGTGACCGTATGCAACTCGAAGTGGTCGATATTCTTGAGCGCGTCGGCGCGACCTGCGTGATGGTGACGCACGATCAGGAAGAAGCCATGACCATGGCGGGGCGTATTGCCATCATGAACCGCGGCAAGTTTGTGCAAATCGGTGAACCGGAAGAAATCTACGAGCACCCGACCAGCCGTTTCAGCGCCGAATTTATCGGTTCGGTGAACGTGTTTGAAGGCGTGCTGAAAGAACGTCTGGATGATGCGTTAGTGCTGACATCGCCGGGGCTTTTGCATCCGCTGAAAGTGGATCCGGATGTCTCGGTGGTGGACGGCGTACCGGTGTTTGTCGCGCTGCGTCCGGAAAAAATCATGCTCTGCGAAGAGGTGCCGGAAGACGGCTGCAACTTTGCAGTGGGCGAAGTCGTGAACATTGCGTATCTGGGCGACCTGTCGATTTACCACGTCAAACTGCACAGCGGCCAGATGATTACGGCGCAATTGCAAAACGGCCACCGTTTCCGCAAAGGTATGCCGACCTGGGGCGACGAAGTGCGTCTGTGCTGGCAAGCCGACAGCTGCGTCGTGCTGACAGTTTAAGGGGGCGATGATGTCTGTGATTTCTGAAGTGACCACCGCGAAACCTCCGGGCGGATTCAAAGCCGTGATCGGCCGCCTGCAACAACGTCATGGCCGCAAGCTGGTGATTTTATTGCCGCTGGTGTGGTTCCTGCTGCTCTTTTTACTGCCGTTCCTGATTGTTTTTAAAATCAGTTTCGCCGAGATGGCGCGCGCCATTCCGCCGTATACCGATCTGGTCACCTGGTCAGACGGCATGCTCGATATTGCGCTCAATATCGGTAACTACATCGGGCTCACGCAGGATCCGCTTTATATTGATGCCTATCTGCAATCGCTGGAAGTGGCCGCCATTTCCACGATTCTGTGCCTGCTGATCGGTTATCCGCTGGCATGGGCCGTGGCGCACAGCAGCAAATCCATGCGTAACATTTTGCTGTTGCTGGTGATCCTGCCGTCGTGGACGTCATTCCTGATCCGCGTTTACGCCTGGATTGGCATCCTCAAAGACAACGGTGTGCTGAACAACGTGCTGCTCTGGCTGCACGTCATCGACCAGCCGCTGGTGATTTTGCACACCAATCTGGCGGTGTATATCGGGATTGTTTATTCGTATCTGCCGTTTATGATCCTGCCGATTTACACCGCGCTGACCCGCATGGATTATTCGCTGGTGGAAGCGGCGTCCGATCTCGGTGCGCGCCCGATGAAAACCTTCTTCAAAGTGATTATGCCGCTGACCAAAGGCGGGATTATCGCCGGTTCCATGCTGGTGTTTATTCCGGCGGTCGGCGAATACGTGATCCCTGAACTGCTCGGTGGCCCGGACAGCAACATGATCGGGCGCGTGTTGTGGCAGGAATTCTTCAATAACCGCGACTGGCCGGTGGCCTCTGCGGTGGCGGTGGTCATGCTGTTGCTGCTGATCATGCCGATCCTGTGGTTCCAGAAATACCAAAATAAAGAGCTGGGAGAAAAAGAATGAATCAGTTGCCGGTTGTCCGTTCGCCGTGGCGAATTCTTATTCTCGTGCTCGGCTTTACGTTTTTGTATGCGCCGATGCTGATGCTGGTTATTTATTCGTTTAACAGCTCCAAGCTTGTTACGGTCTGGGCGGGCTGGTCTACCCGCTGGTATACTCAGCTTTTCCACGATTCTGCGATGATTAGCGCGGTGGGTATGAGCCTGACGATTGCTACCGCAGCCGCCACCATGGCAGTGATTGTCGGTACGCTGGCGGCAGTCGTGATGGTGCGCTTCCAGCGCTTTCGTGGCTCGACGGGTTTTGCGTTTATGCTGACCGCTCCGCTGGTTATGCCCGATGTGATCACCGGTCTGGCGCTGCTGCTGCTGTTTGTGGCGATGGGGCACGCTTTTGGCTGGCCTGCTGAGCGCGGCATGTTCACCATATGGCTGGCGCATGTGACGTTTTGTAGTGCGTATGTGGCGGTGGTGGTGTCGGCGAGATTGCGCGAACTGGATCGTTCCATCGAGGAAGCCGCAATGGATTTAGGCGCGGCGCCGGTGAAAGTCTTCTTCATCATTACGCTGCCGATGATCCTGCCCGCGCTGATTTCCGGCTGGCTGCTGGCGTTTACGCTGTCGCTCGACGATCTGGTTATCGCCAGTTTTGTCGCCGGGCCGGGCGCAACGACCTTGCCAATGCTGGTCTTCGCCAGTGTGCGTATGGGCGTTAACCCGGAAATCAACGCCCTGGCGACGCTCATCCTGCTGGTGGTAGGCATCATCGGCATGATTGCCTGGTGGTTTATGTCGCGTGCCGAAAAGCAAAGAATCAGGGACATCCAGCGCGCGCAGCGTAGCTAAATCCCCGTCATCCTTCGAGCTGCCTCAGCGTTGGCTGTCTTCGTAAAGCCCGGTCACATACTCATGTATGCTCCCGGGCTTTACTTAGTTGCCGCCTTGATGCCGCTCAAATGATTTGAGGGATTTGGGGTTGAATACAACAAGAAAAGGACACGACACGGAAGTATGAAACTGGCATTTATCCCTGTTCCCGTCATGATTGCAGCCTCGGCGATTGTTGCCACGCGCTGCCTTGAGTTTATTTTGCTGTTTGACGCCATGGGTTTTTCAGGGCTGATGAGCTTTATCGAAGTCAGCGCAGAGTCGTGGCTGAACTGTTTTATTCTGCTGGCGAGTTTGCTGATTGTGCTGATTGAATGCCGTGCGGCGTACGCGATGATGCGTGCGCGGATCTGGGGGCGTCGGGCGTTTATTGGCTGCCAGATAATTGTCGTCGGTTACATGCTGCTGGCGTCTTTCGAATGGTTCGGGCCGCGCATTTTTCGCTTTGATGTCGAGACACAGGGCGAGTTTCTCACCGCGCTGCTGGTGCAAAAAATCCCCGATATTGTGGTTCTGCTCCTGCTTTTCGTGCCAGCCAGCAGCCGTCGCTACTTTGCGAAACGTAAATAGCACCTGCCGCAGGTGAGCCTTTCAGGCCGCGTGGTGATACACTGCGCGCCAGATTTTTCCCCGTATTCGATGACCGGAATTCTTTCATGCACTGCGCACTTTATACCGCCGGAACCTGCCGCTCATGTCAGTGGCTCGACACGCCTTACTCGCAACAGTTAGCCGACAAACAGCGGGATTTACATTCTCTGCTGGAAGGTTTGCCGGTGGGAGAATGGCGCGAACCGGTGACCGGGCCGGAAAGTGCGTTTCGCAATAAAGCGAAAATGGTGGTCAGCGGCAGCGTGGAGCGCCCGTTGCTCGGCATGTTGCACCGCGACGGCACGCCGGTAGATTTGTGCGAATGTCCGCTGTATCCCGCCCGTTTTCCGGCCGTATTTTCAGTGCTCAAAACCTTTATCGCCCGCGCTGGCCTGACGCCGTACAACGTGGCGCGCAAACGTGGCGAACTGAAATTCCTGCTGCTGACCGAAAGCCAGAAAGACGGCGGCATGATGCTGCGTTTTGTTCTGCGTTCAGAAGCCAAACTTGCCCAGCTGCGCGCCGCGCTGCCTTGGCTGCAACAGCAGTTGCCACAGCTGACCGTGATTTCGGCCAATATCCAGCCGGTGCACATGGCGATCCTCGAAGGCGACACCGAAATCCCGCTGACGGACGTGCAACGTCTCGAAGAAGAATTTAACCATGTGCCGCTGTTTATCCGTCCGCAGAGCTTCTTCCAGACCAATCCGCAGGTGGCTGAACGGCTTTACGCCACCGCGCGTGACTGGGTACATGAGCGAGGCAATATTGCCAGCATGTGGGATCTGTTCTGTGGTGTCGGCGGCTTTGGCCTGCATTGCGCCACGCCAGAGATGAAACTGACCGGCATTGAAATCAGCGCGGAAGCCATCGCCTGTGCGAAGGAATCAGCCAGCCGTCTGGGTCTGAAAAACGTCGAATTCCAGGCGCTGGACTCCACCGGTTTTGCGACCGGAAAAGGCGAAGTTCCGGATCTGGTTCTGGTGAATCCGCCGCGCCGCGGCATCGGCAAAACGCTGTGTGATTACCTGAGCCAGATGGCGCCGGACACCATTTTGTATTCCAGCTGTAACGCGCAGACGATGGCAAAGGATCTGGCTTTGTTGCCGGGCTACGCAATTGCGCGCGTCCAGCTTTTCGACATGTTCCCCCATACCGCGCATTACGAAGTGATGGCGCTGCTGACGCGGGAAATATAAGCGTATTAATGGGCTGATGTTATTACGTTTCCGTATTATGGATTTCTCCTAATAGAAACGGTAAAGAGATTAGCTATTAATTTCCCCGCCGGTTAAGAAAAACGGTTATTGCGCGGAATAAAGTTGATTCGCTTCACAAAAATTTATTTTAATCCTTAAATTCATCCTGCCGCACTGTTTTTTATTCCCAAACCGGTTATGTTTATTTCCGGATTGTTACTGCATAGGCAGGCAAAACCTGAACTGAAATTTCCCGCTTCCCGGGAGATATCGGCTCAGGTTTTTTTTTGCCTTTTATAAATGCACCCTGAAAAAACTGGCCTGATGGAACATTCGCTATGGAAAAGCACGCTCTGGCACTGATAACCGGTATTCTATGTTCACCCTCGCTGGCCTTTGCCGGTATAGATGACCTCGCGGAAACCGGTTTTATAAAAAACAGCTCCCTCGATTTAGGAACGCATAATATATGGAAATATCTTGATGAAGGTGAAACGGATAAACGCAATGTTCACTCCGCGTGGGGGCAGGGGCTGGCACTGGATTATAAGTCAGGCTATTTAGCCGACGCTGTTGGCGTCGATGCCTCTTATTATGGCGTGATTAAACTGGCGGCTGCCGATAATTTTGCGTCAAGAGGGATTTTGTATGATGACGATGGTCAGGCTAAAGGCTTTAATAAACTGGGGCAGTTTTTCGGTAAAGCGAAATTCTCGCAGTCAGGCGTCGAAGGCAATCTGTATGGCGGCTGGAAACTCATCAAACTGGGTGTGCTGACCACCTCAATGCGCGCCGCGCCCAACACGTATAACGGCTGGAGCGGCGACCTGACTTATGACGCCTACCGACTGCGGCTGGCGTATCTGACCAAATCGCTGAACCGTGATTCGCCGGATAAAGTGAATTTCATGACCAGCGACGGCCATGCGATTGACTCGATTTACACCGGCGATGTTCAGTTCAAAACCGACATCCTGACGGCGCTCTATTTCTACGGTGAGAGTGAGGACTATTTACGCAGAAACGGGCTTGAGCTGAATCTGAAACAAAACAAATCGTTGTCCTACAGCGTGCAGATTTATATGACGCAGGCGCTGGATAAATGGGACAGCATGGCGAATAACAAAAAGGACTTCGATCATCGCGCCAGTCATTATGCCGCGGACATGACGTGGAAATATAACGGCTGGACAACCAAAGGCGGGCTGGCTTATACCGACGCGAATAAAGAGGGCGGGATCGGCATGTATCCCCGACATATGAGTAAAAACTCGCGCGGTACGTTTAATTCGATGACCACGGCCGGGCTCGATTATATGCGCGACGAGGAAAAAGTATTGTCGCTGGATGTTGGCTATCACATCACACCGGAATTAGTCCTGGGTATCAATACACATTACGGCTTCTTTGATTTCCAGGGGCAGCCGGTGAAAGAGGGGGAATTAAACGTCTACACACTGTGGAAACCGGCGTCGAAAAAACTCAAGGACTTATCTGTTTTCGCCATGATAGGCCCCGGCAGAACCTATGAACATAAAGGGACTTCACCGATTGTCGATCATCACGGAAATATCAAAAGTGCCGACAGTTTTGCGGCGGAGTTTCGTCTGGATTACAAATTCAACATATTTTAATCAGCACGCTTAAAAGGACATTACGATGAAAAATACGCTCTGGAAAACACTGATCTCATTTTTAGTCTTCGGATTTATGAATGTGCAGGCCGCGCCAGTTCCTGCGTCTTCGGCGCAGGCAACGCCGGAGAAAGACGTCGTCACGTTTTACGTCACGCGTCACGGCAAAACCTTATTTAACACGGCGCACCGCGCGCAGGGCTGGTCCGATACGCCGCTCACGGCCGCCGGTGTTTCTGTGGCAGAAGATCTCGGACGTGGCCTGAAAGGCATTCCGTTTACCGCCGCCTGGTCCAGTGACTCCGGCCGCGCACGCCAGACGGCAAAAATCGCGCTGACCTTCGCCGGGCAGACGTTACCGGTGACGGAAGATGAGCGTCTGCGCGAAACGTTTTTCGGCCCTTATGAAGGCGAGCTTGACGCTGTCATGTGGGCACCCGTGGCGAAGAAACTCGGCTTTGCAGACCTCAGCGCTGTAACGCAGGCGCTGTCAAAAGGGCAGATTACCCTCGAAACCATGATGAATACGCTGGCCGCCGTTGACCCGTCGCACACCACCGAAAACGCCACGCAGGTAAAAACCCGTATGCAGGCCGCGCTGCAAGATATCGCGCAGAAAACCCTTGCCGGAGGCGGCGGTAACGTCCTCATTGTGTCGCACGGCATGGCCATTATGGCGATGCTGGAAGCCATGACGCCCGAAGAAAACCTGCGCGCGCCTTTGCAAAACGCCAGCGTCACGGTGATCACGTATAAAAGCGGTAAATTCACCGTCGGTAAAGTCGGTGATATGCAGTTTGTGGAGAAAGGGAAACTACAAAACTAATCCGCTGCAAACTGATTCATGATCAGCACAAGCTTATCCAGGATTTCACTGAAGAGATGCTCGCTGAAAGGGGCGAGCATCGGCATCATCAGGCCGATGGCCAGAATGCCGATACTGAGGGTTAACGGGAAGCCGATAACAAATACGGAAAGCTGCGGCGTAACGCGGTTTAACAGGCCGAGCGCCATGTTGAGCGTGAGCAGCAGCGTCACAATCGGTAATGCCAGCATCAGGCCACCGCTGAAGATAATGCTGCCCGCTTTCGCCACGGCCATAAAACCTTCGGCGTTGACCGGATTCGGGCTGATGGGAAGCGTGTGGAAACTGTCGGCGAGCAGGGAAATCAGCCACAGATGGGCGTTGAAACTCAGGAAAAGCAGGACGGCCAGCAGGTTCAGAAATTGCGCCAGAAGCGGGGTGTTCAGGCGGTTGCTGGGGTCGTAAAACGTTGCAAAAGAAATACCCATTTGCAGCCCCATGATTTCACCGGCCATGCGGATGGCGGCAAATGCCAGCTGCATCGTGATGCCCAGCGCGGTGCCGATCATGATTTGCTGCATCGCCAGCCACAGCGCTGGTGTGGAAAATATCGGGGTATCGACAGGCGGCAGCGAAGGCGCAATCAGAAAGGTGATCATCATGCCCAGACCGAGTTTGACGCGGTTCGGGACGGATTTCTCGCTGGTAATCGGCGCGGTGCTGATCAGGGCCAGGATCCTTAGCAGCGGCCAAAAATATAGGCTGAGCCATCCGGCCAGTTGCGTACTGTCGAAGGAAACCATGGATTAACCGATGATGTAAGGCAGGTTGGAAAACAGCGTACGCATGTAATCGAGCAGCAGATTCAGCATCCACGGACCGGCGATTACGATGGTCGCGACCACGGCCAGAATTTTAGGAATGAAGGACAACGTTTGTTCGTTGATCTGCGTCGCCGCCTGCAACAGGCTGACGATAAGCCCAGTGACCAGCGCCGCGAGAAGCAGCGGTGCGGCAACGGCCAAAGCCACTTTCATCGCTTCATTACCTAATGCCATTACCGATTCAGGAGTCATTGCACAGTTCTCATAAAAGAAGACGGCTTAGCTCCCTCCCCTGCGAAGGGGAGGGTTGGGGTGGGGTATTAATGGTATCTCAGGCGTTGCCTGCTAAACCCCCTCCCGGCCTCCCCCTTCGCAGGGGGAGGAGCAATACGCCCATCAAGTCAGGCGTTTATTAACTGTAAAAACTCTGTGCCAGTGAACCGAGCAGCAGTTGCCAGCCGTCGACGAGCACAAACAGCATCAGCTTGAAGGGGAGTGAGATGGTGGCCGGTGGCACCATCATCATCCCCAGCGCCATCAGCACGCTGGCGACGACCAGGTCGATAATCATGAACGGAATGAACACGGTGAAGCCAATCTGGAATGCCGTTTTCAGTTCGCTGGTGACATAAGCGGGCAGCAGAATACGCATCGGTACCGCTTCGGGGCCCGCCAGCGGCGGGATGTTTGCCAGACGGGCATACAGCGCGAGGTCGCTTTCACGTGTCTGACGCAGCATGAACTGGCGCAGCGGCTGAGCGCCTTTGTCCATCGCATCCTGCATGGTGATTTTGTTTTCGGTAAACGGCTGATAGGCGTCTGTGTAGATTTTGTCGAAGACCGGCGCCATTACGAAAAAGGTCAGGAACAGCCCGAGCCCCAGCAGAACCTGGTTTGGCGGCGCGGACGGCGTACCCAGCGCATTTCGCAGCAGGCCAAGTACGATAATAATGCGGGTAAAACTGGTACACATCAGCAACATGGCGGGCAGCAGCGTCAGCGTGGTGATGAACATCAGCGTCTGAATGGGCAGCGACCAGTTCTGGGCACCATTGGACATCTGCTGGCTGATAATACCGGGCAACTGTGCGAACGCGGCCGGGCTGATGAACAGCAGCAGCGGCAGGCACAGGCGGGTGAACAGGCGAACAGGGCGCTGACGGGCAGCGGTAAAGGCGGATTTCATCAATTTGTTCACGGCGGACTGGGTCATGCCTGCTTTCCCGGACGTTTCAACATTTTTTGCATCAGCTGACGGAAATCCGCAGGCTGACTGTCTGTAGTGCCTGAATCCGGCGTTGGTACTTCCGGTGGCGCGCTCAGTGTGTGCAGCGGTGTGATGTTTTGCGCGGTCACGCCCAGCACCAGCCAGGTATTATCCACTTCCACGATCACCACTTTTTCGCTGCGACCTACCTGAACACTGGCCGTCACTTTCAGCAGTTTGTTATTTTTGGACTGCGGCGCGAAGCCGGTGCGTTTGGCCACCCAGCCGATACACAGGATCAGCAGCAGAATGCCGCCGAGCACCGTACTGACCTGTGTCAGTACAGAACTGGCGGGCAGTGCCTGGGCTGAAGTCTGCGTCGTGGCATGAGTCTGAGCACCCTGAACGTACGGAGAATCCGTGGCCGCCGTCTGGCTCATCAGCGGCTCAACCGGCGCATACGCTCGGACGGCGTGATGATGTCGGTGATGCGCACGCCATATTTGTCGGCGACAACCACGACTTCACCCTGAGCAATCAGGTAACCGTTGATGAGAATATCCAGCGGCTCACCGGCCAGGCCGTCGAGTGCGACAACAGAACCCTGCGACAGACGCAGCAGTTCTTTGATGGTCATTTTGGTACGGCCTAATTCCACGGTCAGTTTCACCGGAATATCGAGGATCATGTCGATATCCTGCAAACTGCCCGCTCCGTCCTGGGCACCCAGCGCGGCGAAAACACCCTCGGTTGACGCTTTGGCGCTGCCCGCAGATTGTTGTTCGTTAAACGCATCAGCCCATAAATCGTCAACGTTATCCGATCCGGCGTCAGACGGTTTATTGGTGTCACTCATGGGGCTGTTCCTCATCTAGAGAATTTAAAATTGGGTTGATCAAATGTTCAACGCGCAGGGCGTATTGTTCGTTTATGGTGCCGTACTGGCTGGTCAGCACCGGAACGCCGTCGACGTGTGCAATCAGACGATCCGGTTTTTCAATCGGCAGAACATCACCCGGTTGCAGTTTCAGGATCTGAGACAGGCGCAACGGGATTTCAACGAAATTCGCCACCAGCTCCAGTTCAGATTGCTGAACCTGATGCACCAGGTTTTCACGCCACTGACTTTCTTCATGACGGGAGTTTTCGACCGGCGGATTGGTCAGCAACTCGCGTAACGGTTCAATCATGCTGAACGGAATACAGATGTTGAAATCACCGCTCAGCGCACCGATTTCCACGTGGAACGGCGTGGTGACCACGATATCGTTCGGGGATGAGGTGATGTTAGTGAACTTGATCTGCAATTCAGCACGGACATATTCCACGCTCAGCTTGTAAACGCCGCTCCACGCATCTTCGTAGGCGTCGAGCGCCAGCGTCAGCATGCGTTTGATAACGCGCTGTTCGGTATGAGTAAATTCGCGGCCTTCCACTTTTGTCGGGAAACGGCCATCACCGCCAAACAGGTTATCCACCGCGATGAAGACCAGGCTTGGCGCGAACACAAACAGCGCCGTGCCGCGTAAGGGCTTCAGGTGGATCAGGTTCAGGTTGGTCGGCACCGGCAGGTTGCGGGCAAAGTCATGGTAAGGCTGGATTTTGATCGGCCCGACCGTGATATCCGGGCTGCGACGCAACAGGTTGAACAGCCCCATACGGAAGTGACGGGCAAAACGCTCGTTAATGATTTCCAGCGCCTGCAACCGCTCACGCACAACGCGACGTTGCGTCGTGGGGTCAAAAGGTTTTACACCGTCGTCCGACGCTTTGGCTTGTGCCGCGCTTGCCGACTCGGCTGCGCTGTCACTGTCGCCATTAAGCAGTGCGTCGATCTCGGCCTGTGAAAGAATGCTGTCGCCCATAATTTGTTTATCGCAGTATGAAAGCAGTGAAAAGCACGTCGTTGATCACCTGAGGTGGCTGACCTTTGACCAGTGGCGCGTCCAGAACCTGTTTGATGTCCTGCACCAGTTGTTGTTTGCCGGTTTCGCTGGCGAGATCCGCCGTCTTCTGGCGGGACAGGAGCAGCAGCAGACGGCTGCGAACTTCAGGCAGGTATTCATTGAGAATAGCCCGATTCTGTTCATCGGGCAGACGCAGGGTCAGGCCGATGTACAACACGCGGTCAGGATCATTATCCGGCGTTTGCAGGTTAACGGTAAAGGTATCCAGTGCCAGGAAGATCGGCGCCGCAGGGGGCTCGCTCTTCTTCACTTCAGCCGCGCTACCGTTCGCAGGCTGCTGTTTGTGCATCATCCACCAGGCGTAACCGGCCGCACCACAGGCTCCAAGGGTAATGAGTAACAGCAGAATCATCATTAACGGCCGCTTTTTTTTCTTACGCGACGCCGTGAGAGCAGAGTCAGACATGGATGAGGCGATTTCCTGTAAGTATGAGCAGACTGGAGTGAGGAGCACCGGACTGCTGAGTCAATTCTGAGAATGATTATCCCGCTTATCCTGTTGTTCAATAGTCAGAATAGGCGGGGTAAATAAGGTCAGCTCTGCCGTTTGAATTAAGGGAGAACTGACCGGCTGCAATTATCTGAAACAATTTTGCGAGGTTTTACGCATCTGCAAAACGCTACGCAAAGATATCCACGCTGTTATTTCCGCCAATCCTTTGCGCAATAGAAGCCGGAACCGGCAGGGCGTCACCGGCCGATGTACTGCTGCCGGAATTGAAAGCCGCCCAGCTTGATGCGTCACCCTGAGGCGTGCCGGACTGCGAACTTTGCTGCTGAGCCTGCTGCCATTGCGAACTGTCACTGCCGACGCTGCTTTGCCCCAGGCTGATGCCGCTGTCGGCCAGCGCGGTTTTCAGCTCTGGCATCGCGGCTTCAAGGGCGGAACGAACGCCGCTGTGGCCGGACACAAAGTGCAGCTGCGCCTGATTGTTCTCAATCTTCATGCTGATCTGAATGGAACCCAGATCTTCAGGATGCAGACGCAGTTGCGCCGTCTGTTGTCCCTGACGGTTAAACATCATCACCTGCTGACCGAGCTGCTGCTGCCATTCCGGCGTGCCCAGTTGGGCGTTCAGCACCGGCGTGGACGGCGCTGTGACGACGCTGGTGGTGGTTGGCGTCGTTGGAACGGAAGCAGAAGACACGGCAACGGCGGCGGTATTGAGCTGATTCAATGCCGTCGAATTGCTGTCGAGCGTACGGCTGTCGTTTTGCTGAACGGCTGCGGTGCTGTTTGCCGCCGCGCTCATTGACGCCAGTGCGCTGCTGAAATCAGCGGCATTGGTGGACGCCGCGCTTTTGCTGCTGGCGGCATGCTGTGAAGACGTTGAGGCGACAGAGGCTGCATTACCCGAAGCGGTTGCCGCGGTTTTCGGATCGGTGTCGGTCACTGCGGCGGTTTTACCGTCGCCGGTCAGAAGCGATGACGCCGTGACGTTCAGGCCGGAAAGCAGGGTGCTGGCGTTCTGCGCGCGCGTGGTGTCGTCGCTGGCCGTCTGTGTGGCAGCCGCGGTCACGGCCTGAATCTGCTGCGCAGGCTGTTGCTGTACCGCCAGCTGGGCGAACAGCGCCTGAATGCTGGCATCCGCAGAATCGGTATCTTTGTCTTTGTCACTCAGCGCGATGTCTTTCACCGACGTTCCCTTCAGGCTGCCGGTCGGCAAAACCTGAATGGCGGCGATCATTTTGCTCAGATCGCTGTCATCGAGCATCAGACTGCCGTCTTTCTCGCCGGTGGTGACCGCCTGCGTCAGCGTGTCTTTATCCACCGTTTCTCCTTTGGCGCTGATTTGCTGCCCGAGTTTCGCCAGTGCGCTGGTGAGTTTCGGATCCAGTTTTGAGCCCAGCTGGGCTTCGAGCTGGCTGGCAAAATCTGCCGGAGACGACGCGGTGCTGTCGCCGGTCGCCGTGACGTCAGTCGCGCTGCTGGCGGATGAACTGCCGGTCGCTGCGCTCGTGGTCGTCTTTGCCGTGGTGACGGCAGCAGGCAAAATATTCAGATTCATGGATTTTTCTTCCTGTGTGCGCTGCGCTGGGCGAACTCATCGTTCTGTTTTTGATCAATCTTGTTTTCCAGAGAACGTTGCTGCTCGCTGGCCCGGGATTGCAATGTCTGGTACGCATTCAGCCGCTGTTGCTTTTCCTGCCACTGGTGAACGGCTGCATTGAGCCGCTGATCCCACTGTTGTAATTGTTTGCGGTGCTGTTCAATCGCCACTTCCAGCGTACCGATGAACTGCTGGTAGTTCTGCCAGGTGTTCGCCGCTATGCCGCCTGTCATGGTGGAATTGAGTTTTTCGCGATATTCACGCTGATAGTTGAGCAGCATCGTGAGCTGCTGTTCAGCCTGATTATGCGACTGCCTGATCTGGCCTAAATTGTTGGTCGCCTGATCCAGCGCTTTTTGCGCCAGAGAACAAAGGGTGATCAATGGTGATGCGTTTTCCATCTGATTTACCTTTATTGATTAGAGAGTTAGCCAGGGAACAACATATTGAGTTCCAGACAGGCGTCTTCGTAAGTGCTGCGTTCCATGATGTCCTGCTGGAGAAAATTCTCCATTTGCGGATACAGCCTGATGGCGCGATCCAACATCGGATCGCTGCCTGCGGCGTAGGCGCCGACGCTGACCAAATCACGGTTGCGCTGGTAGCTGGACAACAGTTGTTTGAAATTACGTACGCGCCCGTACTGGGCGTCATCGATCAGCGATGTCATGGCACGGCTGATAGAAGCTTCAATATCGATGGCCGGATAATGGCCGGATTCGGCTAAACGGCGTGACAGCACCACGTGGCCGTCGAGAATGGCGCGCGCGGAGTCGGCGATAGGATCCTGCTGGTCATCGCCTTCAGTCAGTACGGTATAAAACGCCGTGATCGAGCCGCCGCCGGTGATGCCGTTACCGGCGCGTTCAACCAGCGCGGGCAATTTGGCAAACACGGAAGGCGGATAGCCTTTGGTCGCGGGCGGTTCGCCGATGGCCAGCGCGATTTCACGCTGCGCCATGGCATAACGGGTCAGGGAATCCATGATCAGCAAAACGTGCTGGCCGCGGTCGCGGAAATCTTCGGCGATGCGCGTGGCATAGGCGGCGCCCTGCATGCGCAGAAGTGGCGAAACGTCGGCGGGCGCGGCGATAACCACCGAACGGGCGCGACCTTCGTCACCTAAAATATTTTCGATAAAATCTTTCACTTCGCGGCCACGTTCACCAATCAGCCCGACCACGATGACGTCGGCTTTGGTGTAGCGCGCCATCATGCCGAGCAGCACGGATTTCCCGACGCCGGAACCGGCGAACAGGCCCATACGCTGGCCACGCCCGACGGTCAGCAATGCGTTAATGGCGCGCACGCCGACGTCAAGTACGTCGGTGATCGGCGTACGTTGCAGCGGGTTAAACGGCGGAGTGATGAGCGCAGCGCGATAGCCGGTGTCCGGCGGCGGTAAACCGTCGAGCGGTTTGGCACTGCCGTCGAGTACGCGACCAAGCAACTGCGGGCCGAGCGGAAGTTGTTTACCGGCAGTCTGGCCGTCGGCGGCAATCCGGGCATAAACCCGTGCGCCCGGCAAAATTCCTTCGACTTCTTCCAGCGGCATCAGAAACAGGCTCTGGCCGTTAAAACCGACCACTTCACTTTCCACTTCCTGCACCACCGGGCCGTCGTGACGTTCAATCAGACAGGTCGCGCCCAGCGGTAACTGCAATCCGGTGGCTTCCAGCACCAGACCGGTCGCCCGCGTCAGACGGCCGTAGCGGCGGACGGACGGCGTGCGGGCCATGCGCTTTTCCGCATCATCCAGCGTTTTCAGCAGGCGGCTCAGGCGGGCGGTCATCAGAGATCTCCCGGTGCGGCAAGGCGGCACAGTTCATGCCAGCGGGTTGCCAGCGAGGCATCCATATCGCCATCTTCTGCGCTGACTTTGCAGCCACCGGCGTGGATCTGGCTGTCGGCCAGCAGACGCCAGCCGTTCATGCTCAGGGTGGAACCAAGCTGTTGTTCGACGCGCTCGAAATCTGCCGGATTAACGCGCAGCTGCGGTTTGCCCTTGAACATCGGTTCCTGCTGAATCAGCTGCTGTATCTGGTTGAGCAGGGCAGAACCGTCACAAATCGGTGCCTGCCCGATAATCTGTTTGGCCGCCGTCAGCGCCATCTGCATCAGGCGCGAGGCGATCACGCTGTCCAGCGCGTCCAGCGTTTGCTGGAAATCGGACACCATGTGCTGCCAGTGTTCGGTCAGAACGGCCTGCTGTTGCTGGCCTTCCTGTATTCCCTGCTGCTGTCCGGCTTCCTGACCCTGCTGAAAACCGGCGGCGTAACCCTGTTTCTGCCCGGCTTCCAGACCTTGCTGGAAACCCTGCTGTTCAGCGCGACGTTGCAGGTTAAGCAACTCATTCTGATCCACCTGAAGTTTTGGCAGACCGTCGTCCTGTTCTTCTTCGCCTTCGGCCAGCAAAGGTTCGTCAGGCGTGGTGAACACCGGCACGGCCAGGTCACCCGGTTTCCAGGGCTGCCACGGCAGGGCGTTGATGCGCTCGGCATTACGCTCTTCGGCGGTTTTCTTTTCCGGAGCAGGCTGGCCGGACATCGGATTATCAGACATAAGAATCCTCGCCGCCGCCAACCATCATTTCGCCGGACTCTGCTAAGCGGCGAACCGTTTGCAGAATCGCTTTCTGTTCGTTCTCGACCAGAGACATACGCATCGGCCCGCGGTTTGCCAGGTCGTCGCGCAGGATATCCGCCGCACGCTGGGACATGTTGCGCAGGAACTTGTCGCGCAGTGGCTGTTCCGCACCTTTCAATGCAACCAGCAACGATTCGCCTTCGACTTCCTGCAACAGGCGCTGGATGCTGCGGTCGTCCACGTCCACCAGGTTTTCGAACAGGAACATCTCGTCGATAATTTTCTGTGCCAGTTCGCCGTCGTAACCACGAACCGCTTCGATAACGGCTTCTTCCTGCTGCGTTTTCATCAGGTTGATGATTTCTGCCGCAGTACGAACACCACCCATCTTCGCCCGTTTGAGGTTCTGTCCGTCGAGCAGGTTGTTCAGCACTTCGGTCAGTTCCGCCAGCGCCGCCGGCTGGACACCGCCGAAGGTGGCGATACGCAGCATCACGTCGTTGCGCAGACGCTCGTCGAACAGGGCCAGAATATCGGCAGCCTGACCGCGTTTGAGATGGACCAGGATGGTGGCGATAATCTGCGGATGTTCGTCGCGGATAAGATCGGCCGCCATCTGCGGTTCCATAAAGTTGAGCGTTTCCATGCCGCTGGTGGTTTCGCGCGATTCCAGAATATCTTCCAGCAGGCTGGAGGCACGTTCCTCGCCCAGCGCTTTGGTCAGAACCGAACGCAGGTATTCGCTGGTGTTGACGCTCAGCGCAGCGTACTGCTCTGACTCGTCTTCGAACTCGTTCAGCACTTCCGCCAGCTGCTTGTTGGAAATCTGATGGATATTCGCCATCGCGCCGCTGATTTGCTGAACTTCGCGAGGGGAGAGGTGCTTGAACACCTCCACCGCACGGTCTTCACCCAGGGTTATCATCAAAATGGCGCTTTTTTCGGTGCCGGTCATAGTCATGATTGTTCGGTACTCATCCATTGGCGGATAACCAGGGCGACGATACGAGGATCCTTATCGGCCAGCTCCTGAACACGTTGGGTCTGAACTTCGACGCTGACACGCTGCTGAGAACGTTTACGTTTCTCCAGCTCGTCGTTGCTGAGTTTGACCGGCTTGCTGCCTTCAGGCTGTGGCATCGCTGCTGCGATGGCCGCGGCGGCTGCCGCATCTTTCTCTGCCTGTTGTTTGCGCAGCATCGGACGAACCATCTTGCGCCACAGCAGCCAGGCAACAATCAGCACCAGCAACCAGCGACCTGCGTTGAGCAGCTGATCGAAGAACGCCTGTTGTTTCCAGAACGGCAGCTCACCGGAATCATCAGCCGCTTCGTTGAACGGTGTATTCACCACGTTCAGCGTATCGCCACGTTCCTGCGAGAAGCCCATGGCTTCACGAACCAGATCATCAATTTTCTTCAGCTGTTCGTCGGTCAGTGGCTTCGCTTTGCCATCTGTCCCGACCTGATAGTTGACGACCACCGCCGCGGACAGGCGTTGTACGGCACCCGCGCTGTGCTGCGTATGGGTGATTGTGCGGTCAACTTCGTAGTTGGTGGTTTCATCACGACGGCTGTTCGACGGAACGGTTGAACGGTTTGCCGTGTTGTTTTGCGTATTGTTCTGTGCGTTGTTACCGGCCTGATTCTGTGCACCGTTGGCGTTGTTCGCCGCAGGAGGATTGGTGACAGGCGCGGTCGCGGCCGGCGCAGGCTGGTTGCTTAATGCACCCGGTACGCCGCCGACGGCTGTGCCGCCAATCTGGTCACTGGTGCTCAGCTGACGTGAACGGACAGCGGCTTTTTCCGGCGTACCGTTTGGCTGGTAATTCTCGTCAGTCTGTTCGCGGCTGGCGTAGTCGATTTGCGCGGTGATTTGCGCGTGAACGTTACCGTTGCCGACCACCGGCTGGAGGATAGATTCGATACGACGCTGCAGGCGGCCTTCAACTTCGTTGGCATATTTCAGCTGGGAAGCATTCAGGTCACGCCCGTTGTTGTCCGACTGCGTCAGCAGATGTCCGCTCTGATCGACCACGGTGACGTTGGCAGGCGGTAAACCTGACACGCTGCTCGACACCATATAAACGATGGCGTTGATCTGACCGTCATCCAGCGCACGACCCGGCTGTAAATTCAGGGTCACGGAAGCGGAGGGGTTTTTCTGTTCGCGGACAAACAAGGAAGGTTTTGGAATGGCTAAATGGACGCGGGCGCTGCCGACCGGGCCCAGAGTTTCGATAGTGCGGGAGAGTTCACCTTCCAGCGCGCGCTGATAGTTGATTTGCTCGCTGAACTGGCTGATGCCGAATTTTTCCTGATCCATCAGCTCAAAGCCGACTGCGCCACCTTTCGGCAAACCGGCGGAAGCCAGTTTCAGACGCGTTTCATACACTTTATCTGCCGGGATTAACAGGGCTGCGCCGTTTTCTGAAAACTGATAAGGGATGTTCATCTGCGTCAGTTGGGTGACTATGGCACCGCCGTCCTGATCGCCCAGATTGCTAAACAGCACCTTATAGGTGGGCTGTTTTGCCCACAGCATCATGACAACAACAATGGCCAGGGCAGCCGCAGCGGCGATGGCGATAGGAATTTTTGGGTTGGCGCGCAGGCGATTAAGCAACGCAGTAAAACCGTTTGGAGAGGTTTCTGCGCCGGCTATTGCGGAACTCATACAAGATCCCTATTTAGCTGTTGAATGGTGATGTTCATGTTGTCTCTTAACAAAACAGACTCCCAAGTGCGCAATCGTTGAAGCGTGACATTTTTCAGTCCTCCGTACAGGCAGGCCTATTTTCTAGGTGAGCCATTATTTGCCGCTAAAGGCAAAGTTAATGGCCCGATAAGCCATGGTTTTTAGGTTCAATTACCGCGTTTAGGAAAAAACTGATGTGATAGGGTGTCATTCCATGAAAGAAGCCTTTTGTTCACCGACACAGCAATAAGCGGAGAAAACATGTCAATTCAAGGCATTGAGAGCGTTTTACAGCAGATGCAGGCCACCGCCATCAAGGCAGGCGCAACCCCTCAGACGGATACGACGTCAGAAGCGGGTTTTGCCAGCGAACTGAAAGCGGCATTAGGCAAAATCAGCGAGACGCAAAACAACGCAAAACTGGAATCCGAAAAGCTGGAGATGGGCGTTCCCGGCGTAAGCCTGAACGACGTGATGGTGGATTTGCAGAAATCGTCAATTTCACTGCAACTGGGTATTCAGGTGAGAAATAAACTGGTGACGGCGTACCAGGATGTCATGAATATGTCGGTGTAAGCCGCTAACCTGCTGAAAATTCTATAGATGAGTTGTTACCTGTGGCCTGAAAGGGCATGGCGGGGACAACGTCATGGGTTTTTTGGCAGGAAAAACGAAAAGGAAGGGCACTGCGAAGCATTACGCAAAAAAATTAATAATCATCTTCCGAGTCTTTTGCTGCCGACCTGAAGATAAACCAGGCTGCTAACCCGATAATCGCCAACGCGATGAGTACTATAAGAATAATTTTCACTGGTATGCCCGCTCTCAATTTTCCGCGATCGTCTCGCGAATAGGCCTGTAATTCCAATGGGTATAACCGATCGTTATCATTATTTTGATCGTCAGTACCGATCAATTCTGAGAGCATTCACGCCATGCCGGGACATGTATTCTCTCAGTCTAGATTGTTATCGGACATTACCATGCCAAACATTATGTTTCCGTTACGGTTTGTACAAAGTGATCACCTGCGCTTGTAAACGAAAACCGTGATTCTCAAAATAAATGTTACCGGTGTCACAAAATTGTCCTTTGCATGTGCAGGTTTATTTGCAAGAATCGCAAAAAAAATCGCTTCACCTGCAAAAGCACCTCCATAAAAAAATGATAATCCGTCCTCCGCGTCACTGGTTCTTGCGTTTGTTCGCCTGGCATGGCTCTGTGCTGCCCAGCATTATGTTCCGCCTCAGTCTGAATTTATTGATGTCACTCGCTGCCATTCTCAGCCTTCCCTGGTATGAGACGCTCGGCGTTAAGCTCACGCTGGCGCCGTTCAGTTTGCTGGGTGTGTCGATTGCGATCTTCCTCGGGTTTCGTAACAGCGTGGCGTATTCGCGGTATATCGAGGCGCGCCAGCTGTGGGGCGGGTTGCTGATTGCCTGCCGAACGATGCAAAGCCAGGTAATGGCGGTGTGTCCGGGCGAAGCGCAGCGCGTGACGACCCTGCTGCTGGCGTTCTGCTACAGCCTTAAACATCAGCTGCGTCACAGCGATCCGCGGCCTGATCTCGAACGCCTTTTGGGAGAAGATGCAGAAGATATTTTGTCACGCCGCGCGCCGACCAATATGGTGCAGCTGAGGATGTCGCAGTGGCTGGCCGAACGGCGCCGCAGCGGGGAGTTGTCGGATATCGTCTACACCCACATGGACACCACGCTGTTGCAGCTTTCGCAGGTCGTCGGCGGGTGCGAGCGTATTGTCAGCATGCCAATCCCGTTTGCTTACGGGCTTTTGCTGCACCGCACGGTCTATCTGTTCTGTAGCTTATTGCCGTTCGCGCTGGTGGTGGATTTGCATTACATGACGCTGCTGGTTTCAGGGTTTATTTCGTACAGTTTCCTGTCGCTCGATACGCTGGCGGAAGAGCTGGAAATGCCTTTCGGCTATGCCAATAACCATCTGCCGATGGACGCGATGTGTACCAATATCGAAATTAATCTGCGTGAGATGAACAACCAGACTCAGTTGCCGGATACGCCGGTGCCGGATCGTCATTACCGTCTTTCCTGATTTTTTAACGGGCGCACGGAATGGTTATTTTGTGCGCTAAAGCGTGGCACTTTTCTGAAGGTTCACGATACTGTCATAATGATGAAACAAAAGTGAAATAGGATATTCGGGCAATTACAACTCCCTCCATTCTCACGAGGTATTTATGTCAGTCGTTCAGGCCAAATCATTAAACGAAGCCGAAGAGCTGCTTAATTCCGGTATGGTGAAAAAAGTCGAACTGGCTTTTAGTATTAACAGTGATGAGTTTTTCAAACTTGCGCTGGAATGTGGCGACCGCGGTGCCAAGATCACTAAAGGCAAAAAATTCTTCGTTATCACCCTGAAAAAATGGGTTATTCCTTCCAATGAAATCCCTGCCTCGAAAAGCAATGTCCTGATGTAATCTGCTTTTCACGTCTCCATAACCCTGTCACAAGGCAGCGTTATGGAGATATTTTTCTGTCTATCCCCGGTGTTTCTTCGCTTTCTCAGGCCACCGATTTCATCATATACACGCTGAGCGGATCCGGCGAGATACGATAATCGCCAAACGCTTCTGTGCGCGCGTACCCCAGCTTTTCATACAGCGTAATGGCTTTTTCCTGAAACACGCCGGTTTCTAAAAACAAATCCCGATAGCCCAGGGCTTTCAGTTTGCTTTCCATTGCGTCAACCAGCAGTGAGGCAATGCCTTGCCCGCGATAAAGCGGATTCACATAGACCCGTTTCATCTCAGCAATCGGTTTTTCATGCCCTTCAGGCCGCGAAATATACAAACATGCGCATCCTGCCCAGTCATCGTCTACCCGCGCCATAAAACAGAAAATTTCACCCGCATCGAGCGTGGTGACGTTAATTCCCTGAAAGGATTCCGGCGGGTAGAGCGGGTATTGATAAGCATCCAGCTCTGCAATCAGTCGTGTCAGATGCGGATGATTCGCATCGGTTTCAAAAATCTGGGCACTCACAGCGCGGGCTCTCAATGCAACAAAATGGATTCATATTCTTAACCGAAATTACATCGAAAACAAGCGGCTGGGGGAGTGCAGCGAAGCCTGTATCCGGCATTTGCCCCGAAAGAGTGTAAAAATTGATGACGTCTTGCGCATGTCTGTCAGAGTTGTCTGATTTGATCAAATATTGATCTTTTTATCGCGTATCTGTACTTCTTTTATGCAACATTTATCGGGAGTGATTAATGTATGTAATGAAATCACTCGGTGTGATTAATAGTTGATGTATGATTACTTCTGTAGGTAAAGCAGTACATTATAAGAGCATGATTGAAAGGATAAAATTATGGCTGTCTATCCTGTTGGCGTTTTTGTCACGCTTACTTTTACACCAGGTTTGTTTGAAGTTATCGCTGTTCTGGATGAAGTGACGCCGGTGCAGTATCAGGTCATTAATGTGGAAACGGGAAATGTGATCCGGGTGAATGAGAATTTCATACGCGGAATAGTCAAACCGTAGCCATGCTGGTTAAGTCAGGTATCAGGCCGGCCGAGGACACTCCTTTGGCCGGCCTTATTGTTATCACTCTGGCATTAAATTGTTAAAATCGTCTTCGTAGAGCGCTCGACATTCCCCGATAAACTCCGGGTATCCCAGCTCTGACGTCTGAACTTCCCGCCCCAGTCGTTTTTGCAAATCTTCGTGAAATCCTTCGAATTCGCCATGCAGGATCCCGGTAAATCCGGTCAGGATAATGCATTGCTCTGGCGTTAATTTTTTCACGGCGGATCCTTATCAATGGTGTAGAACTACGTTTTACGCGGCAACGCGAGGACAACAGCGGTGTACGAAACGTCGTTCATAAAAAAAATGCGTAAAGAGAGAAGTGCTTCACGCCGGTATCCGGCAGGACGCGGCAACATATTCTATCCTGTAATTAATCCCACTGGAAAACAAGGAGTCACCTATGGATCAGGATCTGTTTGAACAGGCACCACTGCCGCTGCTTACCCGGTTTCAGGTGGGCGATCGCGTAAAATTACTCACTTTCCCGGTGGGCGTTCATCCGGCCAGTTATCAGCTGGATGTGGCGATTACGCAAATTCAGGACGGGGAATTCGAAGGGGAGATTGTCCGTATTGCGCCGCTCGGGCGTTTAGGGCATCACGAAGCGCATTTCACGATTGGTGGGCACGTCGCCTTTTACGCCCGAAACATTCAGGGCATGGCCGCCTGAATTCATGGGCTGAATGTCTGACGGCCGAAAGCCCTCAGAAAGCAAAAACCCCGCTTAAAAGGGCGGGGTTCGTTTAGGCTCGTACTTTTGGATATACTTTTGTTTCTTACATCATCGGCTTAACGTGTTTGGTGAGCGCCTGGGTGGTCAGTTCATCGGCCTGAATTTTCGAACAATTTCCGCAATAACCGACCAGATACCAGTTTCCGTCAGCCCCTTTTTCAGGCTTCACTTTATAGCGCTCGTTCTGTTTACCGTAAAATTCACGTTCTGCGTTTTGTGATGCATCTTCCCAAAAACACAACGAAAACTGATGTTGTTTATCAACATGCCGTTGTCCGTTGCGGCTTCCACCTATCAATAAATAATGATACTCAGACATGCATCCTCCTTTTCCCAATGGGGGGTAATAATCCTCACTACAGTGTAAAACTCATTTCACCTGGATAACTCACCCGAAAGACTGCACAAGAAGACAACAAAAGGGCGCGAAAAAGGCTGCCCGGCAGAAAACTGTCTTATTCCTTAAAATTATAGAGTACAGACGCAGCAAGGTACTTAAATCCTGAAAAACTGTGACTGCTGTCACTCTTTATTTTTTTACCACTGTGATGCGCTTCTTACAATAAATCCATTTGTTGTGGGTCAGATTTTTTTGGTTTTGCTTTCCGCGGTTTAGCGGCGGGCGCGGGACGCTGCATTTCCTGATGTATCCAGCGCAGGATCACGGCAACCGTATAATCCTGCTGCGTTTGTGTCATCTCTGCGTGCGCCGGAATACGATGCCATTTTTCCAGACATCCGCGACAGCAGGTGGCGGTGGCGTGCTGGGCGATAAATACCGGATGGCCGCGCATCGGCGTCTGTTTGCCGTCGGCCTGCGGTTGCGCGGGCGCGAGCCTCCGGTTAATGAAATCGGCGGCGTGCTGCGCCACGGTATCGGGCCCGTGATTCATGCAATATTCGTATTCTTTCAGGCCAAGATGAAAGCGCTGGCGAAAGGGGGAAGACGCCAGACGCTGAAAAACGTCGTCGGTTGAAAACATAGTGATGGTGTCCATGCGCAGGTTAGACGCAGAAATAGCGGGTGTTTTTGCATCAGCTGTCGGCTTTGACCGAACTGTTGCCATGCTAGTCTGGTTTTAATGACTTTCCCACCGACTTTTCACGACATCAGGAACACGCAATGGCAGAAAAACAGGTATTCGATTTGGTGATGTCGGTTAACAAACATGCTGAAGAAACTGCCATGCAACATCTGATGCTGCGCAATTTTATCATCGTGATGTGCCGCAATATGACGGACGAGCAAAAAACGCAGGTGAGATGGCAGATGCGCCAGATCCATCAGATAACCGATGCCGAGTACCGCGCAGGCGATGTCGAATTGCTGGATAAAGTGCGTCGTGACGTGGAAGTTATGCTGGATCTGATCAATTAAGGTTCATCTGATAGGCGGCTTTGTTTCCCTGAACTATCATTAACTTAATGATAACCAAAGGGAGATAAACATGGGATTCTGGAGAGTTTTGATCACCATCCTGGTACCGCCGTTGGGCGTACTGATTGGTAACGGTTTCGGCGGTGCTTTCTTGCTGAATATTATCCTGACACTGTGCGGTTATCTGCCGGGTCTGATCCACGGCTTTTGGGTGCAAACCCGTAATTAGCAGCAACGTTAACAGCAGCAAAAATAGTTTTACTGAACCCGGCCTGAAAGCCGGGTTTTTTAATGAGCGCAGTTTTACAGCGTCAGAACAGAGAGAAGAGCAGAACGACGGGAAGGCTCATCGGCCAGGTAAACCCGATAATGCCGGACGTTAACAAGCGTATTTTAATCGTGTCGCGGCTCACGAGAAGCGTCACTAATGCCGCAATACCCAATCCACCCCAATAAATCGTTTTAATCACTTCCCACCAAACGTGCACTGCCAGCCCCTGATCACCCGTAAATTAACGGCGTGTATGATATTCGGTTAACATCTGGTAATCAATTATTGTGTGATGTTACTCATGATTTAGCATTGTAGTACTTAGGAGTTAGTTGTTATAAGTCATCGTTTGTGATGAGAGGGGGCGCATATGTCCGCGGATCGCGGTCGGTGCGAAGCCAAAACGTTTCCGAAAACGTTCCGCAAAACGGGAGCCGCTTTCGTAACCGACCTGATGGGCAATATTGGAAATCGCCAGATCGGTGCATTGCAGCAACCGCAGCGCCTGTGTCATGCGGACATCAATCATCAGATTGCGCAGAACACAATCCTCGGCAGCCAGCCGGCGGCGCAGCATCACTTCATTCATCATCAGCTGTTCTGCCACTTCCGCCGCAGTAAATGATTTATGCAGATTATCTGTCAGCAATTCGCGCACACGCTGCGTCATGCTTTCGCTATGTTGCAGCGAATAACGCACACCCAGCTGCGACAACCAGAGCAATTGTTCCAGCATGCGATGGCGGGTAATGGGCGCGGGCAGGCCGTGATGCCAGAGAATGGCGCTGTGGGTATCGGTAAAACTCTGTTTAAAAGCCACCGGGATATGCGGAATAACCTGTAGCGTTTCAACGGCAAGCAGGGGGGCAGAAAAGCCCGTGGCATGAAGGCCCGCATCACTGAGCAACTGGTGATCCCAGGCCATAATGGCGCAGCTGAAAGGGCCATTGTCTGAGAGATGGTGGGTGAGGCTCAGCGTTTGTCCGCTGTTGAGCACCAGCATTTCGCCCGCCTGTAGCGAGAATTGCTGTTCCTGGTTAGTAATAGAAAGACTTCCATTCTGCACGAGGATTAATTGCGGCTTATTAATATAGACATCGTGAATAAAAAGCTCACTATGCTGAATAAGTAGCGAAATAGTGCCTATCCCTGGAGTCACTTTTATTTTACGAACCATATCGATGATGCCCGAAATGACGACCGCAACCTGTTGTTTGCTGCCTGATATAAAACTTCCCGCTTATGCCAATACAAACAGGCTGCCGGTTTAGGCGAGTGTTACGGAAGGAGACAGAGAGAATCAGCCCTGGTAGCCGTACGCTCTCTGCCCCTGAAACCTTATTTTTGCACAAGAAATATTGGAAAAAAATAAATCAAAAGAAGTACTTTAATAATTATTGGTGATCGCCAAAAGCGATCGAACGGAGATCAATTTTTCCGTACGTCGTGTTCACTTGTTGTTGTCGGGACGACTGACCAATCAGCTGGGTGAGCGTATTCATCCGAGCCTGTAATAACGTTTTAATCAAATTTTCATTGTCGAGAATGATACGTAAATAACGGCGAATATCATTCTGAACCATTATCGAGGTCTGTTCTGACATCGGTAATTTGGTGGTCGCTTCCACGGCTTTCACATAACTGACTTCGAGCTCGACCAGCTCATCCCATTTTTCATCTTGCGCCAGCCGCAACATCTGCTCGCTTAAAGACAGGATCAGTTGATATTCATTAACCAGATACTGATGTTGATCCATTATATTGGTCCTGCGACGGGTGGTGGTTTGGGCCGATTTGCCGCCAGGCATCGGCGATATTTTCAAGCAAGGCCAACACCTCGGTGATGGCCTCTTGATCGTTGTGTAAATTTGCATGTAATAAACGGCGGACCATATAGGAATAAAGCGCTTCCAGGTTATCCACTAATTCCGGATCTCCTTTGTCACGACTTAATCCGGCTTTTAATCCGCTGTCGATAATATTGATGGCCATGGACAGGGATTTGCCTTTTTCGGCAATGCTTCCCTGTTGAATAAATATGCGTGCACGGATCAGGGCGCTACGCGCCCCGTCAAATAACATCGTGACTAACTGATAAGGCGACGCACTCATGACTGCGCTTTCTACGCCAACCTGCGCGTAGGCCTGTGTTCCTTTAGCGTTATACATAATCTGTTTCCTTACTAGCTTGAACTTGATGAGGACATGGCTTCGAACTGCTGCGTCAGATACGTCGCAGTGCTGTTGAGCTTTTGAATCGAAACATCAAGTGCAGTGAATTGCGTTTTGTAACGGGCGATGGTGGTGTTGATGCTGTCATTGACCTTGTTGTACTGGGTCGTCAGGTTTTTAAGCGTGGAGTTAACCGCCGTCTGCGCGTTAGCAATGGTGCCGTTGGTGCTGTTCAGGAAACCGGTATTCAGGTTGCTGATATTGGTCATCACACCGGTGGTTTTGCCGTCACCCACCATCATGGTTTGCACCGCGTTCGGGTTGCTGGTCAGCGCCGTGTTGAGTTTGGTGCTGTCAATTTCCAGTTTGCCGGTGTCCGGATCGGTGGTGATACCAATGCTGGATAATGAAGTGATCGTGCCTGAACCGGAAACCCCTGAAATCGCAGATTTGAGACGCGTCTGGATAGTACGCAACGCGCTGTCACCCAGTAATGCGCCGTTGGTGGAGTCAGCCGTATCTGAGTTAGTTGCCGTCGCCGTAAATTTGGTCAGGCTGGCGAACGTATCCTGCAACGAGTTATACGCATCAACAAAAGTCTGGACAGCCGTGCTCGCGGTGCTGGTGTCTTTTGCCACGGTCAGCGTTGCGGCAGTAGACGTCGTGCCGGTCAGGCTTAACGTAATCCCATCCTGTGCATCGCTGATGGTGTTGCTCTGACGTTCCAGATCGATACCGTTGAAGGTCAGTTGCGCATTTGCTGCTGCGGCGTTTTGTGTCATCGCACCTGTGCCGGTGGAAGAGTTATAACCGATGATGTTATTCAGGGTGTCATCACCGGTAACCGCCACGGTCATTTCAGAATTTGTACCGGTATTGTTCGCGCTCAGCACCAGCTTGTAGCTGCTGTCGGTGACTTTAACGATACTGGCCGTGACGTTGCCGCCTGACTTATTAATTGCATCGCGGACACCGGTCAGTGACGTCTGGCTGTCAGTCAGTTTAATGCTCAGCGGCGTGCTGCCGTCGCCCTGGCTGATGGTTAACGTGCGTGTGTTGTCGGTTGTCGTTGCGCCCAACGCTGCGGTGCTGCTGGATTGTGTGCCGGAAATCAGGGATTGAGCAGACGCAAGTTGTGTCACGGAAACGGAATACTTACCCGCAGCCGCGCCGGTGCTGGTAGTTGCGCTGAAGGCTGCCGTGTTGTTTGACGTTGCCGTTGTCGCACCATAGGTATTGGTAGAAGACAACGCGGTGGCTGCATCGGCGAACGTCTGAACAGCACTTTTCAGCGTACCGTAGGCGGTCAGCTGAGCACTGTAGCTGGTCTGTGCCGTGGTGATCGGCGTTAAACGCGCTTTTTCTGCGGTTGTCAGATTATCCAGCAGGTCAGAGAGCTGTAAGCCTGAGCCTATACCTAATGAAGAGATCGTGCCTGAAGTCGCCATAATTATCCTTTACTGTTTGATTGCCTGAAGTTCATGAGTTCGCAGTTGCTGATGCTTCGTTCGTTCACCGTGTTCCCTGAATCTCGTCAGTTCACCCGGGCCACTCACTCGCCGCTTTGCTGCCACTCCGGTTACCTTCGGTATAAAAGAGTCTTTAAGCCCTATCGGCACGACGGAGGAAAAGTTTAATAGATCGCAACAAAAAGTAATGGCGTGAATAGCGCGTATAAGGAAGGGTAATTCTCAAAGTAAGAAATCGGGATTTTTTGAGAAATAATTCTAAAGGTTGCCGGTGTAGCGCCGATACAAGTTTGGACGGTGATGAACGCCGTGGGCAATAAGCCCGAACCCTTAACCAGATTTGAAGGAATACACTCATGGCTCAAGTTATCAATACCAACACGCTGTCTCTGATGACTCAGAACAACCTGAACAAATCCCAGTCCGCACTGAGCACCGCTATCGAGCGTCTGTCCTCCGGTCTGCGTATCAACAGCGCAAAAGATGACGCTGCTGGTCAGGCGATTGCTAACCGCTTCACTTCAAACATCAATGGTCTGACTCAGGCTTCACGTAACGCCAACGACGGTATCTCCGTTGCGCAGACCACTGAAGGTTCACTGAGCGAAATCAACAACAACTTACAACGTATCCGTGAGCTGTCCGTTCAGGCTGCTAACGGCACCAACTCCTCTTCTGACCTGACCTCAATCCAGGACGAAATCACATCCCGTCTGTCTGAAATCGACCGTGTATCTGGTCAGACTCAGTTCAACGGCGTGAACGTACTGGCTTCTAACCAGACTATGAAAATTCAGGTTGGCGCAAACGACGGCCAGACTATCGATATCGACCTGCAGAAAATTGACTCAACTACTCTGGGTCTGAACGGTTTCTCTGTATCAAGCAACGCACTGAAAACCAGCGATGCTATCACTCAGGTTGGCGCAAGCGGCTCCCTGAAAAACGTTGACCTGTCTGCTGCTGCAACTTCTCTGGGCCTGGACGCAAGCAAACTGTCTCTGAAAAACGTTCAGACAGCAGCTGGTGCAGCAACTGCAACTTACGTTGTTTCTGATGGTACCAGCAACTACGCTGCATCCGTTGATGACACTACCGGTAAAGTGACTCTGAATACCACCGACGTTTCTTACACCGACACTGATAACGGCGTAACTGCAGGTACTCAGACTGGCAAACTGGTTAAAGTTGGCGCAGATGCTACTGGTGCAGCAGTTGGTTACGTTACCGTTCAGGGTAAAGACTACAAAACTGCTGCAGCTGCAATCGTTGACGGCGGCGCTGGCGGTACTGCAGGTGTTGCAAGCACCATCGGCGACATCGCTGACACTGCGAACGCCAACGCTTACACCGGTGTTGCAACTTCTGACCCACTGAAAGCAATCGACGCTGCAATCGCTAAAGTTGACACCTTCCGTTCTTCACTGGGTGCGGTTCAGAACCGTTTCGATTCTGCAATCACCAACCTGGACAACACCACGACTAACCTGTCTTCTGCACAGAGCCGTATTCAGGATGCTGACTACGCAACTGAAGTTTCTGCAATGTCTAAAGCGCAGATCCTGCAGCAGGCTGGTACTTCAGTATTGTCTAAAGCTAACCAGGTTCCTCAGTCTGTACTGTCCCTGCTGCAATAATTGTCGCTGGCGACAATATAAGCAGTCCGGTTACAAACAGAACAAACCCCGCTTCGGCGGGGTTTTTTTTAACCAAAATTTACCTTTTTCCACGATTAATGAAACGCATTCGCTGGTATAATTTAGGATAATCTTTATGTTGTGATTGTTTTTTAAGCGATTGCGAACCCGGTAATCCTGCGGGGCTGAAACAGAAAGTGCGAGACATAATCAAAATAACCGCGCTTTTCAGTCCTTATTCAGGCGATTGAATGGGGATTACCACTGGCACAATGATACTGACCCTCAATTTGCCAGGTTACGACAGTGAGCGATCTGTATACCGCCGACGGCGTGATAGACAAAAATTCTTTATGGCAGCGCTATGTTCCGCTCGTGCGCCATGAAGCCCTGCGTTTGCAGGTGCGGCTTCCCGCCAGCGTAGAGCTTGATGATCTACTGCAAGCGGGAGGGATCGGCCTGTTAAATGCGGTTGAGCGTTTTGATGCGATGCAGGGAACGGCGTTTACAACTTACGCCGTTCAGCGTATACGTGGCGCGATGCTCGATGAGCTTCGCAGCCGCGACTGGGTACCGCGCAGCGTCAGACGTAATGCGCGTGAAGTGTCTCAGGCGATGCATCACGCAGAACAAAAATTAGGGCGACCACCGAGTGAAGGAGAGGTGGCGCAGGCACTGGATATTCCCATCGAGGAATACCGGCAGATATTAATGGATACGAACAGTAGCCAGTTGTTTTCTTATGACGAATGGCGCGAAGAGCACGGCGATACTGCCGAGGCATTGATGGAAGGGCACGAAGAGGCCAACCCGTTACATCATCTGTTGGAGGGCAATTTACGCCACCGGGTGATGGAAGCTATCGATGCGTTACCAGAACGGGAAAAGATGGTACTTACGCTTTACTACCAGGAAGAGTTGAATTTAAAAGAGATCGGGGCGGTGCTGGATGTCGGGGAATCCCGCGTAAGCCAGCTCCACAGTCAGGCGATTAAGCGTTTACGCAGCCGCCTGGCCAACGACCACTGATCCGCTTTTTCCTGGCCGGTTATACATTTTATATCCCTTATCAGGAATAAATTTATGCCAGCGGGAATCAAAACAAGGCCTTTAAGCCGTTATCTTAAAGATTTTAAACACAGTCAGACTCATTGCTCACAGTGTGCAAAAGAACTCGACAGGATGGCACTGGTGTTTCGCGGGCAAATCATCAATAAAGAGGCCATCGCCAAGATGGATCAGCCTATAGATGATGACGTGTGGCACAACCTGTCGCAGGAACTGACCGCTCTGTGTCGTTTTTGCAGTGAGATAAGCTGTAACAGCCATTCGTCATATTTTGACATCATGGCGTTTAAGCAATATCTGTTCGAGCAGACAGAGATGAACCATAGCACGGTGCGCGAGTATGTTGTCCGCCTCCGCCGTCTGGACGAAATCTTGTCAGCAAACAACTATCCTCTCGATAAGCTTTCAGGGGACAGCATCCACCAGCGGATCATCAGTGATTTGCCGGTGGCGGGCCACGATAACTACCGTATTGCTTTGCGCAAATACGACCAGTATCTGGCCTGGCAAAAATCCGCGTAAGCGGCGCTCTTACAGACTGACACACAAAACGCAAACAGGCGCCTTCGGGGGCCTGTTTTTTTGTCTTGAATCTGTCCGCATAAAGTATTAATTCTTTATATACTTATTTCATAACCATTCTGCGCAAATACATCTGCTTCGACTATCACGACTTCGCCGGCCTTGCGGCTGTGCGTCAGGGGAACACTGTGCCTGCTAAAATTGCTTTGCTTAAAACCCGGCTGGAAGCCTTTGATCGTATTGATTTACTGGGCAACTGCACGCCATTAGAAAAACTCCACCGTCTTTCTGAGTTCACGGGCCGTGACATCTATATTAAACGCGACGACATTACGCCGCTGGCGATGGGCGGTAACAAGCTCAGAAAACTGGAATATCTGGCCGCCGCTGCGCTGGCAGAAGGTGCGGATACGCTGGTGACGGCAGGCGCAATTCAGTCCAACCACGTTCGCCAGACGGCCGCAGTTGCCGCGAAACTGGGCCTGAAATGCGTTGCGTTGCTGGAAAACCCGATTGGCACTACCGAAGCCAACTATCTGACTAACGGCAACCGCCTGTTGCTGGATTTATTCAATGCCGAAGTGGTGATGTGCGATGAACTGCACGACCCGACGGCGCAGCTGGCAGAATTAGCTGAGCGTCTGGAAGGGCAAGGTTTTCGTCCGTACGTTGTGCCGGTCGGCGGCTCAAACGCGCTGGGTGCGCTGGGTTATGTCCAGTGCGCGCTGGAAATCGCTGAGCAGTCTTCCGCGAGTTTCGTCGATTTCAGCGCAATCGTGGTGGCTTCCGGCAGTGCGGGGACACACGCCGGGCTGGCGGTCGCATTGCAGCATTTAATGCCGGATACGCAACTGATCGGCGTGACGGTGTCACGTAAAGCCGACGCGCAGCGTCCGAAGGTGGAAACGATTGCCCGTGACGTCGCTGCCAGTTTGCAGTTTGATGAAAAAATACCGCAGATCGTTTTGTGGGATGACTATTTTGCACCGCGCTACGGCGAGCCGAATGAAGCGGGAATGGCGGCGGTGAAACTGCTGGCGGAGCAGGAAGCGATGCTGCTGGATCCGGTGTATACCGGCAAGGCGATGGCCGGTTTGCTCGACGGCATCGAACGCGGATTATTCCCGGACGAAGGCCCGATCCTGTTCATTCATACCGGCGGTGCGCCGGCACTGTTTGCGTATCATCCGCAAGTGTGATGCCATACAGTACGCTTATGCAATTTTGCGCTAAGATTATGAAATTATATTCCTGATAACTCTCGCGCCGGGTGCTACTGTGCGCAAATCGTCAGATATATAACTTTCTAACATCGATAATAACTGAGGTGTATATGGTTTTTTCCACATTGCGTCGTCGTTTACTTCTGGGTGCCGTGGCCGTCAGCCTGACAGCCGGTATGGTCACCAACAGCTTTGCTGATGAAGGTTTACTGAAAAAAGTGAAAGACCGCGGCACGCTGATCGTCGGTCTGGAAGGGACTTACCCTCCGTTCAGTTTCCAGGGTGAAGACGGCAAACTGACCGGTTTTGAAGTGGAATTCGCCGATGCGCTGGCACAGCACATGGGCGTGAAAGCGAAGCTGCAACCGACCAAATGGGACGGCATGCTGGCTTCACTGGAATCCAAACGTATTGACGTTGTCATCAACCAGGTGACCATTTCCCCTGAGCGTGAGAAGAAATATGACTTCTCCACGCCGTACACCGTTTCTGGTATTCAGGCGCTGACCAAAAAAGGTAACGAAGGCTCAATCACCAAGCCGGAAGACCTCAAAGGTAAGAAAGTGGGCGTGGGTCTGGGCAGCAACTACGAGCAGTGGTTACGCGCCAATGTTCAGGGCGTAGACGTTCGTACCTATGATGATGACCCGACGAAATATCAGGATCTGCGCGTAGGCCGTACCGATGCGATTCTGGTTGACCGCCTGGCCGCGCTGGATCTGGTGAAGAAAACCAACAACACATTAGCCGTTGCCGGTGCGCCGTTCTCCCGTCTGGAATCCGGTGTTGCGATCCGTAAAGACAACCCTGAATTGCTGGCCGCCATCAACAAAGCGATTGCAGAAATGCAAAAAGATGGTTCTTTAGCCAAAATTTCCGAAAAATGGTTCGGGGCTGACGTCACCAAATAATTATCCGTTAAACCCGGAGCAGATCTTGCTCCGGGTTGTTTGAGGATACACATCCAAAAGGTCTTTATCGGATGCAAGAAAGTATTCAACTGGTGCTGGATTCAGCACCATTTTTATTGAAAGGAACCCTGTTTACCCTCCAGCTGAGTCTGGGCGGTATGGTCTTCGGGTTAATTTTAGGCTTTATGCTGGCGCTGATGCGCCTTTCGCATTTCTGGCCGCTGTCGTGGCTGTCACGTTTTTACGTCTCCGTATTTCGCGGTACGCCACTGATTGCGCAGCTGTTTATGATTTACTACGGTTTGCCACAGTTTGGTATCGAGCTGGATCCTATTCCGGCGGCTATGATTGGCCTCTCACTCAACACCGCGGCTTATACTTCTGAAACCCTGCGAGCGGCGATTTCTTCAATCGAAAAAGGGCAGTGGGAAGCGGCGGCAAGTATCGGCATGAACCCCTGGCAGACGATGCGCCGCGTGATTTTACCGCAGGCGGCACGTACTGCGTTGCCACCGCTGGGCAACAGCTTTATCGGATTAGTGAAAGACACCTCGCTGGCGGCGACCATTCAGGTGCCGGAACTGTTCCGTCAGGCGCAGCTGGTCACCTCCCGCACGCTGGAAGTCTTCACCATGTATCTGGCCGCATCCATTATTTACTGGGTGCTGGCGACCGTTTTATCCTTCCTGCAAAACCGTCTGGAAGACCGTGTTAACCGCCAGGATCAGGAGCCTTCATGAGTACCATTGACGTTAAGCAACTGACGAAGAAATTCCACGGCCAGACGGTTTTGCACGGTATCGATTTACAGGTCAATGCCGGTGAAGTCGTTGCGATTATCGGGCCGAGCGGTTCGGGAAAAACGACGCTTCTGCGCAGCATTAACCTGCTGGAAGAGCCGGACGGCGGCACGATCAAAGTCGGCAATATCGAAATTGACGGCAACAAGCCGATCAGCAAACAAAAAAACAAAGTCCGCGAACTGCGTCAGCAGGTTGGCTTTGTGTTCCAGAACTTCAACCTGTTCCCGCACCGTTCTGTGCTCGAAAACATTATCGAAGGCCCGGTGATTGTGAAGGGCGAACCGAAGGCGAAAGCCATCGCCACGGCGCGTCAGCTGCTGGAGAAAGTCGGATTAAGCGGCAAGGAAAACGCTTACCCGCGTCGTCTTTCCGGCGGTCAGCAACAACGTGTAGCTATTGCCCGCGCGCTGGCGATGAGCCCGGAAGTGATCCTGTTCGATGAACCGACCTCCGCCCTCGACCCGGAACTGGTAGGCGAAGTGCTCAACACCATCCGCGCGCTGGCGCTCGAGCACCGCACTATGGTCATCGTGACCCACGAGATGAGCTTTGCGCGCGATGTCGCGGACAGAGCGATCTTTATGGATCAGGGGAAGATCGTAGAGCAGGGGCCTGCGAAGGAGCTATTCTCGAACCCGCAGCATGCGAGGACGAAACAGTTCCTTGAGAAGTTTCTGGCGCATTAAGCGCATGGTGGTGGGCGCCAGCCCACTGCGGTTATCTGTTTATACGAGTTCAAGTCGATTTCGGTTTTTCACTTGCAGTGAGGGCTGACAATTGACCGAGAAGATTTCGGTTTCTCACTTGCAGTGAGGGCTGGCAGCTGACCGAGTAAATTTCGGTTTCTCAATAACTGTGTTCACTTAACACGCTGCGCCGAAACCGACAAAGAGGGAGGAAAGCGCCTCCCTCTTTGATCTCCCACGCTTTTTCTCAACACGCGCTACCGCTCGCTGGCCATGTTTCAGGTGCCACAGCTATTGCCGCAAAATCCCGCCGCTGCGCGGTTCCCTCCACTCGGGTTACAAACCGCGCGAAAAGATACGCGGTTTTCCACCTCTCGCTTTGGCGTGATTTTTGAAAGCGGCTGGAGGCTTACCTAAATTCAAATGCTGTCTGGTTTTGTCTTTTAAATAAGTGGGATGGCGCGCTCAGAAATTTTGCTGACTGAGGGTTCGAGACCGCAAGGCTCGAAGCCCGTAGGGAAGGCACCGCGCAGCGGCAAGATTTCGCGCCACACGCGGAAGTTGCAGAACATGTCCGTCGTCCCAGCGGTAGCGCGCAGTAAAAAAGACGCGGAGAGTCCAGAGAGGGCCCGTCCTGGCCCTCTCTGGTCGGTTTCGGCGCCAGCCGCTGAGCGATCACTGCTACTAAAAAACCGAAATTTTCTCGGTCTTTCGACATCGCCTCACTGCAAGTGAGAAACCGAAATCTTCTCAATCAGGCTTATGAAAACGGGTCTTAGGGGAACCCCTAAAAAAATCCCAAAAAAAAGCCCCGAAACTGTTTCGGGGCTTTCTAAATCAGCAACAAATCAATGTTAGTTGATTTGCACCGGCATACCTGCACGCATCTCGATCGCGCGCTGAACCACAGTCTGGTTAACAGACGGAGACGATGCAACGGTGTTTGCGCTGCCGGTCAGTGTGATCGGAATCGGCTGCTGGGAATCAAACTCTTCCTGGTTGGAAGACAGCGGGTTGTGGATCTCAATATAACGTTTGCCGTCCGGCTCAACAGTGGCTTTCACCGGCTCGTTGATGAACTGAACGCGGGTGTCTTGCGGCACATTGTCGTACAGCCATTTGATGTCCGCGTCACGCAGACGCACACAACCGTGGCTTACACGCAGGCCGATACCGAAGTTGGCATTGGTACCATGAACCGCATACAGACGGCCAACGTACAGCGCGTACAGACCCATCGGGTTGTCCGGGCCAGCAGGGAAGACGGCTGGCAGGAATTCACCGCGGGCGGCATATTCCTGATGCATTTTTGCAGTCGGGGTCCAGGTCGGGCCCGCTTTTTTACGCTGAACAGTCGTCACCCAGTTCATCGGGGTGTCTTTGCCCAGTTCGCCGATACCGATTGGCAGAACGACAACGGTATTGGTGCCTTTCGGATAGTAATACAGACGCATTTCAGCACTGTTGATGACAATGCCTTCGTGTGGCGTTTCCGGCAGGATCAGTTGCTGAGGGATAGTCAGCACGGTGCCCGGTGTAGGCAGGAACGGGTCAACGCCAGGGTTGGCTTCAAGCATGTTGCTCAAACCCATCTGGTATTGCGCTGCAAAATGTTCCAGCGGCAGGCTGCTGCCCTGCGGAACGGTTACCGTAATGTTTTCACCGACCAGACGACCATTGTTCGCCGGAAGAGGATAGACCACAGCAAAAGACGCCTGGCTATATGCAGCAACTGCCAAAACCAGGGTAAGGATTGCGCGAATGCTCATTTTCATATTTTCGTTGGTCGTTAATGCCACACTGGCAGTTGTTGTCAGGATGTTGATTTCCCCCCGATGCGGAAGTTTCCGCCCGGAGGAATAGTGTACTTGCACATAGCTCTTGAAAGGGACTCAGTAACTGTAACGAATCGCATTTCAGGGCCGCCAATTATAAGGATTTATTTCAAACAGGCCAAAGCTTTCTCACCCTGTTCGAAAAGTTCCCTTCCGCAAACGCATTTTATGAGTGCAACTGCACAATTCCTTCACATTTCTACCCTCATTTACGGCAAAACGGCACCATCACCAGCGCGGCAATAAACATCCACGCCATGACCTGGAAGATATCGTTGAAAGCCAGTGTCAGGGATTGCGCCGCCACTTTTGCGCCGAACAAACCTTTGGCCATCAGCAGCGCGTGTGCGGTGTCCGGCGTCAGGTGGCCGATTTTCTGCGCCAGTGATCCAATCACGTCCTGCGCGTGGTCGCCGTATTGCCCCAGACTTTCACCGAAACGCGCCGCATGAACGCGCGTCCAGTCCTGCAACCAGGTATTCACCGTCGCAATACCGACAGCGCCGCCCAGATTTCGCATCAGGTTAAACAGGCCTGACGCATAGCGCAGTTCCGGCCCCTGAAAGGCGGTCAGCGCCATATTCACGCTCGGCACGATGCATAACATAATGAATAACCCGCGCACTACCTGCGGCCAGAAAAACTGTTCCGCACCCCAGTAAGGCGTGACGGCGGTCGTCAGCCATAAGCTCAGCGCGAAACCGGATAATCCCACGGTGATTAATATCCGGCGATCCACACGATTGATCAGACGCGCGGCGATAATCGTGCTGAAAAACTGCCCGACACCGACGACAAAGACCGTTGTGCCAATCTCCAGACTGTTGAAATCACGGATACGGCCGAGGAAAACCGGCGTCAGGTAGGTCGAGGCGTACAAACCAAAACCGACGACCAGATTGAATAAACAGGCAAAGGTAAAGGTCGGATCGCGAAAGGGCGTCAGGCGCACAATCGGGTTTTTGGAATAGAAGGAACGCTCGAGAAACAGAACAAAGGCCACCAGCGAAAACCAGGCGGAAATCTGGATCTGCGGATCGCTGAACCAGTTTTTACGCGGGCCTTCTTCGAGCACGTATTCCAGGCAGCCGAGTGCCACGGCCATCGAAAACAGATGCACCCAGTCGATACGTTTAAGCATGGAAAAATCCGCTTTATCAACGTGGATGAACATCACCGCGCCGGTCGCCACCAGCACGCCGGGTAATATGTTGATGAAGAAGATCCAGCGCCAGTCGAGAACCTGCGTCACCACGCCGCCCACGGTCGGCCCAAGCGTCGGTGCCAGTACGCTGACCATCCCGAGGATCGCCGGAATAATCGCCTGCTGTTTGCCCTTAAACATGGCGAAGCCGGTCGCGAAAACCGTCGGCACCATCGCGCCGCCGGTAAAGCCCTGTAACGCGCGGAAGAAGATCATCGATTCAATATTCCACGACAATCCGCAGCCGATGCTGCTGAGCGTAAACAGGGCGGCAGACGCGCTGAACAGCCAGCGGGTCGAAAGCGCCTGCGCCAGAAATGCTGAGAACGGGATCATCACCAGCTCGGCGATCAGGTAGGAGGTCTGCACCCAGCTGATTTCATCGGGCCCGGCGGAAAGCCCGGCCTGAACATCATTGAGCGAGGCGGCAACGATCTGGATGTCGATCAGTGCCAGAAACATGCCGAACGCCATTATGCTGAAGATCAGATACTTGCGTGATGTCGGGTAATCCGCTGGCGAGATCGCGGCGGGGTGATTCAGGGTGGCTGACATTTTTGTGAGATCCCGGGACTTGTTTATATGATGATCATCATATTAATATGATAGCCATCATGCAATGAGGTGCGAAAAAAAATGAGCGAAGCAACAGTGGATGACGGGGTTGTGGCCCCGCAGCCAAAAGTGAATAAGCGATCAAAACGGATCTGGGTGGTCAGTGCGGTTGCGCTGGCTGTGGCGCTCGGCGGGGCGGCCTGGTTGCTGGCGGCGCCTTCATCAGAATCCACAGATGACGCGTATCTGACGGCCGACGCGACCACCGTTGCGCCAAAAGTGAAAGGCTTTGTGTCGCAGGTGCTGGTGCGGCACAACCAGCAGGTTCATGCGGGCGATAAGCTTGTGTTTATCGACAGCGAAGAATTTACGGCGCGATTAGCCGCCGCGCGGGGCGATCTGGATGATGCCCGTGCGCAGGTCGCGCAGCAGCAGGCGGCGTTGCTCAGCCAGCAGGCGCAGGAACAACTGGCGCTGACGCAAATCGATGCAGCGCGAACCGCCATCCGATCCTCGAAAGCCGAACAACAGCATGCCGAGGCCGAGCAACAACGCTATCAGTCGCTGGCGGTCAGCGGTGCGACGTCCCGTAATGATGCGGACCGCTATAGAACCGTGGCGGTGACGGCGGAACAGACCTCGGCACACGCGGCTGCCATGCTGAATGTCGCACAAAATCAGGCGGCGGTGACGCACGCGCAGCGGGCTGAAATTGAAGCGGCGCTGGCGCTGGCAAATGCGGCGGTAGTAAAAGCGCAGGCGGCAGAAGATCTGGCGCAACAGGATCTTAGCCACACGACAATTTTTGCGGCGGTGGATGGCGTGGTCGGAAACCGTCAGGTGCAGGTCGGCGATTACGTGACGCCCGGCCAGCGGCTGATGGCGCTGGTGCCCGATGAAGGGATTTACGTCACCGCCAATTTTAAAGAGACACAGACCGGCAGAATGCAGCCCGGCCAGAAAGCCGATGTGCAGGTGGATGCGCTGCCCGGCGTGACGTTCCGCGGGGAAGTGGACAGCCTCGCGCCCGGTTCCGGCTCAACGTTTGCGCTGCTGCCGTTTGAGCCCGGTACTGGCAATTTCACCAAAATTGTCCAGCGCGTGCCGGTGCGTATTCGTCTGGATCCCGGTCAGCCGGAAGCCAGCGCACTGAGGCCGGGGTTATCTGTCGATGCGCGCGTTTCGTTAACGGAACCGGTCAGGTAAACTGAGGCGGCAATTTATTCGATTATCAGGGTCTTACTATGCGCTACGAAAGTGAACATAAGCCAAAAATCCGCGAGCGGATTGTGAAGGAAGCGGCAAAAGCCATCCGAGCCAAAGGGCCGTTGCAGGTCAGCGTGGCGGGCGTGATGAGCAAAGCCGGGCTGACGCATGGCGGATTTTATGCGCACTTTGCCTCGAAAGACGCCCTGATCGAAGCCGCCATTCAGCAGATGTTTAATCAGGTGATGCAGCGCTGGGACAAAGATAATCAGGGGCTGAGTTCGCCGCAGCAACTGGCGGGATACATCGATTTTTATCTGTCGCCGTGGCATCGCGATAACCGTTCGCAGGGTTGTCCGGTGTCGGCGCTGGCTTCTGAAGCACCGCGCATGACCGCGCCTTGTCAGGCCGAATTTGCGCGCGGGATTGAAAGAATTCGCGGCATGATTATCCGCCAGCTGACTGAAATGGGCGTGGAAGATCCGCAGGCGACGGCGGTGTCAGTCAGTTCGGAGTTGATGGGCAGTTTATCACTGGCGCGATGCGAACCCGACCGGCAGGCCTCGGACGCTTTGCTGCACAGTGCAAAGGAAAATCTCAAAGCACGGCTGCATTTACCTGTGCAGAACATACCGGCGCAATAGAAAAGAAAAAGCCCTGAAAATTCAGGGCTTTTTTATCACGGAAATTTGAGGGGACGTGTGAAGGTTTTCCCTTTTCCGCCGTCAGCTATCAGAAATCATAACCGACTGTGGCGACCACGGTACGTTCCTGACCCCAGTAGCAATAGCTGGTGCCGTAACAGGCCGCGACGTATTTTTTGTCGAACAGGTTGTTGGCGTTCAGCTGCACATACGCACCTTTGAGCTGCGGATTGAACTGCACCAGATTCATACGCAGTGACGCATCAACCAGCGTTGCGGATGGCATATGCAGGGTGTTTTCATTATCCGCCCACTGCGTGCCGATGTAACGAACGCCTGCGCCCACATCCACGCCGATTGGCGATTTGTACTGACCCCAGATGGAAGCCATCTGTTTTGGTGTCACGTACGGCGTGTTGCCGTTGTTCTGCGCCGCGTCGCGGATACGCACTTTATTGTAGGTATAACCCGCCATCACGTTGAAACGCTCGGTGACCTGTTTCTTGGCTTCCAGTTCCAGACCCTGTGAACGGATTTTACCCGCCGGCTCGTAGTAGCTGCCCACAACCACGCGGTTACCCACGTCTTTTTGCGTCAGGTCATACAGCGCCGCGGTGTACATATCGGACGTACCAACCGGCTGGTATTTGATCCCCGCTTCGTATTGCTCACTTTGCATTGGTTTCAGCAGTGTGCCGTCCGGGCCCGGCAGGGCAGACGGCGTCATGGCCTGGCTGTAGCTGACGTACGGAGAAATCCCGCTGTCGAATGCATAAAGCAGGGAAGCGCGGCTGCTGAAGTGTTCGTCTTTACGTTCGCTGTTGGAGGTTTGCGCGTAAATACTTTCGTAGCTGCGGCTCGAGGTTTTCAGGGTGTCGTAACGGCCGGATAATGTCAGGAACCACTTGTTCCAGCTCATTTCGTCCTGCAGATAAGTCCCCATCTGCTCGTAACGGTTTTTGCCGCGCGAATGGCTGTAGTAATCCAGCGCATCGCCACCCACACCGGTGTACGGGTTAAGCGTCTCAGCCGTTGCGCCGTCAGATTTCACGTCGTTGATGAAGTGAGAATAGTCAAAGCCCAGCACCACTTTGTGCGCAATTTCGCCGGTGGCGAAATCAGCTTCCAGCTGGTTATCGATAGCAAACGTGTCGAGGGACGATTTCTCACCGGAATAGTAACGGTTCATCAGCGTGCGATCCGCGTTCCAGCCTGCCTGATACACCTGATCCAGTTCGGTATTGGAATGGGTGTAGTTGGTGTTCTGGCGGAATGACCAGACGTCGTTAAACGTGTGCTGGAATTCGTAGCTGTAAATTTGTTCCCAGCGTTTGAACTGGTTGTAGGTGCTTTCGCCGTCAAAGAAACCACGACTCAGTTTCTGGCCGTACAGGCTGCCGTCGGCCGGAACTGCGGCGTGATAACCGCCGGACGGATCTTTTTGCAGATACGCGCGCAGCAACAGGGAGGTGTTTTCATCCGGCGTCCACAGCAGTTGCGGGGAGATCGCATAACGTTCTTCACGCTGATGATCGTACTGCGTGTCGCTGCTGCGGGTCATACCGGTCAGACGGAATGCCAGCGTATCGCTGAGCGCATTGGTGTAATCGAACGCGCCGCCTTTGGTGTTTTGCGTCCCGCCGGAAAGCTGGAAGTGACCTTCTTCAGCAAATTGCGGACGTTTGGTGGATTCCACCACGACACCGCCGGGAATGCTCTGGCCGTAAAGCGCAGAAGACGGGCCTTTGACCACATCAATACGCTCAAGGAACCACGGGTCAACCTGAATGGAGTTGTAAGTTGCGCCGTCGCTCAGAATACGCAGGCCATCAAGGAATGTGTTGTTGACGTCACCGCCGTGGAAACCGCGCAGGGAGATGGTGTCATAACGCGTTGCGCCACCGGCAAAGTTGGTGAAAACGCCCGGCGTATAGTTCAGTGCCGCATTGACGGTTGTGGCGTTCTGGTCAGTCATTTGCTGACGCGTGACCACAGAAACTGCCTGACCGGTGGTGATTAACGGCTGATCCGTTTTGGTCGCGCTTTTACTGGTTTTCGCACTGTAACCCTGCGTCGGAGCATCTGCGGTATCAGCAGGCGCGGCTTTGACAACGACGGTATCTTCGGCTGCAAGAGAAGCTGCCGGAACGGACAGCGCCATAGCGCACAGAAGCACCGAGCGTTTGAGGGGGAAAGCCAACAACATATTCATAGTCCCTATAAATAACCCGATAAATAATCGAGTAATTAATTGATGCGAGTGTATTGATGCGTGTGTATAGACCCAAAAGCCAACAACGTTCCGTACTAAAGCGCCTGTACAGAAAATGACAGGGATTAACAGAAACGAGACGAATGTTAAACTTAATGATAATTGTTATCATTATTATTTTACAAATTCAAGTGAACTTTCTGCAAAAAGTGTGAAGTGGCGACATTTTATCCGCATGAAATGAATGGGTTTTTTGATTATTTAACGGGCAAAGGGGCAATTTTGCGGGCTGATTTCTGTTACAAATGCGCAGGAGAACAGGAGGGAATAGGGGAAATTTTCCAAAGGACCGTCCGCGGCAAAGGCCGGGACGGCAGGGAGTTGAAGGACAGTTTACCGCGCCAGCCCGAAGCCAATCTCAAATAACGGTGATTCGCTGTCATGCGGCATATCCGACTTCTGTTGCAAAACGGCTTCCATGGAAGAAGGCAGTTCGAAAGGCAGTTTTCCGGTATAGGCTTCCGTTCCGGTGAGGCGGGTAAACAGCACGGTATCACTGACGCCAAAATTGCCGATAACCGCTTTGGCTTTATCGACGACGTTGGTGAGAATCGCCGGGCGATCCAGATAAACCGTCACGAGGGTCGGGACGGATTTGCTGGCTTTCACGATGGCCTGATAATCGGTGTTGTCTTCAGTGAACGCCAGCGAACCTTCATGATGGCGTTTGCCGAAGAACCACTGCTTATGCGGCTGTTCATACGGCGCTTGTGCGCGGATCAGCGCCACATCAGCTTTTTCCGGGGAATCCACGACGGTGAAACCCGCTGCCTGCGCGGCTTTCGGTTCGATGCCGTGCAGCCAGATTTTTTTGCCTTTTTTCAGCGGCAAAATCTCATCTTTGTTTTGCAGCAGAACCAGCGAATGGCCTTGCGCCGCATTCGCTTCTTTCTGCCAGCTCTCGCGGCCCACGGTTTGCACCGCTTTCTGTGCGTCCACATACGGATTTTCAAACAGGCCGGTCTGGAATTTCTGTACCAGAATGCGGGTCACGGATTCATCCAGACGTTGCTCGGTCAGCTGTTTCTCATTAACTGCGTTCACCAGCAGTTGCGAATCGGTCACGCCACCGAACTGATCGACACCGGCTTTCACCGCTTTGGCGAAACGCTCCTGTGGCGTCAGGTTTTCCACGCCCCAAGACATGCCGCCCGGCACCGGTTCTTTTCCTTCCGGCGCGCCGTTCAGGCATTCATCGCTGCAATCATTGGTGATCAGCCAGTCGCTGAGGATCACGCCTTTAAAACCGTACTGCCCGCGTAAAATATCGTTCAGCAACTGATGGCTGAACCCGGCACCGACCTGTTCCAGCGGTTTGCCTTCGAACATGGCATTTTTCAGGATGGAATAGGTGGGCATGACGCTGGCGACGTTGGCTTCAAACGCACCGGTAAACGGGTAGATATGTTCTTTCAGATTGTTGCCGGGGAAGATGGCGTTCTTGCCATACACGTTGTGGCTGTCGTAGCCGTTTTCCGCCGCGCCGTAGCCGACCCAGTGTTTTACCACCGAAATGACGCTGCCGCTGTTCAGCCCGTCTGGCCCGTTTTGCATGCCTTCGATGTAACCGCGCACCATGTTATGTACGCGCGCCGGATCTTCGCCAAAAGTACCGCTGATGCGCGCCCAGCGGGGTTCGGTTGCCAGATCGGCCTGCGGCGAAAGTGCTTCGCGAATACCGACCGCCAGGTATTCCTGACGCACAATATCGGCGTAACGGCGGGTGACTTTTTCATCACCAATCGCCGCCAGCCCGAGCGTTTCCGGCCATTGGGTGAATTTGCCGGATGAAGTGCTTGCGCCAATCAGATATTCAAAGGAATTACGCGGATCGCTGCTGATGGTCACCGGGATCCCCAGCCGTGTCCCTTCGGCAATCTGCTGAAGCTTGTTGTTTTCTTCGGCCATAATGGCCGGATCTTCCGCCGAAAGACGGGTGATGAGGCTGTTGACTTTGGCACCGGCGATCATCTTTTTCGCGGCGTCGATATCGTAATGTGTCCCGGCTCCAATCGGGCTATTGGCCGTTGGCGCCGAGCCGTGCATCATCACGCCCGCTTTTTCTTCCAGCGTCATACGTTTGACCAGATCCGCCGCACGCGCTTCCGGCGTCAGCCGCCAGTCCTCGTAAGGTTCCAGCATGCCCGAATGATTGAGGTCTTTGAATTTCAGGCCGTCAACGGTGAGTAACGTGGTTTCACGCTGGCTGAGTTCAGGCTGAGTGTCACTGGCGAAAACGGTCGGGGCGGAAAGCAGCAGGGCAGAAACAGCAAGGCTCAGAGGTTTGATCTTCATTATCATCCTTAATGATTGATATATATAGATACTCAATCCTCAATCAATAACCTATTTGCGGGCTGGATATTGCGATCGGGTTCGCAAATAAAAATCCTCGGGTGTTATGGGGCATTGCGCCCTTTTTGTTGTTCTTCTAAAACAACAAGTTATATCTAAATCAATCAGTTAACCCTCCATTGAAATCAATCAAAACACCTCTAAATCAATCCTGTGTGGTCAAAATGTGGATCAGCAGTTTTCTGCATGTGATCATTTTGGGTAGCGATTAATCGAGGTTGACTAGAGGGTTTAACGTAGCCGCATCCGCCAGGTGATCGGGGGAGAAGTGCGCGTAAACCATCGTCTGGTTAATGCTGGAATGCCCAAGAATGCGCTGTAGAACGAGCATGTTTCCGCCGTTCGCCATAAAGTGGCTGGCAAAGGTATGGCGGAAAACATGTGTTGCCTGTCCTGCGGGGATTTCTGGAGCAACGCGCTTTAGAATTTTACGGGCAAGATCGTGTAAGTATCCCGCGTAACCGAACCATTTACTTTTAGAGATCTTCCGACATATTGATTATGTCACCTGAGGAGATCGCTATGCGTAAGATCCGATTCACCGAGCACCAGATCCGGGGCCTGAACAGTTCAAAATTGGTCAGTTAACACGCGAACAGCGAAAACAGATCTAAGAGAGTCTGCATAACCATAAACCGCAGCGGCGAAAATCACCTGCTGATGAGTTTGAGGCACTGGCGATCGCAATAACAAGTGGCGACTGTTCCGACTATGACAACAGAAGAGCAGAGAGCTATCTCAAAGTGGCCCACGCTATCAGGCAGCAAGAGCAGGTTTATCACCGGCAATCGCTGGTCTGGCGGGGCTGGTTCAGCCATGGGCTAAGATTAAGAAGGTGCATATCAGTAAGCCGCAGGCCATTCAACTGGAGCGCGGACCGTGCTTGATAATATGTATCGTGTGAATCCAATTACTGGAGAGCATATTGTCATAGGGGGTGATATAAATTGGCGGAAAATGATATCCCGGCATTTAACTCTTGAGCTTATTTCACGATGGAAAGAAGCACTAAGTTCAATTTGAGATTAATATTTAGAATTGCGGGGAGGCGTTGTAACCACCTGTATTTATTAGCGTATTTGTTATATGGCCATCACGGTGTGAATGTGATGACCATATATGACTACATTAAATTGATACAGGGGATATTAAAATGGAATACCTCCCAAGTTTCTTTTCAATAAAGCTTGTACTCGTGGTCTTCCCCCGCCAGCTGACGTAAAATCAAGACCCCATCTGTATATTTCTGGCAAGAAATATCGATCATCTGAAATTTGATCTTTATCTTCGTAAATAATTCCTAACTCTTTAAGAGAGTTTAAGAGTTCTAATGATAACCCAACATCTAATGGGTTAAATGGCACTTTTTTTACTTCCTTTGGTATTTTCTCAAGAATTGTACGCCAGTCATTCAAAGATTTTATTTCACTTGCCGTTTCTGAAACTTTTTCCGCACTACATGCTGGCAAAGATTTTCGTATGGCTTCTGGAGCAAGAACACGATCTGACCAGAGTTCATTTTTTATTGCCATGCTTTGTGTTTGCAACATAGCTTCTGCAGAAAACTTCAAAAATCTAACGATATCTCTTGCTTGCAATTTCCCATTCAAATCACAAATTGCAGCAAATACCCATCTTGCTGTATTAGCTTCTTTCGAGTTATCTCTACCTAATTTTTTTCCCCACAATTTTTCAAGAGCAATCAAGAGGCTTTCGCTATTTAATTTGTCTGCTGCATGAGGATCAGCATCAATAATAAATGATTTACCTGCAACCCAATATGCTAAGCGAAGAAATGACTCGGGCGTCCATTCAAGTCTAAATGGTTGATATCTTGAAACAAATTGTGAGAAGTTTTGTTTAATGACAGTTTGTACATAATCTGCTCGGATAAAACATATCAGTCCAAGTTTCCTATCAGTTATCTCTGCGAGTGCATTAGGTAATTGTAGCAGTGCCTTGATAGCGTTTCTTTGGACTTCATTCGTATCAGGTGAGTCAAATAAATCTTCAATTCCATCTACTAATAAAAGTAATGACTTTTCTCTAGAAATAAGCAGTTCATTTAGTTCTGAAAGGGATTTAGCTTCCCCTCCAAGTTCAGACAGGAGAAATTGAATCCAAAATTCATCCCAATTAATATCAGGGCCATCTAAGGCCGCTTTGACTTTTTTTGCGGCCGCATCAAGATTAGTTTCAGATTTAAATCCTAAAGTAGATAAAGATTCTTTCCTGATTGAACGAACCTTTTCACCAGCGGCATCAAGATTTGTTGAAGCGAGCAAAGGAAATACAATTGCATCAGTGGCTGAAATAACTCCAGTATTGATCTTCCTATGGAACTTGCTCCAATTTCCAGAAAGACATATTTGAATATAAGTGAATGTTTTACCCGCCCCTTTTGCACCTATGGATATGGCATTAGGAATGGTGTCTGTATAATGTTTTGCCAGATTTCGAAGCGGATCTGTGACAAGCATGTCATTTGCGTCTATATTTTCTGCAAACTGAAACTTACTACATGTTTCATATAGTTTTTGTACATCTGAAATATTTATATTATTTGGGCTGTTAAGAACTTGTGCTACTAATTCATTCTCAGATGATTGTAATGAATCTGCCCAGTCTCTCGCAGCAGTATAAAGCGTAGATTGTGATAATGCTTGATATGCATCTCTGATAGAAGACAAGCTCATTAATGACTGATTGAAATCAACTTCAAGCCATTCAATTCCTTGCCCCAAAATATCTGAATCCTCAGTTGGATAAGCAGAGTTCAACATTTCGGTGGCTGTAGTATATGCCGGTAGTTTTCTAAGTTGATCCGTTAATAAACTAACAATAACCGATGGTTTTTCCTTTTCAGCTATAAAATCGGTTAACATAGACTGAGAATTGTGTAAGCGAGATAATATTTCAGACATCCCCTTCACAGATTGAGCTGCTACAGTAGTAACAAAATAGTGCTCAATGCGAGGGTCAAAAATTATTGGACTGGCAAGTTCACTGAGGCCAGCTCTCAAATCAATCAGGACAGCATCAACATCTAAGGCTTGACCTAATTTCATGAGATATTCACTCAATATCCATGGGTTTTCTAAATTTTTAGATAAATGCTCAGGTGTGACTGGCATATCCATTACGGCAGTGAGGTCAAGAGATGAAGGTAATATAAAAATCTCTTTGCTTGGGCCATCGATATTAATGGATGTTTTTCTGAGCTCACTTGCGAAATAATCTATTACTTCACCTTGTGAGCTAGGTGAATAATGTATAGCTTCGACATAATTTATAAATGAAACTGTAGGTTTATTCTCATCATCTAGCCAAAAACTTATGCCGGGAGCTTCTAAATCTGCATCAATCAATAGAACCTTTGCACGTTCTTTAGCATTGAGCATAGCTGTTGCATATGTCATCAACGATGTGGTTCTACCAACGCCTCCTTTGAAAGAATGAAAAGCAGCCATATGAGGCCCCTCTCTCCATTCTTCAGGAGAGTTTGTACCTATTCCAGGATTGTAAACATGTTCTTTCCAAAGTGGATAAACAGGTTTTAGATTGTTTTTTTCACTAACGGTTGATATAAACTCAATAGGGTAAATTTCTTTGTTCAAATCAAACCGAATATAAGGTTCATCAACAAACGAAATATTTTTCCCAAAAGCAGCTCCTAACCACTCTAAGGTATGTAAAAGATCACCAGAGTACTCAATTTCCATCCCTGAGCTATAGCAATAAATTGCATGAATGAAATCAGGATACTGTGTTTTATTATTGCTAACTCTTTTTAGCTGCCTCTCGACATCTAACCAGGTTATTAATTTTCCATCCATATCATAATTCCTTATTAATCCAAGCATTTATCTGTACAAGTTTCTGTTCTAAGACTAGGTCTGTAATAGTTCCTGGCCCATTTAACTTCCCCCCATAGCGCCATACCTGATTTAATTGGCTGACATGGCAGTTTCTGGGTGTAGAGGTCTTATTAATGTTGCAATTTTTCATCGAAACACCCTCAGGGAGCTGTTGGGTTTTGGGCAGAAGAACAAGATCGGCGATTTTATTTAAGTCATGTGATAGTAAGCCAGCGTTCACTTCATCAATGATGTCTAAATTTCTTTGTGTGAGAAAAACAGCTTTTAAACCGCACTCTACAGCATAAAAAAGAAGCAGCCTGTGTGGATTCTGTCGTGGCTCAACATTCGAAACTGCTGTTGCATCTCTCCAGGCTCGTGTGAGCTCTTGTTTTGTAAAAGGTAGCTTAGCCATTGTCAGTCGTTGTCCTTGGCAAAAAATATATGAGTATGTTTATACCAACACAATTTGAGTTGAGTGCCTGTGGATCATTCTTCACCATAGTAAATATCAACACAAAAATACGCAAAGTTTATCAACATCGCATACCTGCATAAATTCATACTTAATTGCACAATTTTTTCGATGGTACTTTTGCCAGACAAGCCCAGGCGCGGCGCGGCCTGCCGTGATCTGCATGTTTGCACAAAAAGACGGGGTTTTTGTGTGCGGGCGAGGCGGGGGAACCATTGCGCGCTGAGGGGGTAGTTGGATGATGATGCGCGTTATTCGCCCCGCCCGGCGTTCAGTATTCAGATTGAGGGCAAGCAGCTCACCGCGCTGAATGACCGTTTGATCTCGTTGTCGCTGACGGACAATCGGGGGTTTGAAGCGGATACGCTTGATCTCACGCTGGATGATTCAGACGGACAGATCGTTATGCCATTGCGTGGCGCGAAGATTTCCGTTTCGCTGGGCTGGGATAATGACCCGCTGATATTTAAAGGGCTGTACACAGTTGATGAGGTTGCGCACCGTGGCCCGCCAGATCAGCTCACCATCAGCGCCCGCAGCGCAGATTTTCGCGACACGTTCAACGTGAAGCGTGAATACTCTTGGCACGATATTACCGTTGGCGATGTGGTTGCCTGTATCGCCAGCCGGTACGACCTGCGCGCCGGTGTGAGCGAGGAACTGGCGAAGATTGAGATCGATCACGCAGACCAGTGAATCAGATATCAGCTTTCTCACAAGAATGGCGGATATGCTGGGCGCAGTTGCCACCGACAAAAATGGCATGTTGCTGTTCATCACGCTGGCGCAGGGCCTAACCCAAAGCGGTAAACCATTATCGGCGATCAGCATTGTGCGGGCCAGCGGCGATAAGCACAGCTTTAGCATTGCCGATCGTGATGCTTATACCGGCGTTACTGCCTACTGTTGGATCTGAATTTCGGGAAGAAGCCTGCCACCACGGTACAAACAAACACCCGCAGACGTCGCAGAACAACCCAGCCGAAGAAGCCGAAAGAACCCGCCTCAAGCAGCAAGAAAGGGGATTACATGGCGGGCGCGGAGTGTAACGTATTCGTGATCCGCAAGACGTTTAAAACCGAGAAGGCTGCGAAGCGGGCAGCGGCGGCGAAGTGGAGCCAGTTAAAGCGTGGCGCGGCGTCAATCTCCATCATGCTGGCGCGGGGCCGGGCGGATTTGTACCCAGAACAACCGGCAAGCGTATCGGACTTTAAGTCCACGATTGACGGTTACTGGACGATTATCCGATGTGTGCATGATATCGGCAGCGGCGGCTTTACCACCTCGCTGGAGTTGGAAGTTAAGATCGATGAATGGACGGCTGAGGCGGGTGACGAATCAACGGGTTAAGCGTTATACTTGACGTGATATTAACCAGTCCAGAGGAGGCCCGCGTATGGCAATACGCTGTCCTCGCTGCCATGCAGTTGCGAAAACTCGTACCAGTGTAGAGTTGAGTGATTTAGTGCGGCGCAGTTATCACCAGTGTCAAAACATGTTGTGCGGCTAATGCTTTACCAGCATGACGCAAATAGACGAATCATCAAACCAGACTCAGTCTGTTCCAGGAGCTATGGTTCCACAAAGCGCTTTCCCGCGAAGTCACCACGGTGATGACCAGCTAAGTTTGGTTCTGTAGGTGTCCAACAAAGCCCCAGACTATCGGGGCTTTTATTTTTTAAAGTCAAAATGTGGTCAGTGTTTTTATTAATTTCAATAGAAACAGAAACATATTCTCTGTGTGACGGGGCATTGCGCCCCGTAAAATAATTCAGCTCAACGCCATACCCAATACCGCGCCCACCGCCAGCACCCATAACGGATGGATGCGTTTGTTCAGAGCCATCAGTGTACACAGCGCAATCACACCGGCGAGGGGCAATGTGGTGGCGGAGGCTTTGGCGATTAACAATCCGCTGGAAACCACCAGCCCGACGGTGACCGGCACCAGGCCGCGCTGGATCACCTGCCGCCACGGTTTATCTTTGTAACGCTTCCAGCCGCCCATGACGACAATTGTCACAATGGAAGACGGGCCGAATTTTGCCAGCGAAGACACCAGCAGCCCGGACCACCCGGCGACCTGCCAGCCAATGAGCGGCACGATCATCATATTCGGGCCCGGCGCGGCCTGCGCCAGGGCAAACAGGGCGCTGAACTCCTGCGCGCTCATCCAGTGATGGATATCCACCACCGCGCGCTGCATCTCGGGGAGAATGGTATTTCCGCCGCCAAACGCCAGGAGGGAAAGTTCGGTAAACAACAGGGCGAGTGAGAGTAAAACGGCCATCAGTTTTTACTCCGTGCGCAGATAAAAATGCTGACCGGTGCCAGCACCAGCATGACCGGCAGCATCGGGATACGGAACGCGGCGATGGCGATGACGCCCGCGGCGACCAGTGCCAGTTGCAGCCATTTTCCCCACAGCGGCGCGAGCATTTTGAGGCCGGTGGAGAGCAGCAATCCCGCCGCCGCCGCGGCCATACCGGCGAACAGATGTTCTACCAGCGGTTCATTCTGATAACGCGCATAGACCAGACCCAGCAGCACGACGCAAATCGTCGGCGCGAGGATCAGCCCGAGAATGGCGGAAAGCGCACCGCGCAGCCCGCGAAATTCCATCCCTAAGGCGACCGATAAATTGATGATATTGCCGCCGGGCAAAAACTGGCACAGCCCGAGCAGTTCAGTGAACTGTGCGGCAGTCAGCCAGCGGCGTTTATCCACCAGCATGTGCCGCGCCATCGGCAGCACACCGCCAAAGCCCGTCAGACCTAAAATGAAAAAGCCCATGAAAAGTTGTCCGCAATCGGGTGCGGGCGCAGTCTGGTCTTCGGTACTGAGCATGATTTTTTCCTGCGTGTAATCGGCCATCTCGACACTCTCCCTCAAATGTAATTCAAAGCCGCCAGAGGCGTAAATTTCGTTACGGATCATGCGCGCTGTCGTGACATGATGTCTAATGCCTTTAATAATGAGGAAAGATACCCTGTGAGTATGGCAATGATTGAACTGAAACGGCTTAACGCCTTTGTCACCGTGGTGGAAGCCGGCAGTATTACCCGCGCTGCGGAGTTGTTGTTTATTCAGCAGCCACCGCTGACGCGCCTGTTGCAGGGGCTGGAGCAGGATTTTGGCGTGCCTTTATTGCAGCGTTTGCCGCGCGGGGTGATCCCGACCGAAGCCGGTGAAGTGTTGTTGCAGGAAGCGCGCGCGGTGCTGGCGCGGGCGGAGCAACTGAATGCGGCGATGCGTCGCGCGGCACAGGGCGAACAGGGGCGCATCCGGATTGGGTTCACCAGCTCGGCGGCGCTGCATACGTTTGTGCCCGCGCTATTGCGCCGGTATCGCGAGATTTATCCGTCTGTCAGCACGCAGCTTGAGGAAAGCGGCAGCGGCGAGTTGCTGGAAGCCGTGGTCGCCGGGCAACTTGACGTGGCGTTTGTGCGCATGCCGGTCAAAGACATGCCGGAACTGGAGATGGAAAAGGTGCTGGAAGAGCCGATGTGGGTCGCCGTTCCCGCCGGACACCGGCTGGCGGCGCGGGTTTCCGGTCAGCCGCTGAAACTCGAAGAACTGAGCAACGAACCCTTTGTGCTTTACCGCCGCCGCGCCGGGCAGGGGTTGTACGATGCGATACTCGCGGCGTATGTCCGCGCCGGATTCAGCCCGCATATTGTGCAGGAAGCGCCACGGCTGACGTCGTGCCTGAGTCTGGTCGGCGCGGGGCTGGGGATTTCGATTGTTCCGGCGTCTATGACCCGGCTGGGCGGCGACGGCGTGGTATTTTTGCCGCTCGATGCCAGCACGCAGCTCAGCGCGCCGTTATATCTCGCACGCCGGGAAGACAGCCATGCATCGTCTATAATAAGTACGTTTTGTCAGCTGGTCAGAAGGCTGCAGGCCGGAGATTAAAGGTGTTGCTCGGAGATGTGTTTTTGCGTGGATTCGACGGTAATGCCGTCGGATTCGATGGCGCTGAGCAGACAATCGAGCAGGCCGGGGAAACGGGCGTCCAGATCTTCACGGCGCAGGGAAAGTAAGTTAGCGCGTCCGTCCGGCCGCTGCCAGATCACGCCGCTGTCACGCAAGACGCGCCAGTGGTGAGTCAGCGTCGATTTCGATAAGCCCTGCAACAGGGTGCCGCACGGGTGTTCGCCGCCTTTCGCTAAGGTGCGGATCACCGCCAGACGTAGCGGATTTCCCAGCGCAGTCAGCACATTTTCGAGACGAATCTGCTCGCGTTCGGGGTGGTTAGCTATCATCGGATCATCCTCAGTTTTACCCGTCATACTTCAGGTTGCAGATGCGTTGGCGGCTCTCATTCACCCGAATCACTTACCGGAGTAAGCTCATCGGGATTCTTTCGTTTGCCGCCTTCCTGCAACCCGAATTATTTTGGGTAAATGTGTTAAGCACATTATCGCGGCCGCGCAATATAACTTATCCGTCTGCGGCTGTACAACGCGACGGCCTCTGACCGATTTCATCAATAGAATAAAATTATTGTACGACTATACACGTACAATTGTAGTATGCTCTCCGCATTAAGAATTTTAGTAGTCACTTTATTTCTTAACTCAACTTTGTGACGGGATGTGAAATCACTCTCCGCCAACTTAGCCATCAACCAGTAAGGACGTTATATGGCTCGCAAAACGCCAATCGAGCGCTACCGCAATATCGGTATCTCAGCACACATCGACGCAGGTAAAACCACCACCACCGAGCGTATTCTTTTCTATACCGGCATGAACCATAAGCTGGGAGAAGTGCATGACGGCGGTGCGACCACAGACTGGATGGCTCAGGAACAGGAACGCGGCATTACGATTACGTCCGCTGCGGTGACCTGTTTCTGGCGCGGGATGGATCACTCGTTTGATGAGCATCGCATTAATATTATCGACACCCCGGGGCACGTGGATTTCACCATTGAAGTGGAACGTTCCATGCGTGTGCTCGACGGTGCGGTAATGGTGTACGACGCCGTGGGCGGCGTGCAGCCACAGTCTGAAACCGTCTGGCGTCAGGCAAATAAATACAAAGTGCCGCGTCTGGCCTTCGTTAACAAAATGGACCGTCAGGGTGCAGACTTCTTCCGCGTTCGCCAGATGATGGTTGACCGCCTGAAGGCCAATCCGGTGCCGATTGTGATTCCGATTGGCAGTGAAGAGCATTTCACCGGCGTGGTGGATTTGCGCAAAATGCGCGCCATCCTGTGGGATGACGAGACGCAGGGTATGACGTTTACCTATGAACCGATCCCGGCTGATTTACAGGCGCTTGCGGAAGAATGGCGCGAAAAGATGGTCTCAGCGGCGGCGGAAGCCAATGATGAGCTGATGGATAAATATCTCGAAGAAGGCACGCTGACTGAGGATGAAATTACTCAGGGTCTGCGTCTGCGCACCATCGCCGGTGAAATCCAGCCGATGCTGTGTGGCAGTGCGTTCAAGAATAAAGGTGTTCAGCGCATGCTCGACGCCGTGGTTGAACTGATGCCGTCGCCGCTGGATATTCCGCCGGTTGCCGGTACGGACGAAGACGGCAACGAAGTGTTCCGTCATTCCGACGATAACGAGAAGTTCTCGGCGCTGGCGTTCAAACTGATGACTGACCCGTATGTCGGCCAGCTGACGTTTGTCCGCGTTTATTCCGGCGTGCTGAAAAAAGGCGACAGCGTCTACAACCCGGTGCGCGGCAAGAAAGAACGCATCGGGCGTATTGTGCAGATGCATGCCAACGACCGCATCGAGATAGATGAAATCCGCGCCGGTGATATCGCGGCCTGTGTCGGCCTGAAAGATGTCACTACCGGTGAAACGCTGTGTGACCCGAGCGACATCATTACGCTGGTGCGCATGGAGTTCCCGGATCCGGTGATTTCGCAGGCGATTGAACCGAAGACCAAGGCCGACCAGGAAAAAATGGGGATTGCGCTGTCGCGGCTGGCGTCGGAAGACCCGTCGTTCCGCATCCGCACTGACGAGGAATCCGGCCAGACGATTATTTCCGGGATGGGCGAGTTGCATCTGGAAATCATCGTTGACCGTATGAAACGTGAGTTTGGCGTGGAAGCCAACATCGGTAAACCGCAGGTCACGTACCGCGAAACCGTGCGCAAAACCGTTCAGGATGTTGAAGGGAAATTTGTGCGCCAGTCCGGCGGTAAAGGCCAGTACGGCCACGTTGTCTTCACGCTCGAACCGTTGCCAGCGGGCACCGGCTTTGAGTTTGTCGATGCAACCAAAGGCGGCGTCGTGCCGCGCGACTACATTCCTGCGGTCGAAAAAGGGGTTACGGAAGCGCTGAACAACGGCATTCTGGCCGGTTATCCGGTGGTGGATGTGAAAGTCACGCTGACGTTCGGTTCCTACCACGAGGTCGACTCCTCGGAAATGGCGTTCAAAATGGCAGCCATCTTTGGTTTCAAAGAAGCAGCCAAACGTGCGGATCCGGTGATCCTCGAACCGATGATGAAAGTGGAAGTGGAAACCCCGGAAGAGTACGCCGGTGGCGTGATGGGCGATTTATCTTCCCGTCGCGGTACGGTTCAGGGCATGGAAGAAATAGCGGGCGGCGGCGGTAAAATCATCAAAGCCGAAGTGCCGTTATCCGAGATGTTCGGCTACTCCACCGTTTTGCGGTCGATGTCGCAAGGTCGTGCAACCTACAGCATGGAGTTCAATCACTATGCCGAGGCACCGCGCAATGTTGCAGAAAACATCATTGCATCGCGTGGTAAATAACTGAAACGGGCGTACTCTCCGCTCAAGACAAAACGGTCCGCAAGGGCCGTTTTTTTTGGGGTTTATTTGGAGATATAAAAAGTTCGCAGCACCGTGCTTAATCGTGATGGGAATTTAAGGCGCAAAGAATTGCGCCTTTTGCAGAGGTTACGCGTTAACTGAACAATTTTTGGGTAATGGTGGCAACGTGTTTGCCCTGATGCACGGCAATTCGCAGCTCTTCCGCGCTTGGCTGACGTGAACCGTCGCCGCCTGCGATGGTGGTTGCGCCGTAAGGTGTGCCGCCGCGAACCTGGGAAATGTCGAATAACTCAGGGGTGGTGTAACCGATTGGGACGATGATCATGCCGTGGTGGGCGAGGGTGGTCCAGGTTGAGGTAATCGTCATTTCCTGACCGCCGCCGGTACCGGTTGAGCTAAATACGCTGGCGACTTTACCGGCCAGTGCGCCTTTGGCCCATAAGCCGCCGGTCTGGTCGAGGAAGGTTCGCATCTGGCTGGACATATTCCCGAAACGGGTGGGTGTGCCGAGGATGATGGCGTCGTAATCGGCAAGTTCGGCTGGCGACGCGACGTCTGCTGTCTGGCCGGTTTTTCCGCCTGCGGCTTTAAATGCCTCTTCAGGAATGGTTTCCGGGACGCGTTTTACCGTGACTTCAACACCGGGTACGCTGCGGGCGCCTTCTGCAACACTCTGCGCCATCGTTTCAATATGACCGTACATAGAATGGTAAAGAACCAGTACTTTTGCCATTTTTAACTCCTCATGAGGTGGTGTTTGTTCCGTACTTTGTTCCGGTTTCTGACCGGCAATACGGGCGAACAATCCGCTTAAAAATCCCACATTAACTCCTCCGCCAGCACGGCGGTTGTGGTGAGCAAGAGACTCCATCGTCTGCGCACAGGCAGTCAGTTACAAACGCAAATTTTTGAACAGGCTCATCAATTAATTAGGGCAATGCGAAAACCGGGGACGAGATAAGTGCTGCTCGTCGGCTGTTTGCGTCTCTATAGCGTAGGTCAGATCGTCACTTTACGCGGGTACACAAACCTGAATTAAAATCGCTCAGGAATTGAATTAATACTTTTCAGTACTCCGTTTTCGATCACGACATATTCGCCTTTCCTGAGTTCAGAAAGAATATGCATGACGGCACTGCGGGATGCCTGAACTTTAGCGCGGATAAAGTTCTCGACAATAATCTGCTCGCGAATGGATTCCGGTTTGGCCATCAGCTCATAAAGTTGCATGCGCACGGCTTCGTATATTCTGCGCGAATTGAGCCGGAATATGACTTCGGGGGCGAGGCCCGCGAGAAGTTGCATATGTCGGGCAAAAGGTTCCCAAAGATTTAATTCACTCAGCAGAATATCGAAGATTTCGATATCAATAATGGCAATTTCGGCTTCCTCGAAAATTTTAATCACGTATAACGATTCGAACTCATCGGGAATGGGAATGATGCCCCGGATTGTCGGGGCGGGGATGTAATCAATCAGAATATCATCCGGCTGCCGGTGAACGGATACCGCACCCGTGCGGACGATGTAACATTTCGACTGTTCCTTCACGCTGCGCGTGAAACGGTGCCCGGCAGCATAGGTTTTGTATTCAAGCCAGGGGCTCATTTTTTGCAAGAGTATGTTGCAGTAAGTGTTATCCACCATAGTAGGGGCGGGTGTAAATTTTTTAGTCATGAAGTTTCAAAATCAGTGAAGACGAATACTTTAAGCATAGCAACGGGCAGGGCGAATCACGAACCGCGGGCCTGAAATAGTGAAAATAAAGCCAACGGGGACTCAACCGGAATAACCATCAAAACAATCCGTTAGCCTAAACTGCGGTAAACCAGTGGGTGACCAGATCGATGCCAATATAAATCACTTCATGATCTACATCGGACATCAGGGGAATGCAGGGATAAAAATCCGGTTTTTCCTCTTCCAGTAACGCCTGCACATCATGGTCATCAAACATACTGAAGTCACACTGACTCAGGTACCACGTACTGAAATCATCAAAAGACGACAAAACCTGTACATCGTTTTTGCTGTTATCTCTTTTATAGACATGCATATTTTCTCATTTCCCTGGTTCATCTTCTTAATAAATGAAGCGCAATGCTTTTTTCAGGATACAGAGACGGCGCAAACCCGCAGGTAAAATTCGCTCCAAAAATGGACTGAACTGATTTTGCCCGAAACAGTAACATTCATTATTATCTGCACATCGGAAAGTTACTGAACTCCGAAGTGTGTTATCCCGATATTAATTATCAAGGATGACGAAGCCGCCTCTCATGATTTTTTAAAGCAATTCCAATAAACCGAATACGCATTTATTCGACGGCTTATTAATGTGCTTTATTAAGTGATGAACGTTGTGCGGATATTAACTGAGAAAGGCAAATAAAGGTTTTATATGAATATCCAGAAAATCGCTTTAATTTTAGCTATGGCTTCCGGTGTGGCAATGGGCGCTGCAAATGCGAAAGACCAGGGCCACGGCACAATCACTTTCACCGGTTCTATTATTGATGCGCCTTGCTCAATTACGCCTGAAAGCTCCGATCAGACTATCGATCTGGGTCAGGTTTCCAATCTGGCGCTGAAAGACGGCGGCCGTTCAATTCCGCAGGTTTTCACTATCAAACTGGAACAGTGTGATACCACCACGTCCAAAACCGTTACCACCACGTTTTCCGGTACGGCGTCGACTGCCAATAAAGATCTGCTAGGTCTGGCGGGTACGGCGAAAGGGGCTTCTATCGGTATCAGCACCACCACCGGTGATCTGGTCAAATTAGGCTCTGCGTCTCCGGCGCAGGCGCTGCTGACGGGCACCAACAACCTGTCCTTTGCCGCTTATCTGCAAGGCGACGGCGCGAGCGCAACCATCGTTCCGGGCAGCTTCCAGTCAGTGGCTAACTTCGCACTCGACTACCCGTAAGAAACTGAGCGGCGGATACCCCGGTATTCGCCTTCACGTCGCCATGCTGGTGCTTAACCAAAACGCTCAGCATGGCGTGTGTCAGCGAAGTACAAACCCGGATTTTCGCATGTCATTAGCCTGCTCAATTTGCAAGAAAGCGCTGCCTTCTCTGCTGGCACTGTCCGTTCTGGGCACGGCCTTCAGTTTTGCAAGCGCTTCGCCTTCCGCCCCTGAATTCGGTCACGTCCACATGCAGGGCAGCATCATCGATACGCCTTGCGCAATATCCACCGCAGACATTCATCAGAGCATCGAAATGAGTGTATCGACGGTCGGTGAGATGGTGCTTAACGGCCGGGGCTCACAAAAGGCTTTTTCACTGAATCTGGTGAATTGCGATCTGAATTCACACAGCCAGGAACAACCCGACAGCACGCATTTCAGCACTACGTTTGACGGGCCTTCTGATCACGGTTTGTTTCGCATCAGCGGTGCCGAAGGTGTCGGATTGCAGATCACCGATGCGCTGGGCCATCCCGCAACGCCGGGGCAGCCTCTCCCCTCTGGGTCATTAGTGCCGGGAACTCAGCGACTGGATTATATCCTGCGTCTGGTGAGTAACGATCAACCTCTGAAAGTGGGCGAGTATCACGCCATTTTGCGTTTTAAAGTTGACTACTTCTGATGATTTTAACAGTGAAAAACCGTATTCCGTTAGCCAGAAACAGCCGGTTCCCCACGCCATTTTACGGGGCTTTATGCCCGATAGCCGTGGGGGTCCTGATGGCGCTGTTTCCGGTGCGCAGTGTCCGCGCTGAAGAGGCCGTGCAGTTCAACACCGATGTGCTGGATGTGAAAGAGCGCGCGAATATCGATCTGGGGCAGTTTTCTCAGCCGGGTTATGTGATGCCCGGGAAATATCAGCTTTCACTGCGCGTGAATAAATTCGATATCCCGGATCAGAGCGTTGAGTTTCTGGCGCCTGACGGCGACCCGAAAGGCAGTGAGCCTTGCCTTACGCCGGAAATGGTCGGGAAATTTGGCCTGAAAGCGGCGACGTTAAAAGGGGCAACCTGGTGGCACGAAAACCAGTGCCTCGATTTGAAATCCCTGGATGGCATCACGGCAACCGCCGATCTCGGCACCGGCGCGCTGAATATCAACGTGCCACAGGCCTACATGGAATACACCTCGGAAACCTGGGAACCGCCATCCCACTGGGATAACGGCATTGCGGGCGCGCTGTTTGATTACAACGTGAATGCGATGAACTCAAGCCAGAGCGACGGCGGGCGCAGCCGTACCGTCAGTGGCAACGGGACCACCGGCGTGAACCTCGGCCCGTGGCGTCTGCGCGCTGACTGGCAGGCGCAGTACAACAAGTCCACCGGCGAAAACAGCACCACGCAGAAGAACTGGGACTGGAACCGTTTTTACGCTTACCGCGCCGTGACGTCACTGCGGGCGAAAATGGTGCTTGGCGAAACGTCACTGAACTCCGCGATGTTTGACAGCTTCCGTTTCAGCGGTGCCAGTCTGGTGACCGACGATAACCAGCTGCCGCCAAACCTGCGCGGCTATGCGCCGGAAGTGGTCGGTGTGGCTAAAACCAACGCCAAAGTCACCATCAGCCAGCAGGGGCGGGTGTTGTATGAAACGACGGTCGCGGCCGGTCCGTTCCGGATCCAGGACCTGAACTCAGCGGTCTCCGGCAAGCTTGATGTGAAAGTCGAGGAGCAGGATGGCAGCGTCACCACGTTTAAAGTCGATACCGCCAGCATTCCTTATCTGACCCGTCCGGGGCTGGTGCGTTACAAAGTCTCCGCCGGTAAGCCTGAAGATTACGGCCACCACACGCAGGGCCCGGACTTCGCCACGGGAGAATTTTCCTGGGGCGTCAACAGCGGCTGGTCGCTGTACGGCGGTGCGCTCTTAGCCGGAGATTATAACGCGGCGTCACTGGGTGTCGGCCGTGACCTGCTGGCCTTCGGGGCGGTGTCTATGGACGTCACGCAGTCGCAGGCTCAGTTACCGGATGAAGGCACCAAAAGTGGCAAATCTTTCCGTGTCAGTTACTCGAAACGCTTTGATGAGTATGACAGCCAGGTGACCTTCGCCGGTTACCGCTTCTCGGAAAAAAACTTCATGAATATGTCGCAGTATCTGGACAGGCGTTACGGCGAAAACAACAGCGACGGCAGCGACAAAGAGCTGTACACCGTGACATTCAACAAGCAGTTCCGGCCGCTCAATATCAGCGCCTACCTGAATTACAGCCATCAGACCTACTGGGATCGCGACGCGACCGATACCTGGAACCTGTCGGTTTCTAACTTTTTTGACGTCGGGCGCTTTAAAAACGTCAGCGTCAGCGTCTCGGCTTACCGCTCGCAGCGCGACGGATCCAACGACGACGGCATGTACCTGAGCCTCTCTTTGCCGTGGGGTAACGGCGGCAGCCTGAGCTACTACAGCCAGTACAGCGACGGCACTAACAACCGCACCGTGGGTTACTACAACCGGTTGGATGAGAACAATAACTACCGCATTAATGCGGGCACGACTTCCGACGGGCAGGGCACCGGCAGCGGGTATTTCACCCACGACGGCGATAAAGCCAGCATGACCGCCAACGCCAGCTATACCGGCAGCGAGTACAACGCTTACGGCGTCTCCATGCAGGGCGGTTTAACCGCCACCGCACAAGGTGCCGCGTTGCACCGGGTCAGCACGCCGGGCGGCACGCGAATGATGGTTGATACCGACGGCGTGAGCGATGTCCCGGTGCACGGCTCCGGTGGCACGGTGCGGACAAACTCCTTTGGTAAGGCTGTTGTCAGTGATGTCAGCAGCTATTACCGCAGCAGTGTGAACGTTGATCTCGACAAACTGCCGGATAACGTGGACGCCACCCGTTCGGTGGTGCAGGACACACTGACGGAAGGCGCCATTGGCTACCGCAAGTTCGGCATTCTGGCCGGTGAAAAAGCGATGGCGATCATCAGACTGGCCGATGGCAGCTCACCGCCGTTCGGCGCGGAAATCCGCAATAAGCAGGGCACGCAGACCGGGATCGTCGGCGAGAACGGCAGCACCTGGCTCTCCGGCATTCGTCCGGGAGAATCCATGGACGTCAGCTGGAATGACGCCGTGCAGTGTCGCATTGACCTGCCATCTCCGCTGCCTGAGCAGGGCAAAGGGCTGTTGCTGCCTTGCCGCCTGCTGAAAAAGAACAACTGACAACTCCGTGACGCAGGCATAGCGACGCGCAATCTGGCCGGATGCCTGTAATCACACAACCTTTTATGACTCAGTGAAGTCTCTGTGAACATGACTATGAATATCTCAAAAAGCCGTATGAAAATCGCCCTGAGCGCCCTCGCTCTGATACTGACCGCCCAGCAGGCGCATGCCGCCATTGCGCTCGACAGAACCCGCGTGATTTTTAACGCCGGGCCGAAATCTCTCACGCTCGGCATCAGCAATCAGAATAAATCCCTGCCTTATCTGGCGCAGGCCTGGCTCGAAGATGCCGACGGGAAAAAAATTGAAGCACCTGTCATGGCGTTGCCGCCGTTACAGCGTGTGGAGCCGGGAGCCAAAGGGCAGGTGAAGATCCAGACAACCGGCAGCCTGGCCGGTTTGCCGCAGGATCGGGAATCGTTGTTTTATTTCAACGTGCGTGAAATTCCGCCAAAAAGCAGCAAGCCGAACACGCTTCAGCTGGCACTCCAGACGCGCGTAAAAATGTTTTACCGCCCGGAAACGCTTGAAATTAAGCAGGGTGACGATAATGAAGCGCAGAAAAAACTGACGCTCGTCCGCCAGGGCGACAGCTATCAGCTGACTAACCCGACGCCTTACTTTGTAACGATTGTTGCCGCGTCGGCGTCGGCAAAAGGCAATTCCGTCGACGGCTTTAAACCGGTGATGGTGAGCCCGAAAAGCAGCATTGCGCTGGGCGCTTCCGGCAGTGTGCTCGGCAGCCATCCGGTGCTGACGTTTGTGAATGATTTTGGCGGACGTCCGAAGCTTAATTTCAGCTGTAACGGCAGCACCTGCGCGGTCAGCAGCGTCACCGCAGGCTGATGAACGGTCAATGCGCCGGATAACGGAGAGGGATATGAGCAGACAAAAAGTGGGAGTGCCGTATTTCGCCTGCGTGATGCTGACGGGCGGAATGCTGCTGTCGGCCAGTTGCGCCGCAGCCGATAACCAGAACACCGGCGCCGGGGAGGGCGATCTGCAAATTCACGGCGCGCTGATGGAAGCACCGTGCCTGCTGGATATGCGCTCAGAATTTCAGGACGTAAAAATGGACAGTTCGGTCATTGCCCACCTTCATAAAACGGGTGATACCGGTCAGCCGGTTCAGGTCACCTTTCGTTTGCTGGGGTGCTTTGCGGCCCGCGCGGGCATAAAGGAAATGCCCGTTGTGAGTTTCCAGTCACCGGCAGATCCGGATGAGCCGACGTTGCTGTCAATTGGCGGTGTCTCGGGTATTGGCTTGCGTATCCTCGATGAGCAGGGGCGACAAGTTATGCCCGGTGAACGCCATCAACCGCAGTTCAGCAGCGATGGTGGTAACACGCTGGTTTATAACGTGGTTCCGGTACGCACCCGCGCAACGCTGACCACGGGGCGCTTTCAGGCCACGGTAGATTTTCGGATGAATTATGAATAACCGCACTGTCAGTATTTTTATCGTCGCCATTTTGCTGGCACCGGTTTTTGGCGTGCAGGCTGACCCCGGCAATGCCGGTGATAATGACTCCATGGATATCAATATCACCGGCACGGTGGTGGCGAACGGTTCCTGCACCTTCAACCAGGGCGGCACGCTGAATGTCGATTTTGGTGAGGTGAAGCTGATGAGTTCGGGCACCAATACGGTAGAGCTTTCCGGGAATTACAGCAAACCGCTGGTCAGCGACTTCTTCTGTGAAGGGGATACGGCAGGGTTGTTGCAAATGAAATTCACGTCCAGCTCCGGCAGCTATGAAACTTATCAGGGCGCGCAGGTACTGGCGGCGGATAAGGATGTTGTTGGAATTGAACTGCTGGTTAACGGAGCACCGCAGAACATGGGGGAGTGGTTCACGATAGATCAGAGTGCCGCTCCGGCGCTGAAAGCGCAGCTGGTTCAGCTGAATACCAGCAGCGAAAGCATTGTCAGCGGCGACGTCTTCAGTGCGTCCGGCACGCTGACGATGGCGTTTAACTGAGGTGCGCGTGATGAAAAAAACGGTGTTTTTAACCCTGATGGCGGCTTTGGTGATGCCTGTTGTGCACGCAGCGCAAACCGGCGACAGCGTGACTTACAACTTCAAAGGGCATTTTCTGGTGCTCTCGCCCTGCGTTATCAGCGATGACAAGGTGCTCGATATTGCCTTTAACACCGTCGGCGTGAAAAAGGTAGACGGAGTGAATTACAAACAGACCATTCCGTACACCGTGGAATGCAAGGGCGAACCGGATAATACCCCGCTGAACCTGACGGTCACTGGTACGGCGGAGAGTTTTGATAACGCGGCAGTGACGACGGACGCTGCCGGTCTAGGAATACAGATTCAGGCCGACGGCCAGCCGCTAAAACTCAATACGGCGAAGGCGACCACGCTGGGTGCGCTGAGTACTCTGGTATTAACCGCGGTGCCGGTCAAAGACCCGGCCACAGAACTGACCGCGCAGGTCTTCTCCGCCACGGCGACGCTGAAGGTGGATTATCAATGAGAGGCCTGATGAAATTCTTTGTGTGTTGCGGGTTTGCCGTGGCGATTGTGCTGATTGGCATATTGTTTATCGCACCGGTCGGTGCCGTGGAAAACAACCTGAAATTCAGCGGCACGCTGGTCAGCGACCCGTGCGAACTGGACCCGGCGACCAGCGAACTGACAATAGATTTTGGCACGGTGATTAAGAAAGGGTTGTACCTGCACGAACGCACAAACGCGAAGCCCTTCACCATTAACCTGATTGAGTGCGACACCGCGCAGGGCAACCAGGTCACCATTACATTCAGCGGCACGGAAAGCACGGCGCTGCCGGGCGCGCTGGCAGTTACTGGTGCGACGGGTATTGCGATCGGGCTGGAGAACGCAAACGGCACGCCGCAGGCACTGAACCAGCCGACGCCGGTGTATTCCCTGGCCAACGGCACTAACAGTTTTACCATTCAGGCTTATGTGACAGGTGAACCCGACGCCATTACGGCGCAGTCAATTACCACCGGTGATTTTAGTGCGACGGCCACTTTTGAAATGGCTTACCCATAACAGAATAAAGATGATGAAAATGAATATATTAAATGTAGGAAGATTGTTCCTGCTGGCTGTTGTGCTGATATTGAGCTGGCAGCAGGCAAGGGCGAGTATTACTGGAGTGCATTCAATAAGTTTGACTGACAACGGAGTTGAGTGTGTAAACCAAGGATATTATGTTCAGACCGTTCCGTGGGGCGACCCGGTGGCTGTAGCAGCTTTAAACGCTGGGGGGGCATGCACGCTGTCATCCAGCAACTATGTCCCACATTCTGGGATGTATAAGGTTGAATTGAAGTTTTTACAAGACCAAGGAGGTCGTCCTAGCATACTAGTATTAGATGTAAGTACAAATCCCGTTTTTGTTGATGGTACTAAATCAATAGACCAGCAATCGATCGTTGTCACTGGGTCTGCCGCAAGCAAAAATGTGCCACGTGGATCGAAATATTATGGTTGCCAGTATCTTGTAGATGGGAACGATAATAAGTACCTTATTTCAGCTACTGAGTCCGCTAGCCAAGCTTGTGCTCCTCAGGCGGAGCCTCTCCCTCCAACACCTGTTGTACCCGATACCTCCTGCACCCTTAACGACGGCAATGCCCTTAATGTGAATTTAAACAACGTTGACCGTTCGCAAATGCCGACCGTGCCGGGTTCCGGTTCTATGCGCCATATTCAGGTGCCGGTTGAATGCACCGGCGGCGATGTGACCGTGAATATGAAGCTGAATTACACACCGATTTCGTTAAGTGCGGGAGAGGTTATTAAATCTTCATCAAACGGATTAGGCGTTTCGGTGGTTTATAACAGTAAAATATTGTCATCAACGGATATTACGCCCGTGACATTTACCACCGGTTCCAATTCTATAGATCTTGCATTTCAGGCGGTGCGTGACCCGACCGTTGAAATAAAAGATGTGCCTACCGGGGCATTTACCGCCAGTGCGGTACTCGTTATGACACAACAATAATTATAATTTTTGGAAGAATCATGTCAGGGCTGTTTCTATTTCCTTCTTTTTCAGATGAGCGCATTAATATCGGCGTGTCGTTTTTGTTATTCCTCTGGTTCTGCGGTGGTCTGAATTTCGTATTACCGAATCACGGCGGAGCAGGGCTTTCATTGCCGCAAAATATACTGGCGTGGGCGGTCATGGCGGTTATTTCGCTGTGGTGCGCTTTCCACCTGACAAGACGACGAACGGCTGCGGGCAAGTTAATACTTCCGCCGGGCACCGGCCTGATAGTTGCCGGAGCTGTGCTCTGGTCTTTGCCGTTGTTATGGTCACCGCGTACTGACTGGCAATTAAACGCGCTGCCGAAAGTTCTCGCGTTATGGGGAATGGTCGCATTATACGTGCTGTTGTTGTGCACCACGTCCTGCCGCCGCCTGCGTTCACGCTGGTTAATTATTCTGGTCATCGCCGCACTGTTGCAGGCTTTTCATGCGCTGTGGCAGTTAAAAGATTTTGCCGAATTACCACACGGACGACCTTACGGCAGCTTTCAGCAAGCCAACGTATTAGCCTCTTTCCTGGCTACCGGGCTGGCCTGCGCGTTATGGCTTTTCTTACAGCAAGGCAAGCGGCTGAGGCGCGCTATCTGCGGCGCGGCGCTGTTTATTATCCCCGCCGTGATGGTGTTTTTACAAAGCCGGGCCGGGAATATCGGAGCGATCCTCGCCACGGTTCTGTTGCTTTCGCTGACTTTTACGCATAAGAAAAAGCAGGCAACGCTGGCCGTTTTGATCATGGCTGCGGGCACCGGAACGGGGCTTTTCTGGCTCTGTTACGGACATCTCTTTTTCCCGTTCTTCACGCCAGCCATAAAAGAAAGCTCCACACTTTCGCGCTGGAATATGATGAAACTGACCTGGCAAATGATCCGCCTGCATCCTCTGGCCGGTAGCGGATACGGAGGCTTCGAGGCGGTGTACGGTGCACTGGCAAAAATGACGGGGACGGGGCTGGATAACGATACCATTCAGTATCCGCACAATGAGCTGTTATATGCCTGGGCCGAGGGCGGATTAACGGCGGTATGCGGGATCTTGCTGATGGTCGGCGGTGTGTTCAGACGCCTGTGGAGCGCGGGAGGCGCGCGTTTTACCGGCGTCGCGCTGCTGTTGCCCATCGCCGTGCATATGAATCTGGAATATCCGTTATACCAGTCCGCCACGCACGGGCTGACGATTATCATGTTGCTGGTGGTTTGCGGCGCGGCATCTGCACGCACTAAAGAAGAAAGGCAAAATCTGCCCATACTCTGGCGAAGCGCGGCCACGCTTATTCCGGTCGCGGTGCTGACGTTTATGGTTACCGGCCTTCAGACCCAGCAGCAATTAACCCGCATCGAGCAGCAGGGGCTTTTGCCGTTCGTTTTCAACCAACAGGCGGTAACGGATTCATTACTGAACCCTTACAGCCAGTCTGGCCGGATCGATTTTGACCAGCATGTCGCATTATTAGTGCGATTTAATCAGACGCAGGATCTGGCCTTACTCGAAACCTTCAGCGACTGGGCGGAAGACTATTTGCAGGTGCATAACGATCCGTCCGTGTATGCCAGTTTGCTGATGATACTGCGGGTGCAGCGTTTGCCGTCGGCGGAACGCATTTGTCAGGAAGCCAAAGGGCGCTGGCAATCGGATCCGCGTTTTATCTGCGATGAATAACAGCGGGTTAATTGCAATATTGACTCTGGAATTTCCAGTCTCAAATTGGACTGGGTATTGATTGAAGTGTTCCGGCTTTTATCGATAATCAGGCGTCCCTTATCAGAGCGCTCAGTATGAATAACATCAGTATCCAAAGTGATAATTATTATGTGAAGGAAGCTATCAGAAACATAATTAATGAATCCACGTTTATATCTCACGCTGGGCAGTCGGTGGCGATATTTTTCTTTGAAAAGCAGTGGGTAACGCGTCATGAGTTTCACTCGTTATTATTATGCCAGGCGGACAGGGTTCTGATTATTGGCTCGGACGTGGTGCTGTCTTTTATTGAGAAAAATATTCTAATAAAAAATGTCTGTCTTCTGTCCGGCAAGGCGGAAATTAAAACCATCAGGACTGCGCTGAACAATTTCCTTAACGGCGTTTACTCTGTATTGCTGCAATATCCGGAACCGTCACAAGAGGCATATAAACTGACGGAGAAATCCATCAGGATTATATCGTCATATTTATCAGGCGTGCCCCTGGCGGCCATTTCTAAAGTGGAAAAGATTAACGCTAAAACGTTATACGCCTACAAATCAAAAGTGATGACAGAAAAGGGGCTGATCTCTTCATTAAGCCTGGTGAATCACTGGAAAATGGTGCGGCTGGCTGAAATCTATCTGGAGAATATTACGCCCGCGCAATACCTGAAAAGCGAGAAGCGAAGCGCGCAACCCACGCCGTATGCTTATCAGGTTTTGTGAAGCGACCGGTTTAAATAACAATTTCTAAGGACGGGAAATGCAAATTTTGCCCAAACTGATGGCGGTCGCCGGGGTAGTCATATTGTCCGGCTGTACATCAAAAATCGCTGAGCCTGAAAAATATTCCGGCTTCCTGCAGGATTATTCAGGGCTGACTGAAGCGGCGTCGCCGTCAGGGAGGCCGGAATTACGCTGGGTTTCACCTCAGTACGATCCGAAAAATTACGACAGCATCGTGTTCACGCCGGTGACGTATTTCCCGCAGCCTTCGGCAACTTCTGAGGCCAATGCGCAAATGCTGGAAACCATTCGTGCGTATACGGAAACCCAGCTAAAAGCGGCGCTGGCGGCGCACAAAACGCTGGCAACCTCGCCGGACGCGCACTGCCTGATTTTCCGCGGGGCGATTACGCATGTGGACACGAATAAAGAGGGGCTTCAGTTTTATGAAGTCCTGCCGGTCGGTTTGCTGATCGCAGGAGCAGAAGCGGCTTCCGGGCACCGGACAATGAATACCCATCTGTATTTTGAAGCGGAGCTGATTGATGCCACGACTCAACAGCCCGTGATGAAAGTGGTGCGAAAAGCGGAAGGAAAAACGCTTTCCAACGAATCAAAACCCGTGACGCTCGAGGCGCTCAAAGAAGCCATAGACGCGATGGCCTCGGACGCTGCCGACATCCGTTCGGCAAGCTGACCCGCCCCCGGTGTAATGCACAATGCCCGACGTTGTGCATTACCCCTCTCAGCCATTCTTCCCGCTCAACACTTCTGACAACGCCCACCGGCTGGCAAAATGTTGCTGAAACTGTTTCGTCACGCCGGGCATGTCGCGCAGGATCACCACGTTTTCGCTGTTAGCGGTTTCTGCTGTTTGCGAATAATTGAAGGAGCCGGTTTCAACGGCGTTGCCGTCGGCGATGATCACTTTGTCATGCTGGATGTGATAGTGCTTATCGACACGCAGCTGGATGCCATGCGCCGAGGCATCCGCAATATTGTGCAGTGCTTTCGGGTTATGCATATTCTGACGGTTATCGACAATAACCTGCACCGAAACGCCACGGTCGGCGGCGGAATCCAGCGCGGCAACGACGTCATGCGCCGTAAATTCGTAGGCCATCATTTTGATGCTCTTGTGCGCATGGCTGATCAAATCCAGAACCAGCGCGCGGGCGGAGCCTTCAGGCGAAAAACCGACCTGAACCGTTTGTGCCTGAACGCTGCCCGCGAGAAGGGTGGTCACGGCGAGGCATTTTATCCACGTTTTCATTTCTTCAGAGTCTCCTGGCGAGCTGCGAATGAATCGTGTGAATCATTCGCAGGCGCTTTTCTCGGTTTCCCAACTGACCAGAACGGCCACTTCATCGGGCTGGGCGATAAATTTACTGAGCGTCGCGGTATGGCCGTCTTGCATCATGACCGAAATCGCGACGCCGGTGATGCCACCGGTCAGCGGCGTTTCCTCGACGCGTTGCAGCATTTTCAGGCAGGTATATTGCTGCTGCGGCCCCAGATGTCTGAACTGATCGGTATGGTGTTTCTTCATACAGCGGTCCTGCCGTAGATCTGCCCGTTACGCATCAGCACCACTTTATGCGTGCGCTTGTAATAGATCGCCGTAAAAATGCCTTTGCGGTAAACCTGAGCATCCGCGTTATCTTCATCCAGTGCCGCCGCGGTGCTTTCGATGTATCCCTGCTTATCGCCGGGAAAGATTTTGATATCGATACCCTTGATCCGCACATGCACAACGCGTTTGGCGGTCTGCGCATATTGCTTTGCTGAGTTCTCCATCGCCTGTTTCATGGCGGTAGTTTCAATCGCCGTCTGTCGGTTTTGTTCCACGATATAACAGGCGTCTTTGGAAATACCTTGCGCCCGGCAATCCGCCATCCGCGAGGCCTGAGTGGAACAACCGGCAAGAAGAACCAGTGCGGTGATGATAAAAATTCTTTTCATAAATTGACCGTTAAATGTTTTAGCAGAATGCCGTGGCTGACGCCGCCAGCCACGGATAATTGAGTGATTACCAGCCCACGCTCACGCCTGCGCCGTAACCAACATTGCTTTGCGAGTCATCGGAAACGGACATTTTGACGATAGTCGCCTGCCCCGCATGGAATGATGCGCCAACGGAAAGCGCATTTTCGGAGTAGTAGCCGCCGATACCCGCGCCGACCGCAAACTGTTGTGATTCCTGAACCTGCGGAATATTGGCCTGCGCCATCGCAGAAGCAGAACCTGCGGCAGCTTCTTTTTTGTTGTCATCAACCTGAGATTTCAGATCGCTGAATTTCTGATTGGTGTATGACTCTGACTCAGACAGAACCTGTTTATCCGCCTGAAAACGCGCATGAGATTCTGACAACACTTCAGCGTGATTCTGTTCAGCTTCCGCGTTCAGTGCGGTGATTTGTTTGTCGTAATTCGCGGAGCGGACTTGCTGCTGGACAAGAGTTGAAGTTGTCTGTGTAACATGGTCAGGTTGAGTTTGCTCAATGGTGCTATCGGGCAACACTATTTTAACTTCTGGAGGGGTGATGGTCTGTTCAACGGGGTCAGCTTCGATTTCAGCCGCGTGTGCTGGCGTTTTGACCGGGGCTTTTAATTCCTGACGCAGTGACGGGTTGGCTGTAAAGACATCTTGTTGTTCATCGTAGGACAAGTTTTCCCACGAATTCAGAACTTTTGGGTTATTAGTGCCTAATTCGTAAACCTGATTCAGGAATGACTGACTGTCGGAGTCCGCAGCAACAGCCGGAACCGATGCTACTACAGTGAAAGCTATCATAGCGACAGTTGCTAAAACACGGCGAATGGTCGACGCCGATACTCCGAAGTAACGCGCCAATTCCGTTTTGTTATGATTTCCTGCGATGTAAGCATTTACGATCTGAGTATTACGGTCCGTTGCCTGAGCTTTCATAAGTTTTTTCCGACATTGAAATAAGTATCTAATAGCGACAAATAATGGCGTTAACAGAACGCTCTTCTTGTCTCCTAACGAAAATCATACATACGATGAATGTGACTTGTTTCACACATTCACGGTCGTTTGACTTATGTCAAGAAACGTAAACTTAAACCGCTACATGAATATGTTTCACTTAGCGCGCTTATTTGTAGCTGTCAGACACAGTTTTATGCCTCTAAAGGGGTAAAAATTAGGATTTTTCGTAGCGATTAGCGACGCAATGAAATACCTACGAGATTCCTGTACAATGTGTGAGGTTTTAAATTCGGGAGATAAGGCTATGGCAGATAACGCAAATGAGTTTCTGGACTACGTGCAACGATTGAATATCGATCAGCCTGCGTTGTGTATCCTGCTTGGATTGCCCCGCAGTACGTTAAATAAGTGGATTAACGGCACAGTGACGCAAATTCCTCAGGTGGCAGTGACGGCGGTGAGAATGTTGTGGTTCATGCGCGAAAGCGATGAGGCCCTCTTCGAAAAATGGGCGATGGTGCAGGATTTTGGTGTGACAGCTGAGTATGCGGTGAACGATAAAGCGCAGGTGTTTCTGCATACCATTAAGCGTGAACCGAGCGCGCCGATTAAAAGATTACTGACGAAATAGTGACTATTTTCGGAATAGGGAAGCGCTGACACAGACGGTCAAAGTGACCGTCTGTCAGTTAACAATCAGGCGCTTTTCGGCACAGCAGGTTGGGTTTTGCGTAATTCTTCCAGTAATTCCCGGACGCTGTTTTTCAGCTCGGCAATTTCCTTATCTCTCATGTCATCTATTTTTTCATGCAGCGCATAGAGTTCAAGGTCAGTTTTAACATTGACGTTGGATTCCATTTCCGCGCGGCGACTGTCGTTTATATTCTGACGTTTCTGGCTCATCATGATAGCCGGTGCGGTATAAGCTGCCTGGAATGACAGGAAAAGGTTTAATAAAACGAACGGGTAAGGATCGAATCCGCTTTTTTTAATCAGAATGTTATACGTTGTCCAGCCAATAATAATGGCCGTCTGGATCAGAATAAAAGTCCAGGTTGCAATACCGCCGGTGATGGCATCGGCCATACGCTGCCCGAACGTCGTCTCCTGCTCGCAGTCAGCGGGATCTGCCAGCAGTTCCTCATGTTCCTTCTTGCTTTGCTTTCTTAATTCAGTCAGCTGACGCCGTGATTTTGTATCCATGATGGTGCTTTCATACGATGAATGGGTCATTTAATCGTAGTAAATGCCACAGGATAAAATAGCGGACAGCGCCTAAATCTCACTGAACAGTCAGAATAAAGTTTTACAAGGTGTAACCTTTATTCTGACTGATTGTTTTATCGGTAAACCTTATTATTCACGAGGCGTTTCCGGTTCAGACAACAACCTCAAAAATCATCTTAACCGGTTCGATATTGGTGAAGTTCGCCACGTCTGCCACAAAGTCAGCGGCGTTGTCTTTCATGCCCTGTTCGAAATCTTCCATTGATTTGCAGTAAATATGGCACGCGGCGATAAACGGGGCGTCCGCCGGAGCATTTTCAGGGATTTTGTCGATGGCATAAGAATGGCAAAACGCACCCATGCGGCTTTTAATCAGCGGCAAATGCACGTTGCGGTAATAGGCATGATCAAAGGTTCCGTTTTTGATGTTCGGGTATAGCACACTGTATTTAATCAATTTTTGTCACCTTCAGTTTTAATATAACTCTTCACAACAAACGTCAAAATAATCGTCAAAACAGAAAAGGAGTCTAGCGCACGGTCTGCGCCAGTGCCGCGCCTTTTGTGCCCGATAACGTCTGAATTTCGCGATGTACTACGCTTAGACGATGGCATTTTAAAAGGACGAAACATGGGTTTTTTGGGATGGACCGCCGCAGTTGGCGGATTATTGTTAATTATGTCTCTGGCGTCGGGATGGATTTCCCGCGGACCGGTGACGACTTTTGGATTGTATCTGGCGGCGGGCGTGGTGTGCGGCCCGTGGGTTCTGGATTTACTGCACGTTGATCTGGTGGCGTATTCAACGCTGACCGCGCGTTTTACCGAAATCGCAATGGCGGCTTCGCTCTTTATTACCGGCCTCAAACTCCGGTTGCCTTTCCGTTCGCAAAGCTGGCGCGTCGGCGCGGTGCTGGCGTTTCCGGCGATGCTGCTGACCGTGCTGTGTGTCACCGTGATTACCCATTACATCACCGGAATGTCCTGGCCACTGGCGCTGGCGCTGGGGGCGATTATCGCGCCGACGGATCCGGTTCTGGCGAGCATGATTGCGGTCAATGATGCGAACGACGACGACGGCCTGCGGGTTGCGTTGTCGAGCGAAGCGGGGATGAACGACGGCTCGGCGTTGCCCGTTCTGATGCTGGCGTTAATGTTGTTTACCGCGCACGAAGGGTTGTCGTCTGAAGCTATCTGGCACTGGGCGTGGCGCGATGTCGTCTGGGCGCTGCTCGGCGGGCTGGGTATCGGTTTCGCGATGGGTAAACTGGTCGGGCTGAGCGCCACGCGTTTTCACAGCAGACAGCGCACGGTTGCGCCGAGTGATTTTCTGGCGCTGGCGCTGATTGCGCTGAGCTATGCCGCCGCGCAGAGCCTTGATGCGTCCGGTTTTCTGGCGGCCTTTGCGGCAGGTGTCGGTTTGCGCAGCGCCGAGGTGCGCGTGGTGTCGCTGCATCCGCCGGAAGATCTGGAAGAAGGGCGGCGGCCACCGCCAGCGGAAGGGATGGTGAATCCGCATCAGCGCCACAGCATGCAGGTGGAAATGCCGCAAAATTCTATCGGGCTGATGGTTGGCGATGCGCTGTCATTCGGCGATACCATCGAACGGCTGTTTGCCGCCGGAATTGTGATGGTGCTGGGGATTACGCTGGCGGAACACTGGGAGCCGATGGGCCTGCTGATCGCCGCCATACTGTTTATCGTGATCCGCCCGCTGGCCGTGTATTTCACGACGCTAGGCATCCGCGTGCCGCACGGACGGCGGCTGATGATTGGCTGGTTTGGCATCCGCGGGATCGGCAGTATGAATTACATCGCTTATGCGTGGACGCACGGACTGCACGGCGCGGAAGCTAATTACATGACTAACATTGCGTTTACGGTGATTGTGGCCAGCGTGGTTATCCACGGACTGACGGTGTCACCGGTGCTGCACTGGCGTCAGGCAAGGCAGGCGGCGAGGGCGCAAAAAGAATAACAGAAGAGATATAAATGAAAACGGACGCTCAGGGCGTCCGTTTTTACAGGTGTTTCTGCAATGATAGTGCCGTCAGGCAATCTGCTTTTTGCCGAGGCTGAGCATAAACAGCACGGCGGCGGAAAGCACCACGGACGGGCCCGCCGGTGTGTCGTAGAAAGCTGAAAACGTCAGGCCCGCGGTGACGGCGATAATGCCAATCACAATGGCGACTGACGCCATCTGTTCCGGTGTTTTGGCAAAACGGCGCGCCGTGGCGGCCGGAATAATCAGCAGCGACGTGATGATCAGCGCCCCGACAAATTTCATCGCCAGACCGATAGTCAGCGCCGTGACCAGCATCAGGATGATCCGCGAACGTTGCAGGTTTACGCCATCAACATGCGCCAGTTCCGGGCTGATGGTCATGGACAGCAATGCCCGCCACTGCCAGCAAAGTACCGCAATCACGATGGTAACGCCGACGGCAATCATCCAGATATCGCTGTACGTGACCGAGAGCAAATCACCGAACAGATACGCCATCAGATCGACGCGAACGCCGGACATCAGGCTGACCACTACCAGGCCGAGGGATAATGCGCTGTGCGCCATTATCCCCAGCAGGGTATCGACGGCCAGATGCGGTTTGCGTTCCAGCGCCACCAGTAAAACTGCCAGCAGCAAAGTTACGGCGATGACGGTATAAAACGGATTGACGTTGAGCAGCAGGCCAAACGCGACGCCGAGCAGGGATGCGTGAGCCAGCGTATCACCGAAATAGGACATACGACGCCAGACGACAAAAGAGCCCAGCGGACCGGCGGCAATCGCCAGCAAAACCCCGGCGATCCAGCCGGGTAATAACAGCGCGATCATGCGTCACGACCTCCGGTGTTGCGCAAAATAATCTTCCCTTTTAAGTCGTGGCGATGATTATGGTTGTGACGGTAAATCGCCAGTTGCTCCGCGCCCCGGTTGCCAAACATGGCAATAAATTCAGGGTGCGTGGACACCACCTCCGGCGAGCCGGAACAGCAAATATGCTGGTTCAGGCACAAAACTTCGTCGGTTTTTGCCATCACCAGATGCAGGTCGTGCGACACCATCAGGACGGCGCAACCGAGCTCACAGCGCAGGTTGTCGATAAGGTTATACAGCGCAACCTGGCCGTTGACGTCCACGCCTTGCGTCGGTTCATCAAGCACCAGAAGCTGCGGGCTGTTCAGAAGCGCACGCGCCAGTAAAACGCGCTGGTTTTCACCGCCGGACAGTTTTTGCATCGGCTGATCGAGAAGATGCGCCGCCTGAACGCGTTTCAGCGCAGGCAAAATGTCACTTTTTTTCACGCCGGGTTTCAGGCGCATAAACCGGCTGACGGTCAGCGGCATCGTCGGATCAAGATGAATTTTTTGCGGAACATAGCCGATGCGTAAACCCGGCTCGCAGGTCATCGTGCCTTCAGTTGGCGCAATCAGGCCAAGCACAACGCGCACTAACGTTGATTTCCCTGCGCCGTTCGGGCCAAGCAGGGTCAGTATTTTTCCCGGTTGCAGGCTCAGCGAGATGTTGGACAGCACGCGGCGAGAACCGAAAGTTACCGAGATATTTTGAAGCGTAGCTAATGTGGGCATGTCATAGGGTCTTGCAGAACAAATCGGATGTTATAATATTGCGTTTCGCGAAAAATAACCAGTTTTCCCCCAACACGAAGATGAGTTCACCCCGCATGATACAGAAAAAAAGCGTTAAACGGATGTTACTGGCAGCCGCAATCCTCAGTTCCGGTGCGGTTTTCAGCGCTCAGGCCGCCGTTCTGGCCTCCGTTCGTCCGCTGGGGTTTATAGCCGCAGCCATTGCCGACGGCGTAATGCCGACCGAAGTATTATTGCCCGATGGCGCGTCTCCGCATGATTTTGCGCTGCGGCCTTCGGATATTCAGCGTATGCGAACTGCGGATCTGGTGGTGTGGGTGGGGCCGGAAATGGAAGCCTTTATGACCAAATCGGTCGCGCAGTTGCCGCCGAATCGTCAGGTGGAAATCGCCGCACTTCCGGCGGTGAAACCGATGCTGATCAAAGGCAGCGATGATGATGAACATGACCACGATCACGACGACGGCGATCACCATCACGGCGAATACAATATGCACGTCTGGCTGTCGCCGGAAATCGCCCGCGAGACCGCCATTGTCATCCATAACAAGCTCGTGCAGCTTGTGCCGCAGAAAAAGCAACAATTAGATGCAAATTTGTCGCATTTTGAAGAGAGCTTGACAAAAGCTGACAAAAACCTTGGTAGTATTCTGCAACCTGTTCAGGGTAAGGGATATTTTGTTTTTCACGATGCCTACGGCTACTTTGAAAAACACTTCGGCCTTTCGCCACTTGGTCACTTCACGATCAATCCCGAAATACAACCTGGCGCACAGCGTTTACATCTCATTCGAACACAGTTGGTTGAGCAAAAAGCGACCTGCGTTTTTGCTGAGCCACAATTCAGGCCGGCCGTCATAACGGCTGTTGCCCAGGGAACAAAAGTGCGTATGGGCACATTGGATCCGCTGGGGAGCGGCATTGAACTGGGCGCGGACAGCTACGTGAACTTCCTGTCACAGCTGACGAACCAGTATTTGAGCTGCCTGAAGTAAGCTAAAAGGACAGAATTTAAGTGCAGCTGATAGCCCGATCTATCGCTCTGGCGTATAGCAACCTTCCACGGCCCCACCGCATTATGCTGGGGTCGCTGACCGTCGTCACACTGGCCGTCGCCGTCTGGAAACCGTTAGCCTATCACCCGGACAATGACCTTTCCGACACCAAACCGCTGGTTAAAAACATCACGTTAGATAACCAGCAATTGCGTTCGCTGCTTCCCGAAGCCAGTGAGCCTATCGATCAGTCGCCTCCGGCTGACGATGATATTCCTCAGGACGATCTGGACGATAAAACCGCGAACGAAGCGGGCGTTCATGAATACGTCGTTTCTACCGGCGATACCCTCAGCAGCATTCTGAATCAGTACGGCATTGATATGTCGGAAATTGCTGCGCTTTCGGACGCTAACCGTGATTTGCGTAACCTGAAAATCGGCCAGCAATTGTCATGGACGTTAAACGATGCGGGCGATTTACAGCGCCTGACGTGGGAGAAATCCCGTCGCGAAACGTACACGTTTGACCGTTCCGGCAATACCTTCAAATCTTCACTGGAAACCCTGAAAGGCGAGTGGAAAGACTCGGTCATTAAAGGCACGCTGAACGGCAGTTTCGTGACCAGCGCCAAAGCGGCCGGGCTCACCAGCGGTGAAGTCAGCGCGGTTATCAAAGCGCTCCAGTGGCAGCTTGATTTCCGTAAATTGCAGAAAGGCGATGATTTCGCGGTGCTGATGTCCCACGAAGTGCTGGAAGGGAAAAACGAGCAAAGTGAATTGCAGGCTGTGCATATGCGTTCCGGCGGCAAAGATTATTACGCCGTGCGTGCGGAAGACGGTAAATTCTACGACCGCACCGGCAGCGGGCTGGCGAAAGGTTTCCTGCGTTTCCCGACCGGCAAACAGTATCGCGTTTCCTCAAACTTTAACCCGCGTCGTCTGAACCCGGTCACGGGCCGCGTTGCGCCACACCGTGGTGTCGATTTCGCGGTGCCTGTCGGTACGCCGGTGCTTGCGGTGGGCGACGGCGAAGTCGTGGTCGCGAAAAACGGTGGTGCGGCCGGTAACTATGTCGCTATCCGTCATGGTCGCCAGTACATGACCCGCTATATGCACCTGCGCAAACTGCTGGTAAAACCTGGACAGAAAGTGAAACGTGGCGACCGCATTGCGCTTTCCGGTAACACCGGCCGTTCAACCGGCCCGCATCTGCATTTCGAAATGTGGATTAACCAGTTGGCCGTCAATCCTCTGACCGCCAAACTGCCTCGTACCGAAGGGCTGACAGGTAAAGATCGCAGTACTTACCTGGCAACCGTCCGCGAAGTCGTCCCTCAGCTGAAGCTGGACTGAACCTCAGGTTTTACTGATTCGCTGCCGTGATTTATTGCAAAATAACTCACGGCACTTATCATTAAGCCAGAATTTGTCATAAGAGCCTGAGCATGCAGCCAGAAAAAGAAAAACGATCATCCGTAGAATTTATTCCGCAATTTCAGAAAGCCTTTTACCATCCGCGCTACTGGGGCATCTGGCTGGGCGTCGGGGCGATGGCCGGTATGGCTTATCTGCCCGCGAAAGTCCGCGATCCGATTTTAGGCAGTCTGGGCCGTCTGGCCGGAAAGTTTGCCAAAGGCGCACGTCGTCGCGCGCAGATCAACCTATTGTATTGCCTGCCCGAAACCCCGGAAGCGGAGCGCGAACATATCATTGACGAAATGTTTGCCACCGCGCCGCAGTCGATGGTGATGATGGCGGAGCTGGCACTCCGTGACCCCAAAAAAATCACGCAGCGCATCCACTGGCACGGCAAGGAAATTGTCGACCAGATGCAGCGCGACGGCAAAAATGTGATTTTTTTGGTGCCACACGGCTGGGCTGTGGATATCCCGGCGATGCTGATGGCCGCCAGCGGTCAGCCAATGGCCGCCATGTTCCATAACCAGAAAAACCCGCTGACGGATTATCTGTGGAACAGCGTGCGTCGCCGCTATGGCGGGCGTTTACATGCCCGTAATGACGGGATCAAACCCTTCATCAGCTCCGTGCGTCAGGGTTACTGGGGGTATTATCTGCCGGATCAGGATCACGGCGCGGAACACAGCGAATTCGTTGATTTCTTTGGAACCTACAAGGCAACGTTGCCTGCGGTAGGGCGTCTGATGAAAGTCTGCCGCGCGCAGATAGTGCCGCTTTTCCCGGTGTATAACGGCAAAGAGCAACGTCTGGACATTTTTGTGCGGCCACCGATGGATGATCTGGCGACGGCGGACGATATCCGGATTGCGCGTCGTATGAATGAAGAGGTGGAGTTGCTGGTTGGGCCAAATCCTGAGCAATACACCTGGATCCTGAAATTGCTGAAAACACGCAAACCGGGTGAACCGGAGCCGTATTCCCGCAAAGAGCTTTTCCCGAAAAAGTAAGCGTTAAACATCGTATTAAGCAAAGAGGCTGAGCGTAAAACTCAGCCTCTTTTGCATTTATTATCCCGCTTTTATAGCGCGTTTCAGAAACAGCGTAATCAGCAGGGTTCCCGCCGTACCGAACAACAAACCGGCCAGCATGAAAATCCCGTAGCCCTGTGCGAAATAAAGTTGTTTCGCCAGTTCAATCCCTGTCGCAAAAACCACAATGGTGATCAGCCCGAGCGCCGCGGCCACCGTGCCTTTGCCCGTCGGGCTGGAGAACAGCGTCAGCCGGTAAAGCCCGGCATTGACCAGCCCGGAGCCCAGCGCATACAGGCTCAGCCCCGCCGTTATCCAGTACCAGGCATTAACCCTAAACAACGCCGCATAAGCGCTGATGCAAAGCCCGAGAACAATCGGCAAAATTCCCAGCCAGACCGGCGTACGGATATGCACTTTGCCACTGAGTTTACTCAGCGCAACGTTGCCGATGATAAGCCCGGTAAATACCGGAACCTGAAGCCAGCCGTATTGTAACGGCGTCATTCCGGCGTCCTGAATGAGCAATACCGGCGACTGCGCAACCCAGGCCAGCAGCGGCAACGTGATCAACCCGATCGATAACGAGCCGGTGACCACGCCAGTATTGGTGAACACTTCGCGGTGATCCGCCAGTAAGCGGCGCATTGAGAAACGGCCGTCGCGGCCAGACGCCGTTTCCGGCATGCTGCGCCACAGGCCCCAGAATGACAGCGCGGAGATCAGCGCAAACAGCGCAAACATCGCTTTCCACGGCGCGTAGTGAATGAACGCCGCGCCCGCCAGCGGCCCGAGCAGTGGCGCAATCAGCGTGATATTGGCCATCAGCGCCATCAGCTTTACGCTCAGGGCTTCGCTGAACGCTTCCTGAATGGCGGCGTAACCCACCGCGCCAATAAAGCACAGGCTCATGCCCTGTAAAAAACGCATCAGAATGAATTGTTCGATGCTTTGCGTGAATACCGTGAGAAAGCAGGTGACGGTAAAAAAGGCCACGCCCGTCAGCAAAACCGGCCTGCGCCCCAGGCGGTCAGAGAGCGGCCCGAGCAACCATTGCAGGAGAATTCCGCCACACAAATAGGCGGTCAGCGAGGTGGAAACCCAGTCGGCGCTGGCGCTGAAGTCGCTGATCACCTGCAACATACCCGGCTGAATCATATCGTGGGCAATATAAGTGGCGAATTCGAACATCACCAGCGACAGCGGAAACAGCCACTGACGCCAGCTCAGCTGAGAGGCGGGTTCAGAAACGGACGACATAACAAGACTTCTCCATTGCTCAAAATCAGAAAAGCGCGACCCTCTCAGGCCGCGCTAAAAAACGTGTTTAAGTGCGGGACTCAGTATTTATTCGCGTAGGCCGCAATCGGGTTTTCCAGCGTCCCGGCAAACTTGAGGTTTTGCGCCGGATCCGACAGGTTGATCATCTGCTGGTTATTTGCCAGTTGCAGACGGTTCAGGCAGGAATGCGTGAACTCCGCGCCAAACATGTCGTAACGGGCAAACTTCTCAGCCAGCTCCGGATACTGAATCTGGTAATCGCGGACGACTTCCGCCACCACCTGCCAGAACTGTCCGGCCGGATAATTGCCGTTTTCTTCCAGAATGCGGGCGATAAAGCGGAACACACCGGCAAACACGTCGGTGAAGATTGACAGGATTTTCAGCTCTTCCGGCACGTCGACCGCCAGTCGTTTGGCTTTTTCCGGCAGATGCGCATCCGGATTCATCACGGCGATTTCTTCCGCGATATCTTTCATAAACGCGTTAACCGGAATGTTGTTTTCGAAACGCAGGATCAGGTTTTCGCCGTGCGGCATAAACACCAGATCGTACTGATAGAAGCAGTGCAACAGCGGGCTGAGGTACGCGTGCATGTAACGCTTGAGCCAGTCGCCGGTCGCCAGACCCGAGGATTTGATCATCTCAACAATCAGGGCGTCGCCGTGTTTGTCGGTATGTAAAAGGGCGGCCATGGTCATCAGGCGCTGGTTCGGTTGCAACTGAGCCACCGGGTTCTGACGCCACAGCGCAGCAAACATTTTTTTATACGCGCTGTCGCCCTTAATCGCCTCTTCGAAATAGTGGTTGTGATAACCCAGTGAAGCCACTTCCTGAAGAATGCTGAAACCGGTGGATTGCAGGTAGGAATCGTTTTCGACCAGTTCCGCCAGCCATTCGTTGATGCCCGGCGTGGTCGCCATGTAATACGGCGAAAGTCCGCGCATGAAGCCCATATTCAGAATCGACAGCGCAGTTTTCACATAGCGGGCCTTCGGGCGGCTGGCGTTATAGAAGGTGCGGATGGACTGCTGCGCGAGATAGTTATCCTCACCTTCCCCCAGATAAATCAGGAACTGGCGGGCGATGTCCGGCGCAAATACCGTCAGTAACTTGTTCTGCCACTGCCACGGATGAACCGGCATGAAGTAGTAGTTTTTCGGATCCACACCTTTATCGACCAGACGCTGCGTGAACGCGCAAATCTGCGCGTCGCCCAGTTCTTCGGCGATCAGTTTTTCGTAGGGCAAACCTTCCACGCTGGCGAAATGAGCTTTGTCATGATGCACCGCGACCCAGACCAGTTGCAGTGGAATAGCCGCTTCCGGCGCATAACGCACGTAGTCACCGGCATCAAAACCGATGCGACCATTGTTGGCGATAAAGCTCGGATGGCCTTCGGTCATGCTGGTTTCCACGGTCTGGAAATCAGCTTCAGAAAGTTGTTTTGCGGTTGTGTGGTTATTCGCCAGTTTGTACGCGCTGCTGTAAAGCGTGCTGCTGATTTCTTCCATGTAGGTCGGCAACATCGTCTGTGAAATACCGATCTGCTCCGCAAATTCAATGATAAATTTCAGCGCATCCAGCGGTTGCGGCGTGAAGTTATCCAGACGCTGAATGCTGTCGAGATCAATCATCCAGTCGTTCAGCGGTAACTGACGCGCACGGAAGCGGTATTCAATTTCGGAAGCCGGAACGGCCAGCTGATAATCGGTCCAGGTGCCACTGTTTTGCAGCGCGACCGGCGCGAGCAGGCGTTCGTGCGTCAGCTCAGACAGGCATTTGCGTAACAGCAGGGCATTGGCTTTCGCCCAGATTTCCGGTTGCAGATGCTGGCCGGATTGCAGCTGAGATGAAGTCATGGTGTTTTTTTCCTTCTGGCGGGCCTGCAAAAAATCTTCGCGCTGGCAGAAAGCCAGCCACGCGGTTTTATGAGTCAGTTGAATTTGTTTCTGATAGCGGAAACCTGCACGCTTATTCAGTTTGTGGATCTTTTTGTTACGCACGTCCGGCTCAACCACCACGCGTTTCACGTCAGGCTGGCTGAACAGATATTCCATCACGGCTGAAAAGACCTGCCAGCTGAAACCGGAAACGGGTTTATCCGCCGGAGACAGCAAAATGTGCATGCCCATATCGCCGGGCTGAACGTCGTAGTGATCGCGTAATGGATCGTCCTGCACCGGATAGCATTCGATCAGAAAACGCGGCTGCCCGTCGATTTCACCCATCAGCGCGGCCAGCGGTTTTCCGGCAGTCAGGTCACGGTAGAAAACATCAACATCGGCCACGCTGCTGTTTTGCATTCCCCAGAAATGCGCGTAAGGCTGCGTCATCCACGCATGCAGGACGGCGGCGTCATTTGCCAGATGCACCGGGCGTAATGTCAGCTGCCCGGCGTCGCGATGGCAGGTGAACAGGGGAGCGGGTGTAAGTTCAGACATGGGTTATTTCTCCGTTATCTGTCTGCAAGGCTGCGGGCGCAGAAAGTCTGGAAGGCGATCGTTTTTTCCACCGGATAGACTTCCTCACCGAGCATTTCACGAATAATGGAACTGTTGCGGTAACATGCCATACCCAGATCCGGCGTGACGAAACCGTGGGTATGCAGTTCGGCGTTCTGGACAAAAATCTGATTGTTCGCGTCGATGCTGTAGTTGCGGTTGACGGCGTAGCGCCCGGCGTCATCCCACTGAATCCGGTTGTAAATACCTTCGATAAACTGCGGCGGCTGATAACCGTAACCGGTGGCGAGCACCACGGATTCCGTCTGATGGCGATATTCCTGCTGCTGTTCGTGGTGAAGCAGCGTCATCTCCAGCTCGCCTTTGCGGTTACCCGTCAGCGCGGTCAGCTCCGAATACGTGTAGAGATCGACATTCAGCGGGCCATCCAGGCGTTTGGTGTACATCAGGTCATAGATGTCGTTGATCAGGCTGATGTTGATGCCTTTGTACAAGCCTTTTTGCTCGCGGTTCAGCTGGTCGCGCTTGCTCATCGGCAGGGCATGGAAGTAATCGATGTACTCCGGCGAGGTCATTTCCAGCGTCAGTTTGCTGTACTCCAGCGGATAGAAACGCGGCGCGCGGGTCACCCAGGTCAGGTGATAATCGTACTTGTCGATTTCTGAAAGCAAGTCGTAATAAATTTCCGCCGCACTCTGGCCGCTGCCAACCACGGTGATGGATTTCGAGCGCTGCATCCGCTCTTTGTTCGGCAGGTAGGCGCTGGAATGATGAACGTTGCTGCCCGCTTCACGGGCGCAGGCCGGCATCCACGGTGACGGACCGGTGCCCAGCACCAGACGTTTGGCGCGGTAAATCCGTTTCTCGCCGCCTTTGGTCGAGCGCGCCTGCACCAGATAGCATTCGGTTTGTGCGTCCCACGTCACCAGTTCCACTCGCGTGGAAAATTGCAGGCTGGTCAGCTGTTCGCACGCCCACTGGCAATACTGATTGAACTCTTTGCGCATCATGAAGAAGTTTTCACGGATGTAAAAAGAGTACAGTTTTCCTTGTTGCTTCAGATAGTTGAGGAAACTGTAAGGGCTGGTCGGATCGGCCAGCGTCACCAGATCGGCCATAAACGGCGTCTGCAAGTGTGCGCTTTCCAGCATCATGCCGGTATGCCAGTCAAAGCCGTCATTTTGATCTAAAAACAGTCCGTTCAGCGCTTTTACTGGCTCCGTCAGACAGGCCAGGCCGAGGTTGAACGGGCCGATGCCAATCGCAATAAAATCGTAGGTCTGTTTTTCTGCATTCAGTTCAGGGGAATTAAGGCTCATGGTGCAACTCCTGTTAGCGGTTCTTCGCGGCGCTCAGCGCGGCGGCGGTCAGTTCTTTGCCGTAATGCGTGATAAGGCTGAGCACATCGGCGACGTCTTCCTTGGTGGTGGTCGGGTTGAGCAGGGTGAATTTCAGGTACTGGCGCTGATGCACTTTGGTTCCGGCTATCACGGCGCTGCCGTCGCGGAAAATGGCTTTGCGGATGTCGGCATTGATGGTGTCAATCTGCTCCTGGCTCATCGACATGCGCGGGACAAAGCGGAACACCAGCGTGCTCAGTTCGGGTTTGTGCAACACTTCAATGTTCGGGTTTTGTTCCATCAGCTGATGGGTTTCGGTGGCGCGTTCCAGCAGCACATCGAAGGATTCGCCCAGCGCCTGCTGGCCCATGATGCGCAGCGTCAGCCACATTTTCAGGGCGTCGAAACGTTTGGTGGTCTGGATGCTTTTGTTGACCAGATTAGGTGTGCCTTCCAGTTTTGCACTCAGCGGATTCAGGTATTCCGCGTGGTGAGTGACGTGTTCCAGATGGCGGTGATCGTTGACCAGAAACGCACTGCAACTGACTGGCTGGAAGAAGGATTTGTGATAATCAACGGTCACGGAATCGGCCAGATGAATCCCTTCTATGCGCTGGCGATGCTGCGGGGAAACCAGTAAACCACAGCCATAAGCGGCGTCGGCGTGCATCCAGATTTTCTCTTTGCGGCAGATTTCCGCGATTTCATTGAGCGGATCGATACTGCCGAAATCGGTGGTGCCCGCCGTGGCCACAATGGCAATCGGGATCAAACCTTCTGCGTGACAGCGTTCGATTTCCTGTTTCAGCGCGCTGATATCCATACGGAATTTGTCGTCACAGGCGACAGGCACCACGGCGTCATAGCCGAGGCCGAGCAGGGCGGCGGATTTCTGAATGCTGAAATGGCTGACCTGTGAACTGAAGATGCGCCAGCGGTTAGCGTCCGGCGGTAAGCCCTGATATTTGATGCTGTGCTGCGGACGCGTGCGTTTGCAGTGACTGTCGCGCGCCAGCAACATCGCCATCAGATTTGATTGCGTGCCACCGCTGGTGAAAATACCGTCCGACTGCGCGCCAAAGCCAATGCGTGCCAGCGTCCAGTCGATGACCTTTTGCTCAATCAGCGTACCGCCTGCGCTCTGGTCCCAGGTATCGACGGAAGAGTTGATCGCGCTGATAAAAAGTTCGGCCAGTTGCGACGGAACGACGGTCGGGCAGTTGAGATGTGCGAGGTATTTCGGGTGATGGAAATAAACAGCGTGCTGAAGATATAAATCGTCCAGCTCTTCCAGCGCCAGCCGCGTTCCGTCTAAGGGTTTGGTTAAATCAATATGGCGAAACTGTTCGGCTAATTCGGCAGGGGACACACCCGAAAAAGGCTTTTCGGTCTGATTAATATGAGACTTAATTAATTCAATCCCTTGCTCAATCTGCGCCTGCCAGTCCGGGGTGCTATTTTGATTGAAAATATAACCCTGATTTTTGCTTAATTTTTCCTGAGCAGGCGAGAGGTTATTCGCGCTGTCCTGCATTAATTCCCAATTATTTATCTGGCTCATTCTGGACCCTTTTAATCTGACCTTTTCATCGGGAGCAGGCGCGGGGCGGCCTCCCGAATGTATTAAGGAAATTTCAGTGAACGTAAGCGTTAGCAGGCAGGGCTCATGGCCACGCCTGTTAAGTGTATGGTTAATTATTTTTCTTTATCAGAAATTGCAGGTTATTTGTCTTGTCTGATTTCCTTTGTGCGGATTTATACAAGGTTTTAACGATTGGGAATCATTATAAATGCAAATCATTATCATTCAATAACGACATTGAACATTTAGCAAATACCTGTGTTTTTGATGTTTTTATGTGATCAAGGTCACATAAAAATGTAAATTTGGCTTTGGATACTCTTAATCCTATGAGAGAAGTCTGTATTTGTTATTCAATTCTGTGCTCTCAATCCGGGCATTCAGGATACAAAAAGTTATATTTAGCCATAATAAGTGCAGGTGTAATTTGTTTTTATCACGGAAGTATTGTTGTGATGCAGAGGAGTATTTCCACCAGATGGCAAAATAATGATCAAATTAAGAGCTTTAAATACCTTCATACGGCAGAGGAATGAAATTATTAAATGCAGGGAAATAAAAAGGCCGATCATAATAATCGGCCATTGAGTTATATTTTATTACATTTAGAGATTAATCAACACGCAACAGGCGGCTGGTATTGGTTGTGCCTATGGTGCTCATCACGTCGCCCTGAGTGATGATCACCAGGTCGCCTGAAAGCAGATAACCTTTATCACGCAGCAAGTTCACCGCGTCCTGAGCGGCTGCGACGCCGTCGTTAACGCTGTCGAAGAAGACCGGCGTGACGCCACGATAAATGGCGGTCAGGTTAAGCGTGTGCTCATGACGGGACATGGCAAAAATCGGCAGGCCGGAGCTGATACGTGACAACATCAGCGCGGTGCGGCCAGATTCGGTCATGGAGATAATCGCCGAGACGCCTTTCAGGTGGTTGGCGGCGTACATCGCTGACATGGCAATGGCTTCTTCGATGTTATCGAATTCCACGTCCAGACGGTGTTTGGAAACGTTGATGCTTGGGATTTTTTCCGCACCGAGACAAACACGCGCCATAGCAGCCACGGTTTCTGACGGATACTGCCCGGCAGCTGTTTCAGCAGAAAGCATCACGGCGTCGGTTCCGTCGAGCACGGCGTTCGCGACATCCATCACTTCCGCACGGGTTGGCATCGGATTGGTGATCATCGATTCCATCATCTGCGTCGCGGTAATAACAGCGCGGTTGAGCTGACGGGCACGGCGGATCAGTTTCTTCTGAATACCCACCAGTTCCGGGTCACCGATTTCAACGCCCAGGTCACCACGGGCCACCATCACAACATCGGAAGCGAGAATGATGTCATCCATCGCCGCGTCGGTCGCAACGGCTTCAGCACGTTCAACTTTAGAAACGATTTGCGCATTACAGCCGGCATCGCGTGCCAGACGGCGTGCGTAGTTAAGATCTTCGCCCGTGCGTGGGAATGAAACTGCCAGATAATCTACGTCCATTTTGGCCGCAGTAATAATGTCTGCTTTATCTTTTTCAGTCAGGGCCTCAGCGGAAAGACCGCCGCCCAGCTTGTTAATGCCTTTGTTGTTGGACAGCGGGCCGCCAACAGTGACTTCGGTGAACACTTTCATGCCCTGAACTTCGAGCACTTTCAGCTGCACACGGCCATCATCAAGCAGCAGAATGTCGCCCGGTACCACGTCGGCAGGCAGACCTTTGTAGTCGATACCCACTTTCTCTTTATCGCCTTCACCCTTGCTCATGTTGGCGTCGAGCAGGAATTTGTCGCCGATATTCAGGAAAACTTTGCCTTCTTTGAAGGTCGATACGCGGATTTTTGGCCCTTGCAGGTCGCCAAGAATAGCCACGTGGCGGCCAAGACGGGCGGCGATTTCGCGCACTTTGTTGGCGCGCAGGATGTGGTCTTCAGGGGTGCCGTGGGAGAAATTCATACGTACAACGTTTGCACCGGCGGCAATAATTTTTTCGAGGTTGTTGTCGCGGTCAGTTGCAGGACCGAGGGTGGTAACAATCTTGGTTCTTCTGAGCCTTCTGGACATGCCTTACTCCGTTAACTGGTGAAGCAATTATTGTGCAAAAAACAGCGGGTCCACATTGGGTTGAGGTGTAATTGTAATACAAAAGGGTTTCACCTGTGTGACCCGCTGACCTCATGTCTGACATTTGTCCTGCGCACTTTGCGCGTAGATTTTCCGCCAGACTCCCTATTAAATCGTTGGTGTTCAATTAATATGTTTAGTGAATGATTTGCTGTCTGCCGCGAAGGGCAATGTCATTCAGGCAGGTTAGGGACAACAATACCCTTATCAAAGCGCGATTCTTTCAACGCTTCTTTGACCCGCTTCAGGTTATCTCTGAATTTTGCGCCACGGCGCAAGGTAAAACCGGTGGCCAGCACGTCGATCAGCGTCAGTTGTGCAATCCGCGAGACCATCGGCATATAAACGTCGGTGTCTTCGGGCACATCGAGCAGCAGGGCGAGCGTGGCTTCGTGTGCCAGCGGCGTATTAAAAGAGGTGATAGCAATGACCGTGGCATCGTTTTCGCGGGCAAGGTGCGCAAGTTCCACCAGATTTTTGGTGCGTCCGGTGTGAGAAATCAGCACAACGACGTCGCCTTCGCTGGAGTTCATGCAACTCATACGCTGCATGACGATGTCATCGAAGTAGACCACGGGAATGTTGAAGCGGAAAAATTTGTTCATGGCATCATGCGCGACGGCGGCGGAAGCCCCCAGCCCGAAGAAGGAAATCTTCTTGGCCTGTGTGAGTAAGTCGACGGCGCGGTTGATGGCGGCGATATCCAGGGTGTTTTTCACCTGATCGAGGCTGGCCATCGCAGATTCAAAGATTTTACTGGTGTAAGCGCTGACGCTGTCGCTTTCATCCACGTGACGGTTCACATAAGGCGTACCGTTTGCCAGACTTTGTGCCAGATGCAGTTTAAAATCTGGAAACCCTTTTGTGTCGAGACGACGGCAAAAACGGTTTACAGTAGGTTCACTGACGTCGGCCATACGGGCGAGAGTGGCAATACTGGAATGAATAGCAATCTGCGGCGATGCGAGGATAACTTCTGCAACTTTGCGTTCTGACTTGCTCAGAATGTCAAGGCTGGTCTGGATTTTTTCCAATGTATTCATAAGCATGCCACTCATAGGTTTCAACGATTTCTTTGAAAAGAGGAAATCGTTCTGATTTGATGAAAATATACTACGCGCTTCAGGCCGTTGGCAGCGTCAGTCAGGCGAATTTACGGCTTTTTTTGTCAGAGTTTGACCGAGATCTAACTTTCAGTATGGTAAATTCTGTTCAGTTTTGTCATAAAATTACAGAATGCGGTCGGTTTTCGACGCGTCTGGAATACGCAGGATAAAAACAGGGTTTTATCAGCAAGTTATCACGCTGTCAGATCAAGGTTTACGGCTTACGGGCAATCAGAGTACATTGTTGCTGAAATAAAATTACAATATGTACCCGAGATAATTCGAGTTGCAGCTCACGCAAAGGCAACCAGAAATAGATTAGGTATTCCTGCATTGAGGAGAAGAACATGGCGGTAACTCAGACAGCCCAGGCGTGTGATCTGGTAATTTTCGGTGCAAAAGGCGATCTTGCGCGTCGTAAGCTGTTGCCTTCCCTGTATCAGTTAGAGAAAGCAGGTCACATTCACCCTGACACCCGCATCATTGGTGTTGGGCGTGCGGAATGGGACAAAGCGGCCTATACCGAAGTGGTTAAAGAAGCACTGACCACCTTCATGAAAGAAAAAATTGATCCGGAACTGTGGGATAAACTCAGTGCCCGTCTTGATTTCTGTAACCTTGATGTCAACGATCTGAAGCATTTCAAAGTGCTGGGCAAAATGCTTGACCAGCAAAACCGCGCCACCATCAACTACTTTGCGATTGCGCCAAGCCACTTCGGTGCGATTTGCCGTGGTCTGGGTGAAGCAGGGCTGAACAAAGAACCTGCGCGCGTTGTGATGGAAAAACCGCTGGGTCACTCTCTGGAGTCTTCTCAGGTCATCAACGATCAGGTTGCGGAATATTTCGCCGAATCTCAGGTTTACCGTATCGACCATTATCTGGGTAAAGAAACGGTACTGAACCTGCTGGCGCTGCGTTTTGCCAACAACCTGTTCGCCAGCAACTGGGATAACCGCACCATCGATCACGTGCAGATCACCGTTGCGGAGGAAGTGGGTATCGAAGGCCGCTGGGGTTATTTCGATGACGCGGGCCAGATGCGCGACATGATCCAGAACCACTTGCTGCAAATTCTGACCATGATTGCCATGTCGCCTCCGGCGGATCTGAGCACCGACCGTATTCGTGATGAAAAAGTCAAAGTGCTGCGTTCCCTGCGCCGCATCGACCAGTCAAACGTGCGTGAAAATACGGTGCGTGGCCAGTACACCGCCGGCTTCGTCCAGGGCAAAAAAGTGCCGGGCTATCTGGAAGAAGAAGGCGCGAAAAAAACCAGCAGCACCGAAACCTTTGTCTCTATCCGTGTGGATATCGACAACTGGCAGTGGGCTGGCGTGCCGTTCTACCTGCGTACCGGTAAACGTCTGCCGACCAAATGTTCTGAAGTTGTGGTGTACTTTAAGAGCCCGGCGCTGAACCTGTTCCGCGATTCTTATCAGCAGTTGCCGCAGAACAAACTAACCATTCGTCTGCAACCGGACGAAGGTATCGAAATCGAAGTGCTGAACAAGGTTCCGGGTCTGGAACACAAACATCGTTTGCAGACAACCAAACTGGATCTGAGCTTCACCGAAACCTTCAACGAGCAACACATCGCCGATGCCTACGAGCGTCTGCTGCTGGAAACCATGCGTGGGATCCAGGCGCTGTTCGTACGCCGTGACGAAGTGGAAGAAGCCTGGAAATGGGTCGACTCCATCATGAATGCGTGGGCGGCGGAAAGCGAAGCGCCAAAACCGTATCAGTCCGGTACATGGGGGCCGGTGGCTTCTGTGGCCATGATTACCCGTGACGGCCGTTCCTGGAACGAGTTTGAATAACCGGTAATCCTTAAAAAACGCTGCCTGTGCAGCGTTTTTTTATGACATATCAATTCTTTTAGCAGTTAGGAATAGTAGTATCTCGTCGAATCGGGTGTGGTCGGTTTCTGACAACGTTTTTTCTTTCTGAAAAGTTGCCGGACCCTGTGGCAGGGGCGCGCCATCAATCACAACGGTGCCTGCGGGCATGAACGGAGAACAAGATGAAAAACTGGAAAACAAGCGCGGAACAAATTCTGACCTCAGGGCCGGTTGTTCCTGTGATTGTTATCAACAAACTAGAACACGCCGTTCCGTTGGCGAAAGCGCTGGTTGCCGGTGGTGTGCGGGTGCTGGAAGTGACGCTGCGTACCGCCTGTGCGATGGACGCAATCCGTGCGATTGCCAAAGAAGTGCCGGACGCCATTATTGGTGCGGGAACCGTTCTCAATCCTGAACAACTGGCCGAAGTCACCGAAGCAGGCGCTCAGTTTGCGATCAGCCCTGGCCTGACAGACTCTTTGCTGAAAGCAGCCAACGCCGGTTCTATCCCGCTGATTCCGGGTATTTGCACCGTATCAGAACTGATGATGGGTCTGGATGCCGGTCTGCGTGAATTCAAATTCTTCCCGGCGGAAGCCAACGGCGGCGTGAAAGCGTTGCAGGCGATTGCCGGTCCGTTCCCGCAAGTGCGTTTCTGCCCGACCGGCGGGATTTCACCGGCGAACTACCGTGATTATCTGGCGCTGAAAAGCGTGCTGTGCATCGGCGGTTCATGGCTGGTGCCTGCGGACGCGCTGGAAAGCGGCGATTACGCACGTATCACGCAGCTGGCAAAAGAAGCCGTTGCGGGCGCAAAAGCGTAATACCCGTCATCCTTCGGGCCGCCTCTGCGTTGGCTGTCCTCGCGAACCCCGGTCACATACTGAATGTATGCTCCCGGGGATTCACTCAGTTGCCGCCTTGATGCGATCCGAATGTTTTAGGGTATTTCAAAACGTGAAAACCTCCCGCGGGAGGTTTTTTTATCTCTGAGATCCGGCGCTTAGCGTGCGGCGATGATCTTAATTTCGATTTTGTATTTCGGGTTCATCAGGTTGGCCTGCACGGTGCAGCGGACTGGCGCGTTACCCGGAGACACCCACGCATCCCAGGCTTCGTTCATTGCCGGGAAATCTTCCTTGTGAACCAGAAACAGCGTGGCATCGAGAATTTTGCTCTTGTCGGAACCGGCTTCTGTCAGCACGGCATCGATGATGGCCAGCGTTTCAGCGGTCTGATCTTTCGCATTTGCATCCAGATTTTCCGGCACCGCCGTGTAGTAAATGGTGTCGTTGTGGATGACCACATCAGACATGCGTGGCTCAGGTCGGATCCGTTCGATAGTCATACTTTTGTGCTCCTGTTAGTCACTTTTTATTGATGGCGGTAAGGGTAACACAAAGGCTTGCTGCGTTGGATTGGCAGATGGCGGTGGCGGTGAGGGCGTTCGGTTGGCATAATCACTGCTGATCCGTACAGGTAGAGAGATTCAGTGACAGACGATTTTGCAACAGATGGCGCCCTGGCGCAGAAAATTGAAGGTTTCAAACCCCGTGAACCGCAGCGTCTGATGGCGCAGGCCGTCAGCAAAGCCATCAGCGGAAAACAGGGGCTGGTCGTTGAGGCCGGAACCGGAACCGGGAAAACCTACGCCTATCTCGCGCCGGCATTACGCTCGGGCAAAAAAGTCATTATTTCTACCGGCTCTAAAAATCTGCAAGACCAGCTCTATTCCCGTGACCTGCCGAAAGTCGCTTCTGCGCTGCAATTCAAAGGCCGTCTGGCGTTGCTCAAAGGGCGTTCTAACTATCTGTGTCTGGAACGTCTGGAGCAGCAATCACTTTCCGGCGGCGATCTCGCCAGTCAGGCGCTCAGCGAACTGGCGCATCTGCGGCACTGGTCGAGCAGCACGGAAGAGGGCGATATCAGCACCTGTACCGTGGTGCCGGAAGACAGCTTTGTCTGGCCGCTGGTGACCAGCACCAACGATAACTGCCTGGGCAGCGACTGCCCGCTGTACAAAGAATGTTTCGTCGTCAAGGCCCGCCGTAAGGCGATGGACGCTGACGTCGTGGTTGTTAACCATCACCTTTTTATGGCCGATATGGTGGTCAAAGAGAGCGGCTTCGGTGAACTAATCCCGCAGGCCGACGTGATGATTTTCGACGAAGCCCATCAGATCCCCGATATTGCCAGCCAGTATTTTGGCCAGCAGGTGACCAGCCGTCAGTTGCTCGACATGGCGAAAGACATCACCATCGCTTACCGTACGGAAGTGCGTGATTCGGTGCAGTTGCAGAAAAGCGCAGACCGCCTGAGCCAGAGCACAATGGATTTTCGTCTGGCGCTCGGTGAGCCGGGTTTTCGCGGTAATCTGCGCGACGTGCTCAGCCAGCCTGCCATTCAGCGCGCGCTTTTGCTGCTCGATGACGCGCTGGAGCTTTGCTATGACGTGGTCAAACTGTCTCTCGGGCGCTCGGCCTTGCTGGACGCCGCCTTCGAGCGCGCCACGCTGTACCGCAACCGTCTCAAACGCCTGAAAGATGTATCGATTCCCGGCTACAGCTACTGGTACGAATGTAACTCCCGTCATTTTGTTCTGGCGCTGACGCCGCTGTCGGTCACCGATAAATTCAGCGAAATGATGAAAGAAAAGCCGGGCGCGTGGATTTTTACGTCCGCAACGCTTTCGGTGAACGATCAGTTGCATCATTTCACCGAACGTCTCGGGCTGGATGAGGCGGAAACGTTGCTGCTGCCCAGCCCGTTTGATTACGCCAAACAGGCGCTGTTGTGTGTGCCGCGTTTCCTGCCTGAATCTAACGGTCAGGGCAGTTCCAAACAGCTGGCGCGTATGCTCCGGCCACTGATTGAAGCCAATAAAGGGCGCTGTTTCTTCCTGTGTACGTCGCACAAAATGATGCGTGAGCTGGCGGAGGAATTCCGCGCCAGTCTGACGCTGCCGGTGTTGTTACAGGGGGAAACCAGCAAAGGCCAGCTGCTGGCGCAGTTTGTCGAAGCGGGCAATGCGCTGCTGGTGGCAACCAGCAGTTTCTGGGAAGGTGTGGATGTCCGCGGCGACGCGCTGTCGTGCGTTATCATCGATAAATTGCCGTTCACCTCGCCCGACGATCCGCTGCTCAAAGCGCGCATCGAAGATTGTCGTTTGCGCGGCGGTGATCCGTTCAATGACGTACAATTACCGGATGCGGTCATTACGCTTAAACAGGGCGTCGGGCGACTGATCCGCGACACCGATGACCGTGGCGTGATGGTGATTTGCGACAACCGCCTGGTCATGCGCCCGTATGGCGAAGTTTTCCTCAACAGTTTGCCGCCGACGCCGCGCACACGTGATCTTGCACAAGCGATACGCTTTTTACAGAACGTGGAAGAGCAGAAATAGCCTTTACGTTATGTTAGGATAGCGCCCCGAAAAAAGGTCCTAACTTATTCATTTCCCCGCCTGAGGTTTGGCATGTCCACGCGAATTTTAGCAATTGATACGGCGACAGAAGCCTGTTCGGTTGCGCTATACAATGAGGGCGAAACGCTCGCTCATTTTGAACTCTGCGCCCGCGAACATACGCAGCGTATTTTGCCGCTGGTGCAGCAGATCCTCGCCGAAGCGGGCCTGACGCTGAATCAGCTCGATGCTCTGGCCTTTGGCCGCGGGCCGGGCAGTTTTACCGGCGTGCGTATCGGTATCGGCATGGCGCAGGGACTGTCGCTGGGCGCTGAACTGCCTTTGCTGCCGGTTTCCACCTTACAGACCATGGCGCAGGGCGCTTACCGCCAGACTGGCGCTGAAAACGTGCTGGCCGCCATCGATGCGCGCATGGGCGAAGTGTACTGGGGCGAATTCTCCCGGAACGCTCAGGGCGTCTGGAGTGGTGAAAACACCGAGAAAGTGATCAAACCTGAACAACTCATCGAACAGGCCGGCTCACTGACCGGCCGTTTTGCGACCGTCGGCACTGGCTGGGAAGCTTATCCGCATTTGCTGGGTGAATCTCCGGTTGCAGAATTATTTGATGGCAAAATGTTACTGCCGCACGCGGAAGATATGCTGCCGCTGGCGCTCCAGCTCTGGGAAAACGGCGTTCGCGTAAATCCTGAAGATGCTGAACCCACTTATCTGCGCAACGAAGTTACGTGGAAAAAGCTGCCGGGCCGGTAAGTTACCGCAACTTGTGTACTTAAAAGTGGTCAAAAAAAAGAGTATGCACAGGAGTCATCGCAATGCGTAAGTGGTCAGCAGTCCAGCAGTTTTCGGTTCAGACAGGTAAAAAATGGGCGTTGAGCGCTGTTGCGCTGAGCGTTCTGGTGTTGTCAGGATGTGTCACCGTTCCGGATGAAATCCGCGGGACCACGGCAACGCCGCAAATGAATTTACAGGCGGTGCAGGGCGCACCGAGTCTGTATGTCGGGCAGGAGTCACGTTTTGGCGGCAAAGTGGTGGCAGTCACCAATTTGCAAAATAAAACGCGTCTCGAAATCGCCACGATGCCGCTTGATGACGGCGCACGGCCGATTCTGGGCGCGGCGTCGCGAGGCCGCATCATGGCTTACATCAACGGTTTCGTCGATCCGGTGGATTACCGAAATCAGCTCGTGACCGTGGTTGGCCCGATCACCGGCGTTGAAAAAGGCACGGTAGGGCAGTCGTCCTATGATTTCGTGACTGTCAACGTAAACAGTTATAAACGCTGGCGTATCGAGCAACAGGTGGTGATGCCGCCTCAGCCGATGGGCCCGTGGGGCTGGGGATACGGGGGACCGTACGACAGCTGGGGGCGAGGGTTTGGGCCCGGTTGGGGCCCCGGCTGGTATGACATGGGGCCCGCACGGGTCCAGAGTGTCGTCACCGAATAACCGGCACAATCACGGCGCGCCGCTTCCGCACGGGGCTCCACCGGCACACGGTGGTCAGCCTCCGAACGGCCCGCCACCTCAGGCTGCGATGAGACCGGCACCGGGACATCCGGTGCCGCCGCCGAAAAAGTAAAGACAGACAAGATCGTTGTTAAGGCGGCTTAATTGCCGCCTTTTTCTTTTTAAGCCATGGAAGGTTTGGCTAACGAAGGGCACAGAAAAAGTGACCCGCCTCTCAACCTCGACATTGTTTGAAACACAACTGGTAAGCTGAGTTAAAATATTGTTAAAGACGTGATAAAACTCGTCGAATTGAGATGGCAACAGTACATGATTTCAGGAGTGATACCTTGGAAAAGGTTTGGCTAAAACGTTATCCGGCAGATGTTCCCGAGAACATCGATCCTGACCGCTACAGCTCGCTGGTCGAGATGTTTGAAAATGCCACGCTGCGTTATGCAGACAGTCCGGCGTTTATCAACATGGGCGAGGTCATGACGTTCCGTAAACTTGAGGAACGTAGTCGTGCTTTTGCGGCCTATCTGCAAAATCAGTTAGGGCTGAAAAAAGGCGACCGCGTGGCCCTGATGATGCCTAATCTGCTGCAATATCCGATTGCGCTGTTTGGCGTCTTGCGTGCGGGCATGGTCGTGGTGAACGTCAACCCGCTCTATACGCCACGCGAGCTGGAACATCAGCTCAATGACAGCGGTGCCAGCGCCATTGTGATTGTGTCCAACTTTGCCCATACGCTGGAAAAAGTGGTCTACAAAACGCAGGTTAAGCATGTGATCCTGACTCGTATGGGCGATCAGCTTTCTGCGGCAAAAGGCACGCTGGTTAATTTTGTCGTCAAATATGTCAAAAGGCTGGTGCCTAAATATCACCTGCCAAATGCGATTTCCTTCCGCAGTGCCCTGCAATACGGGCGTCGCTTGCAATATATCAAACCCGATATCATCAATGACGATCTGGCGTTTTTGCAATATACCGGCGGAACTACCGGCGTTGCAAAAGGCGCGATGCTGACACACCGGAACATGCAAGCCAATCTGGAACAGGCAAAAGCGGCGTACGCGCCGTTGCTGCAACCGGGCCATGAACTGGTGGTGACGGCGCTGCCGCTGTATCACATTTTTGCGCTGACGGTGAATTGTCTGCTGTTCCTCGATCTGGGGGGAAAAAGTCTGCTGATCACCAACCCGCGCGACGTGCCGGGCATGGTGAAAGAGCTGTCGAAATATCCGTTCACCGCCATCAGCGGGGTGAATACGTTGTTCAACGCGTTACTCAATAACGAAGATTTTCGTGAGCTGGATTTCTCGACGCTGCGCCTTTCTGTCGGCGGCGGAATGTCAGTTCAGAAATCGGTTGCCGATAAATGGGAAAAGCTGACCGGCAAGCATTTGCTGGAAGGTTATGGCCTGACGGAGTGCTCGCCGCTGGTCGCGGGCAACCCGTACGATCTGAAACATTACAGCGGTAGTATCGGTTTACCGGTGCCGTCGACGGAAGTGCGTCTGGTGGATGATAACGGCCAGGATGTCGCGCCGGGTCAACCCGGAGAGCTGTGGGTGCGCGGGCCGCAGGTGATGCTGGGCTACTGGCAACGGCCTTCGGCGACCGATGAGGTGCTAAAAGATGGCTGGTTATCGACGGGGGATATCGTTACAGTGGACGAGCAGGGTTTTTTGCGGATTGTGGATCGCAAAAAAGACATGATTCTGGTTTCTGGTTTCAACGTGTACCCTAACGAAATTGAAGAGGTGGTTTCACAACATGACAAGGTGCTCGAAGTAGCCGCCATTGGTGTGCCAAACGAGTCGTCGGGTGAAATCGTCAAAATTTGCGTGGTGAAGAAAGACCCGTCACTGACCAGCGAAGAACTTCTGGCACATTGCCGCCGGTTATTAACCGGTTACAAAGTACCGAAGATTGTTGAATTTCGCGATGAGTTACCGAAGTCAAATGTCGGTAAGATCCTCAGACGCGAACTTCGCGATGAGCAGGCAAAACCGAAGGACGATCCGAAGCAGGATGCGGCGTAACGTTTGCCCGCTGCGCTGTGATGGTCACTCTCAACGCCGGATTTGTCCGGCGTTGTCACGTTATAACGCATTAATATTAAGAGAATTAAGATTTGAATTATCAGTTGATCACGACCAATGACGCGCTGGAGCAGGTTTGTCTTCAGGCCAAAGCGCACAGCAAAATCGCGCTGGATACCGAATTCGTCCGTACCCGCACTTATTACCCGCAACTCGGGCTCATCCAGCTGTTTGACGGTGAACGGCTGACGCTGATTGACCCGTTGCCGATTACCGCCTGGCAGCCTTTTATCGATTTGCTGGTCAATCCTGATGTCGTGAAATTTCTCCATGCCGGTAGTGAAGATCTGGAAGTGTTCCTCAACGCTTTTGGCGTGATGCCTTCTCCGCTGATTGATACGCAAATTCTTGCCGCCTTCAGCGGGCGTCCGCTGTCTTGCGGGTTTGCCCGTCTGGTGGCAGAAACGACCGGCGTTGAGCTGGATAAAAGCGAATCGCGCACCGACTGGATTGCTCGTCCTCTGAGCGAAAAACAGTGTGTCTATGCCGCTGCCGATGTCTGGTATCTTCTGCCGCTGGCCGACCAGCTGATGCGTGAAACCGAAGAAGCTGGCTGGATGGATGCCGCGCAGGATGAATGTCTGGCGTTGTGCCGCCGTCGTAAAGAAGTTCTGCAACCTGAACTGGCCTATCTGGAAATTGGCAATGCGTTCCAGCTGCGTCCGCGTCAGCTGGGTTGTCTGAAGTTGCTGGCCGCCTGGCGCCTTAATCAGGCACGTCAGCGTGACCTGGCCGTCAACTTTGTGGTGCGTGAAGAAAATCTCTGGCAGGTAGCCCGTTATCAGCCTAAATCGCTGGGTGAGCTGGAAGCGCTTGGCCTGAGCGGCCCGGAAATCCGTTACCATGGCCGCACGTTGCTCGCACTGGTGGAGGAGTCTGAGGCATTGCCTGAAGACGATTTACCGGCTCCCATTTCGAATCTGATTGATCAGCCGGGCTATCGCAAAGTCTTCAAAGACATCAAAGCGCTGATCCAGACCGTGAGTGAAGAAAGCGGGTTAAGCGTCGAGTTACTGGCCTCACGTCGCCAGATTAATCAGTTATTAAGTCGTCACTGGAAGTTAAAAGAGAAAGAATCACAGCCGGAATTAATCAGCGGCTGGAGAGGAAAACTTCTGGCTGAAAGGTTGAACGAAATTCTCAGTCAATATTGATGGGCTCATCGCGTTCAAAATAGCGGAATACGAAAACTTAAATTAAAAGGCGGAGATTTTCTCCGCTTTTTTGTTTTTAGTTAACCGCATATTTAAATAATAGCGTTCGGGTAATGTTCGCGGATGAAATCACACTAAGGATATTAATCGCCAGGCTAAATGGGATGAGTCTTAATCATAATTTCAGATAATAAATAGAGCAGGGTGCGGAACAATCTCTTTAGTGGGGATATATACAGTGGTGTTGCCAGGGAAAATAAGCGAGCGGGCGAAAATCAGGGAAAAAATTGAGTAGCCCCCTGAGAAAACAGGGGGCGCTATGCTGAAAGAAACACCTGCAGGCAGACTGCTGTCATTTAGGCGCGTCTTCCGATTCTGACTCTGGCAAGGTGACGTTAAGTTCCAGTACGGAAATATCGTCACCTTTTTGCTCGAACTGAACCTGCAACATTTCGGGGTCAATCTTAATGTACTTACAGATGACCGCCAAAATATCACGTTTCAATTCAGGCAGATACGACGGTTCACTATCCCCTCGACGCCGTTCGGCTACGATGATCTGTAGCCGTTCCTTGGCTATATTGGCTGTCGATTTTTTGCGGGACAGAAAGAAATCTAACAATGCCATGGTTTATCCCCCAAAAAGGCGTTTCAGGAAACTCTTCTTCTCTTCCTCAATAAAACGGAACGCACGTTCTTCACCAAGCAGACGGCTGACGGTATCGTCGTACGCTTTCCCTGCATCAGATTCCTGATCCAGAATGACCGGTTCGCCCTGGTTGGACGCACGCAGTACGGACTGATCTTCAGGAATAACACCGATCAGAGGAATACGCAGGATTTCCAGCACATCTTCCATGCTCAGCATGTCGCCACGACTGACACGGCCCGGGTTGTAACGGGTGAGAAGCAGGTGTTCTTTAATAGGCTCTAAGCCTTGTTCCGCACGACGGGATTTTGAGGACAAAATGCCCAAAATGCGGTCGGAGTCACGCACGGAAGAGACTTCCGGGTTGGTCGTAATGACGGCTTCGTCGGCGAAATACAGCGCCATTAATGCGCCGGTTTCGATACCCGCAGGGGAATCGCAAACCACGAAGTCAAATTCCATTTCGGCAAGATCGTTAAGGATCTTTTCTACGCCTTCGCGGGTCAGTGCATCTTTATCACGGGTTTGCGAAGCCGGAAGAATAAACAGGTTTTCAGTGCGTTTATCTTTGATAAGCGCCTGATTCAGCGTGGCATCACCCTGGATCACGTTGACGAAATCATAAACCACGCGGCGCTCACAGCCCATAATCAGATCGAGATTACGCAGACCGATATCGAAATCGATAACAACGGTCTTTTTACCTTTTTGAGCTAAACCGGTAGCAATGGCCGCGCTTGAAGTGGTCTTGCCAACGCCCCCTTTACCCGATGTAACAACTATGATGCGTGCCATGAATGGATTCCTTGTCGAAAGGGCTTAGTTTAAAGGTTGTATGGTTAACACATTATTTATCAGGCTGAGGCGCGCGGCCTGACCGAGATAATCGGTCGGGATTTGATCACTCAGCCAGTATTGCCCTGCGATAGAGACTAGTTCAGCGCCTAAATGGGTGCAAAAAATCTGACAATTTGCATCACCTGCTGCACCAGCCAGCGCTCTTCCTCGCATCATACCGTAGATGTGGATATTGCCATCGGCAATCAGTTCCGCACCTGCGCTGACACTACTGGTCACGATGAGGTCGCTGTTACGGGCATAAATTTGTTGGCCGGATCTGACCGGAGAACTGACAATGCGGGTTTTCGCCGGAGCATTGTCGGGCACGACAGGAACCGGTGGTTCTGCGGCGATGCGCTGTGCACGGCCTTCACTCAGCAACGGCAAACCGGTGCGGGAAAGTGCGCGTTTCTGCCCTTCGTCTTTACAACCACTGATGCCCACAACGCGAAAACCTGCAGAAGCGACAGCCTGTTGAATGTCTTTCCAGTTTGCTTCACCGCTCAGCGAGGCAACGTTGATAACAACAGGGGCATTTTTCAAAAAGGCCGGAGCTTGCTCCACTTTTTCCTGTAATGCCTGATAAATAACCTCCGGTTGTGAACTATGTAAATGAACAACCGATAAGGTAAAACTGCTGCCTTTTAGTTCTATTGGCGATTGTGACATCTATCCTGACTCAGTCTCAGCAACTCTAAATCCCCGGAATACCACTCGGGGGGCGATATTCCGATGTACGTTAAGCATGTTATAGTTACAGTTATATCTAGGCAAGCCACCGTTTCAATAAAATAGAGTTAAAAAAATGCTTTGTGTGATCTATAGAAGTACTAAACGCGACCAGACTTATCTGTATGTCGAAAAAAAAGACGATTTCTCTCGTGTGCCTGAAGAATTACTCAAAGGTTTTGGCGTGCCGCAGTTCTCAATGATGCTCAATCTGGCCGGGCGTGAAAAATTAGCATCTGCGGATATTGCAAAAGTGCGTCAGGCTCTCGAAGAGCAGGGTTATTATCTGCAGGTTCCACCACCGGTCGAAAGTTTATTGAATATTCATCTGACTGACGCGAGTAAATAACGCTTTCCTGACATTTGTTTCGGCATTTCACGCACTTTCGGACGTCATGACTTGCAATCATCGCTGGAGTACTCAAAGCTTACAGCGATGATTCAATTGCAGATGTGATAAGGAAGAATTTGATGAAATTGTCGGCACTGGCCGTGTTAACACCGCTGATTATCCTCAGCGGTTGTGCAGCGCAGAAGGCAACCTCAGGACAAACCACGCCGCAGACTGCGGCAACGACACAACCTTCAGCCGCCGCGCCGGCTGCTACGCCCGGTAAAACATCGCTGGCCGAACAGGGAAGAGACCCCGCTGAGTTTCCCGCTTATGTTGAAAAACTGAAAGCGCAGGCTCTGGCGCAAGGCATCAGCCAGCAAACCATCGACAGTACTTTCGCCAACATTCATTTTGTTGACCGTGTCATTAATTCCGATCGCAATCAGCTGGAAAAGAAAATCACGCTTGATGATTATCTGACCCGTGTCTTGCCGGAGTGGAAAATCAAACAGGGGCAGACCCAATACCAGAGTAATTTGCCTGCGCTCCAGCAGGCCAGCGACCGTTACGGCGTTCAGCCGCAATACATCGTTGCTTTGTGGGCGATGGAAAGTAGCTTCGGCAAAATCCAGGGCAAGGAAGATGTCTTCTCCGCGCTGGCAACGCTGGCCTTCGAGGGCCGTCGTGAAGCCTTCTTCACCAAAGAATTTATGGCTGCGCTCAAAATCGTCGATTCCGGTCATGCCACCAGCGATATGATGAAAGGATCCTGGGCTGGTGCGATGGGGCAGTCGCAGTTTATGCCGACGTCCTATCTGAATTACGGCGCCGACGGCAACGGCGACGGCAAAATCGACATCTGGAAAAATACCGATGATGTCTTTGCATCTACCGCGAATTATCTGTCGAAAGAAGGCTGGAAACGCGATCAGGGCTGGGGGCAGGAAGTGAAATTGCCAGCAGGCTTTGACGGCAGTCTGGCGGGACTGAAAAACAACCAGATGCATCCGGCCAGTTACTGGCAGCAAATGGGCATCACGCAGGTAGACGGCAGCCCGCTGGCATCTACGGCAACCCGTGCATGGATTATCACACCAGATGATACGCAAGGGCGCGCATTCCTGGTTTACGATAACTTCCGTACGATTATGCACTGGAACCGTTCAACCTATTTCGCACTGAGTATCGGAATGATGGCGGATGGCATTATGGGTTCGCAGGCGCCGGTTGTTTCTGGTGAAACCGCACCGGCGGCCACCGCTGCGCCTTCCGCACCGTTAGCGCCAGCTCCGCGTAATCCGTTCAGCGGCTGATTTCTCCAAAAGGAGTGGCTGTATGTATCAACACAGAGACTGGCATGGCGCGTTACTGGATTTCCCGGTGAACAAAGTCGTGTGTGTGGGCAATAACTATGCCGATCACATCAAAGAAATGGGCAGTCAGATTTCCGCCGAACCGGTGGTGTTTATCAAACCGGAAACGGCGCTGTGCGATATCCGTCAGCCGCTCGCGATTCCGAAAGATCTGGGTGCGGTACATCACGAAGTTGAGCTGGCCGTGCTTATCGGCACGCCACTCAAACAAGCCACGGAAGATCGCGTTGCCAACGCCATCGCCGGTTATGCGCTGGCGCTGGATTTAACGCTGCGTGATCTGCAGACGAAATTCAAAGCGGCGGGGCAGCCGTGGGAAAAAGCCAAAGGCTTCGACGGTTCCTGCCCGATCAGCGGATTTATTCCGGTGAGTGAATTTGGTGATGCGCAGCAGGCTGATTTGCAGCTGGTCGTTAACGGTGAAACACGGCAGGAAGGCAATACCCGTAACATGCTGACGCCGCTGTTGCCGCTGATTGCTTACATGAGCCGTTATTTCACGCTGCGCGCGGGCGATATCATTCTGACCGGCACGCCGCAAGGCGTCGGGCCGCTGAAAGCGGGTGACGAAATTGTGGCTACACTTAACGGTAAGTCTTTTTCAACCCGCGTGATCTGAAACAAACCCTCTCTCCGCCGGAGCAGCTTTCCGGCGGCTTTACTTGCATCTGCAGGCTAAAGCGTCTATATAAGCACCCTCATTTTATTTATACCGGATGCACATTATGACTGAACCCGCTTTTTGGCAGCAAAAAACGCTGTCTGAAATGACTGACGAAGAATGGGAAGCATTGTGCGACGGCTGCGGACAATGCTGCTTACATAAGCTGATTGATGAAGATACCGAAGAAATTTACTTCACCAACGTTGCCTGTAACCAGCTCAATATCAAATCCTGTCAGTGCCGTAACTACGAGCGTCGTTTTACGCTTGAAGAAGACTGCATCAAGCTGACCCGCGAAAACCTGACCACCTTTGACTGGTTGCCGCCGACGTGTGCTTATCGTCTGATTGGTGAAGGGCGCCCGCTGCTGCCGTGGCATCCGTTGCTGAATAAAGCCTCTAAATCAGCAATGCACACCGCACAAATCTCCGTTCGTTATATCGCGGTTCGCGAGGACGATGTGGAAGACTGGCAGGATCACATTATGAATAAGCCAAGCTGGGCGAGATAACTCGCTGAAAGGAAAGAAGAAAGGGTTTCAGGGGTGAGAGTGTGGGGCAGAGACGGGGATGGCCCGCTACGTGGAGTTCAAAATCCTTCTGATTCCCTGCCTCTCCCGCGTTATCGGGATGCAATGATTTACTTAAAAATTCCGTAGACTACCGTTCCCGCAATAACCCAGAACGCAACACAGGCTGTCACGCAGATTACCCAAACGGCCCAAACGGGGAGTTTGTTTAAACGTTCTAACCCCATATTTGCTATCACCTCTGATTTTAGACATAAAAAAGCCCCGGCGACCGCCAGGGCGTAATACTTATCATACATTCATTTTTATATTTCTGAATCGGGTCTGACGCCATTTAATGCATTCAGCGCTTCCGCATCCAGTTCCGGATCGGCTTTGTCGATCAGTCGCGTAATTTCAATCAGCGCCTGGAATTGTTCAAACAGAAGTGTGGCATCCGATTTCAGCACATCATCTGCGGAATCCAGCACGGAATTGATCGCTTTGTTCACGCTTTCGATGGCTTCCTGCGGACCGCCATTTTTGCCCACGGTAAGGAAAACAGCACTCAGCAAAAGCGACTGAGCTTCAACCTGTGCGGTCAGCTGCTTTGCATCCACCTCCATCCGGGAAATCTTTGCGACCATGCTTAAGATAATATTTTTCATTGCTACCCCTTCAGAGACAAATGTTGAATCGCCTCCACATTTCTACGCCAGGTTCGAAAATCTTCATAATGAAATTTGAAAAAAATGAGCGGCTGCACAGGCCGCTCACTGATGGGGGTAAACCGGTAATAGTTTAGGTTGCGGTTTTATCCGCGTCCGGGTGATTTTTCCCTTCTTCAATAAAGTCTTCGTCAATCATATCGGTATTATTCTGATGCTCGCGCCCGGAAAGAATATTCCAGCAGGCGATGAACAGGGCTGCAATCAGCGGACCGATAACAAAGCCGTTGATACCATAGACTTCCATCCCGCCCAGCGTGGTGATCAGAATGAGATAATCCGGCATTTTGGTGTCTTTGCCGACCAGCAGCGGTCGCAGAATATTATCGACCAGGCCGATAACCACCACGAAGAAGACGATGAGGAAAATCGCCTGCCACAACATTCCGGAGGCGAAGAAGTAGATCGTCGCCGGCACCCAAATGATCGCCGAACCGACCGCAGGAATAATCGACAGAAACGCCATCAGCGCGCCCCACAGCAGGCTGCCATCGAGACCCGCAATGTAGAATGCCAGCCCGCCAAGCGCACCCTGAACGATCGCAACCACCACCGTGCCTTTCACCGTTGCGCGTGAAACGGCGGCAAACTTCATGAACAGATGATGTTTCACATGGCGGGAAAGCGGCAGGGCTTCCAGCGTCAGATTAACCAGATACGCGCCGTCTTTAATCAGGAAGAACAGGATATACAGCATGATGCCGAAACCGACAACAAAGCCGAATGTGCTCTTACCAATCACGAAAACGCTGCCTGCCAGATACTGACTTCCCTGTAATGCGACGTCTGAAAGTTTTTTCTGAATCTCAGCCGTGCTGTCTAAATTATGGTCGGCAAGGAAATGACGCGCCCATCTTGGTAAATGGTGAATGGTGTCTGACACCAGTGTAGGCAGTTGCGATTCATTACCCTGAAGTTTGGTGTAAACCGTATTGAATTCTATGGCCAGTGAAGAAGTAATAATCGCCAGCGGCGTGAAAACAATCAGACAAATAATCAGCACGGTCAGCAGTGAGACCACGCCGTTGCGGTCGCCGACAAATTGCTTCAGCCGGTTTTTCATCGGATTAAAAATCACCGCCAGAATAATCGCCCATAGTACGGAAGAATAGTAAGGCCTCAATACATCCAGGAAGGCCAACGTCACAATGAAAAGGATCATAATAAAGAAACCCTTTGAAAACCCTTTAACCACCATATCTCTTCCTCTGTTGAGCGTTTTAGCTCTCGTAGCATAGAACTCATTGCCGTTTTTACAACTATCGCTCTTTTTTCGTGCGGCAGCGTCGTTCATTTCCGCTGATAAACGCAATAAAAAAAGCGCCCTGAGGCGCTTTTATCGTCGACATGTCTGGAATTAACGGCCGAACAAATCACGACGTTTTGGTTTTACGAACTGGGCCAGTAACACCAGGATCCCGATGATCATAAAGACGCTGAAGACAACGACCAGCCACTGAGGCATCCCCAGAGACAGGAATTCCCACTGTTTTTCAGCACAATCACCGCTGGCGATGAACATCCACGGGAACCATTTGTCCAGTGGCAACCAGGTCGGGAAGCGGGCTGCAAAATCGCAGGTGGCGAACGGAGAAGGGTGCAGCTGAATCATGGTGTGTTCCCATGACAGGCGGATCCCTTCATACGCGCTGTAAAGCCAGATAAGGATACCGGCGTAACGCAACCAGGTCGCCGGGGCAATTGCGCCCACCAGACCCGCAGCCAGTATGCCCATCAGCGCACAACGTTCGTAGATACACATGACGCATGGTTTCAGCAACATCACGTGTTGGAAATACAACGCAACCAGCTCAAGCGCCAGAGCGGTCAGAGCCATCAGAAGCCATGCACCGCGGCCTTGCGAGCAACGGTTAAGATATTGCAACATAGAAATTTTTTCCCTGCAGTTAGCTACTGACACGCAGTGTAAACCAATTGGACCCCGCTGCCAGCCTGTCTCCATAAATATTCGGTAAATAATTAATATAAATCGGACAATTCGACTTTAAATTCGGCTATTTTCTGAGTCGATGCTCAGGCACAGAATTACCCACCTGATCCTCGTGGCGGTCAATGTAATGAGGAAAGTGCCAGCCATCCCATGTCGGTGTACCACTGCGTCATTTCCGGCAGCAGGAATTGCACACAAAGCAGACCTGCGAGCGTCATCACAATCGTGTAAGGCAGCGCCATCCACACCATCCGGCCATATGAAAGGCGGATCAGCGGGGCAAGGGCGGACGTCAGCAGGAACAGAAATGCCGCCTGACCGTTCGGTGTCGCGACGGAAGGCAGGTTTGTTCCGGTATTAATGGCGACCGCCAGCATCTCAAACTGTTTCAGATTAATGGCACCGTTTTCCAGCGCTGATTTCGCTTCATTGATATAAACCGTACCGACGAAGACATTATCGGAAACAGAAGAAAGCAATCCGTTGAACAGATAGAACAGCGAAAGCTGATTGGCGGGCGCAGATTGCAGCACGAAATTCACAATCGGGCTGAATAAGTGCTGATCGACAATCACGGCGACTACCGCAAAAAATACCACCAGCAGCGCGGTAAACGGCAGGGAATCCTGAAATGCTTTGCCGATCGCATGTTCGTCCGTCACGCCGCAAAATGCCGTCGCGAAGATAATCACGGACAGCCCGATCAGCCCGACTTCGGCCAGATGAAACGCGAGCGCGATAATCAGCCATACGCCAATCAGCGCCTGCACGGCCAGTTTGATACGTTCCTGACGTGTGCTGTTTTCGGTATTTTTCTGGTCGTACTGTTTGAGAACCTCGAAGACCGGTTGTGGCAACTTTGCGCCATAACCAAACAGGCGGAAACGTTCGACCAGCGCGCAGACGATAAAACCGCAAATGAACACCGGCACGCTGACCGGTGACATGCGGATCAGAAAATCAGTGAACTGCCATCCGGCGGCCTTCGCGATGATCAGGTTTTGTGGCTCGCCGACCATCGTCATGACGCCGCCCAGCGCGGTACCTACGCCGGCATGCATCATCAGGCTGCGTAAAAATGCGCGGAACTGTTCCAGAACGCCGCTGGCTTCTGCATTTCCGCCCTGAGCGGACGCGACGTTGTGATAAATCGAATAGAACCCTACGGAAACGCTGATGACCACGGCAATGACCGTCAGCGCATCCAGGAAGGCGGAAAGGAAAGCGGCGGCGAAACAAAAAGCCAGCGAGAGGGCGATTTTGTTACGCAGGTTCAGCAGAAGTTTGGTGAAAACCGTCAGAAGCAGCTGCTTCATAAAGTAGATACCGGCAACCATGAAAATCAGCAGCAAAATCACTTCCAGATTGCCCGCTACTTCTTCGCGAACCCTTTCAGCACGGGTCATACCTATCATCACGGCTTCAATGGCCAGCAAGCCGCCCGGTTGCAGCGGATAGCATTTGAGCGCCATACCGAGCGTGAAGATGAATTCAATCATCAGTAACCAGCCCGCCAGGAAAGGGCTGACCAGAAAGAACACCAGCGGGTTAATAATCAGAAAGGCCAGAATGGCTATTTTGTACCAGCCAGGGGATTGCCCGAGAAAGTTTTTAATCAATGCGTGGCGGAAGGTTGTATCCATAATTCCCAGCGGTCCTTTAGGGTTATTTTGCTGCGGTATCAGAAAGATAGACCAGTGTAATACTCCGGTGAAAAATTTTCTCCTGCGGCGGTGTAATATTAAGTCCTTCAAAAAAGGGAAATTCTGCCAACCCCTGCACAGTTTCAACATTAGTTCCGTCTGGGCGCTATAACCGCTGATTTTCATCTGGTATGATGAGCTCGACTATATCCCTGATAAATGCCTCACACGGAACGACAAACACATGGTTATTAAGGCACAAAGTCCTGCCGGTTTTGCCGAAGAGTACATCATCGAAAGTATCTGGAACAGCCGGTTTCCGCCGGGTTCAATCTTGCCTGCGGAGCGGGAACTTTCAGAACTCATTGGCGTAACCCGAACCACATTACGTGAGGTTTTACAACGTCTTGCCCGTGATGGCTGGCTGACCATTCAGCACGGCAAACCGACGAAAGTGAACAACTTCTGGGAAACTTCGGGTCTGAATATTCTGGAAACGCTGGCGCGACTTGATCACGACAGCGTTCCGCAGCTCATCGACAATCTTCTGTCGGTTCGTACCAATATCGCGACCATTTTTATCCGCAAAGCGATGCGGACGAATCCGGAAGAAACGCAGCAGGTGCTGGCGAAAGCCGCCGAAGTGGAAGATCAGGCTGAAGCCTTTACGGCACTGGATTACGGTATTTTCCGCGGTCTGGCCTTTGCATCCGGTAATCCGATTTACGGTCTGATTATTAACGGGCTGCGTGGTCTGTATACGCGCGTCGGCCGTTATTACTTCTCCAACCCGGAAGCGCGTAAACTGGCGATTACTTTCTACAAAAAATTGTCCGACATTTGCCACGAAAAAAGTTACGAGCAGATTGTGGATTGCGTGCGTAATTATGGCCGTCAGAGTGGTGAAATCTGGCACAGCATGCAGGGCACTATGCCGGGTGATCTGACCGAACAGAAACGCTGATTTTTTGCGGGTTCTGTTGAAATGAGAAAGGGCGCTTAGCGCCCTTTTTTAATGCCTGAATTTGCCTGCTCTGAACAGTGTGCCGGTCAGAGCGGCGTTGGCCGTGGCGGGCAACGTTCCAGCAATTCCACGCTGCCGTCTTCGTTGAGCTGCTCGATAAATACATCGAAGCCCCACAGACGGTGAACGTGTTTCATCACTTCACGGCGGCTCTTGTCCAGCGGCGCGCGGTCTTGCGGGATATATCGCAGCGTCAGCGAACGGTCACCGCGCAGATCAACATTCCAGACCTGAATATTCGGTTCGTGGTTACTCAGATTATATTGCGCCGACAATTCCTGCCGTATCGCGCGATAACCTTCCTCGTTATGAATTGCCGCGATTTCCAGATAATTATTATGATCGTCATCGAGCACAGTAAACAGACGGAAATCACGCATCACTTTTGGTGACAGGAACTGGCTGATAAAGCTTTCATCTTTGAAGTCCCGCATCGCGAAATGCAGCGTCGTCAGCCAGTCTGAACCGGCGATATCCGGGAACCAGTAGCGGTCTTCTTCGGTCGGTTCCTGACAGATACGTTTGATATCCTGGAACATCGCGAAGCCCAGCGCATACGGGTTGATCCCGCTGTAATACGGGCTGTTATACGGCGGCTGATACACCACATTGGTGTGGCTGTGCAGGAACTCCAGAATGAAACGATCCGAGACTTTTCCTTCGTCATACAGATGATTCAAAATGGTGTAGTGCCAGAATGTCGCCCAGCCTTCGTTCATCACCTGAGTCTGTTTTTGCGGATAGAAGTACTGGCTGATTTTACGCACAATGCGCAAAATTTCCCGTTGCCAGGATTCCAGCAGTGGCGCGTTTTTCTCCATGAAATACAGCAGATTTTCCTGCGGCTCAGAAGGGAAGCGGCGCGCCTGTTCCGGGGCATCCACGCTGTCTTTGCGCGGCAGCGTTTTCCACAGCGAATTCACCTGACTTTGCAGATACTCTTCACGGCTTTTCTGCCGCGCCAGTTCTTCCTGCAAAGAAATCTTCTGCGGGCGTTTATAGCGGTCAACGCCATAATTCATCAGCGCATGGCAGGAATCGAGCAATCGTTCCACTTCATCGACACCATAACGCTCTTCGCATTCGCTGATATAGCGTTTGGCAAACAGCAGATAATCGACAATCGAGCTGGCGTCGGTCCAGCTTTTAAACAGATAGTTATTTTTGAAGAAAGAGTTATGGCCGTAACAGGCGTGCGCCATGACCAGCGCCTGCATCGTGATGGTGTTTTCTTCCATGAGATAGGCGATACACGGGTTGGAGTTGATGACGATTTCGTACGCCAGACCTTGCTGTCCGTGTTTATAAAGTTGCTCGGTTTCAATGAATTTCTTGCCGAACGACCAGTGTGTGTAGTTGATGGGCATGCCGATGCTGGAATAAGCATCCATCATTTGTTCAGAAGTGATGATCTCGATTTGATGCGGATACGTCTCCAGCCGGTACGACTTGGCGACCCGGTCAATTTCTTCGAGATAGGTTTGCAATAACTCAAACGTCCAGTCCGGTCCATCGCTAAGACGTTTGTCCTCAGTTTTTTTCTTTTGGGTCACTGTCGTCATAAGCCGCACCCTCATTCAGTTATGGACGCTACAGAGTGTTTGATTCACAACCTTTTCTTAAGATTTCGCACGTCCTTTGATAATCGTAGCTCAATCTGAGTGTGCTGCAGGATAAACACCATGAATCCATTCCTCATCAAATCTATATCCTGATGGAAAGGGGCTGTCAATCGGTGTGCGATGAAGACCCAAAGCCGCAAAGAGCAGGGCTTTGGGTCAGTTTCAGACAGGTGAAAGCGGGGTAACGCGGTATTAACTGCGGATAAATTCTAATAAATCTTCATTAATCTGATCTTTATGTGTGCTGCATAAACCGTGCGATGCGCCCGGATAGACTTTGCCTTTTCCGTGTGGAAGAAGCTTGAGCGCGGCTTCGCTGGAAGAGGCCGGGGGCACAATCTGGTCATCGTCACCGTAGATGACCAGCGTCGGAATAGTTATTTTTTTCAGGTCTTCACGCTGGTCGGTTTCAGAGAAAGCTTTCACGCAATCATAAAGTGCTTTGACTGACGCCTGCATGCCCTGACGCCAGAAACTCTGACGCAAACCTTCTGAGACCTTTGCCCCTCCGCGGTTAAAGCCGAAAAAGGCATCTGGCAAATCCAGGAAAAACTGCGAACGGTCTTTTTGTACGCCGTCGCGGATGCCGTCGAATACGGAAAGCGGCAGACCGGCCGGATTGAAATCCGTTTTGACCATAATCGGTGGCACCGCACCAATCAGCACGGCTTTGGCAACGCGCGCCGTACCGTGGCGGCCAATATAACGCGCGACTTCGCCGCCGCCGGTCGAATGCCCGATATGCACAGCGTCTTTCAAATCCAAATGGGCAGTCAGTTCGGCCAGGTCATCGCCGTACTGATCCATATTGTGCCCGTCCCACGGTTGCGAGGAGCGCCCGTGTCCGCGGCGATCATGCGCAATTACACGAAAGCCTTTCTCCGCCAGAAACAGCATCTGATCTTCGAATGCATCGCCGGATAACGGCCAGCCATGGCTGAAAACTACCGGCTGGCCGCTTCCCCAGTCTTTATAAAAGAGTTGCGTGCCATCTTTGAGCTTCAGAAAGTTTGAGTTATTCACTGGTGACTCCTTATCGCTGAATGAATGTCGCTGAAATGAACGGTGCGTGTTATGAAACTTTCGAAGTGTAGGTCACTAATCGAACGATTGCGATGTTGCTCACATTTCGGGCTGGACATGCAGACGGACAGTTTGCGTGGAGCCAGCTTCTTATGCAGTCCCGTTCAGGTTAAAAACCGTTTTATAAACTCCCTGCAAGCATTAACCCGGTTTGAGGTGAGGGATATCAGGTAATGTCACACACTGCAATAATGGTAGTGATTTGTGCTGAAATATTGCTTGTATACAAGAATAAAAGACCGCCGCCAAACCCGGCGCGAAAGTGGAAGCGGCTGATGACATCAATGCAGTCAATGCAGTCAAAAAACCATAACTTTCTCTCTGCAAAGCCGGAATGTTGCGGGATATCGTTATTTATTTGCAGCTATTGAAAAAAATCCCGCCATGAACGATAAATAAATGTGAAACAACTCACGGTTATGAACGCCTGTGTTGGCGATTTTTCGCAGTCAGGTTAATTTCCTGTCATCAGAATATTATGCTTTGTTTTGTCGTGGAGTGGAGTCGATATGCGTGTGGTGATTTTAGGCAGTGGTGTGGTCGGTGTCGCCAGTGCATGGTATCTGGCTAAGGCGGGACATGATGTGACGGTTATCGATCGTCAGTCCGGGCCTGCGGAAGAAACCAGTGCGGGGAATGCGGGGCAGATCTCACCGGGCTATGCTGCACCGTGGGCGGCTCCAGGCGTTCCTGTAAAAGCAATCAAATGGATGTTCCAGAAGCATGCGCCGCTGGCAATTCGTCTGGACGGAACCCAGTTCCAGCTGAAATGGATGTGGCAAATGCTGCGTAACTGCGACATGAACCATTATCAGACCAATAAAAGCCGCATGGTCCGTCTGGCGGAATACAGCCGCGATTGCATGAAGGCGTTGCGCGAAGAAACCGGTATTCAGTACGAAGGCCGTCAGGGCGGTACGTTGCAATTGTTCCGTACGGCGCAACAGTTTGAGAGCGCGGCGAAAGATATCGCGGTACTCGAGGACGCCGGTGTCCCGTATCAGTTGCTGGAATCGAGCCAGCTGGCGACGGCAGAACCGGCTCTGGCGCAGGTCGCGCACAAGCTGACCGGCGGCCTGCGTTTGCCTAACGATGAAACCGGCGACTGTCAGTTGTTCACCCGCACGCTGGCGGACATGGCGCGGCAGGCTGGCGTGAAATTCGAATTTAACCTGACGGTCGATAAACTGCATGTTGAAAACGGCGAGATTACCGGCGTGCAATGTGGCGACGAGCTGGTGAAGGCGGAGGCTTATGTGGTGGCATTCGGTTCTTATTCCACCGCTCTGCTGGCAGATCTGGTTTCCATTCCGGTGTATCCGCTGAAAGGCTATTCGCTGACAATTCCGATCACTGATCCGGCTTCTGCACCGGTTTCTACCGTGCTGGATGAGACCTATAAAATTGCGATTACGCGTTTTGATAACCGTATCCGTGTCGGCGGGATGGCAGAAATTGTTGGTTTTAACCTGAAGCTGGCGCAGGCGCGTCGCGAAACGCTGGAAATGGTGGTTAAAGATCTCTATCCGAACGGCGGCAACGTGGAGGCGGCGACTTTCTGGACAGGCTTGCGCCCGATGACGCCTGACGGCACGCCGATTGTGGGCCGTACGCGCATCAAAAATCTGTATCTGAATACCGGCCACGGCACGCTCGGCTGGACAATGGCCTGCGGTTCCGGTCAGCTGTTATCGGATATTATGTCCGGCGTGACACCGGCTATTCCGTCTGATGATTTATCGGTTGAGCGTTACAGCCCCGGTTTTATCGCCCGTCCGGCTGGCCCGCATAAAATGCACCCGGTGGCTTAAAAACCGGTTTTCCTTCCCCCGCGCGGTGGCTGACGCCGTGCGGGCGTTACTTTGCACTTTGCCGGAGCTGGTATGCCTCGCCCGATTTCAGCCACATTATCTCTGTCTGCGTTATCCCAAAATCTCAATGTTATCCGCGGTTTTGCCCCCAACAGCAAAGTCTGGTCGGTGGTGAAAGCCAACGGATACGGCCACGGAATCTCCCGTATCTGGAAAAGCCTGTCGGCCACGGAGGGTTTCGCATTACTCGATTTCAACGAAGCAATATTACTGCGTGAATCCGGCTGGCAGGGGCCGATCCTGCTGCTGGAAGGCTTCTTTTCTCCCGCTGATTTAATCACAATTGACCACTATCGCCTGACGACGTCTGTACACAGCGACTGGCAAATTCAGGCGCTGGCACAGGCAAACCTCAGCCAGCCGGTGAATGTTTATCTGAAAGTGAACAGCGGTATGAACCGTCTGGGATTTGCACCGGCGCGCGTCAGCGATGTCTGGCATCAGCTGCGTGAGCTGAAGCAGGTCGGGGAAATCACGCTGATGAGTCACTTCGCCACGGCGGACAGCGTTGAAGGCGTTGATGCGCAGATGGCGGCCGTAAATCTGGCCGGGCAAAATATTTCCGGCCCGCGCTGTCTTGCCAATTCGGCGGCAACACTCTGGCATCCGTCGACGCATTATGACTGGATCCGCCCGGGGATTATTTTGTACGGCGCATCACCGAGCGGGCAGTGGCAGGACATCGCCCAAACCGGGCTGCAACCGGTGATGACGCTGAAAAGTGAACTGATCGCCGTGCAGGCGCTTAATGCAGGTGACCGCGTCGGGTATGGCGGGCGTTATCGTGCCGGACAATCTCAGCGTGTGGGCGTGGTGGCCTGCGGTTATGCCGATGGCTATCCGCGGCATGCGCCTTCCGGCACGCCGGTTTGGGTGGATGGCGTGAGAACAGAAACAGTAGGAACGGTTTCGATGGATATGCTGGCGCTGGATTTAACGCCGTGTCCGCAGGCACAAATCGGTGCGCCGGTCGAACTGTGGGGGAGTAATTTGCCGGTAGATGATGTGGCGACGGCTGCCGGTACGCTGGGCTACGAGTTGCTGAGTGCGCTCGCACCACGCGTACCGGTAAACACCGTCGGGTAAGGTATTTTAGTTTTCCAGACGGGTCAGCTGGCCCGTCGATTTCTTACTGGCACGACGCGCCAGCATTGCCAGACATCCTCCCGCCAGCATTACCAGCGCAAGGCTCAGCTTAGGTTGTAACGGCAACGCCATCGCAATAAAGCCGAGCAGTGCGCCACCGGCCATCTGCACCGAACCGACCAGCGCAGACGCCACACCGGCTTCACTTGAGAACGGCTCCAGCGCGTAGCTGGTGGCTGGCCCCATCAGGAACGCTAAACCTGCACAGGCGCTGGCAACCGGCAGCATATATAACCAGGTCGCGGTTTGTTCTGCCGGTGGCACCAGCGTGATCCCGGCAATCAGCCCCAGACAACCGATAAACATCAGGATACCGCCGGCTTTCAGACACACCGGGCGTCCCACTTTGCGGATAATACGGTTGGCAATAAAACTCACTGCCATAATCCAGAAGCCGTTTGCACCGAACACAATGGAAAATTCTAACGGTGTGAGGCCTGCGACGTTCATCAGCACGGTCGGCGCGAGCGAGACGTAGGTCAGCGCCATGCCCATCGCACCGGCGTTAACTGCGGCAAAAGTGATGAAACGTGTATCCGACAGGATCCGCGCGTACTGGCGAAACGGCAGGCCGGAGTTGGTTTGGGTATCCGCCGGGCGGGTTTCCGGCAGTTTGAAAATGACCAGCAGCATGACCGCAACGGTGTAACCGGCCAGCGCCCAGAACGGCGCACGCCAGCCATAATATTGCGCAATCAGGCCGCCAATCAGCGGTGCAAGCGCGGGGATAATATTGAGCGTTCCGTTGAGGAAACCGTAGGCGCGGGCGGCATCGTTGCCGCTCATGCGGTCACGCACACCGCTGAAAATTACCACCGACGTACAGCACACGGCCAGCCCCTGAACCACACGGGATAACAGGAACATCCACGGCGCAACCGACGTTGCCGCGATAATTGCGCCCGCCAGATAAACCACGATGCCGATAATCGCGATCGGGCGACGTCCAAACTTATCCACCAGCGGACCGGCGACCAGTTGCCCTAATCCCATCACCAGTATGAATAACGAAATCGAAGACTGAATTACCGCTTCGGTGCTTTGCAAACCGAGGGCAATCGCCGGGATGGCGGGCAGGTACAGGTCGATACCCAGAGGGCCGAGCAATACCAGGCTCAGCAGCAGAAAAAGGAATTTTTGCATTGGAAACATCACTGTCAGTCAGTCCGGAAGGGGACTAAGGGTAATGATTTCGTTAATGAATGGAAAGTAACTTGTGATTTCAGAGCCGAAAGGGAGACACCGGTAGAATAAACGGACACGGAATACGTGCCCGTTACAGAGATTGCCGACAGAAATTACTTTTTCTTCCAGAAATCATCGAACACCGTGATCGGCGGCTGACGTTTATGTTCAGTGCGCAGATACCAGCCTTCGATAATCGCCGCGACGCTGTCATCCACTTTTTTGCCTTCAAGATAATCGTCGATCAGCTCGTAGGTCACGCCCAGCGCAACTTCATCCGGCAGGGAAGGACGGTTTTCTTCCAGATCCGCAGTCGGTGCTTTGGTGTACAGATGCTCCGGGCAGCCCAGCGTTTTGAGCAGTGCTTTGCCCTGACGTTTGTTCAGGCGGAAAATCGGGTTGATATCCGTGCCGCCGTCGCCGTATTTCGTGAAGAAACCGGTAACGGCTTCGGCTGCGTGATCCGTCCCGACGACAACGCCATTTTTCATCCCGGCGATGCTGTACTGGGCTTTCATTCGCTCACGGGCTTTCTCATTACCTTTGATAAAATCGCTCAGCTCAATGCCAATTTCACGTAACGTCGCTTCGCTCGCCAGCACCGCATTTTTAATATTTACGGTCAGAACCAGATCGGGCTGAATAAAAGTGATGGCGTCCTGACAATCGGACTCGTCAGCCTGCACGCCGTACGGCAAACGCACGGCGATGAACTGGTAATCATCTTCTTTCGTTTCCGCGCGTAATTCGCTAATTGCTGTTTGGCAAAGTTTGCCGGTAAGAGTAGAATCTTGCCCGCCGCTGATACCCAGAACCAGTGTCCTGATGAACGGATGGGCCAGCAGGTAACTTTTGAGAAAATCGACGCTGACGCGGATTTCCTGTGCGGCATCGATATGCGGTTTAACGTGCAATGCCTGAATAATCTCTTTTTGTAAAGCCATGACCACTCCTCCTGAAGGCTGCCTTCGAGGAACCCGAGGCAAAAATAAGATGTTATCGGGATAAAACTACCCCGCATCGCTCAAAAGGACAAGATTCAGCGACGAGTTCGGCGGAAATCTGTACGTCGCCGGCTCGCAAGCTCTCTGACGAGAGCGGCAGGGCAAGAAGTCAGTTTGGCGCACCAGGAATGATTACAGAACTGCATTGAAATAAAAATCAATGAAAGAGAACGTAATGATTTTGTATGTTTCTATTGCCGGAAATATATGTCATTCGGAACTATCTAAAAAAGCCGCTTTATTAAGATATCCCGTGCTGAGTGCGTTATATTTGTTGCGGTAAAAATATTTGTATGTATGTGCCATCGAAACGGAGTTGTCAGGCTTGATTAACGGATCCTAATTAATGGCATAAATCGTGTGGTCTACTCTCGTTATTTGCCTTAAGTCTTATTGGGGAAACAAAATGTTTTTTCGGGTTGTACGTCGTTTACCAGCTTGTGCCGTAATTTGCGGTGCAGCGCTGTATAGTATTTCAAGCCTTGCAGACACCACCATTTTCACTGCGCTCGATGATCCTGCTCAGGCGAAGAAGCCATTCGTAGGCAATGTGCAGGCGGGTTACAGTGCACAAACCGGTAACACCAGCAACTCCACGCTGAATGCTGATACCACCATGACCTGGTTTGATACCAACACGGCTTACAGCCTGTGGGGTTCTGCGCGTAACACTTCTTCTTCCGGTGTCCGTTCATCCGAGAAGTATCAGGCGGGCGGTCGTACCCGTTATAATCTGGATAACGCGAACTACGTCTTTGGTCAGGCGAGCTGGTTGAGCGACCGTTATAACGGCTATCGCGCGCGCGATGTCGCAACCATCGGTTACGGTCGTCAGATCTGGAGCGGTCCGGTTCATACGCTTAATCTGGAAGCTGGTCCTGGTGTTCGTCACGATGAATTCGAGCAGGGGGGCCACCAGACCCGTGCTCTGGCCTACGGTTCAGGGACTTACGGTTATCAGATCAGCGATACCGCACGTTTCACGCAGGGCTTCTCCGTATTAGCCAACGATGAAACCACGCTGAACTCAGAAACGGCGCTGACTGTTGCTATCAATAGCCACTTCTCGCTGAAAGTTGCGTATGACGTGACTTACAACACCAAACCACCAGCCAGTGCGCCGGATAAAACCGACACCGTCACTTCTGTGAATCTGGTTTACGGCATGTAATTTCCTTCGCGAAATTATCGAAAAGGCCAGGGGAGAGATCCTCTGGCTTTTTTTATGCACCGGGCCGTTCTGACCTTAAATATAATGACTCACCTGAGTCTCAATTCTTGCCGCTGTGGTTTTAAATTCTTTTGCCAGTAAAGCAATAAACGCATCGCGGTCGATATGCTCTACCTTTCCCTCGTGATAACCCTCTGAATATGAAACATAAAGCCCGTCTACGAACCCGATCTCTACAGGTCTATCTTCAATACGAATTTTTTCCATAATGTATTCCTCAACCTTTGTTAAAACAACAATAAAAGAAGGCAACATCACAGGTGATTGGGGTCTTAAATTTATGGAAGATAGTGTGACGCCGGACGGGAACGTAATCTGTGATCGTGGGCGAATAACCTTATGCGTAGCAGGTTCTTATGCGGATAATACCCGTAAAAAAGCCGGCGAGGATTGCCGGCTTTTTAATTAACGTCGAACATTAACTGTTCTCAGTTTGCTTATGGAAGAGTTCCCGGAAGACCGGATAAATATCTTCCTGTTCGCGGATATGCTGCATGGCGAAATTATCGAATTTCTCCTGCAACACTTCATATTCACGCCACAGCGTCTGGTGGGCGCGGCGGGTGATTTCGATATAGCTGTAATAACGCACCATCGGCAGGATCTTCTGTGCCAGAAGCTGGTGGCACAGAGGGGAATCGTCAGCCCAGTTATCGCCATCGGAAGCCTGCGCGGCATAAATATTCCACTGCGCCGGGTCATAGCGTTCCTGAATGACTTCATCCATCAGTTTCAGTGCACTTGAAACGATAGTCCCGCCGGTTTCCTGAGAGTAGAAGAACTCCTGTTCATCCACTTCTTTGGCTTGTGTATGGTGACGGATATAGACCACGTCGACGTTTTTATACGTCCGGCTCAGGAACAGATAGAGCAGAATATAGAAACGTTTGGCCATGTCTTTGGTTGCCTGATCCATGGAACCGGAGACATCCATCAGACAGAACATCACGGCCTGGCTTGAGGGCTCAGGGCGACGCTCGTAGTTGCGATAACGTAAATCAAAGGTGTCGATGAACGGCGTTTTGGCGATTTTCGCCCGCAACTCGGCGATTTCTTTACGCAACCGTTCTTCTTCCAGTAATTGTGCCGGTTCACTGTGTTCGACCTCGGTCAGCGTCGATTCCAGTTCACGCAGCTCCCGTTTTTTCCCCGCGGTCATCGCCGTGCGGCGAGCCAGGGAATTTTGCAAAGAGCGCACCACACTGATATTCGCCGGTACGCCGTTAGACGTATAACCGGAGCGGTGGGTTTTGAATTCAGTCAGCTGCTTATGCTGATTTTTTCTCAGGTTAGGAAGCGCCAAATCTTCAAACAGCAGATCGAGATATTCGTCTTTGGAGATCTGGAAAGAAAACTCGTCTTCGCCTTCACCGTCCTGACTGGCTTCGCCCTGACCACTGCCGCCACCACCGCCCCCTTGCGGTCGTTCGATACGGTCATTCTGCACAAAGTGGTCATTGCCGGGGTGAACACGGTGGCGTAAGCCACCGCGGCCCTGATGGAACATGGGTTCGTTGATATCTGCATTGGGGATCGAAACCGACTCCCCGCTGTCCACGTCGGTAACCGAACGCTTGTTAATGGCCTCGGCAATCGACTGTTTGATTTGCGACTTATAGCGACGCAAGAAGCGCTGGCGGTTCACCGCGCTCTTGTTTTTGCCATTCAGCCGTCGGTCAATAAAATACGTCATATTTCCCCCAAACGACGTTGCCAACGATCCCCTGTTACGAGGATTTTCTTACGCGCAGATACCATTCACACAGCAGGCGAACCTGTTTGCGTGTATATCCTTTCTCCATCATTCTGTCGACAAAATCATCATGTTTCTTCTGTTCATCGGTCGACGTCTTGGCGTTAAACGAGATAACCGGCAGTAATTCCTCGGTATTTGAGAACATTTTTTTCTCAATAACCGTGCGCAGTTTTTCGTAACTGGTCCAGTTTGGATTGCGGCCGCTGTTGTTGGCGCGGGCACGCAGCACGAAGTTGACGATTTCGTTACGGAAATCTTTTGGATTACTGATCCCCGCCGGTTTTTCGATTTTTTCCAGCTCTGCGTTCAGGGATTCACGGTCAAACAGCTGGCCGGTATCCGGGTCGCGGTATTCCTGATCCTGGATCCAGAAGTCAGCGTAGGTGACATAACGGTCGAAAATGTTTTGCCCGTACTCTGAATAGGACTCCAGATAAGCGGTCTGGATCTCTTTGCCGATGAATTCAGCGTATTTCGGGATCAGATAGCCTTTCAGGTGTTCCAGATATTTTTCCGCGATGTCCTGCGGGAATTGCTCGCGCTCGATTTGCTGTTCCAGAACATAGAACAGATGGACCGGGTTGGCGGCGACTTCCACATGATCAAAGTTGAACACGCGGGACAGAATTTTAAACGCGAAACGCGTCGACAGCCCGTTCATGCCTTCGTCCACGCCCGCATAATCGCGGTATTCCTGATAGGACTTGGCTTTCGGATCGGTGTCTTTCAGGCTTTCGCCGTCATAGACGCGCATTTTGGAATAGCTGCTGGAGTTCTCCGGCGTTTTCAGACGCGAAAGAATTGAGAATCGGGCCAGCGTTTCTAACGTGCCCGGCGCGCAAGGAGCATGCGCCAGTTCACTGTTGCTGAGCAGTTTGTCGTAGATTTTCATCTCTTCAGAAACGCGCAGGCAGTAAGGCACTTTGACGATGTACACACGGTCAAGGAACGCTTCATTATTCTTGTTGTTGCGGAACGTCACCCACTCAGATTCGTTGGAGTGCGCCAGAATAATGCCGTTGAACGGCAGGGCAGAGATCCCCTCAGTCCCGTTATAGTTACCTTCCTGTGTGGCGGTCAGCAGCGGATGCAGCACTTTAATCGGTGCCTTAAACATCTCGACGAATTCCATCACACCCTGGTTTGCCCGGCACAGTGCGCCGGAATAACCGTAAGCGTCCGGATCGTTCTGCGCGTGGTTTTCCAGCTTACGGATATCCACTTTCCCGACCAGCGCGGAGATGTCCTGATTGTTTTCATCGCCAGGCTCAGTTTTGGCGATAGCAATTTGTTCGAGAATTGACGGCCAGACTTTCACGACTCTGAATTTCGTGATGTCACCGCCAAATTCGTGCAGACGTTTTGCCGCCCATGGCGACATGATGGTGCCCAGATAGCGCGGAGGAATGTTGTATTCTTTTTCGAGAATATGCGCATCTTCCTGCGGATTAAACAGGCACAGCGGATGATCGTTTACCGGGCTGCGTTCGCCGTTGGCGCTCAGCACATAAATCGGTACACGTTGCATCAGGGATTTCAGCCGTTCGGCCAGTGACGATTTACCGCCACCCACCGGGCCCAGTAAATAGAGGATTTGTTTCTTTTCTTCCAGACCCTGCGCGGCGTGTTTCAGATAGGAGACGATCTGCTCGATGGCCTCTTCCATGCCGTAAAATTCTTCAAATGCAGGGTAGCGTGCAACAACACGGTTCGAGAATAAACGCGACAGGCGTGGTTCAAGCGCGGTATCTACCATCACTGGTTCACCGATTGCCATCAACAGACGTTCCGCCGCATTGACATAAGCACTGCGATCTTGCCGTGCAATGGTAAGAAATTCCTGCAGTGTGAACTCTTCGTCCTTGGCAGCCTCATAGCGCTGGCGATAATGGTCAAATATGTTCATACGATGCCCGTCCTTCGTTATTTTACCTTTCGTTTTGAAGCGTTAGCGCAACCTCAAAGACTTGGGTATAGCACAGGTTAATGAGAGCTAAGCCCCCGGAAGAAAGATCTCCCACCTGAATACAGCAACCCTTATGCCAACTTGCAGAACCCCTTTGACGCTGACAGTTGCGATGATTTGAAAACTGTCATAAATCGGTGGGACGGGCTACCGTTCAGGCTAAGTCTTTCATCTATTTATAAGCGTAGTTTGGCATTAGAAAAATTTCCTCTCTGGTTTTGCCGTTTTTTAAGTCATTTCAATGACTCAGTTGTCCGGAATGCTCTGAAAAGCCTTGCAGGACGTGCCTTACAGACCGGAAGTTGTTTCTTTAGTCATTTTTATTTCATATTTTGCAGATAAATTGTGCGATCGCTTCGATTTTTCAGGGTAAGGTTTTTTGAGAACGAGAAATGCTAAGCGGGACACTTACGCTTCATTTACACTACCGACAATTTTTTACTTAATGGAATTAAGACAATGAAGATTTTGAACCTCAAAACACTGTCCATCGTGGGCTCGGCAGTGCTTTTCAGTCATGCAGCTGTCGCAGGAACCTGGCAGTTGGGTGCTTCTGCTTTAGTTGCGCCTGATCCGTACCGTGGCAACAACGACCATGTATACCCGGTGCCCATCATTAATTACGACAATGATGATTTCTACTTCCACACCCTGATGGCAGGCTATTACCTGTGGAACGATGATGCGAACAAGCTGAGTGTCACCGCAAGCTACTTCCCGTTAAGTTTCGACCCAAGCGACAGCGATGATAAGCGCATGAAGCGTCTGGATAAGCGCCACTCAACGCTGATGGCGGGTCTGGCTTATTCGCATAATGCTCAGTGGGGGACAATCCGCGCCAGCTTCAATGCAGATACGCTTGATACCAGCAACGGCATGACCGCTGATCTGGCTTACCTGTATGCCATCAAAGGGGCAAACTGGGCGGTTGTACCGGGCTTTGGTGTGACCTGGTTTAGCTCGAATCTTAACGACTACTATTACGGCGTTACAAAAGACGAATCCCGTCGCAGCGGTTTCCACAGCTATTCTGCGGACGACAGCTTCAGCCCGTATGTTGAAATTTCAGCCAAATACAACTTCACGGCGGACTGGCAAGGTTTCGTGACCGGCCGCTATTTGCGTCTTGCCAGCGAAGTGACCGACAGCCCGATCATTGAAAATGACTGGACTGGCGTATTGTGGACCGGCGTGACCTACAGCTTTTAATTAAGTGGGCACTTTCCTGGTGCGCACTCTGCACATTCATGGGGCGTTTCGCCCCATTTGCACATTTATAGTTCATCACGAGTTCATCACTTATTTTGAAGACCCGACAGGAGGAAACAGATGAAAGCGAAAACCGTGCAATTTCCTGATGGCACAAGCGTTCCCGCAATCGGACAAGGCACCTGGTTTATGGGAGAACAACGCAGTGAGCGGCGCGCCGAAGTGGATGCACTGAAACAAGGGCTGGATGCCGGTATGACCCTGATCGACACTGCAGAAATGTACGCGGACGGCGAGGCGGAAAGGGTAGTCGGCGAGGCAATAGCCGGACGGCGTGATGAAGTGTATCTGGTCTCAAAAGTCTATCCGCATCATGCCGGAGGGGAGAAGGCCATAACCGCCTGCGAACAAAGCCTCAAAAGATTGCAAACAGATTGTATAGACCTGTATCTGTTGCACTGGCGTGGTTCGATTCCGTTACATGACACCGTTGCGGCGATGGAAAAGTTGCAGCAATCAGGCAAAATCCGCCGCTGGGGCGTGTCCAATCTTGATACCGATGATATGCAGGTATTGTGGAAGATCCCCGGCGGCCAGGAATGTATGACCGATCAGGTTTTATATCACGCCGCTTCACGGGGCATCGAATTTGACCTTTTGCCGTGGTGCGAAGAACACGCTATCCCGGTAATGGCGTATTGCCCGCTGGCACAGGCTGGAAAATTGCGTCATGACGTGCTGGAAAATCCGGTGATGCAGAAAATTGCCACCGCCCGCGGCGTGAGCAGTTCGCAAATCGCGCTGGCCTGGGTGACGCGTACCCGCAACGTGATTGCGATTCCTAAAGCCGTTCAGCCACAGCATGTCAAAGAGAATGCGGCAGCGCTGACGCTGTTTCTGACGGATGAAGAAATTGCGATGATCAATGCTGCCTTCCTGGCACCACGTGGGAAAACCTCGCTGGATATGGTCTGAATTCGCTCAATCTGACGCAGACAAAAGGGGCCAGATGGCCCCTTAGTTTTTACGACTGGGTTTTTACGACGGGAAAATCTGTCCGGTTATTTGCGGATTGAGAATGTCACCGCAAGACGTGCCGGTGTAGCGGCGGTCGAAACATGCTTGTTTGACACCTGCGCCGTTTCAACACAAACCATGGTTTTGTAACCGTCGTCTGGCATATCGGCCATGCTTACGGACAGCGCAGAACCCGGGTTCCACGCCACAACGTCAGCGTTGTTTTCGTGCGCAACAACCAGCGTGCGTTTCAGCACCGGATCCACGATTTCACTGGTCGCCTGAGGCCGGGTGTAGATGCGGTCAGTCTGCCCGGTAAAGGTCAGATCACCGGCCTCTTCTTTCAGTTTCGCGCCATCGACTTTATCAATGAAGCTGGCACCGAGGCCTTTAACGGTGGCATCCGCGATATCGCCGATGTTGAAATAGGTGTGCAGGGCGCTGTTGGCTTCGAAGTCACCGGCAGATTCCAGCTCAATGTGGCAGGTTGCGCCGAGAGTGAAGCGTGCGGTCAGCACAAATTCATGTGGCCACAGTTCCAGGCTTTCTGGTGAGCTTTTCAACGTCAGCGTCAGAACAACGCCTTCAGCGCTTTCTTTGTGATCGGTCAGGTTCCAGGCGAAGTTACGCGCAAAGCCGTGAGACGGTTTACCCGCCGGGCCAAACCACGGCCAGCAGATTGGAATACCGCCACGAATTGCGACGCCTTCTTTGAAAGCGCTGGCGCTGCTCATCCACAGCACAGGCGCTTCGCCTTCAGGCTGCCAGGACAATAAATGTGCGCCTTGCAAGGCTACAGCCGCTTTTACTTTGGGATGAGAAACAACGATCACCGGCAGTTCGTCAATCTGACGCTGGCTGATAGTGGTTGAAATTTGGTTTACGACCGGAAGAGAAAAGAGTTGTTCTGTCATTATCTAAAGTCCTGTCAGGGTTTTAACAATTACGAAGATAAGAACCAAGACTACAGATGAACGTCATCAATCTGTTTGATCGCACTCATGTGCCTGATAAAAAATGTGCGACTGACAGAAAGCAAAAGGGCGACTTGCGTCGCCCTTCAATCAGTTCATCAACATTGCCAATTATTTGGAAACGTGAGAAATCAGATCCAGTACTTTGTTTGAGTAGCCAGTTTCGTTGTCGTACCAGGAAACCAGTTTCACAAAGTTGTCATTCAGCGCGATACCTGCTTTAGCATCGAATACTGAAGTCAGTTTTTCGCCGTTGAAATCGGTAGAAACAACGTCGTCTTCGGTGTAACCCAGAACGCCTTTCAGGTCGCCTGCTTCAGAAGCTGCTTTGATTACTGCGCAGATTTCTTTGTAGGTTGCTGGTTTTTCCAGACGTGCAGTCAGATCAACAACAGAAACGTTAGGAGTAGGAACGCGGAACGCCATACCGGTCAGTTTACCGTTCAGAGCAGGGATAACTTTACCTACTGCTTTAGCTGCACCGGTAGAAGAAGGGATGATGTTCTGAGATGCGCCGCGACCGCCGCGCCAGTCTTTGTGAGACGGGCCATCAACAGTTTTCTGAGTTGCGGTAGTTGCATGAACAGTGGTCATCAGTGCTTCAACGATACCGAAGTTGTCGTTGATAACTTTAGCCAGTGGTGCCAGGCAGTTAGTGGTGCAAGATGCGTTAGAAACGATTTCCTGACCTTTGTATTCTTTATGGTTAACGCCCATAACGAACATAGGGGTGTCATCTTTAGATGGACCAGTCAGAACAACTTTCTTAGCGCCTGCAGTGATGTGTTTACGTGCAGTTGCGTCGTCCAGGAACAGACCAGTCGCTTCAGCAACAACATCAACGTTAACTTCATTCCATTTCAGGTTAGCTGGGTCACGCTCAGCGGTAACACGGATGGTTTTGCCGTTAACAACCAGGTGACCGTCTTTAACTTCAACAGTACCGTTGAAACGACCATGAGTTGAGTCGTACTTCAGCATGTATGCCATGTATTCTGCGTCTAACAGATCGTTGATTGCTACGATCTCGATGTCAGAACGTTCCTGAGCAGCACGGAAAACAATGCGACCGATACGGCCAAAACCGTTGATACCTACTTTGATAGTCATATATTCCACCAGCTATTTTTTTAGTGAATAAAAGGTTGGTTGTAAAATTACAAAAACCTTGCTGAGCGTCAAGCGGAATCGTGTCAATTATTGCTGTAAGTCAAAGCGACGACCTACTGTTGCTCGCTTATTGCACGTTCCGTTTTTTTAATCGGCTCACAACCACATGGGGGCGAAAAACAGAATATAAAGGGCAAGAAGATCAGGAGTGTGATCGCCATCACAAGTTGGAGCTGGCTAACGCTGATGCCATACAGTTTAGGACAAAACAGGCTGAATTGTTGTTAATTTTTTGTTATTATAAACTGTTAATTTAGTTGTAATTTAAATTCGTCAGAGAACGATAATCATGAGCAATGCATCCAAATCTGCTTCTGCATCCGAACAACTCACTGAAATTCAACGTTATGTCACCCAAGAACACGGAACCGAGCGTCCGTATACGGGAAAACTGCTGCACAACATTCGCCAGGGCATTTATCATTGCGTAGTGTGTAACGCGCCTCTGTTTTACTCCGAGACTAAGTATGAATCCGGTTGCGGATGGCCAAGTTTTTATCAACCTGTTGACCACGATGCGATAAAATATCTTACTGATAATACGCATAATATGGACCGCGTTGAGATCCGCTGTTCCAGCTGCGAGGCGCATTTAGGGCATGTTTTCCCGGATGGCCCGCAACCAACAGGTGAACGTTACTGCGTAAATTCTGCTTCGATGAGTTTTACCGACAGCAAAAATGGCGAAAAAACGGCCGGTTAGGCTGCGCTGTAATCTTACCGACAAAATCGATTCAGCTATTATTCAAAACCTTTTGAATAATCGTGTTCAACAGAGGTGCCAAATGGAAATTAATCAACTCATTGATGTAATGACGCCGGAAATCTACGCACGTCTGGCGCTGGCCGTAGAGCTGGGGAAATGGCCCGACGGTGTGGCGCTGACGCCAGAACAAAAAGAGCACAGTCTGCAGGCGGTGATGCTGTATCAGTCACGTCACAACGTGGATGCCCAGCACATGAGCATCGGCACTGACGGGCAGATCGTGACCAAAAGCAAACAAGAGCTGAAACAGCAGTTCGCTCAGGACGCCCTGATCAGACTCAAACCGGAGTAATGGAAAGGGGGTTGTCTGAGGTATAAAAAAGGCGCATAACGCGCCTTTAAAAAATAATCGTCAGTGGGTTACGCAATCTGTTTGTAGATCAGGTTATCCGTGCGCTGGTTATAGACAACGCAATCATTAGGAACATTTTTATCTACGAAGCTCATCGCACCGATGGTGACATTATTCCCGATGCTTATATCGCAACCGATAATGCAACTGTTCGCACCAATGATGACATTGTCCCCGATATAGATCTTGCCGCTCTGATTGTCATATTTGATACCAATTGTCACATTTTGCTTAATGTTCAGGTTCGAGCCTATTTCGCAACAATCGGCAACCACAATACCAACGAAATGAGAAATCTTCATTCCTGGACCAATATCAGCGCCCAGATTGATATCAGTGCCATATTTATTTCTTAATCTTCTGTTTACAGATATTGCGTATTTTCTGGAAGCCTTACCGCCTGTTTTATACAGATAATTAGCGATTCGCCACCAGAAGTAGAAACGCCTCCCCGGGCATTTTATGGCGCGATGCAGCGTGCGGAACCAGGAAAATTCTTTCTCTGAATCCATCACTTCACGCTGAAGACAGCTTTTTAAAATTTGATATTGGTATTCTTTCAATCTGATAATCCTTAAGGGTTAGCCTGCTCATCCTAAGCTTTAGTTATTCATTTAATAAAAAGCGGCGCCATCTTATTGGTACGACCACGCATAGTCCATTCATTATTTATCGATAAAGAATAACGTACACATTGCAGAGTCATTTGCATGGCATGTCAGTCATAAAATTATCATGGAATACAGCCGGGTGATTAATGATAGTGTGCTATTTATAACGTATTACGCATAACCAAAACGAGATCTATTACGTGAACTTTTGTAAAAAATGAATTTGTCCGGAATTGAACAAGTTACGGCGGGGACGTGAAGGTAATCGGGATTTCTAACGCGCGATGTCAGGGCATAAAAAAGACGCATAACGCGCCTTTTTTGCATCTGAAGGCCCGGAGGAATCAACCGTTCAGTGCGCCTGCCGTTCCGATTTGTGCGCCAGCCTCACGCATTGCTTCAACAGCTTCAGCACTATCGTGAGGTTCGATGTTCACGCCGCGGCAGCCATCGGTCAGCAGCGTAACCTGATATCCCTGCGCCAGCGCGTCCAGCACCGTGAACTTCACACAGTAATCTGTCGCCAGCCCCATGACATAAAGATGTGAAATTTTTGCGGCCTTCAGCCAGTCGTTCAGCACGGTGGCGGCGCGGTGGCCGTTATCGAAGAATGCGCTGTAACTGTCGATTTCTGCGTCTGTACCTTTCTGCACGACAAAATCTAAAAGACGCGTATTCAGTGACGGATGGAATTCTGCGCCGGGTTCCTGTTGTACGCAGTGAACCGGCCACCAGACCTGCGGCAGCCCGTTCAGTTCGCCCGATGTCCAGGCATCCTGATGCGAGTTTGCGGCAAAACTTTTGTGTCCGGCAGGGTGCCAGTCTTGCGACGCCACCACAGGAATACCGCGGCTTTTACACCACGACATCATCTGATTGGCGACGGCAATAGTTGCATCCCCGTCATTAACGGCCAGCGCGCCACCGCGGCAAAAATCGTTTTGCAAATCGACAAGCAACAACGCAGATTTCATATCGCCTCTCATACGGACAACTATTCCGTCAGCTCGCCACGCAGATTCTGCTGCATCAGCTCGCGGATTTCTTCCGGGGTATGCGACTGGCTGAGCAGGTAATGCAGCTTAGTCAGCGCGGCTTCCACCGTCATATCAAACCCGCTGATCACGCCGGAATGCGCCAGCGCGTTGCCCGTTGCATAACCGCCCATGTTGACACGTCCGGAGATGCATTGCGTCAGATTCACGACCACAATGCCGCGCTCAGAAGCGTCCTTCAGCACTTTCAGCAAATCGCCTTTTTGCGGGGCATTGCCGACGCCATAAGAGCGCAGAATCAGCGCTTTCACCGGCTGCATCAGAAAGTTTTGCACAACTTCTGCGGAAATGCCGGGGTAAATTGTCACCACGCCGATAGGCTGCGGGGTGATGTGATGCACTTTCAGCGTCGAAGCAGGAACAACCGGCAGCGACGGTGTCGACAGGCGGCGGATATGAATGCCTGCTTCCAGCAGCGGAGAAAGATTGGGTGACGCAAATGCATCAAAACCGTCGGCGTGGGCTTTGGTGCTGCGGTTGCCGCGATACAGACGGTTGTTGAAAAACAGGGTGACTTCGTTAACCGGATGATTTGCCGCGATATACAGCGAGTTCAGCAGGTTAATCTGCCCGTCGGAGCGCAGGGCTTCCAGCGGGATTTGTGAACCCGTGACGATCACCGGCTTGCTCAGATTTTCCAGCATGAAGGACAGCGCAGAGGCCGTGAAGGCCATGGTGTCCGTGCCATGCAGAATCACAAAACCGTCGTAATCGTCGTAATGCGCCTGAATGTCGTCTGCGATGTGCTGCCAGTCTTCCGGCGTCATGTCGGAAGAATCCATCAGTGGCGCGTATTCCTGAATCGTGAATTCAGGCATTTCAGGGCGGTGGAATTCAGGCATCAGCGCCAGCTGGCGTTGTAAATGGCCGGATACAGGAATGTAACCCTGCTCAGAACGCTGCATACCGATGGTGCCGCCGGTATAGGCAACGTAAATAGATTTTTTAGTCATCGAAGATGTTCTTTTTTTAGAAAGGTGAAAGCAACTGCGCTAAGTATAAAGGCTTCGCCGCCGCTGTCCCACCCAAAAAGCGCCGCGCCACAAAAAAGCCCGGCGTTCTCAGGGAGAAGCGCCGGGCGGATTTTCATGCAAGAGTGGCTAACGGAATTACTTCACGTCACCACACGTCAGGCAAAGTGCATAACGGTTTTGCGGATCGTTCATATTGCTAAACAGGTCAGCCTGTGATTTCAGCTCCATCGCCATTTTGCTCACCGGCGCAGGCAGATAGGCCTGAATAGCGGCAGGCAGCATGGCGTGAACGGACACGCTAACCTGAGAGAACAACATATCGCTCAGGCTTGGCTCGCTGACATACCAGTTCAGCTGCCATTTTGGCATTTTCGCCAGATCTGCGGCTTTCTTCACTGCGTCATCGAAATCACCCAGCTCATCCACCAGACCGTTGGCCTTGGCGTCAGAACCAATCCAGACGTGTCCCTGTGCAATCTGATCAATCTGCTCCGGCGTTTTATGGCGGGAATCCGCCACCAGGCCCAGGAAGGTTTTATACCCATTCTCGATGTTCAGCTGCATCATTTGCGAGAACTCCGGCGGCAATGCTTTGGTCGATGCAATATCGGCCAGCGGGGAGGTCGCCACGCCGTCAGTATGTACACCGGCGTAATCCAGCGTGTTCTGATACGTATTGATCACACCAAAGATACCGATGGAACCGGTCAGCGTGCTCGGGCTGGCAATGATGTAGTTCGCAGGCGTTGAAATCCAGTAACCCCCGGAAGCCGCCATTCCACCCATTGAAACCACAACCGGTTTACCCGCGGCTTTCGCGGCGGCCAGTTCTGAACGGATCACTTCAGACGCGCTGACGCTGCCGCCCGGGCTGTTAACGCGCAATACAATCGCTTTCACTTTCGGATCCAGACGGGCATCGCGAATTTGCTGTGCGGTAGTATCGCCGCCCACGGCACCCGGTTGTTCTTCGCCATCATTGATGGCACCGGTGGCGAAGATCACTGCGATTTGCGGATCGTTGTTATCCGGTTTTGGCTTCGGTGAATAATCGTAAATGCTGGTGTAGTTAAAGTCTTTGGTGGTTTTATTCCAGCCAAACGCTTTCACCATGTCATTGTCCGCTTCGGTACGCGACGCCAGAGAGTCCACCAGTTTGGCTTTCAGCGCGTACTGCGCCATATCGCCGCCGGTGGCCTGCATGCCTGCAAGAATGCCCGCTGCACCCGGGAACAGTTGCTCAGGCGTAATCTGGCGGTTAGCTGAAACGGTATTGAGGTAGTTACTCCACAAGCCACCAATCCAGCGGCTGTCCGCCTCGCGGGCTGCAGGGGACATATCATCACGGATCAGCGGTTCAACGGCGGATTTATACGTTCCGACGCGGAAGATGTTGGTGGTGACTTTCAGCTTATCCAGCAGAGATTTGTAGTACAGATTATTGGTCGCAAAACCGTGCAAATCGACCGCGCCCTGCGGCGACAGATAGATTTTATTGGCGTAGCTCGCCAGATAATATTGCGACTGATTGTAGCTGTCGCCGATGGCGTAAATCGGTTTACCGGCATCACGGAATTCGCGCAATGCTTTACCGATATATTGCATGGATGACTGATCGGTGCCGGTGAAATCGGTCAGCTGCAACACGATACCGGTGACGTTTTTGTCATCTTTTGCGGAACGAAGGGTATCGACCAGATCAAACAGGGAGTTTTCCTGCAACCGGCTGCTGGATGTCCCCAGAAGCTCGCGGCCCCACTGGCGGACTTTATTGTTCACGGAAGGTTTATCCACCACCGAGCCGCTAAGATCGACCAGCAGCGCGCCTTTCGTGGTTTCAACCGGCTTATCCTGCACGGCATACCAGATGCCGACGCCGGCCAGAATGATCAGAATAAGAAATACGTTGAGAATGAATTCTCTGACGAAATTAAGAAGACGCCAGGTCCACTTAAAAAAACCGGCGATAATTCGCCACAATGTGCGCATGGTCTCTCCAATAAGACGGTTAAGTCTCGCTATCCTAATGACCTGCCGGAGAAATGTCAGCTTTAAATCATTTCAGAATTTGGCGGTGACGCATTATCCGAAAGCCAGCCGGAGGTTGGAAAAATGCGTTGTGCCTATGTTAACGTAAGGTAAATAGCAATTATTCTCAGGAGATTAAAATGGACGCACTGGATTTGTTACTCAACCGCCGTTCTGCATCCCGTCTGGCGGCTCCCGCACCGGCAGGGCAAGCGTTGCAAAATATCATCAACGCAGGGATGCGTGCGCCGGACCACGGTGCGCTCCAGCCGTGGCGCTTCGTGATTGCAGAAAATGATGGTCTGACGCGTTTCAGTGAGCTGCTGCGCACGGCGGCCATCAAAGACGGCGCGGACGAAAAAGCCGTTGAGAAAGCCACGCAGGCTCCGCTTCGCGCCCCGCAGATCATCACCGTGATTGCGGCCTGCAAGGAAAGCCCGAAAGTGCCACAGTGGGAACAGCTGTTGTCAGCCGGTTGTGCCGTGCAGGCGATGCAGATGGCAGCGCTGGCGCAGGGGTTCAATGGTATCTGGCGCACCGGCGCGTGGACCGACCATCCTGATGTCCGCAAAGCCTTCCATTGCGGCGAGAACGATAAAATCGTCGGTTTCCTGTATCTCGGCACGCCGCAGCTTAAGGCCAGTTTGCAGGTCATCCCGGTGGACAGCGCGCCTTTCGTGACGCATTTTTAAGCCATTTCCTCATGACAGGCAGACCGGTTTTTCAGCAGAATATGTTCAGTTCATTCTGATAAACCGGTTTTTCGCTGCCTTTGTGAGCGACCGCCATCCCGGATGTCTCTGCCCATCTTACTAATTGCGTCGCCAGCGGATAACATAGCCACCTCTGGATGATGAGGACGTTGTGAATGAAGGATGGGACGATGGAAATTTTTGTAGCGATCACACTCGCGGTCACACTTCAGGCCGGTGCGGTCTGATGCGTCTGTTTATTGCCGAAAAACCCAGCCTTGCCCGCGCTATTGCGGATGTCCTGCCGAAGCCTCATCGCCGCGGCGACGGATATATTGCCTGTGGCAACGATCAGGTGGTGACCTGGTGCGTCGGTCACTTACTGGAACAGGCCCAGCCGGATGCTTACGACAGCCGCTTCGCCCGCTGGGCGCTGGCTGACTTACCGATCATTCCCAATAAGTGGCAGCTCCAGCCGCGTCCTTCCGTAGCCAAACAGCTTAATGTCATCAAACGTCTGCTGCTGGAGGCCTCTCAGGTTGTCCACGCGGGTGACCCGGATCGCGAAGGACAACTCCTGGTGGATGAAGTGCTGGATTATCTGGAGCTGACGCCGGAAAAGCGTCATGCGACCCAGCGCTGTCTGATTAACGATCTCAATCCACAGGCCGTCGAACGTGCCATTGAACGCCTGCGCGACAACCGCGATTTTATTCCGCTGTGCGTTTCTGCACTGGCCCGCGCCCGCGCTGACTGGCTTTACGGCATCAACATGACCCGAGCCTATACGATTTTAGGGCGCAATGCCGGATACAACGGCGTGCTTTCCGTTGGCCGCGTGCAAACGCCGGTGCTCGGGCTGGTGGTACGTCGTGATGAAGAGATCGAAAATTTTATACCGAAAGATTTCTTTGAAGTGAAAGCGCACATCGTCACGCCTGCCGAAGAACGCTTTATCGCGCTCTGGCAACCGAGCGAATCCTGCGAGCCGTATCAGGATGAAGAAGGGCGTTTGCTTCACCGCCCGCTGGCGGATCACGTGGTGGCGCGCATTGCCGGGCAACCGGCGATGGTCACCGGGTATAACGACAAACGTGAAAACGATATCGCGCCGTTGCCGTTCTCGTTATCCACCCTGCAGATTGAAGGGTCGAAAGCCTTTGGTCTGAGCGCACAGCAGATTCTGGATATCTGCCAGAAACTCTATGAAACGCACAAATTGATTACGTATCCGCGTTCGGATTGCCGATATCTGCCAGAAGAACATTTTGCCGGACGTCACGCCGTACTGAATGCCATCGGCGTTCACCGCCCGGATTTAATGCCGCAGCCAGTCGTTGATACCGATTTACGTAACCGTTGCTGGGACGACAAAAAGGTCGATGCGCACCACGCGATTATCCCGACGGCGCGCAGCAGTAACGTCAACCTGAGCGAAGACGAGCGCAAAATTTACGGTCTGGTGGCGCGTCAGTACCTGATGCAATTCTGCCCTGACGCGGTTTACCGCAAATGCGTTATCGATCTGGATATCGCCGGTGGCAAGTTCATCGCCAAAGCGCGTTTCCTGGCTGAGGCAGGCTGGCGAACACTGCTTGGCAGCAAAGAGCGTGACGAAGAAAACGAAGGTACGCCGTTGCCGGTCGTGGCGAAAGGCGATGAATTACTGTGCGAGCGCGGAGAAGTGGTGGAGCGCCAGACGCAGCCGCCGCGCCCGTTTACCGATGCGACGTTGCTTTCTGCAATGACCGGTATTGCGCGTTTCGTGCAGGATAAAGAACTGAAGAAAATTCTGCGCGCCACGGACGGCCTGGGCACAGAAGCGACGCGCGCCGGGATTATTGAACTCCTGTTCCGCCGCGAGTTTTTATACAAAAAAGGGCGTTATATTCATTCCAGCGACACTGGCCGCGCACTGATTCATTCGCTGCCGGACATTGCCGCAAGGCCTGATATGACGGCTGACTGGGAATCCACGCTGACGCGTATCAGTGAAAAAAGCTGCCGCTACCAGGATTTCATGGAACCGCTGGTCGCCACGTTGCAGAACCTCATCATTCAGGCCAAAACGAACCGGGTGTCTTCGGCATTCCGCAGCCTGCCTTCTAAGCCCGCTGCGGCGGCGAAAGGTAAAAGCGCACCTAAACGGCGTAAAGCCAGCCCCAAAGGGAAGGAAGCAAACAGTGATGAATAACGTACTGATGAATAAGAAGTTGATGCATAAAGCGCTGATGGCGTTACTGGTCAGTTCGTCATTGCTGTCGGCTCCGGTGATGGCGGAGCGTTACGGCAACGGCGCGGACGTCGTGGTGCCGCTGCCGCCGCAAATCTGGGAAAACAGCGGCAACAGCAATAGTAACAGTGCGCCGACCTGCCATAACTGCTGCATCTACAACAACCAGAGCTACAGCGAGGGCGCGGTGGTCACGGCGGACAGCGTGGTGCTGCAATGCTCGCGCGACCCGAACGTGGTTGGCACCAATGAACTGAAATGGGAAGTGCTGAAAAAATAACCCGGCCCTGAACAACAAAAAGGCGCGGAAACAGTCACCTGTCCGCGCCTTTTTTTATGGAGAAGCGCTAAGCTGCGCCGTGGCTACAAGGCCCGCAGATAGGCGTCAATCAGCGGAATATCCGCTGGTGCCAGTTCAAAGGAACGAACCTCCTGCGGCGCAACCCAGCAAACTTCCGAGTGACACTGTAACGAAATCGTTCCTGTGAAACTGCTGACGCGCCAGCCATGCAGGCGGATCAGGCGTTCCGGCTGATGCAGTTCGCTGGTCGCGACAAAACCGGCAACCTGCGCGGTGATGTTCATCTCTTCGCGTAACTCACGTATCAGCGCGGCGGGCTGGCTTTCCCCGGCTTCTACTTTCCCGCCGGGGAATTCCCATAAACCGGCCTGATCGCTGCTGGCATCGCGCCGGGCGAGGAGTAATTTTCCCTCACGTTCTATCAGCGCGGCGACCACATCAATCGTTTTCATCTGTATTACTTCAGGTCGAACGTTGCCCAGATTGGCGCATGGTCAGACGGTTTTTCCATTCCGCGAATATCGTAATCGATACCGGTCGCTAAACAGCGTTCAGCCAGCGGATTGCTCGCCAGGATCAGATCGATGCGCAGGCCGCGGTTTTCATCAAAGCCGCGTGAACGGTAGTCGAACCATGAGAATTTATCGGTCGCTTCCGGGTTAGCGGCGCGGAACGTATCAACGAGTCCCCAGCCTTTCAGGCGATCCATCCATTCGCGCTCTTCCGGCAGGAAAGAACATTTACCGGTGCGCAGCCAGCGTTTACGGCTGTCTTCGCCGATACCAATGTCCAGATCGGTCGGGCTGATATTCACGTCGCCCATCACAACTACCGGATTATTCACTGACAAACTGGTGTTCAGGTAATCCTGCAAATCGCGGTAGAACTTCTCTTTGGCCGGGAATTTGGTCGGATGGTCGCGGCTTTCGCCCTGCGGGAAATACCCGTTGATGACCGTCAGAATGCCCTGTGGCGTTTCAATGTCGGCCATGATGATACGGCGCTGGGAGTCTTCATCGTCTCCCGGGAAACCACGGCGTACAGCCACCGGTTCCTGTTTAGTCAGCATAGCCACGCCATAATGGCCTTTCTGACCATGATAAAACACGTGGTAGCCGTACTGGCTGACATCTTCCAGCGGGAACATGTCGTCGTGAACCTTAGTTTCCTGCAAACCGATCACGTCAGGCTGATGCTGTTCAATAATGGCGGCGAGCTGGTGTGGACGCGCGCGCAATCCGTTGATATTAAAGGAGACGAACTTCATAGTCGGGAACCATTTGGCGATGAAATCAGAAGGGCGATAGTAGCAGAAAAAGGCAGGGATGGCGAAATCCGCGCACCCGAAAATAACAGCAAAAATCACTGCAAAAGCAAAATGCTTACCCGGTCATTGTGGCAAGGCGATTTCCACCCGGGAATTATTTTGTCAACTTTTCGTGACAGTCTCTTCTTCCCGTGTACATGAAAGAGTATTATCCCCCCAGCGATTTCCGCACCGGCAGAAAAAGGTCAACACTGATGCGTCTGGAAGTTTTTTGCGAAGACCGCCTGGGGCTCACCCGGGAACTACTCGATCTACTGGTTTTACGCAGTATTGATTTACGCGGGATCGAGATTGCCTCGATTGGCCGCATTTACCTTAATTTTTCCCAACTGGATTTTGATACTTTTCGCGCGCTGATGGCAGAAATCCGCCGTATCGACGGCGTGACGGATGTCCGTACTGTTACGTTCATGCCATCTGAGCGTGAACACCGCGCCCTGCGTGCGCTGCTGGTCTCCATGCCGGAGCCGGTTTTCTCCATTGATATGAAGGGCAAAATCGAGCAGGCCAACCCGGCGGCGATGGCGTTGTTTGAACTCGATGAAGAGAAAATCCGCAACGTCACGGCGGCAAACCTGATCACCGGTTACAACGTCACGCGCTGGCTGGAAAGCGATAATGCTCAGCCGCATTCCGAGCGAATTGTCATCCGCAGTCAGGATTTCCTGATGGATCTCACGCCGATCCACATTGAGGATGAAAACGAAAAAGGCGGTATCGCCGGAGCCGTGGTCATGCTCAAATCGGCCGCCCGTATGGGCCGCCAGCTGCAGGATCTGACGGTCAACGACGACAGCGAGTTCGACCACATTGTCGCGGTCAGCAGCAAAATGCGCCACGTGCTCGATCAGGCGCGCAAACTGGCGATGCTGGATGCACCGTTGCTGATCGTCGGTGATACCGGCACCGGCAAAGATTTGCTGGCGCATGCCTGCCACCTGCGCAGCGCGCGCGGCAAAAAGCCGTTCCTGGGCCTCAACTGTGCTTCGCTGCCGGATGATGTCGTTGAAAGTGAACTGTTCGGTTATGCCGCTGGCGCGTATCCGAATGCCCTGGAAGGCAAAAAAGGCTTCTTCGAACAGGCCAACGGCGGTTCGGTATTGCTCGATGAAATCGGTGAAATGTCGCCGAGAATGCAGATTAAGTTGCTGCGTTTTCTCAATGACGGCACGTTCCGCCGCGTCGGCGAAGAGCATGAAGTGAAGGTGGATGTGCGCGTGATGTGCGCCACGCAGAAGAATCTGGTGGAACTGGTTCAGCGCGGAGAATTCCGTGAAGACCTGTATTACCGTCTGAACGTGCTCAGCCTGACGCTGCCGCCGCTGCGCGATCGTCCTGCGGATGTCATGCCGCTGACCGAGCTGTTTGTGGCGCGTTTCTCCGATGAACAGGGAATGCCGCGACCGAAACTGTCCTCGCAGCTGGCAAATTATCTGACGCATTACGGCTGGCCGGGCAACGTCCGTCAGCTGAAAAACGCCATTTATCGTGCGCTCACCCAGCTGGAAGGCGGCGAACTGCGCCCTCAGGACATCGTTCTGCCAGACTTTGATGCCGAAGTGACGATTGGCGAAGAAGCGCTGAACGGTTCGCTCGATGACATCAGCAAGCGTTTCGAACGCTCGGTACTGACCCGTCTTTATCGCACTTATCCAAGCACGCGAAAACTGGCGAAACGTCTGGGTGTTTCACACACGGCGATTGCCAATAAATTGCGCGAATACGGCCTCAGCGCCCGTCGCGGTGAAACCGGCGAAAGCGAAGAGTAATGCCTGTTGGTCAGTAAATTTTTCATTAAATAAGAAGCAATAAAAAAGCAACTGACTCAGCCGTTGCTTTTTTTTCGCCTGTCATCCGCAGATGACAAAACTCAGATCCTTATTTCAGGACAGCCAGCGCAGACTCGTAGTCCGGTTCGGTGGTAATTTCGTTCACCAGCTCGCTGTACAGCACGTTGTCCTGACCATCCAGAACGATAACGGCACGCGCAGTCAGGCCAGCCAGTGCGCTGTCGGTGATCGCGACGCCGTATTCAGATTTGAAATCACCGCCACGCAGGGTGGACAGCGTGGTGACGTGGCTCAGGCCTTCCGCACCGCAGAAACGGGACTGCGCGAATGGCAGGTCAGCGGAGATGCACAGAACCACAGTGTTCTCAATTTCGCCCGCCAGCTGGTTGAATTTACGCACTGACGTCGCGCAAACGCCGGTATCAATGCTTGGGAAAATGTTCAGGACTTTGCGTTTGCCCGCGAAGCTGCTCAGGCTGACATCAGAGAGATCTTTAGCGACCAGGCTGAACGGCTTGGCGACGTCGCCTTTTTGTGGGATTTTGCCAGCAACGGTGACCGGGTTGCTCTGAAAGTGTACTGTCTGGGTCATGATTATTTCCTATGGACATTGGAGTCAAACGGCTTTCAGTTTAGGGGAACAATTGTAGATTGGATATAGATTAAATGCTAAATACTTGTATATCTTATATATGCCCGTTTGAGTATATACCGAGGAGCTGTTATGAGAAGTGTTCGCTTTTATCCGGAAGCCTGGCCGTTGCATACGGCATTTGTGATCTCCCGCGGCAGCCGCACTGAAGCACGCGTAGTCACTGTCGAAATCGAAGAAAAGGGCATTCGCGGCGTGGGAGAATGCACGCCGTATCCCCGCTATGACGAAAGCGAAACCTCGGTGATGGCGCAAATCGCCAGCGCCGTCACGGCGATTGAACAGGGCGCAACACGCGAACAATTGCAACATTTGCTTCCCGCCGGTGCCGCCCGAAATGCGCTGGATTCGGCGCTGTGGAATCTTGAAACGCAACTCACCGGCCAGACGCTCTGGCAACTCACCGGCACTGAACCGCTGGCGTCAATCAGCATGGCGCAAACCGTCAGTATCGGCACGCCGGAAGAGATGGCGGAAGCCGCGCTCGCGCTGCAACAAAAGGGCGCAACGCTGTTAAAAATTAAACTCGATGACCGGCTGATAGCCGAACGTCTGGTGGCTATCCGCGCCGCCGTGCCCAAGGCGTCCCTGATTGTGGATGCCAATGAAGCATGGCAAAGCGACGGGCTGGCGGCCCGCTGCCAGTTGCTGGCCGATCTCGGCATTCTGATGCTCGAACAGCCGCTGCCTGCGGGCGAAGATTCCGCGCTGGAGAATTTCATCCATCCCCTTCCAATTTGCGCCGACGAAAGTTGCCATACGATTGAAGGGCTTCCGGCGCTGAAAGGGCGTTATGAGATGGTGAATATAAAACTCGATAAAACCGGCGGGCTGACGGGCGCACTGCGGCTGGCGCAGGCGGCGTACGCGCAGGGCTTTGAAGTCATGCTGGGCTGCATGTTATGCACCTCACGCGCGGTGAGGGCGGCACTTCCGCTGACGGCGGGCGCAAAGTTCATCGATCTTGATGGGCCGACCTGGCTGGCGCAGGACGTTGAACCCGCGATGAAGTTTCATTGTGGCGGAGTCGACATCGCCGGTTCCGAGTAATTTCTCGCCTGTTGCCGTTGTTTTGTGCGCGAAGGCAAATCTGTAACGATTTCCTGTAGGGGATTGCGGTAACAAATGATAAAACTCCTGAATATTTCAGGGCTGGCCCCTTATGTGTTCAGGAGAATTTATGCCGCAGGGAAAATCGTTTCCTCTCTTATCGTATTCCGCCTGTGCCGCGCTGGTGGCACTGATTTCCGGTCAGGCCATGGCCGCTCAGGTTCCCGCCGGTACGCAACTTGCCGCCAGACAGGAAATCGTCCGTCATATCAAAGATGAACCCGCTTCGCTGGATCCGGCAAAAGTCGTCGGCCTGCCGGAAGCGCAGGTGGCGCGTGACCTGTTCGAAGGTCTGGTGAATCAGGACGCTAACGGGAAAAGCATTCCCGGCGTCGCCGAAAGCTGGCAGAACCAGAACAATCAGGTTTTCCTCTTCACATTGCGTAAAGACGCCAAATGGTCGAACGGCGATCCGGTGACGGCGCAGGATTTTGTTTACAGCTGGCAGCGTCTGGTTGATCCGAAAAGCTTAGCAACCGGTTCATGGTTTGCGGCGCTGGCCGGTATCGCTAACGCCGATGCGATCATTGCCGGGAAAATGCCGGTTGATAAACTCGGTGTTACCGCCATCAGCCCGACGCAACTGCGCGTTACGCTCGACCGTCCGGTGCCATTTTTTGTCAGCCTGCTGGCGAACTTCAGCCTGTTCCCCGTGCATAAAGCCACGGTGGAAAAATTTGGCGATGACTGGACCAAGCCCGGCAATCTGGTGGGCAACGGCGCATATGTGCTCAAAGAGCGCGTCGTGAACGAAAAACTGGTGCTGGAGCCGAACCCGAATTACTGGGATCACGCGCGTACTGTACTGACGAAAGTCACCTTCGTCCCCATCAATAAAGAATCCAACGCCACAAAACGCTATCTGGCCAATGACATCGACATCACCGAATCCTTCCCGAAAGATCAGTACAAAAAACTAATGCACGATATTCCGGGGCAGGTCTACACGCCGTATCAGCTCGGTACCTATTATTACGCGTTCAATACCCGCCGTGCGCCGACCGACGACGCCCGTGTGCGTCTGGCGCTGTCGCTGAGTATTGACCGCACCGTGATTGCCGAAAAAGTGCTGGGTACCGGCGAAAAACCGGCATGGCATTTTACGCCTGACGTCACCAACGGTTTCAAAGCCACGAAAAGTGAAATGCAGGATTACTCGCAGGAAGAGCTGAATGCGCAGGCAAAAGGGCTGCTGGCGGCGGCGGGTTATGGCCCGAACAAACCGCTGCATCTGACCTTGCTGTACAACACCTCGGAAAGCCATCAGAAGATTGCCATCGCGGTGGCCTCGATGTGGAAAAAGAATCTGGGGGCGGATGTAAAACTGGTTAATCAGGAATGGAAAACCTATATCGACAGCCGCAACACCGGCAATTTCGATGTGATCCGTGCGTCATGGGTCGGCGATTATAATGAAGCGTCAACCTTCCTGTCCCTGCTGACGTCCACGCACACCGGTAACATCAGCAAATTCAGCAGCGCCGATTACGACAAAGTGATCGCTGAAGCCAGCCGTGAAACCAGCGACGCGCGCCGTAACGATGACTACAACAAGGCCGAGCAAATTATCGCCAGCCAGGCACCGATTGCGCCTATTTATCAGTACACCAATGGCCGCCTGATCAAACCGTGGGTGAAAGGCTATCCGATCACCAACCCGGAAGATGTCGCTTACAGCCAGGAAATGTACATCATTAAACACTGATTATGGCGGTTCTCCCCCAAATGCAAAAAGCGCCAGTCACGGCGCTTTTTGTTTTTATCTGACAGTCAGCTTTTACGGCTGAACAAACGGACCAGCAGGGCGGCGGCCGCCGCAACGGTGGCCAGCAGAACCACACCCGTCCAGCCACCGGCTTCCAGCGCTTTACTGCCCAGCGCGGCACCGGCGGACATTCCGATAAACACGACGGTAAACAGCAGGGCGTTCAGTCTGCCGCGAGCCGCAGGTTCGAGGCCATAAACCAGTGTCTGATGGGCAACCAGCGTGGCCTGAATGCCTAAGTCAAAACCGATGGCACTCGCCACAATCAGCGCAAGTTGCGCATGCGGCGACAACAGCGGCAGCAGGAACATCGCGGCGAATGACACCATCACCAGCGCAGAACCCATTTGCGTGACCCGCGCCGGGCCTTTTTTATCGGCTAATGCGCCTGCCAGCGGAGCCGCCAGCGCACCGGCTGCACCGGCCAGCCCGAAAGCACCGGCCACCGCGCTGCCCAGATGGAATGTATCGTTGAGCATAATCGCCAGGGTTGACCAGAACGCGCTGAATGCGACAGACAGCAAACCCTGAGCCAGCGCCGCGTGGCGCAGCGTTTTATAGTGCTTCCACAATCCGAACATGGAGTGCAGCAGTCGGGCATAGCTGATGCACGTGTCCGGCGTAAACCGTGGCAGAACCCGCCACAGCGCAAAACCAATCAGCGCGACGCTCACCGCTGCCAGCTGATACATCACCCGCCAGCCAAAATACTCCGCAACAAAACCGCTGACCACGCGGGAAAGCAGGATCCCGACCAGCAAACCGGTCATTACCGTCCCGACCGTTTTACCGCGCTGCGCCGCCGGAGCAAGATGCGCGGAAGCGGGCACGATATCCTGCGCCATGGTCGCGCCGATACCGGTGATCAGACTGGCGGCCAGTAAGCCGTGAATGCCCGGCACAAAACCACACAGCAGCAGTGCAACGGCCAGCAAAATACTCTTGAGCAGGATAATTGTCCGGCGGTCGTGACGGTCACCGAGCGGGATCAAAAACAGAATGCCCAGCGCGTAACCGGCCTGCGTCAGCGTCGGGATCAGCCCGACTGACGTGGTGCTGGCCTGCAAGTTTCCGCCCATAATGCCGAGCATTGGCTGGCTGTAGTAAATCGATGCCACGCTCAGCCCGGCACCGGCGGCCAGCGTAAAAATGATTTTGCCGGAAAGCGCCGGTTCAGCGGCGGTTGCAGAAGTTTGGGTGATGTCTGACATGATGTTTTCCTGATGAATACGTGTGTTGTGTGGATGTCATGGCACGCATTCTTCACCCGAACGGTTATAAGTGGTAGCCTGCACAAAGGTAAAACTGTTATACGTGAGGCGTATGAATACACCACTCACCAGCGGTATTGACCGCATCGACTTAATGCAGACGTTTGTCCGTATCGTTGAAAGCGGCAGTTTATCCGCCGCCGCCGCCCAGCTGGGCACCAGCCAGCCAACGGTAAGCCGCCGCTTGCAGTCGCTGGAGAAAATGCTCGGCGCCCGACTGATTCTTCGCACCACGCACGCCATGAAACTGACCGACGACGGCGAGCGGTGTTATGCGCAGGCCAAATTATTGCTCGAACGCTGGGCGTCGCTGGAAGATCAGTTACACGGCGCGGGAGATGAACCGGTGGGTACCCTGCGCGTGCGTGCGCCGCATGCATTCGGGCAGGATCAGCTGATCGGGCCGCTGACCCGCTATTTAAAGCAGTATCCGAACCTGACGGTGGACTGGATGCTCAACGACCGCACGCCGGATTTTCTCTCCGAAGATATCGACTGCGCAATTCAGGTCGGGAACGTTGCGGATCCGTCGATGGTGGCGGTTTTGCTGGCTGAAGTGCCGCGTATCGTGATCGCCACGCCCGAATTACTGCAACAGCATCCGGTGACGCAGGTCAGCGAGCTGGCGAGTTTACCCTGGGTCGCCCTCAGCACTTTTTACCGTAATGAAGTCATGCTGCGCCACGATACCGACGGCAGAATGGAAAGCTGCACGATTGCGCCGCGCATGGCGACAGACAGCTTATACGCCGTGCGCAAGGCCGCGCTTTCCGGGCTGGGCGCGGGCATTGTGTCGGCGTGGGTAGTGCAGGACGATCTCGAGCAAGGGCATTTACAACGCGTCTTGCCCGGCTGGAACGCGCTGCCGCTGCCTGTCTATCTGGTGTATCCGTATTCCAGCTATTATCCGGCGCGGCTGCGTAAATTTCTGGAAGTGATGCGTGGCGTTATGCCGGATCTGGCCGAAATGCAGGCACCGGGCAGTCAGAAATACTCTGGAAAATTGTGAAACAGTAAAGCGGGCGCTGTTTACATTTTTCCCGCGAACTCATGGCATGATCGCTTCAGGATATTGAGGTGAAGGGTTTTCACCTGAGTTGTGTTTTGGAACTTCAAGCACTTAACGCTAAACTTAGAAAAGATAACGCAGAAAAAGCGAGGAACATCGTGGAAGTGATAAAGGGAAATGAACTACAGGTTGCCGACGCCGTTTATTCATTCCAGATGAACGGCGAGGGCGGTGTGAACGAAATCAGCCCGCAGTGCGTGGCGAGCGATGAAAAGCCGTGCTGGCTGCATCTGGATTACACGCGGCCTGAAAGCGAACGGTGGATCAGCAATACGCCGGTGTTGCCCGATACCGTGCGCGAAGCGCTGGCCGGTGACAGCGTGCGGCCAAAAGTGGTGCGCGTCGGCGAAGGGACGTTAATCACCCTGCGCAGCATCAATCTGAATGCGGATGCAAGACCGGACCAGTTGGTCACGATCCGCGTTTATCTGACCGATAAAATCATCGTCTCGACCCGTCATCGCAAGGTGTTCTCGATGGAAGAGATGATCAACGATATGCAAACCGGCAGTGGCCCGAAAAATACCGGCAGATGGCTGGTCGAAACCTGCGATGCGCTGACCGATCACACCAGCGATTTCATCGAAGACCTGCACGACAAAATCATTGATATCGAAGACGACCTGATGGAACAACAGGTGCCGGAGCGCGGTCAGATGGCGTTGCTGCGCAAACAACTGATCGTCCTGCGCCGTTATATGGCGCCGCAGCGTGATGTCTTCTCGCGTCTGGCGAGCGAACGTCTGCCGTGGATGAATGACGACGACCGCCGCCTGATGCAGGAAATCTCCGATCGTCTGGGGCGCGGGCTCGACGATCTGGATGGCAGCATTGCGCGCACCGCAGTGCTCTCCGATGAAATCAGTTCACTGCTGGCGGATTCCCTCAACCGCCGCACGTACACCATGTCGATGCTGGCGATGATCTTCCTGCCAACCACCTTCCTCACCGGGCTGTTTGGTGTGAACCTTGGCGGGATCCCCGGCAATACGTCGCCCTTAGGTTTCGGGATTTTCTGCGGATTTCTGATGCTGCTGGGGGTTGTTGTGGCGTGGTGGCTGAAGAAAAGTCGCTGGCTGTAATGTACTAATTGCCTGAAAAAAGGCAAAAAAAAGCCGGTCATAAGACCGGCGTCGTTCGAATTAAATTGTGCTATGCATTAATTCTAAAAATTTGGAAATAAGACAATATGGAGCACAACGCCCATCGCTTGACGTTGCATTCACCTGCGGAATAGATACTGCACCCAATCAACGGTTCTAATGTTGATTTCGCTCAATCTTTTTGAGGTTTATGCCCTGCAAGGTGCATTCACAGGCACTTTTGCCGGAACGATCTCATTTTTGCTTACCCAGGAGTTTGTCTTGCATACCGCCGAAATGATTCAAAAAGCGTATGACGACGCGACCCGCAGAACGCTGGAAATCTGGAGTTCTCACCCGGAATCCGGCGTTGTCCGTTCAGAACCGTTCTACCATCCCACCCGTCTGGCGATCACCAGCGGAAACCGCGCCGGGCCGGCCATGGCAGGGCTGATATCGGAACTGGAAGCGATGACGCAGGGCGATCCGCTGGCAGACGTCGCGCCGCCTGACGGCATGCATTTTACTTTTTTTCCCGTCACGCAGGCGCTGTATGGCAAACCGGAAGACGCACCGGGAACCGGTGAATTAACCGCTATTTTCAGAAAGCACTGCGACGGTCATATCATGCACATCCGCGATTTGCGGCTGATTGCGTTGCCGGATCAGCTGCTGCTCGCCGGATTTCCTGATGAACAAAGCCAGCGTGTCAGACAATCGCTGGTGGATGATTTGATGAAAACGCCGTGGGCAGAAAAAATCCGGGAGCGGTTTCCTCATACGGAGATCCCGCCGATTTTCTGGCACAGCACGCTGCTGCGTTACAGCGCACAATACCTGCCGGAACCGCTGCGCGTCTGGTTTCATGAAAATCAGCATCGAAACTTCGGAGCGCTCAGCCTGCCGGTCAGACTGGTGATGACCAACTACAACTGGACCGAAACGTTCACGCTGGTCTGAAAAGCAAAAAGCCCGCATCAGCGCGGGCTTTTCAAACGGTGACTTCCGGACGAAATTTTACTTAATTTCCAGCACGTTCAGACGTTCAACCGGCGCAGCCGTTTCGTCGTCTTCAGGCTGCCAGCCCGCAGGCTGCATCGGGATCTCTTCACGGTCAAACGCCAGATCGCCGCCATCAACCACTTCACCGCCATGTTTAATCCCTTTGAAATCAAAAAGATTCATGTCGTTCAGATGTGAAGGCACCACGTTTTGCATCGCGCTGAACATGGTTTCGATACGGCCAGGGTATTTTTTATCCCAGTCGTTCAGCATGTCGCCGATTACCTGACGTTGCAGGTTTGGCTGCGAACCGCACAGGTTACAAGGGATGATCGGGTATTCGCGCGCAACGGCAAAACGCTCAATATCTTTCTCACGGCAATACGCGAGGGGGCGGATCACGATGTGTTTACCGTCGTCGCTCATCAGTTTTGGTGGCATACCTTTCAGCTTGCCGCCGTAAAACATATTGAGGAACAACGTTTGCAGCATGTCGTCGCGATGATGGCCGAGGGCGATTTTGGTACAACCCAGCTCAGTCGCGGTGCGGTACAAAATCCCGCGACGCAGACGCGAACACAGGGAGCAGGTGGTTTTGCCTTCCGGGATTTTGTCTTTCACGATGGCATAGGTGTCTTCGGTGACAATCTTGTATTCCACGCCCAGCTTTTCCAGATATTCCGGCAGGATATGCGCCGGGAAGCCCGGTTGTTTCTGGTCAAGATTGACCGCCACCAGGGAAAAATTCACCGGTGCGCTTTTTTGCAGATTGCCCAGAATTTCCAGCATGGTGTAGCTGTCTTTACCACCGGACAGGCAAACCATAATGCGGTCGCCTTCTTCGATCATACCGAAGTCACCGATCGCTTTACCGACTTCACGGCGCAGGCGCTTTTGTAATTTATTCAGGTTGTACTGAGCTTTTTTATCAACTGATTGAATTTCTGACATTAATAGTAACTCTGACTCAAAAAGGGGCACCAGAAGGGCGTGGTCGTCATAGCGCGAGTTTAGCATTGTGCGTTTCTGTCTGCGCGCAGCTCATGTCTTCCGGCCGGACGGCGTTGTGGCGCGTATGATACGGATTACGCCGCCGAATGTCAGCGCGTTTTATAGCAGATTAAGAAAGGGAAGGTTTGGCGCTACCGGTGACAGCAAGTTAAAAGCCTGCTGGCTAACCCGTTTAATTGCTACCCCGCAGATTTGTGTTGTATCAATGGTTTTTTCTTGTTCAATCTCTTCATATAAATTGCCGGCACCGCGGGGCATTACCGCCGTTTCCCGGTCTGATTTCATAAGGGAAAATGATAGATTGGGATGTTTCTATAACCGAAATTTCTGCTACCCTGAGGGTCTAAACACGCTCCTTTTGGAAACACCCGATGCTTTTAACCCTCGTTTACCGCAGCCATATCAGTGAGCATGTTCACTCTGCTTCACTGGTCGACATGGTGTCACAAGCCAACGTTAACAACGGACTGTTGAGCATTACCGGCATTCTGCTTTTCGACGGGATGCACTTCTTCCAGTTACTGGAAGGGCCGGAAGAGGCAGTGGACGCACTCTACAGTACGATTTGCCAGGATCAACGTCACCATAACGTGGTGGTGCTTATGCGCGACTATGCGCAGTCGCGTCGCTTCGGCAATGTGGGGATGGAGCTTTTTGACCTCAGGCATCATCACGAAGATGAGGTGCTTCAGGCGGTGCTCGATAAAGGTACATCGAAATATCGTCTCACTTACGAAGACCGGGCCCTTCAATTTCTGTGCACCTTTGTGCAGGCTCGTGAGAAGGAAAATTATCTCGAAATTCTCCCGGCTGATTCCTGGTCTTTCATCGCCGATGAAACCCTGAAAGCAGAAGTAGAATTTATCTTTCCCGAGATGCAGGACTACAGTTTTGCATTCCAGCCGATTGTTGACCCGCTGAGCCGCGAGATTATTTCTTATGAAGCGACAATCCGCGGGCCGGAAGGTGGATCAGCGATGGAGTATTATTCCCGTCTGTCCGGAACAACGATCTATGAGGCGGATCTCAAATCCAAAAAGCTGGCTTTTGCCATGGCGCAGAAAATGGGGATCGGCGAAAAAACGATTTCAATCAAGCTTTTGCCTATGACACTTGTCATGGTGCCCGATGCTGTGGAGTCCCTGATTAATGACATCATCGCCGGCGGGCTGGTTCCTGAACAGATTGTGGTGGCAATCACAGAAAACGGCGTCATAACTCGTGAGGACAAGTTTTCCACGGCGATGAAACAACTTAAAGCCTCGGGAATGCGTCTGGCGATCGATGATTTTGGTGCGGGTTCTGCGGGATTGCTGCTGCTGACGCAATGCCAGCCGGACAAAATTATGATTGATCGCAATATGATTTGTGACATCCATACCAGCGGACCGAAACAGGCCGTCGTGCAGGCCATCATCAGGTTCTGCTCGGCGTTAGAAATCTCTGTTATCGCGACAGGCGTTGAAAAACCTGAAGAGTGGATGTGGCTGGATGCGGCAGGGGTGTGTAATTTTCAGGGCGAGCTGTTTGCTGAGCCAAGGCTGAAGGGCACGCCGGTAGTGGCCTGGCCGGAAGTCAGCTACGAGTATCAGTCAGGTCATCAGGCTCTCTGAGAGCTTGCAGGCGGCATGTAAGCTTTAAACGCATGAGCCCGGCAGATAATATTTGCCGGGCTCATTTCAAAATGATTTTCTGTGGATTTATACAATATCATCGTCCGGTGTGCGGTAAACGACGTACTCAAGTGCTTCCAGATAAATATCTTGCTTATCGGTATCACTTTCCTGCTCAATCTTCTGAATCAGACAAAGAATAATATCTTTGTGCGTCACCACTTCTTTTTGATTCTTTAAGTTTTTATAAATACGGATGACCGTTTCGTTTTCAACCAGAAGTTCAGGGTCTTCTGTCAGAATATAATCAGCCAATGTGACATGAGTATAAGACACGTCTTGCATTTTAATACCCTCCGCGTTTGTAATTAGAAAATATCATTTAATATCCCGCGCCTGTCTGCAATGACTGAGCGGGAGGCGAATAATAGAAAAGCGGATCTTTCTTTAAAGATCAGAATCCGTAATCATCCGGCGTCATGCCCACCACCATTTCAAGTGCACCGCGCAGAATATCCAGCTGCACAACGTCAGAAGTGGTTTCAAGCTGATTAATCAGGTGCAGCATGATGGCCTTATTGGTCACCGTACCTTTATTCGCATGAATAAGACGAATTGCGGCACCCAGAACTTCTGCTTCGCTGGAGTAAAGTTCACCGGCTTTAGCGAAATGTTTATAAATGCCAGAACTGTTGACGGCGTCTGACATCGGCTGAGATGGATTTGATACAACCGAATCGCTGTGACTTAATGCACATTGGTTTGATGTATCAATGTTTTTTCTGGTCATCGGACGGCCCTTCAGCATTGAAAAAGTGTCGTACATTGTCGACATCCCGGACTTCATAACTGACACGCGCACGCTTATCAGCCTGATCGTGGCGCATCTCATTAATGATCTGCTCCAGGGCACTTTTTCGATTTAGATTTTCAGCACTCGCAGCCATAAACTGTAACTGCTTAATGAGTCTGTCGATTGATATTGGACTTTTCGATTTAAGTAAGGAAATGACTGCCTCACCAATCAGTTTGTCCGTTAATTTTTCTTCAGTACTTCTATACATATTATCAGCCTCTGAATATATGCTGGCCAAAAGTCTGGGCAGAGTAGCTTCAGGTTCAGAGTTATTGCTTCATACCATTGGGAATTACGCTAAGGGAAATAAAGCATTGGTAGGCGATGAATTAATCAAGCCCGCATAATATGTCAAACCGAATTTCTATGAAGCTAATTTTTACTCTGTCAACTTATCAGATCATGAATCACGTTCGAGAACCAGACGGATAAGCTTCATATAATGCTTTTCCTCTTCTTCGCTGCCAGCGGATTCAACACGATTCAACAGTTTCGAACACAACGCTTTGCGATTAAGGTTCCTGCCTGCTTCCAGAATTTCAACCACAACGCGTCCCATTGTTTCCTCTTTAGAAAAACCCTGAGTGTAGAGAGAAGGGGAGGTTTCTGGTGACAATCCATCGTGCTTATTCTGACGCATGACATATCCTCTTGTTAATGTGTGCGTAGTTAATGATTACTTGTGTGACTATAAAGTTATACAAGATGTAGAAAGTTGTACAGGTATTTTTAGGAATAAATGACAGGAATACAGAATATTCTTAAACGAGGAGTTGCTGAATCGCGACAGTTTTTCACCGGCAGAGGCGTACTTTCTCAGAAAATTTCCGTTTGTCCTATTTTTCAATGCCTCCGGGAAGAGTGCCTATACTTACCTGACTAATTGTTAAGACTGAACCCCTTTCAGGAGGAAATGTATGAACAGGAAAAACCTTATTGCCGCGTCGCTGGCTGCTGTTTCCATTTTATTCGTAGCCGGTTGTGCGTCGAATCAGGCGATTAAAACCACGGACGGAAAAACCATCGTTACGGACGGCAAACCTCAGGTTGACAGCGATACCGGCCTGGTATCGTACAAAAATGCTGAGACAGGAAAGACTGAGCAGATTAACCGCGATCAGGTTAAAAACATGAGCGAACTGGATAACTGAGTTGCTCAATAATCGTCAGACAGGAGAGAAATATGAACAGGACTTTGCTTTTGCCAGTAGCCGCATTAATCAGCGTCGCAGCCTTATCGGGCTGTACACGTACGAGTTATGCCATTCAGACCAATGACGCGAGAACCCTCATCAGCGACGGTAAGCCAAAAGAAGCGCCTACCGGATTGCTTGAATATACTGATGCCAATGGTGTGAAACAGCAAATCAACAAATCCGAAGTGAAACAGGTAACGGAGTTGCCTAAATAAGCCCGGTGTTTCTGATTCAATTTCCTGATTATTTCTTAAAAACCCGCTGATAAAGGCGGGTTTTTTATTTTTGCGCAGCACCTCTCATCTCTTCCCGACGCCCGCCACAGCGACGCCAGATTATGGTACTTTTTAGCGCGCACAATAGTCTCAAACAAAGTCTTAAAACAAGGAAAGTCATCATGCGTCAAAGAACTATCGTTTGTCCGTTGATTGAACATGAGGGAACGTATCTGCTGTGTAAAATGGCCTCCGGGCGCGGCGTTTTCCCCGGCCAGTGGGCGCTTTCCGGCGGCGGAATGGAACCGGGCGAAACCGTTGAGCAGGCGTTATTGCGCGAAGTGCGGGAAGAGTTGGGCGAAGCACTGGAACTGACGCATATCACGCCGTGGACGTTCCGCGATGATATCCGCCTGAAGACGTATCCCGATGGAACTCAGGAAGAAATCTACATGATTTACCTGATTTTCACCTGTCAGGCGAAGAACACGACGATTACGCTTAACGACGAATTTGAAAGCTACGCCTGGGTGCGTAAAGAAGATCTGCTGAAGTTCGATCTCAACGAAGCCACACGCATCACGTTAAAACAGCGCGGACTGATTTAAACGAGAAACAGGGCATTCCATTCAGAATGCCCTGTATTCGTTTTCTAACTGCGCTGTTACCGCTGTGATGTCGCGATGTTGCGTTTCGCCGCTTTCCCTTCTTTTACGGCTTTCATACCTTTCTCCGCACTGCGATGTAAAATCCAGCCGAAGATAAGTATCGACAGCGCGCAAATCAGGAACAGAACGCGGCCCCATAACGGGTTCGGCACCAGCACCATCAGCAGTAAACCGGCGCCCATATACATGGATATCCGGCCAATTTTATCGCGCTGCAATCGGTCAAATTCATCCTGTTCATTATCGGCATACACCGGCGTTTCCATATCGGTGAAAAACTGCTGACGCTGAGTTTCACGGGCCGTCGCATTCTCGCGGTAGAACAGGGTAGTCAGGCAGAAGAACCCGCCGGTGAAGACCAGATGCGAGAAGATATTCCACATAATCGCCACATCCAGCATCTCGCGCGCGGTCAGCGTGATACCCAGTAAACGGGCGACATCTGGCGCGGTAAACACGTTAGCGACGATGTAAGACACGACTAACCCGAACAACACCGTGACCCACGCCGCCCAGTCCGGGGTTTTGCGGATGAACACACCCAGAAACAGCGGCACGATAATCGGCGCCTGCATCAGCGTGCCGACTTTCATCATCAGGTCGAACAGGCTGACGGTCTGCATCGTGTGCATATATTGCGCCACCAGGATCACCAGAACGCCGTTGACCACGCACGCGGCCTGACCGACGCGCAGCTGATACTTGTCGCTGCGTTCTGCGTTGCGGTTAACAATGGGCGTCCAGAAACTGCGCACAAAAATCCCCGAATTGCGGTTCAGCGCGCAGTCCATCGACGACATCGTTGCGGCAAATAATCCCGCCATCAGCAGGCCAACGGTGCCCATCGGCATCGCGCGTTCCGCGAAAATCAGATACACCGCATCGGTGGCATTTTTCCCCAGTTCGGGGTGTGCGGTTGCGGCGTCAGGATAAAGAATGGCCACCGCCCACGGCGGGATAAACCAGATCACCGTGCCAATCAGCATCAGAATCAGCGCAAACAGCGCCGCTTTTTTGGCGTTAAAACTGTCTTTAGCGTTCAGAAAACGGTAAGAATCTTGCAGGTTATTAATGCTCTGCACGTTCTTGATAAAGAAAAACAGGAAACAGGCGACCAGCAGGGAGATGTAATGCGGGCCGACGTCAGGGCCGGTGAAAAAGCCGGACGGGAATTCTGTCACCAGTTTGACCGGGCCACCGACCTTGAACAGCGCAACCACCGCACAGGCAATCGAAATAATCGCCACCACCAGCGTCTGCACAAAATCACTCGCCACCACGCCCCATGCACCGCTCAGTAACGAAATCACCAGTACCACCAGACCGGTGACCCACAGCGTCAGCGTAATGTCGTGCTGGAACACCGCGCTGGCAAACACCGCCAGACTGTTCAGCCATACCCCGGCGCTGAGAATGCTCAGCGGAATAATCATCCAGGTGAAAAACTGTTCGTTACCTTTGCCGAATCGATGGTTGATGGCCTCTGTGGCAGTATCGACCCGAAGCTGGCGAAAGCGGGCGGCGAACCACCACCACGCCACCAGATAGCCGAACACGTTACCGGCGAACACGCTCACCACGTTGAAACCGTAGCGGTAAGCCTGTCCGGCGGCACCGGTGAAGGTCCAGGCGCTGAACTGAATCATGAACGCGGTGGCGCCCACCATCCACCAGAGCATGCGCCCGCCGCCGCGGAAATAGTGGCTCGATGAGCCGGAAGCCATCTTTTTGAACGCGTAACTGATGGCAATCATTAAGACGAAGTAACCGATCATGACCAGAACATTGATATCCATTGTCGTTACTCTCTCGTTTGCAGGGGAGGTTTTTGGTTATGTATTGAGCAAGCGTAGAAGAGGAGATTTAAATTAAAAGTCCGACAAATAAGAAATGCTTAGTTTGTTATCGATTTGTGAAGCTGGTCACTTGTCGGGCTATTTGTGTGCTTTTAAGCCAATTCCAACTGGCGCTTCGCATCATTCATTGCTTTATTTGTATTACTAAAGCGCGCTAACCCTTTTTAATTCCGGAGAAAGCATGACGTTTATTCAGTGCCGTACCGTTGATGTTAAACAGCTCGCCGTCGTGGCGATGATGGCGTTTTGCAGCGCAGGTGCGCTGGCGGCAGAACCGGCATTTCTGAACACGGCCCAGCTGAACGTGGTTCGCCAGCAATTGCATGAAAACACTGCGGCTCCGCAAACGCAGGACGCTTACCGGCATCTGCTGGCGGCGGCGGATTCCGCTCTGAAAAAGCCCAACCTGAGCGTGACTGACAAAGGCATGACGCCGCCCTCCGGCTCGAAGCACGATTATCTCAGCCTGAGCGCTTACTGGTGGCCGGACAGCAGCAAAGCGGACGGTTTGCCGTGGATCCGTAAAGACGGGCGCGTCAATCCGGCGAGCAAAAACGAGCAGAGTGACGGCGTGCGGCTGGCGGATTTCACCGCGCGGGTGCAGAACCTGACGCTGGCCTGGTACTTCTCCGGCGAACAGAAATATGCCGATAAAGCTGCCAGCCTGCTGCGGGCGTGGTTTATTACGCCGGAAACGCGCATGAACCCGAACCTGAATTATGCGCAGGGCGTGCCGGGTATTTCTGCCGGACGAAACGCCGGTGTGCTGGACGGGCGTTACTTCTCCACGCGCATTGTGGATTCACTGGTTTTGCTGCACGGAAATCCGGCATGGACTGACAATGACGATCAGCAAATCCGCGTCTGGATGCAGGATTATCTGACCTGGCTTCAGGGCAGCAAAATCGCCAAAAAAGAGGGCCGCACGCAGAACAATCACGGTAACTGGTATGTTACGCAGGTGTCCGGCATTGCGTGGTATCTCGGCGATAAAGCGGTGATCCGCGATATGGCAAAACTGATGGAAAGTAAGCTGGATATCCAGCTCAAACCCGACGGCACGCAGCCCGCTGAACTGGCGCGCACCCGTTCGTTCCATTACAGCTATTTCAATTTGCAGGCGATCAGCATGATGGCGGTGCTGGCGCAGAAAAACGGCATCGATCTCTGGCACTACAAAACGCCACAAGGCGGCGGGCTGCTGACCTCGCTGGATTTTATGGCGCGTTACACGGACCCGTCTGTGCCGTGGCCGTATAAAACCATCGACCAGATCCGCGTGCGCCCTGTGCCGCTGCTGTCGTGGGCGGATAACGGCACCGGCGGGCAGCGTTACGAGCAGCAAATCCGCCGTGCCACGTTTGAACTGCCGCCTGCCGTAAAACCCGCTGCGGGTGGGTATCATGAAGACGTCACGCGCGGCGCGGTGATGGAGGCGGAACGCGAAACCTGGCTGTTATCGCTGCCCGCGTTTGCGGCCGGTTATGTCGCGCCGCAGGCCGCCGGAGGCAAAAAATGAGCCTCTGGAAACCGCTGCTGATAAGCCCCGACGATGCCCAACAATTACGGGCGCAGCGGGACGCCGAAACGCTGCCAGGCGCGGTGCTTCGCGAAAATATCGCCGCACTGGAAACATTCATGGCGCAACCGGCGCAGGTGCCCGGTCACGGCGAAGCGGGCGGCGCGGAACATCATCAGCACAAGCAAAATTACGTTTACATCAATCTGGCCGGACGACTTTTTTTGATCACCGGCGAGCGGCACTACCGGGATTTCGCGCTTTCATTGCTGAACGGTTACGCCGATATTTACCCGACCCTGGGCAGCGCGACCAGTAAAGACAGCAACGCGCCGGGCCGGATTTTCCATCAGACGCTCAATGAAAATATGTTCTGGCTGTACGCCGTCGAAGGCTATCACTGCCTGATGCCGTCGCTCAGTCAGCCTGAGCGTGCGCACATCGAAGACCACCTGTTTCGCGTGATGGCGGATGACGCACTCAGCCGCCATGCGAAAGATTTCGATATCGTACATAACCACGGGATCTGGTCGGTCGCCGCCGCCGCCATCAGCGGGTACGCGCTGGAAGATGATTCGTTGGTTGAAAAGGCGCTGTACGGGCTGAAAGGCGACAGCGCAAGTGGCGGATTTTTTGCGCAGCTCAGCCAGCTGTTTTCACCCGACGGTTATTACATTGAAGGGCCGTATTACCATCGTTTTGCGCTGCGCCCGTTGTTACTGCTGGCGGAAGTGATTGAACGCCGGCAGCCGGAATTGCAGATCTTTCAGTTTCGCGACGAGATTATCCGCAAAACCTGCGAAGCATTAATCCTCACCGCGTTCCCCGACGGCACCTGGCCTGCGCTCAATGATTCCTCGAAAACGATCAACATCTGCGACGACGGCGCGGTGATTGCCGCCAGCGTCTGTTATCACCGTTATCATCAGGATCCGCGCTGGCTCGCCGTCGCTCAGAAACAGCAAACCGTCTGGCTGAGTGCCGCCGCGCTGGCGCTTTCCGCCGCGTTATCGGATTCCCCTGCGCAGCCGTTAAACCGGGAAAGCGTTGAACTTCGCGACGGGCCGGAAGGGCAGCACGGCGGGATCGGAATTTTGCGCAGTGGTGAGGAAAACCAGACCATGGCGCTGATGTGGTACGGACAGCATGGCAGCATTCCGCGCCTGCATTCGGCACTGAATCACGGGCATTTCGACGGGCTGCATCTGAGCCTGTTTAATCACGGGCGCGAGTTTTTGCGCGACTACGGATTTGGCCGCTGGGTTAACGTCGAGCCGAAATTCGGCGGGCGCTATATTCCCGAGAACAACACTTACTGCAAGCAAACCGTCGCGCACAATACGGTCGTCGTCGACGGTCAGAGCCAGAACGGCGGGCAAAGTCTGGAGGCTGAAAAGCGTTCCGGCCAGCGGCATTTCTTTGTCACGCAGGCTCAGGCCGGGCAGGGAATGAGTGCGCGTTTGCACGATTACAGCCCCGGTGTTGAACAGCAACGCACCGTGCTGCTGCTCGATTTACCGGAGTTTCCATCCCCGCTGATCGTCGATGTTTTCCGTCTTACCAGCGACGAGCCGCATCGTTACGATTATTGCCTGCATCATCACGGCCAGTTTGTGCGCAGCGATATCACGCTGAAAACCGCAAGCGAATTAAAACCACTGGGCGAAAACTACGGCTATCAGCATCTCTGGGATTGTGCACGCGGCGCAGTGCCCGCCGGTGATTCTGCGCTGTTCAGCTGGCTGGACGGCGGAACTTACCGGACGCTCGTCAGCGCATTCCCCGACGGCGGCGAACTGATTGTTGCCCGCACCGGCGCAAACGATCCGCATTTCAACCTGCGCAGCGAACCGGCGTTGCTTCTGCGCACGCACGGTTCTGACGCCATTTTTGCCAGCGTATTCGAAACCCACGGTTATTTTGACGAAGCGACTGAAACCTCGCTCGACGCAAGAGGGAAAGTCTTACAGGTCCGCGTGGTCAGCCACGACGACCGTCAAACCGAACTGAATATTCTCTGCTCCGGCAACCGGACATTAAACGTCCGCATCAGTAACGGTCCGACACCGGATGCGGAAAACGCCTTCAGCGCGGTGTGGCGGGCCGTCTCATCTCTGAACATTTCCGAGTCATAAAGGAGTCATCATGTTTAACGATCTGAAAGACAAGCGAGTTCTGATTACCGGTTCAACGAAAGGCATCGGTCTGGCAGCGGCGCAGGCCTTTGCGGCGGCAGGGGCGAAAGTCGGGATTAACGGTCATCGCCACGACGCGAGCCTCGATAAACTGGCGGCCGGTATTGCCAAAAATGGCGGCGAAGTGGCGTACTTTGGTGCCGACGTGACGAAGTCTGCGGAATGCGAAGCGCTGGTCGCCAATTTTGTCGAACGTTTTGGCGGCATCGACGTGCTGATTAATAATGCAGGCGGGCTGGGCGGCCGTCAGGGTTTAGAAAATATCGATGACGAATTTTATGATCACGTGATGGATCTCAACGCCCGCTCGGCGCTGATGGTGACGAAATTCGCCATTCCGCATTTACGCCATGCGGCAAAACAAAGCGGTAAAACCACGTCAGTGATCAGCACCGGTTCGATTGCCGGACGCGAAGGCGGCGGGCCCGGCGCGAGTTTGTACGCGGCGTCCAAAGCCTGGCTGCACAACGTACACCGCAACTGGGTGAAGGAATTCACCAAAGACAATATCCGCTTCAACGTCATTGCACCGGGCACTATCGATACGGTTTTCCACGCAGATAAAAGTGCGGAAGTCCGTGAGAAAATCGCCGGTTCTATTGCCATGGGGCGCTTTGGCACCAGTGAAGAACTGGCACCCAGCTTCCTGTTTTTTGCATCCCATGCGTGCAGCGGTTACATCACCGGCCAGATATTAGACGTCAACGGCGGGCAGATGGCGCCATAGCGCACAGTTCGTGAGTTTAGCGCGACGCCCGCATGCAGCGCGGCGTCGCCTGAACTATGATGTCGGCAATCTGCACAGAAAAAGGGAAGCGAATGACGATGCAGTTTGAAACCGCCGCAGGCATGACCCGTGGCCTCAACACTCACATTGCCCGCGATATTGCCCGCAAAATCCTCTCCGGCGAACTGGCACCCGGCGCCATTTTGCCCAGCGAAATCGAGCTCGGCGAACAGTTTGGCGTCAGCCGCACCGCGCTGCGTGAAGCCCTGAAACTGCTGACGTCAAAAGGTCTGCTGGAATCTCGCCCGAAAATCGGCACCCGTGTTAAAGAGCGCCCGCAGTGGAACATGCTCGATCCGCAACTGCTGGAATGGATGCAGGGTATGGAAGCCACGGAAGAGATTTACCATCAGTTTCTCGAATTCCGCAAAGCGATAGAACCGCATGCCACGGCACTGGCAGCGGTGAACGCCAGTAAAGAGCAACGCATTGAGCTGTCACGAATTTACCGCCAGATGTGCCACGTTTCGGAGAATTTCGATGCGCAGGCGTGGGTAAATATCGATACCCAGTTCCACCGGATGATCTTCATCTCCTCCGGAAACTGTTTTTATGTCCCGTTCGGTAATGTGCTGACGACGATTTTTAAGTGGTTTTTCGAATACTCGTCGAAGGAAGGCGGTATGTGCCTGAATGAGCATAAAAAAATTTACGAAGCGATTATGGCGGGGGATGAGGGAGCCGCGTATTCGGCTTCGCTGGGGCTGATGAAGGGGCATAAGCACCGGCTTCAGCGGGAGTAATTTGGGTTTTCTCTCATAAATCAAGACCTTGGATTGCCACCCAAACCGGCCTCAAGGAGCGCCTGTCGCCGCGCCCCTTGAGAATCCCGGGCTCTTAAACTGCGCGCTGCCGCTCGCTGGCTATTTTCCAGCGGCTCCGGCTATTGCCGCAAAATCCCGCCGCTGCGCGGTTCCTTCCAGTCGGATTACAAACCGCACGAAAAGATATGCGGTTTTCCACCTCTCCTTACATCGTGATTTTTGAAAACGGCCAGGTGCTTTTTAGTTCACAACCTCACCACTACTGGTCGAAAAAATGCAGTGCGATTATATCTTTTTTAAAGTCACTGGCCGCTTTCAGAAAGCTTGCTGAATGAGTGTTTCGAGACCTTAGTCTCGAAGACCGAAATGAAGAAACCGCGCAGCGGCAAGTTTTCGCGGCAATGACTGTGGTTGCTGAAACATAGCCAGCCAGCGATAGCGCGCAGTGAAAGAGCCCGGGGGTCTTGGGGGCGGCGGCGATATGCCGCCCCCAAGTCGGTGTGGGCCGATGCCCACGACCTTGACGTTATTAAAACGAGCCCCGCTCCCCGCGATCCTACCGCCTCACCAGACCCCACAAAAACCACGGTCCCCCGAGCAATGCGCAGAGCATTCCGGCTGATACCGGCCACGGCCAGGCAATATTGCGGCCCAGCCAGTCGGCGATCACCATCAGCAATCCGCCATACAGCGCGGCGAGCAGGCATTGCGCACGAAAACGGTTCGCGCCGCTGTAGCGGGCAAGCTGCGGCGCAATCAGGCCGACAAAACTCAGCGGGCCAATCAGCAGCGTGCCGCCTGCGGTCAGCGCGGCGGCGAGCAGCAAAATCAGCATATTGCTGCGCCGCACGCCGGCACCGAGCGCCCGCGTGGTCTGCTGCCCGAGGCTCAGCAATGTAATCCGGCGCTGCAATAACAACGCCAGCGGGATCAGCACAAGCGCCTGTCCCGCGCCCCACATCGCGCGTTCAGGCGTGATCCCGGCGGTCGAACCGGTGCTCCAGTTGAGCAGCATCATCGCGCGCGGGTCGCCGCTCATCAGCAACAACATGCTCAGCGCCATACTCAGGTTGGTCAGACACAGCCCGACCAACACCATCGATTGTGGCTGGAAACGCGAGCGCATGCCGAACATAAACAGTGTGAAAATTGCCAGCAAACTGCCCGCCAGCGCGGCGGGGAAAAGCTGCGACAGCGGCTGATTAAACAGGATCACCAGCAATACCACCATCAGCGATGCGCCGCTGCTGATACCGAGCAGTTCCGGGCTTGCCAGCGGATTGCCGCTCTGGCGCTGGATCAGCACACCGGCCACCGCCAGCATCGCGCCCGCGCTGAGCGCACCGAGCATCCGAGGCCAGCGCCATTGCAGAAGTGAACCGGCCGCCGCCGCGGTATCGGGCGTACGGTTGACGAGCAGCGAAAGCGCGATGCCGCCCGCGAGCATCAGCATCAGAACCGCAACCCTGTGGCGCGTCAGCGTGCGTAACACCGGCATGCTCAACGTTTGCGGGGCGATATACGGATTGCGCTGGCGGAACAGCAACATCAGCATCAGCGGAGCGCTGAGTAATCCGGCGAGCGCACCGGTCGGCAAATCCCCGCCTGCGGGTGAGAGAAATTGCGCCAGCTGATCGACGGCGGTCAGCAGCCCGGCACCGGCCAGCGGCACGAAGACCAGCTGATGCGTGAAGCGCCGGACGCCCGACAGACGCACCAGCGCCGGAGCGGCCAGCCCGATAAAACTGATGATGCCGACCTGACTGGTGATGAGCGCGCTGAGCGCCACGGCAACGGCGAGCGTGGCGATGCGGATTTTCACCACCGAAACGCCCAGCGCACCGGCGCTCTGATCTGACAGACCTATCAGCATCAGCGGTCTTGCCAGCAGCGCGCTTCCCGCCATCAGACACAGCACCGGCAACAGTAAAAACTGCGTGACTGGCCAGCCGTTCTGGTTCAGCGAACCGGCCTGCCAGCTGAATAAATCACTCAGATAATCATGGTTGAATAGCACCATCAGCGTGTTCACGGAATTGCCGTACAGGCTGATGACCATGCCGGTCAGAATGATTTTCAGCGGATCCAGCCCCTGACGGGCGATCAGCAGATAAAGCACCAGCGCGGTCAGCGCCGCACCGGCCAGCGCCAGATTCGTCAGGCCGAAAACCAGTAAACCGGGAAAAACGATAATGCCCGCCGACATCGCCAGATTGGCACCGGCGGCAATCCCTAAAGTGGCCGGTTCCGCCAGCGGATTGCGCAAAACCTGCTGGAAAAGCAAACCGGCGGTTGCCAGCGCCATGCCCGCCAGCGCGCCGGTCGCCAGCCGTGGCAGAAAACTGTAATGCAGTAACAGGCTTGCTGTGGAAGGAAGATTACCGGCATGAAGGCGACCGAGATTGCTGATTAACAGCAGGGCACACAGCAGCGCCAGCGGCAGGATAATCAGCCAGGGTAACAGAGAAAATTTACGCATGAGAGTCAGGATCCGTGAGCGCTGTCGTGATGTGCTGCGCCAGACCAATGGCTGTCGTCAGGCCGCCAAACGGAAAGAAATGCGTCAGTTCCCGTGCGCGTCCGCCCGCAACCAGCGGCAGTTGTTGCCATAATCCGTCCGGCTGGCGAAGGCGGGAAACCTGCGTCAGCGTCGTCGGTAATTCGGTGTAAAACAGCCAGTCAGCGGGCAATGACGCCAGCTTTTCAACGCTGACGTTTGCCGTGCCCATCGCGCCAACCGGCTGCGTCCAGGCGTTACTCAGGCCGAGGCGGGTGAGAATGACGTCCGGCAGGCTATTCCGGCCATACACCGTGGCGTATTTGCCGTCCTGACTGCGCACCGCCACCAGGATCCGCTGACCGGCCACGCGGCTGAGCCGTTGCTGGCCTTCACTGAGGGCACGGGTGGCGCGGTTTATCAGCTGCGCCGCCTGCGCGGATGCGGAGAATTTTTTGCCCAGACCGGCAGTAAAACTGACTAATGCCAGCCAGAGATCGCCCGCAGCGGGATAAACCGAAACGACCTGCACCGGCGCGATGCGTTGCAGGCTGTCGAGAAGGGCGGGCGCGATCATATCGCTGAGGATCAGCGTGGGTTTCAGGGCGGCGATAAGTTCGATATTCGGTTCCCAGTACGGGCCGATATCCTGCACCTTTTCCGGTAAAATGGGTTCGGCGATCCGCCGGTGGAAATACCCCACATCGGAAACGGCCAGCGGCGTAATACCCAGTGACAGCAGGGTTTCCGCCGCCAGCCAGTTAATCGCGATAATACGATCTGCGCCTGCCGTTAAGGGCTGGGATGAAGCGGCCAGCGCCGCCGGGGTATTCACCCACGGCAGCGCCAGCAACGCTTTCAGACAGTCACGACGACTGAGTAAAAAAGCGGACATCAGAAGCTATATTTCAGCGAGCCGATAAACGTCCGTTCCTGCCCCGGATAGCAGCTGGTGTCGTCGTCACAGGTGCCGACATAGTGGTGATCAAACAGGTTCTGAATGTTGAATCCGACCGTCACATGCTGGTTCACCTGATATTTCGCACCCGCATCCACCAGCGCGAAGTTCTTCACCGGAATGGTGTTGGCGTTATCGCCATACATGCTGCCGACATAGCGCACGCCGGTGCTGAGCAGCAGGCCGTCGAGCACGCCCTGATGGAAACCGTAGTTCAGCCAGGTCGAGGCCATATGTTTCGGCACGTTAGCCTGTTGTTTGCCGCGATCGCCGTTGTTGCTCTTGGTGATTTCCGTTTCGGTGTAGGTGTACGACGCCAGCGCATCCAGATTCTCCGTCAGCTTCACCGTGGTTTCGGCTTCAATACCGCGCGAACGTACTTCGCCGGACGCCACCTGATAACCGGTAATGACGTTATTCACGATCTCATTGGTGAGCACATTGCTTTTGGTGATATCGAACGCCGCCAGCGTCATCAGCAGCGTGGGATCCGGCTGATATTTCACGCCGACTTCATACTGGTGCGCCTGGCTCGGATCAAACGTACGGTTCTTGCTGTCGGTGCCGCTGTTTGGCACAAAAGATTCGGCGTAGCTGATATACGGCGCAAGTCCGTTTTCGGCCAGATAGGTCAGACCGGCGCGCCCGGTCCAGGCGCCTTTGTCCACCCAGCTGGTGGTGTCAGTCAGGTTATTTTCGGTACGCATACTCACGTCATCATGACGGCCGCCCAACGTCAGCAGCCATTTTGGCGTCAGGGAAATCTGATCCTGCATGTAAACGCCGAGCTGTGCGGTGGTCTGATCGTTGTCATTGAGCGCGTAGGTCGGATCCGCAATATCCAGCCCGTACACCGGATTGTAGATATCCAGCGCCGGAGCGGCTGCGCCAAAACGTTTGGCGTTGCCGTCGAGGCGGCTGTAATCCAGCCCGGTCAGCAGGCGGTGCGTCACCGGACCGGTGGCGAAATCGGCCTGCAACTGGTTATCCATATTGAACGCGCGCATGTGTTCATCAAAACGGATGGCGTTACGTGACACGGTGCCGGTGGTGAAATTGACGTTGCCCGGCAGCAGGTTGTTAAGAATGGTGTCAGTCTGGCCATAACGCACGTTCTGGCGCACCTGGAAAATGTCGTTGAACTGATGGCTCAGCTCATAACCCACGGTGAACTGTTCCTGACGAAAATGGTTGTAATTGTAATCGCCGAGCAGGGTGTCGGTGACATTGCCGCCCGGTTTGGTGAGCACGGAAACGGTACCGCCGGACGTATCACGCAGGTAATCTGCACGCAGGGTCAGGCTGGTCTGATCGTCTGGCAGCCAGGTAAACGACGGCGCGAGATACAGGCGGTTGTCTTCCACGTCCGGCCCGTTTTTGTACTGAAATTGCGTGTCGCTGTCGCGGGCGAGGCCAATGACGCGGTACAGATAGTGGCTGTCATCGTCAATTTTGTCGCTCATATCAAACTGCGCCTGACGGCGGTTGAAATTGCCCAGTTCAACCTGAACGTCATGCACGCCCTGCGCGGACGGCAGTTTGCTGACGCGGTTCACAATCCCGCCCGCATCGCCCAGCCCGAAAAGGGTGGATGACGGCCCGCGCACGATATCAATGCGTTCCAGCGCGTAAGGCTCGGTGCGGAAATAGCTGTAGCTGTTGTTGAGCTGACGCAGGCCATCGCGGTAATCGTTGGTGGTCAGGGCATTGAAGCCTCGGATATAAATCCAGTCATAACCTTTAGGATCGACACCGTAGGTTTCGGTTTTCACGCCCGGCACATAACGCAGCGCTTCCGTCACGCTTTGCACGTTCTGGCGATCCATACGTTCGCGCGTCACCACAGAAACTGACTGCGGCACTTCAAGCAGCGGCGTGTCAGTTTTGGTGGCGGAATTGCTTTCCTGAGGAACAGTGGTCCACGCGCCGTATTGCCCGTTTACCGTCATGGTATCGGAACCGGCAGCAGGCTGCGGGGCGACGACAACCGTGTCATTTTCAATACTGAAACTCAGGCCGGAGCCTTGCAGCACGCGGCCAAGTGCGGTTTCCAGCGTCATCGTTCCCTTCACGGACGGTGCCGTTTTTTGCGCCACAGAGTCGGGGGCGGCAATCAGCTGCACGCCAGCCTGCTGTGCCAGCGTATTCAGCGAAGCGATCAGCGGCTGAGCCGGAAGTGAAACGGTGAGCGTGGCCGCCGCAACGGCGAGCGGAGAACAAACCGCCAGCGCGATGGCGGTCAGGCCGGTTTTGAAACGGGCACCCTGGTAAATCGTCGAAATGGTCATGCAGTTATCCCCAGAAAAAACCAAATAAGAATCATTATCCTTTCTGAAGACGAGACCGACGCCAAAACCCTGACGTCGTCTCCTGAAATTTTTTAAACTTTTTTTAGCGGGGGTAAATTTTTGTGACGATCAGCGCCGCGATATCTGCGTTTCGCCGGTCTGCGTGCTGATTTTTACCGGCAACACTTTAGGCAATGCGCGGACGAAGCTGTCCGGGCGGTGAACGTTAAAACTGCCGCTGATGCGCAGCGCGGCGACGTCCTGCGAGGCCGCGTGGTAAGGCATTTCGCCGTAACGCGAGAATTCGGCCAGCGCCAGACTGAGCGGGGTGTTATTAAAATTAATCCGCGACTGCCGCCAGTCGGCAATGGTGTCCGGCGCGACAGACGCCTGACGCGTCAGTGCGCCGCTGGCATCGCTGGTCGCCCGTTGCGTGGCGCGAAGCACCATCAGATGGCGGTTTTGCGGATCCTGCCGCAGCGTAGCCATCACGCGCCAGTGCATATTTTGCAGCCACGAACGCGGCCCGACACGCACCGCGCCGCTGCTTACAGCAACGTCCGTGCCATCGCCGCTCATCGATTTCGGAATGTACCGTACGCTGAAATGAGTCCCCAAAACCGTCACGCGGGAAGGGCCGCTGAAAACGATAAACGGCTTATCTTCCAGATGCTGCACCTGAAAATAGGCCTGACCTTTGATCAGCGTGACTTCGCGGCGTTGCTCAAAATACGCGACCTGCAACTGCGTTTCGGCATCAAGGCTGACGAGCGTGCCATCGGGCAACGTGAGTTGTTCTAATTCTCCGCGACCGGTATGAAACGCGGTGGTCATGACCGGCGGCGCAAACCACTGCCATGCGGGCCACATCAGCATCACGCAAAGCAGCGCGGCAACCGGGGCTGCAAACCAGAAAGGACGACGCGCCTGCGGCTTTTCCACCGGCAGCGAAGCCCGCAACCGGGCAATATTTTCCTGCGGCAAATCGCCGACGCGCTGCCACACGGCCTGCATCGCCTGAAATTCCCCGGCATTTTCGCCCTGCGAGAGCCACTCATCAAACTCGCGCTGTTCGCGTGCCGACAAACCGGCCTGTTGCCGGCTCAGCCACCGCGCGGCCTGTTCGCTGGCGGACATCTGCGCATCGGAGATGTTATTCATCGCGGGCATCCTTTTCTGCGTGACCGGCGGCTTTCGGGGTGTGATGTTCCTGCTGCCAGGCGTCATTGCTGTTCCGGCAGGCAATCATGGCGCGGATAATATGCTTCTCGACCATATTGATGGATATTCCCATGTGGCTCGCGACATCCTTTTGCGACAATCCGTCAAAACGATGCAGGATAAAAGCTTCCCGGCATCGTGGCGGCAGGGCTTCGATGGTGCGGGTCATCAGCGCATTATACTGATTTTCTTCAATGAGTTCGTAAGGTTGCAGATAAGACGGTGCGGCAAAATGCGCGCCATCGGTTTCTTCAGACGCCTCATCCAGCGGAAGTTCGGGGCGGCGATAATGATCGACCAGCAGATTTCGCGCGATGCGATACAGCAAACTCCGGTGCGACCGGACCGGCTGCGTGACAGACAAAGCCCGGATAAACGTCTCCTGCGCCATGTCTTCTGCATGCTCGCGGTCACGAAGCTTACGGTTAATAAACCGATATAATTCAGTGTAATATTTCTCGAAAGCCGGCACTGGATTCTCAGATAATGAAAGACAGGGAACTTATGCGATGCCTATTTTAGACATAAATCCCACAATCATTCATTCACAAATGATAATCATTCTCGAAATAAATTAACCTCATCCCTCCATTTGCCTTAAGTAAAAAATGAGGCGTTCTGTTAAAGATCCTCTTTTGACGTTTATCTTTTTTGAAATATTACCCTGGCGCGCTCAGAAATTTTGCTGACCGGAAGTTCGAGACCTGTGGCTCGAATCTTTGGGGAAGGAACCGCGCAGCGGCAAGATTTCGCGCCACACACCGGAGCGACAGAACATGTCCGTCGTTCCGGCGACAGCGCGCAGTGAGAAAAACGCAGGATTGTTAAGGAGCGCGTTTACGCTCCTTAACCCGGTGTGGGCCGGCGCCCACGACCTTGACCTTGACCTTGACCTTTGGCCAGCTTGGGCGGCGAGCCTTAAATCTTACGACTCAGACTCGCTTTTCTTCCCCGCCAGCAGCGCCAGAAAGTCATATTTCTGCTGCAATTCCTTCTCCGCCGCCGCATACAACTGCGTCGCCACTTCCGGTTGTTGCGCATTCAGCCTTCTGAAACGCTGCTCATTATTGAGCGTATCGGTCAGCCCGCTGGAAGGCGGCCTTGAATCGAGCGCAAGCGCCGGTTTGCCTTCTTCCACGCGACGCGGATCAAACCGGTACAGCGGCCAGAAACCGGTGGTGGTCAGCTGTTTCATCTGATCATGGCTGAGCGCCAGATCGTAGCCGTGTTCTTCGCACGGGCTGTACGCGATGATAAGCGACGGCCCCGGATAGGCTTCGGCTTCCTGAATCGCTTTCACCGTCTGGTTGAGCTGCGCGCCGAGGGAGATTTGCGCCACATACACATGACCGTACATCATCATGCTCACACCCAGATCTTTACGAGATTTGCGCTTGCCCTGTTCGGCGAATTTCGTGACCGCACCCAGCGGCGTGGCTTTCGACTGCTGCCCGCCGGTGTTGGAATAACACTGGGTATCGAGCACCAGCACGTTGACGTTTTCCGTCAGGCTCAGGACGTGATCCAGCCCGCCGAAACCGATGTCATACGCCCAGCCGTCGCCGCCGATCAGCCAGATGGATTTATCCACCAGATAATCCGCGTCGGTCGCCAGCTGGCGCGCGTCCGGTGTATCAATGTCGGCCAGAATCTTGCGCAGCGCGGTGACGTGCCCGCGTTTAATTTCCGGGGTAGACGTTTCATCGCGCAGGCCGCCCAGCACATCGGCCGGAATATGCGGTTCCAGCGATTCCACCAGACGCAGCACGCGGCGGCGATGCTGATCGACCGTCAGACGAAAGCCCAGCCCGAACTCGGCGTTGTCTTCAAACAGAGAGTTCGCCCACGCCGGACCGCGGCCATCGGCGTTGGTGGTGTACGGCGTTGACGGCAGATTCCCGCCGTAAATGGATGAACAACCGGTAGCGTTGGCAATCAGCAAACGGTCGCCATACAGCTGCGTCAGCAGTTTGATGTAAGGCGTTTCGCCACAGCCGGAACAGGCACCGGAGTACTCAAACAGCGGGGTAATCAGCTGCGAGGTGCGGATATCAATGCGTTCCAGCGTGGTTTTATCGATTTCCGGCAGCTTAAGGAAGAAGTCATAGTTGGCGCGTTCTTCTTCCAGATGTTCGATGCGGTCGGCCATGTTAATGGCTTTGATGGACGGATCCTGACGGTCTTTCGCCGGGCAGACTTCAACGCACAAATTACACCCGGTGCAGTCTTCGGGGGCGACCTGCAACACGTATTTCTGGCCGCGCATGTCACGGGATTTAACGTCCAGCGATTGCAGTGCGGCAGGAGCGTTTTCCATGGCGTCCGGCTGAACCACTTTGGCGCGAATGGCCGAGTGCGGGCAGGCGGCGACGCAGTGGTTACATTGCGTACACAGATCCGGCTTCCAGATCGGCACTTCTTCAGCAATGTTACGTTTTTCCCACTGCGTGGTGCCGGTCGGCCAGGTGCCATCCGGCGGGAAGGCGGAAACCGGCAGGGCGTCGCCAAGCCCGGCCAGCATGGTGGCGGTGACAGTTTTGACGAAATCCGGCGCGGCGTCCGAAACAATAGGCGGACGTTTACGCGGATTTTCCGGAATGGCCTGCAACGGCACGGCAACCAGTTCTTCCAGCGTGGCGGCCAGCGCCATCCAGTTGCGCGTGACCACGTCCTCGCCTTTGCTGCTGTAACTGCGGGCAATCGCGGCCTGCAATTCTTTCAGCGCTTCGTCGCCCGGCAGGATTTGTGTCAGGTGGAAGAACGCCATCTGCATGACGGTGTTAATGCGCGCGCCGAGTTTGCACTCGCGGGCAATTTTCGCCGCGTTAATCACGTAGAAACGGGCTTCGCGCTGAATCAGCGTCGCCTGCACTTCCAGCGGCAAACGCGCCCACACTTCATCAGCGCTGAACGGCGTGTTAAGCAGGAAAATCCCGCCATGACGCAGACGTTCTGCCATCTGATACAGATCGATAAACTGCCACTGGTGGCAGGCAACGAAATTCGCCTGACTGACCAGATACGCGGATTTGATCGGCCTTTCACTGACGCGCAGATGCGAAACCGTCAGGCCACCGGCCTTTTTGGAGTCGTAGACGAAATAACCCTGCGCATACATCGGCGTGCTGTTACCGATGATCTTAATGTTGTTCTTGGTCGCTGATACAGAACCGTCACTGCCCAGCCCGTAGAACAGGGCTTCGAGTGAGGCGCGCTCAGGCAACTCTTCTTCAACCACCGGCAGGGAAAGCCCGGTGACGTCGTCATAAATGCCGACGGTAAAGCGCGGGCGCGGTTTGCTGAGCGCCAGTTCGCGGAACACCGACAGTACGCAGTCCGGCCCGAATTCTTTTGACGATAATCCGTAACGGCCGCCGATCACTTTCGGCAGCGAATCGCGCTCGCCGCTGTTATAGGCTTCAGCCAGCGCGGTCATGATATCGAGATACAGCGGTTCGGCCAGCGCGCCCGGCTCTTTAGTGCGGTCCAGCACGGCAATGCTTTTCACGGATTGCGGCAGCACGGCCAGCAAATGTTCAGCGCTGAACGGACGGTATAAACGCACTTTCAGCACGCCGACCTTTTCGCCGCGCGCATTCAGGGTTTCGATGACTTCTTCGGCGGTGCCGATCCCGGAGCCCATCAGCACGATCACGCGTTCTGCCTGCGCATCGCCGACGTATTCGAACGGCTTATATTCGCGGCCGGTGAGGGCGGCGAACGCATTCATGGCGTCGATAACGTGCTGGCAGGTGGCGTTGTAATACGGATTGGTGGCTTCGCGGGACTGGAAATAAGTGTCCGGGTTGGCGGACGTGCCGCGGATCACCGGATGATCCGGTGACAAAGCGCGGGCGCGGTGTGCGTCAATCTGCGCCTGCGGCAGCATTTGCTGGAGCGTGTCGTCGCTCAGCGGTGCGATTTTATTGATTTCATGCGAGGTCCGGAAACCGTCGAAGAAATGGATAAACGGCACGCGGCTGTTAAGGCTGGCGACCTGGGCAATCAGCGCGAAATCCTGCGCTTCCTGCACGCTGGCGGCAGAGAGCAGGGCGCAACCGGTCTGGCGCACGGCCATGACGTCGGAATGATCGCCGAAAATAGACAACGCGTGCGTCGCGACGGTACGCGCCGCAACGTGCAGGACAAACGGCGTCAGCTGACCGGCCAGTTTGTAAAGCACCGGGATCATCAGCAACAGACCCTGCGACGAGGTGAAAGAGGTCGACAGCGCGCCGGTCTGTAATGCGCCGTGGACGGTGGAAATCGCACCGGCCTCAGACTGCATTTCCATTACCGTCGGGACATCGCCCCACAAATTTTTCTTCCCTTCGCCAGACCAGGCACCGGCAATTTCGGCCATGGTAGAACTGGGAGTGATCGGGTAGATGGCAATGACTTCGTTGGTGCGATAAGCCACGGAAGCGACTGCGTTATTACCGTCAGTGGTGATCATGGAATACCCTTTGCTTTGCTCACAAAAAGGCCGGGAAACAGTAATTTTTACCGGCAATAATCATAAAAGCTTAGCAGAGGGGGGATTAATCAATTTATCCTGATTGTGTGCAGGGCTTTTTCACCTGACATTTTAAGGGGTTATGTGCGGCGGGGCGGTTTCAGGAATAGTCGTAGCCGCTGGCAGGAATAACCTGTGCTTCAGCGGCGAAATAGGTGAATTCGCGCACTAAGTGGCGATTAATTAATATCGATGCGTTTTATTCCTTTCACTGACATCAGCGCTTCATAAAGTTTGTCGACACTTTGTTTGGGCCGCAGGATAACGTCCAGAATCAGTTCACATTTGCTTTCATCTTCATCGCGCTGATTGATTTTGATATGCCCGGGGCGAATACGCATTTTCTGTAATGCTAATAAAACCGAAGGCACACTTTCCGGCAATAAACGTATTTCGATTAAATGGTGATGACCGACCCAGTGATTGCTGATCTGGCGAAAAACTTCCAGCACAATTAAGGTCATAAAAGCGCCATATATCCCGATCTCATACAGGCCGCTACCAATCACCAGACCGATGGCGGCAGTGACCCATAATCCGGCAGCGGTGGTTAATCCCTTAACAATTTGCTTCTGGATAATGATGGTCCCGGCGCCGAGAAAGCCCATCCCGCTGACCACCTGCGCTGCCACGCGGCTGGGGTCAAAACTGACGTGCGTTTGCATCAGAATATCGGCGAAGCCGTATTTCGACACAATCATAAACATGGCGCTGCCAATCCCCACCAGAATATGGGTACGTAATCCGGCTTCTTTGGCGCGTAATTGACGCTCGATGCCGATCAATCCGCCCAAAGCACCGGCCAGGGCGATCCGCAGTAAGAAATCTGTCAGCATGTATTGCTCCTTTATCGTTATATTTCCCGTTCTAATTCAGGAGGAAAAGCGGTTAATCACGCTCTATTTTATGAGTTAAAGAAATAACCAGACGAAATAAAATGTGTCGGAGTGTTTAATTTTTGAATTATTTTAGGAAAAAGTTGATGTTATTTCGCCAACGGACTCGACGCAGGCGAAAAACCTCGGATATGATGGCGATTCGAAAAAATTCCCCGCATTACCCAAAATCATTCAGGAGCAGGACAGATGATCACTGCGTTTCGCGTGTTACTGGCCGCCGGTGTGCTGGTGTTAGCCGCATGCAGCAGCCACGACGATTCGGCTGACGTTCCCCAAAAAGGCAACAGCGTGAATGTCGGTCAGCGTACCGTCAACATGGACAGCCCGGCCTATGCAGCCTGTTCAATGGCGGGCGGGCAACTCAGATTAGCGCCACAGCTCGATGGCAGCCGCGTCGGCATGTGTTCGATGGCGAATGGCCGTCAGTGCTCTGAAGCCGCGTTGATGCAAGGGCGTTGTACTGCGGGTTAAAAAAGCCAGACGGGTGTCTGGCTTTTTCATGATTACATCCGGTCTTTCAGGCGGTAAACCAGCGTATGTTTACCCTGTTTCAGGACCATCTTGTTCTCATTGAGGGAAACGGCCGCGCCGTTATTGAGCACGTCGCTGATCACGTGATCCCATTTGTTCAGGTTCTCGTCCGGGCACAGCATCATGGTTGAGGCCAGGCCTTTCACCGTCAGCACGTTATTTTCCAGATTGCCCTGACCCATAAAGCGGTTACACATCTGGCCGGAAACATGCAGGTTTGAGCCGAACTCAATTTCCGGAATACGGCCCTGTGCGGCCGGAACCGTCTGACCATCCACACTCAGCAACTCGAAACGATGATGCTGCAAATCAGTTTGCTTCACGCCGGTCTGGCTGCTACATGCGCTGATAGTGATGGCGGCTGCCAGAACAAACAGTGACTTCTTCATGTTCTCTCCTGAGAAATATTCCATATGTGTCATACATATCGTTATATTCATCTTAATATATTACGTATCGCATCGCAATTATAGCGCAGGTGAATGCGTCGTCAGAACACTACCCGACGCCCAAAAAAAAAGCCTGCAACCTTCCTTTTCAGGATGATCACAGGCTTGGGCTTTTGCGTACTTTACTCAGGCATTACGCCGTATCAGCGTGACGGATGATTCACTTCAACCGGACGCAAATCAAACAGCAGGACTTCCGCCTGGTCGCCGTCGGTAAAGGTGACGCTATCTTCATTGCGGATACGCGCGCCGTCGCCGGTTCTGAATTCGACACCGTTCACCTTGATGCTGCCGCGGGCGACGTGGAGGTAAGCATAGCGATCCGCATCGAGGGCAAACGTCGCCTGTTCCGCACCGTCGAAGAAACCGGCATAGATTTTCATGTCCTGACGCACGGTCAGCGAACCGTCTGTGCCAGATGGTGAAACAATCAGGCGGAATTTTCCGCGTTTTTCCGCTTCTGCGACGGACACCTGCTGGTATCCCGGTTCGGTGCCATTTTCTGACGGCACAATCCAGATTTGCAGGAAATGCACGTTTTCTTCACCGGAGTGGTTGAATTCACTGTGTGTCACGCCGCTGCCTGCGCTCATCAGCTGAACATCGCCGGGGACAATCACGGAACCGGTGCCCATTGAATCTTTATGTTCCAGCGCGCCTTCGAGCACATAGGAGATGATTTCCATATTGCTGTGCGGATGCGCCCCGAAGCCGCGACCCGGTGCGACCTGGTCATCGTTAATCACCAGCAGGTCTGAGAAACCGACCTGTTTTGGATCCCAGTAATTCGCGAAAGAAAATGTGTGACGGGAATGCAACCAGCCGTGGTCACCTAAGCCGCGTTGTTCAGAGAGACGTTGTTCGATCATGGTGTACTCCTCAGTGTTGTCAGGGGGGAAGTGCGTTTGCGCTTCCGATGAACAGAGAATACACGTAAACTAATTTGCTCAACAATGAGGTGGATTGACTATCACTGTCACACTTTGGTTGACAATAACCGGGCGTATTCCTCAGGGCGAAACTGACATGCAGATTGAAGATCTCCGTATTTTTGTGGCGGTAGTGAAAGCCGGGAATTTCACCGCAGCGGCCGAACAGCTGCTGCTTTCCAAACAGTACGTCAGCCGCCGGATGGCCGCGCTGGAAGCGTCGCTGAGCGTCAGGCTGCTCAACCGCAATACTCGCAAACTGTCGGTGACCGAATCCGGCCAGCTTTTTGCACAACACGCGCAGCGCATTCTCGACGATATCGAAGAAGCCGAAAGGGCCGTTTCGCCTAAACGGCAGGCGTTGCAGGGCTCTTATCGCATCAGTATTCCGATGTCATTTGGCATCAGCCATCTCTCGCCGCTGATTGCGGAGTTTTTGCAGCAAAATCCGGCGATTCAGTTTCAGGTGGAACTGGTGGACAGGTATGTCGATCTGGTGGGCGAAGGCTTTGATATCGCCATCCGTATTGGCAATCTGGCGGATTCCTCGCTGGTGGCGCGCCGTCTGGGGCAGCTTAAACGCGTTATCTGTTGCAGCCCCGGTTATCTCGAACGGCGCGGCACGCCGGAAACGCCGGACGATTTACTCCGGCACGATTGCCTGCGATATGGCCGCGAAGGCCAAAACGGCTGGGAGCTGGAGCGCCACGGCAAACTGCGGATTTTCGACGTGCGCGGGCCGGTGCTGAGCAACAACGGCGAAGTGCTGCGCGACGCCGCCATTTCCGGGCTGGGCATTGTATTGCTGCCTGAATTTATCGTCGGTCCGGCGCTGGAAAACGGCTCGCTGGTACCCATCCTTGACGCCTTCCAGCCCGGCTCGCTCAGCCTGCATGCGCTCTATCCGCAGCACCGCCAGCGCAGCGAAGTCACCCGCGTGTTTCTCGATTTCTTACAGGAAAGGCTGAAAGCGCAGCGGGTGTCGTAATCTTTGCCACCCGCATCACATTCCCCTTCGGATAACACAAATATCCAGCTCTTTGTAGGATTTGCATCGTTTTTTCCTATAAAAATTGCCGTACTTTTGTGTTGCACAAACGTTAACTAAAGAGGTGGGAAATGATAAATTCATCTGAGCAATACCTGGATGAGCAGTACCTGGACGCCCTCGGCGCAACGCAGTCGCTTACCGCAGAACAGGCCGCTGAGCTGGAAACCCGGGGTTACGTTATTATTCATAACGTGATCGACAAAGACTGGCTGGAAGATATGCGCGTGACCTTCGATGCGCTGGTGGAAAAAGAGGGTGACAATCTGGCCGTTGAGCATCATCAGGAAGCCACCGCGACGCGTATTGCGAACATGATTAACAAAGGCACGGTCTGGGAAAAAGTGTGGTCGCATCCGCTGATCCTGTCCGTTTGCCGCCACATTTTCCGCGGCGCGTTTAAGGTCTCGAGCCTCAATGGCCGCGAAGCGCTGCACCGTGGCGGACATCAGCCGCTGCATGCGGACTGGAAAAAGCCGCGTCCGGATTTCCCCAAAGTACATCTGGTGAACTCCATCTGGGCGATTGACGATCTCAGCGCGGCAAATGGCGCACCGCGGATTATACCGGGCACGCATCACCGGCCAGAGCTGCCGGAAGATGTTCTGGCAGATGTCGGATTACCGCATCCCGACGAAGTGGTTTTTGAAGCGCCGGCCGGAAGCGTGATGATTTACGACGCGCACGCCTGGCACGGCGGCACCAACAATACCGTCGGCACACGCCGCCGCGTGCTGCACAGTTTGTACATCGACCGTGAAGATGCGCAGCAGCAGGACCAGCGCAAATGGCTTAAACCGGAAACCGCCAGCCGACTAACCCCGGCGCAAAAATGGCTGCTGGATGTGGTGTGAATGCCACTGCGGTTAAACTGGCTTTTAAAACAAAACATTGGACGTCGGCCCACACCGGTCAAGACCTTGGGCTCGCCGCCCAAACTGGCCCAAAGGGCGCGTTAACGCGCGCGCCCTCTGGACTCCCGCGCTTTTCAACTGCGCGCTACCGCTCGCTGGCACTATTTCAGGTACTACAGCTATTGCCGCGAAAACTTGCCGCTGCGCGGTGCCTTCATTTCGGTGTTCGAGCCCACGGTCTCGAAACTCTCACTCAGCAAGCTTTCTGAAAGCGGCCAGAAGCTTTAAAAAAGATAAAACCGTACTGCGTTTTTGAGATCAAAATCAGCGAGGTTGTGAACTAAAAAGCCATTGGCCGCTTTCAAAAATCACGCTGGAAGGAGAGGTGGAAAACCGCGTGTTTTTTCGCGCGGTTTGTAATCCGACTGGAAGGCACCGCGCAGCGGCGGGATTTTGCGGCACTAGCAAATGTTGCTGAAACAGTGCCAGCGAGCGACAGCGCGCAGTTAAAGAGCCCGGGATTCTCAAGGGGCGCGGCGACAGGCGCTCCTTGAGGCCAGTTTGGGTGGCAACCCAAGGTCTTGATTTTGACCCGAGGCCAGTTTGGGTGGCAACCCAAGGTCTTGATTTTGACCCGAGGCCAGTTTGGGTGGCAACCCAAGGTCTTGATTTTGACCTGAGGCCTGTTCGGGTGGCAACCCAAGGTCTTGACCTTGATGGCAAGATTCAATGCAATTGAAAAACTGAGAGAACACCATGCTGCCCGTTGTGATAGACACACTTTTCCGATCGTTTTGTGGCGGTGAAGCGCAGGCCGTGCGCTTTCCGGATAATACACAACCCATGCCCGAACTGGCGTTGCTGGTCAGTTTCCCGCGCATCGAATTTGTGGTCAGAGGCCAAGTTCATGACCGCAGTCTCCCGGCTGAAAAGGGCTTACTGAAAGAGGGCGAAGCGCTGTATATCCCCGGCGGAAAATGGAATCTCACTCAGTGGAGCGCGCCCGCCATGCTGCTGAGCATCTTGTTCAGCAAAGAAAAACTCGGCTTCAGCCTGCAATCCTGGGACGGCAACCGGTTTTCCGCAACGGACAAACAAAGCGTTGCCCGGCTGGGGCCGCGCGTCGGTTCGTTTTTATTGCAGGCGATGAATGAAATCGTTTCAAACCCGGATGACCAGCAAACTGCCCGCTGCGTGGTCGCCGGTTTACTGAGCCATTGTCAGGAACAGCTGGCGAACCGCACACAAATTCTGACCCGCAGCGGCGCGCTGTTTGAAGTGATGAAGAAATACATCGAGGAAAACGCCTCGCTGCCGCTGACCCGCGAAAACGTGGCGAAACGGTTCCATATCACGCCTAACTACCTGTCACATCTTTTCCGGAAATCCGGCGATACCGGTTTCAGCGAATACCTCAATCATGTCCGGCTGGAACGGGCAAAACTGCTGCTGAAAGGCTATGAACTGAAGATTAAAGAAGTGGCGAGCAGTTGCGGATTTACCGACAGCAATTATTTTTGCCGCGTGTTCCGTAAAAGCACCGCGCGATCGCCTTCGCAATACCGCAGCCAGTGGCTGAGCCAGCATCCCGAAAAGTAAACTGAACAGGATCAGGCAAGGATTCTGGAGAACTGTGGCTTGTGGCTTTGGGGGTAAATTCTATAGTGAAGGGGTCACTATCAACTCAGGAGTTTACCGATGAAAACTGTTGGATTTGCAGCGTACGATCCGAAAAAACCGCTGGCACCTTACGCATTTGAACGTCGCGGCCTGCGTGAAAATGATGTCGCAATGGAAATTTTGTATTGTGGCGTCTGCCATTCTGATTTGCATACTGCCCGGAATGACTGGGGCTGGAGCTATTATCCGATTGTTCCCGGTCATGAAATCGTCGGGCGCGTAACGCAGGTGGGCAATCAGGTTTCCCGCTACAAAGTGGGCGACCATGTCGCCGTCGGTTGTATGGTGGACAGTTGTCAGGAATGTGACCAGTGTAAAAAGGGCGAAGAACAGCTGTGCCGCGAAGGCAATACCGGCACGTACGCGGGTTACGACCGTTTCACCAAAGAGCCGACGCAGGGCGGATATTCCAAGCATTTAGTGGTGCGCGAGGAGTTTTGCCTGCGGATGCCGGAAGGGTTAGATCTCTCCAAAGCCGCGCCGCTGCTGTGCGCCGGTATCACCACCTGGTCGCCGCTGAAAACCTGGAATGTCGGGCCGGGCAGCCGCGTGGGCGTTATTGGTCTGGGTGGGCTGGGCCACATGGCCGTTAAACTGGCCGTCGGGCTGGGCGCGGATGTCACCGTGCTGAGCCGTTCCAACGCCAAAGAAGCCGATGCACTGGCGCTGGGCGCGAGTCGTTTGCTGGTCAGCGCAGACAGCGATGCCATGGCGCAGGCGCACGACCACTTCGATTTGATTATCGATACCGTGCCGGTCAAACACGACATCACGCCATACATGCCGCTGCTGGATGTGGACGCGACGCTGGTGCTGGTCGGGCAGGTCGGGCCGATGGAAGAGTTCAATACCGTGCCGCTGTTGCTGGGCCGTCGTCGTGTGGCGGGTTCGCCAATCGGCGGGATCCGCGAAACGCAGGAAATGCTCGATTTCTGCGCTGAGAAAAACATTCTGCCGGACTGCGAGATGATCCGTATGGATGAAATCAACGCGGCATTCGAACGTATGGAAAAAGCAGATGTTCGCTACCGTTTTGTCATTGATATGGCCTCGCTGGAAGCCCCTGCGGCGGTGTAAGAACGTGTGATTTTTGCTAAAAGAAATGGCCCTGCAAAGGGCCATTCTTCTTTCAGGCCGACGTCAGCACCGGCCTTCTTCTTAGCGGAACGGTGATGAAAATCAGGCAGGCGACGACCAGCCCGATGCCGGTCCAGCCCATTGCGGGCAGGCGTTCGCCGACAATCAGCACCGCCAGAACCGCTGCCACCGCAGGCTCGAGCAGTGTGATGGTAGTCGCCAGGCTGGCGGGAATGCGTGCCAGCGCATAACCAAAACACACATAACCGGTAAACATCGGGATCAGCGCCATGTAAGCGCCGACCGCGGCGTTATTCCACGACGCCAGCAAAGGCGCGCCGGTCACGAATAACACCGGCATCAGCAACAGGCCGCCGAGGCCAAACGTTGCGCCCATCGACACACGCGAAGGGACGCTGCGCTGCATCAGCTGGCGCGCCGCCCACGCGTAGAGGGCGTAAGTCAGCCCGGCAACCAGACCGAACGCCATACCCGCCAGCGCATGCGGTTGCTGCCCGGAAAGGGCGTGCGAGCTGCTTTCTGCCAGACATAACAACACCATTCCGGCCACACCAATGGCCGCGCCCGTCATCCAGCGGCGCGTCAGACGCTGGCCCTCGAGCCAGTATTCAATCAGTGCAGAAAGCAGCGGGGCAGAACCGATGGAAATCACCGTGCCCACCGTCACGCCCGCAAGGTGCATCGAGGCATAAAAAGCCAGCGGATAGATGCCGACGGAAAGGCCGCCGGTCAGTAAAATCCGCCAGTGTAAAGTGAGTGCGCGGCGGTGTCTGAGAATGCCCCGTGCGGCGATGACCGCCTGCAAAAGGCCGCCGATGCCCATTGCCACTGCGCCAATCGCCAGCGGGCTGACCTGCGGGGCGAACGTTGCCGCCGTGCCCGTGGAGCCCCATAACACCGAGGCAAAAACCACGGCCAGAATGCCGAGTAGCCGTTCTGCGGGCGAGCTTGTCACGGCGCCTCCATCATGGCTTCGGCCATCGCCATCGCCTGACGCACACAGGCACCGTTGCCTTCCAGCCCGGCGCGGGATATCGCTCCTTCAAGCAGGAATGAAAAATGCCGTGCCAGTAATTGCGCTTTTGCTTCATCGCCGGCAAACAGCTCAAGCAAATGGGCGGTCACGATGGATTCCACCTGTTCCTTGTGGCCGCGCACCGCCAGCCTGCCGGGCGCACCGGCCGGGAGTTCGGCGGCGGCATTCAGCAGCCCGCAGCCACGAAACCCACGTTCGTAGGAAAACTCCGCGTGGTCGTCATACGCGCGGAAAACCGCCAGCACTTTTTCTTTCGGGCCGGAAGCTTCCTGTTCGCGGCGGGCATACAGCGCCAGCCATTCGTCGTGGCGGACGGTGATGTACGTCGCGACCAGTTCTGCTTTGGATTCAAAATTGTTGTAGAGGCTTTTCTTCGCGACACCCGCTCTTTTCACGATGGCGTCAATGCCCGTGGCGGCGATGCCGTCGTTATAAAACAGGACATGTGCTGCGCCGAGCAGGCGGTCGCGGGCGCTTTCCGGTGGCGTTTCAGGTTGTGACATAACGTCGCTCATTTTGGTCTGTCATTGAGTAGGTAGCCCAGTCTACCTACTCGGTTTCCAAAAAGAAAGAAAACAGAAAGCCTGACGTTATGAAAACGCGCAGACATTACCCGTGCCTTTATCAGGGGAAAAGGACATAATCCGGTAAAAGCCGTGAAGAGACAGCAGGTTGAAGTTGTCCGGCGTACCGCATTGTCGTTAACTTTAGAAGGAATAAAACATGCTTCATGAGTGGCTGAATGCCCTGCACATTATCGCAGGGATATTGTGGATCGGCGGAATTCTGGCGATGGCGCTGGTTTCCATCACGTTTTCTAAAACCTCCGGAATGCAGGATAACGCGGGCAAAGCGGCGTTGCTCGACACCGTCCGCCAGTGGAACCGCTGCGTCACCAGCCCGGCGATGATTGTGCTGTGGATTGCCGGGATTGTGATGATTGTCAGCCACGGCCAGATCCCGCATGCGTGGCTGCTGATTAAGATCCTCGTGGTGTTCTTCCTTTCCGCGCTGCACGGGCTGCTTTCCGGCGATTTACGCAAACGCGCCACCGGGCAGCCCACAAAAAATTATGCGTTACTGCGCAATGCTGCGGGAATTATCGCTCTTTGCGTCATCATTATCGGGATTCTGGCGATCATCCGTCCTTTCTGAATCACCGACATTGTTACCCCCGATCCACGCCGCGGCGTGGATTTTTTTTGCCTGACGGAAGCGTAAATCGAGCGCGGGAGGCAATTTTGTAAGGTGACTAATAGTTTCGTATGTTTTGTTACACTCTTCAAAAGGGCGCAATCTTCCGCGCAGGCTAAAATACTGTTTTAAAATACGCTGAGCTGTTGATTTAAAAATGAAATGGTTAACAAAAAATGCGCTCTTGTTCTCCGTCAAAACCTGTATAGCGGCATTTTTAGCCTTATATATCGCGCTTGAACTCAATCTCGATAAACCTGCCTGGTCAATGGTTTCGGTTTATGTCATTTCCCAGCTCTATTCTGCCTCGACGCTTTCCAAAGCCACATACCGTTTTCTGGGCACGGTGCTCGGCGGAATTTTCATCTTTCTGGTGTATCCGTTTACGGTCACCGATCCGGTGCTTTTCAGCCTGAGTGTGTCGCTGTGGGTGGCTTTCTGCCTGTATCTTTCGCTGCATGACCGCACGCCGAAGGGGTACATTTTTATGCTGGCCGGATACAGCGCGGCGATCATGGGATTTGCCGACGTCGATACGCCGCTTTCCATCACTTATACCGTGATTTCGCGCGTCGAAGAGATCACGGTGGCGATTGTCTGTAGTTCGCTGATCCACATGCTGGTGTTCCCGGTGCGCATGCGTAATCTGCTGGAGAACAGCGTCAGTAACTGGTACGACAGTGCCAAAAAACTCTGTGCTGAGTTGCTGACCGTTACGCCAAAAGAGACGTCGCCTGAGCGCGAACACATTCTGGTGCAGATGGCGAACTATCCCATCAGCGTGGAAGCGCTGATTACGCACTGCGTGTTTGAAGGCGATTCCGCGCGCCGGTTAATTCGCCTGGTGACCGCGCAGTATCAGCATTTGTCGTATCTGATCCCGACCCTGACGGCGATTGAAAAACGTCTGAGCCTGCTGGGCGAGCAGGGCATTGCGTTCCCGGATTTTGTCTCCGCGACCTTCAGTCAGTTTTTGCTGTGGCTGAACAGCCCGGAGCAAAGCGGCAATGCGAAGGCGATTCAGGAAGACATCCGCGCGTCGCAGGAAAGAATTAAAGCGTGCTACGACCGGGGCGAAATGACGCCGGAAGAAGGGCTGCTGTTTATCGGTTTGCTGGAACGTTTGCAGAATTTCATTCACATTGCGGAATCGTACTTTGGCGTGACCGAACGCGTCAGCCAGTTCAGTAAAGAGAAAAAACGCAGCAAACTCAGGCTATTCAGAAAGCATAAAGATGAAGGGATGATCCTGTTGTCGGCCTTCAGCGCCTTTGCCGCCACCATGGTCGGCTGTCTGTTCTGGATCGGCACTGGCTGGCGCGACGGGGCTTCCGCGCCGATGATGGCGGCGGTCATCTGCTCGTTCTTCGCCTCACTCGACAGCCCGATTGCGTCGATCCACGTGTTTCTCAAAGGCGTGCTGATTGCGATTCTGATCAGCATTGTTTACGTCGCCGTGTTTATTCCGTTGGCAGTGACGTTTGAGTCCCTGATTATCTGCCTCGCGCCGGGCCTGCTGGCGCTGGGGCTGGTAATTGCCAATCCTTCCACCAACTTTATCGGCCTGATTATCGCCACGCAGATCCCCGGTTTTATCGGCATGAGCCATGATTTCAAACCTGACCTGCTGGTGATTGTTAACGCGGCGATATCCACGCTGGTGGGGATTGCGATTGCGTTACTGACCACGGCGCTTATCCGTAATAAACGGCCTTCGTGGACGGCAAAACGCGCATTGCGCAAAGGCATTAAAGAGTTATTGCAGTTTACCAGTGAGATCAAAATTAACGCGTCGTCACTGCGCGGGCGTCAGCAGTACGTCGCGAGTATGCTCGATAAAGTGAATATTATTTTGCCGCGTAATAAAGTTGATCCGGTGCCGAATGTCGCGCTGGGCGGAAATTTGATCACGGAAATCTGGCTGGGCGTGAATTGCTATGATTTTTATGCCCGCCATCAGGCTATTTTAAAAAGCCATACGCTGGAAACGGACGCGCTGATGTTTGAAATTAATCAGTACATTAAAAAGCGGCTGAAAAATATTTATATCTTGCCGCCGCAATCGCTGCTTGAGGAATTAAACCGCGTGTTGTTAAACCTCGAAGCGTTGTGCCGTTCGGACATGACGTTATTTAAACCGCTGTTCCATCTGTTCAATATCCGTATGGCGCTGTACCCGACGGAACGCTGGCCGGAAAGGCTTGCTGCCTGAAAACCCCTTTATTGCTGCATAAAAAAACCACGCCTTGGCGTGGTTTTTTACGATCACATTTTGGACTTATTTTTTCTTATACACGTCAGCGGTACCGTGGATTTTATTATTGGTATTGCCGGACGTTAATACAAAGACGTCGCCGCCTTTTTTATCGGCTTTCTTGGACAAATCTTCAATCGCGCCTGACTGAGAAGTTTTATTCGATGTGGTGACCGATCCGACTTTAGTGTATTCGGAAGCGACTTTTTCAAAATCGACTTTCTTCATGAGCTGAGCGGAAAAAGCGCTAAAGGACAAACCCGCAGTTAACGCCACAGCCAACAACGCGTGAGATATTTTCATTTTTTGCCTCAGAATATGAGTACCGGAAACCCGGTGGAAGAACTTCGGGATACGCCTGTTTTAATTACCCTGTTAAGTAATAACTCGATGCAAAAACAGCGGTTTATTACGTGATTTAAGTAATAGACAAGGAACGTGATTATTACAAGGCGGAATGAATATTCTTTGATGCGTCCCCCGCTGTGTTGCCTGCCTGTGTTATTCACCTGTTAATGGCCATACAAAAAATGTTTCATTGCTAATAGTTAACTTTGAACCTGATCACACTTATGGTTTTCACCCGCCGCCACCGATTGTCAGACGCCAAAATCCCTCTGATAATGTTACCGGTAACATTCTTAATAAAGATCCCGTGCCAGGAGCTAAATCGTGAGCCAGACCCAGAACAACAATCAGAATAACAACCGTATTTATATTTTCATGGGCGTGTCCGGCAGCGGGAAATCCGCCGTCGCCAATGCCGTGTCACACCAGTTGTCCGCCGGTTTTCTTGACGGCGATTTTCTGCACCCGCGCAGCAATATTTCCAAAATGGCCGCAGGCGAGGCGTTAAACGATGATGACCGTGCGCCGTGGCTGGCCGCACTCAATGACGCGGCGTTCGCGATGCAGCGGACCAATAACGTCTCGATCATCGTCTGTTCCGCGCTGAAAAAACGCTACCGCGACCGTCTGCGGGCAGGGAACGGCAATCTGTCGTTTATTTATCTGCAAGGCGATTTTCCGGTGATCGAGGAACGCATGGCGGCGCGAAAAGGCCACTTCTTTAAATCACAAATGCTGATTTCTCAGTTCGCCGCGCTGGAGCAACCCGGGGTTGAAGAGAGCGATGTCATCACCATCAATATCAATCAGCCGCTTGACGGTGTGATCGCAGAAACCCTGCAACATATTCAAAGTTTCCAGCAACAGGAGCACTGCGCGTGAATACAGTTACTTTAGTCGGGACAGCGGTCGGGTCAGTTTTACTGCTCCTGTTCCTGGTCATGAAAGTCCGCATGCACGCCTTTGTGGCGCTGATGCTGGTCTCCATCGCCGCCGGGATTTTTTCCGGTATGCCCATTGATACGATTGCCGACACCATGCAAAAAGGCATGGGCAGCACGCTCGGTTTTCTGGCGATCGTGGTGGCGCTGGGCGCGATGTTTGGCAAGATCCTGCATGAAGTCGGTGCGCTCGATCAAATTGCGGCCCATTTACTGAATCGTTTCGGCAAAAACAAAGCCAATTATGCGCTCGGGATTGCCGGGCTGGTATGCGCATTACCGCTGTTTTTCGACGTCGCGATTGTCCTGCTGATCGGCATTGTGTTTGCCGTTGCGCGCCGTACCGACGGTAACATTGTCAGGCTGGCGATCCCGCTGTTTGCCGGTGTTGCCGCGGCCGCCTGTTTCCTGCTTCCGGGGCCGGTGCCGATGCTTCTCGCGTCACAACTTAATGCGGATTTTGGCTGGATGATTGCCATCGGTCTGGTCGCCGCCATTGTTGGCATGCTGATCGCCGGGCCGCTGTACGGCAATTTCATCAGCCGCTATGTGAACTGGCCGATGCCGGTGGAAGAAAATGCGCCGACGCTGAACAAAGACAATCTGCCGTCTTTCGGTTTCAGTCTGGCACTGATCTTATGTCCGCTGGTTCTGGTGGGGATGAAAACCATCGGCGCGCGCTTCGTCACACAGGGTTCTCATTTGCAGCAATGGCTGGAATTTATCGGCCATCCGTTCACCGCCATTCTGATTGCCTGCCTGATCGTGATTTACGGTCTGGCTAAACCGCGCGGCATGACCAACGAACAAACGCTCGCCATCTGTTCTGCTGCCGTACAACCGGCCGGGATCATCCTGCTGATGACCGGTGCGGGCGGCGTGTTCAAACAAATCCTGGTGGATTCCGGCGTCGGCCCGGCCATCGGTGACGCCATGATTGGCACCGGTTTGCCTATCGCCGTGGCCTGTTTTGCGCTGGCCGCCGTGGTGCGCGTGATTCAGGGCTCGGCGACCGTCGCCTGCCTGACCACCGTCGGCCTGGTTCTGCCGGTGACACATCAGCTCGGGCTGAACGGCGGGCAACTCGCGGCGCTGGCAATCTGTATCACCGGCGGTTCCATCGTGCTGAGTCACGTGAACGACGCCGGTTTCTGGCTGTTCGGTAAATTTACCGGTGCCAGTGAACTGCAAACGCTGAAAACCTGGACCGTGATGGAAACCCTGCTGGGCACCACCGGCGGGATCATCGGCATGATTGCTTTCACGATGCTTTAAGAAAAGGAGAACGAAATGATTAACGAAACAGTCTCGCGCGTCACGCAGCGGATCATTGAACGCTCCGGCCCGACCCGCGAAGCCTATCTGGCGCGCATGGAATCTGCCCGTTCGAAAACGGTTCACCGCGCGCAGCTGGCCTGCGGCAATCTGGCGCACGGCTTTGCGGCCTGTCAGCCGGATGACAAAAACGCCCTGAAAAATATGGTGCGCAGCGACATCGCGATTATCACCGCCTACAACGATATGCTCTCCGCGCATCAGCCCTACGAGCATTACCCGCAGCGCCTGAAAGAGGCGCTGAAATCCGTCGGTGCCGTCGGGCAGGTGGCGGGCGGCGTGCCGGCAATGTGTGACGGCGTCACGCAGGGGCAGGACGGCATGGAACTGTCGCTGATGAGCCGCGATGTGATTGCCATGTCCGCCGCCATTGGCTTGTCGCACAACATGTTCGACGGCGCGCTGTACCTCGGAATTTGCGACAAAATCGTGCCGGGATTAGTCATGGCGGCGCTGTCATTCGGGCACCTTCCGGCGGTCTTTATTCCGGCCGGGCCGATGAGCACCGGGTTGCCGAACAAAGAAAAAGTGCGCGTACGCCAGCTGTACACCGAAGGCAAGGTCGATCGTCAGGCGCTGCTGGAAGCGGAAGCCGCGTCGTATCACGGCATCGGCACCTGCACGTTTTACGGCACGGCCAACACCAACCAGATGGTGATGGAAGTGATGGGCCTGCATCTGCCAGGTTCGTCATTTGTGCCGCCGGACACGGCATTGCGCGACGCGCTGACCGATTCGGCGGCGCGTCAGGTGACGCGTCTGACCGAAACCAGCGGTAACTATCAGCCGCTCGGGCAGATGGTGAATGAGAAAACCGTGGTGAACGGGATTGTTTCGCTGCTGGCGACCGGCGGTTCCACCAATCTGACCATGCACATGGTGGCGATGGCGCGTGCAGCGGGCATCATCATTAACTGGGATGATTTCTCTGAACTGTCCGACGCCGTGCCGTTGCTGTGCCGCATTTACCCGAACGGCCCGGCGGACATTAACCAGTTCCAGGCTGCCGGTGGCGTGCAGCTGGTGGTGCGCGAACTGCTTAATCATGGCCTGTTGCATCAGGACGTCAGCACCGTCGCCGGTTTCGGGCTGGAGCGTTACACGCAGGAGCCGTGGCTGGATAACGGCGAACTGGCGTGGCGTGAAGGGGCACAAAGCTCGCTGGATACAAACGTGATCGCCAGCGTTTCTGCGCCATTCGAACATCACGGCGGCACCAAAGTGTTGTCCGGCAATCTGGGACGCGCGGTGATGAAAACCTCGGCGGTTCCTGCGGATAATCAGATTATCGAAGCGCCTGCCGTCGTCTTTGAAAGCCAGCACGACATCGTGCCTGCGTTTGAGGCCGGGAAACTTAACCGCGATTGCGTGGTGGTGGTGCGTTTTCAGGGGCCGCAGGCCAACGGCATGCCGGAGTTACACAAATTAATGCCGCCGCTCGGCGTGTTAATGGATCGCGGATTTAAAGTGGCGCTGGTCACCGATGGCCGTTTGTCCGGCGCATCCGGCAAAGTGCCGTCTGCCATCCACGTCACGCCGGAAGCGTATACCGGCGGCATGCTGGCGAAAGTGCAGGACGGCGACATCATCCGCGTGAATGGCCGCACCGGCGAGCTGGCGTTGCTGGTGGACGACGCTGAGCTGGCGAAACGCACCGCGTACCAGCCGGATCTGAGTGCCGAACATACCGGCTGTGGCCGTGAGCTTTTCGGTGCCCTGCGCAGCCAGCTTTCCGGCGCGGAACAGGGCGCGTGCTGTATCAAATTTTAATGTCGAAGACGTGAGATAAGAGAAAACGAACATGAAAAACTGGAAAACAAGCGCTGAACAAATCCTGACATCGGGCCCGGTTGTGCCGGTGATTGTCATCAATAAACCCGAACATGCCGTGCCGCTGGCGAAAGCGTTGGTCGCCGGGGGCGTTCGCGTTCTGGAAGTGACGCTGCGCACCGCCTGCGCGATGGACGCGATCCGTGCGATTGCCCGCGAAGTGCCGGACGCAATTATCGGCGCGGGCACTGTACTGAATGCGCAGCAGCTGAAGGACGTCACCGACGCAGGCGCACAGTTTGCAATCAGTCCGGGTCTGACGGATGACCTGCTGAAGGCCGCAACGGCGGGAACCATTCCGCTGATCCCGGGGATTTCTACCGTGTCCGAACTCATGCTGGGGCTGGATCACGGGTTGCGTGAATTCAAATTCTTCCCGGCAGAAGCTAACGGCGGTGTGAAAGCGTTGCAGGCGATTGGCGGCCCGTTCCCGCAGGTGCGTTTCTGCCCGACCGGCGGCATTTCACCGGCGAACTACCGGGATTATCTGGCGCTGAAAAGCGTGTTGTGCATCGGAGGTTCATGGCTAGTTCCGGCTGATGCGCTGGAAAGCGGCGATTACGCGCGCATTACCCAGCTGGCGAAAGAAGCTGTGGCCGGTGCAAAAGCGTAACGAATAAACGCAGCAATAAAACCTAAATAGAAAAGCAGGCCCGCATGGAATCATTTCCGCGGGCCTGCTTTTTTTCTTTTATAACGCACTTATTGTTAAAGCTGTTTTGCTGATATTAAAGAACACACTGGTGAGTTCTTATTTATGCAGAAATAAACAGGGCTAACGTTGTTCTCTGAAAGGGGAATCACACATCGTCAATGAATACGGGTTAATGAAGGCAATTATAAAGTAAAGTTTCTGATTTCCCATTGTGCAACTGACCGGCTTTGCACGATGAATGCCGGAAGTTTTCTGGCATATGAAATATGAACTGTGACTTGCATCACTCTTTTTGAGGCGTGGCCGGTAAGCGATAAAAGAGTGTTATTTCAACGTTATCGTAATGTGAGAGTGCAAAGTAAAATAAGAAAATTCCCCGCAGATCCTTGGGCGTCTGCACAGTGTTATTTCTATTTCCCTTTCTTATACTGATTCAACCCTCTGAAGGTAGCCTTAAATCACAATCATTGCGTCAACAATACGGGTGAATTAAGGGCGTTATTTACCAAAAAAAATGCCAAATGGATTTTTTATTTTAACAGGGATAGCAAACCTCCGGTTTCTGCATTTCACACTTTAACTGAGATTGTTTCAAAGCGTGCTGACGCCGGAAAATGTTACAGAGAGGGATAACATGAGTGTTGAATCTGTGGCGTCAGGAAATAAAAAGACGCATGTCCGTTACATTATTCTGCTGATTATTTTCGTTATTACTGCCGTTAATTATGCCGACCGCGTGACGTTATCTATTGCCGGAACAGAAGTGTCTAAAAATCTGGGATTAGACGTTGTCGATCTGGGGAAGATATTCTCAGCATTTGGTATCTCTTATCTGCTGATGCAGCTGCCCGGCGGCTGGCTGCTTGACCGGTTTGGCACTATCAAAGTCTATACCTACAGCCTGTTTTTCTGGTCGTTCTTCACGCTGGTGCAGGGCTTTGTCGGCTGGTTCCCGGTGGCGTATGCCGTGGGGTCGCTGTTCCTGCTGCAATTCCTGTTAGGTTTTGCCGAAGCGCCGGCGTTTCCGGCCAACGCCCGCATGGTAGCAGCCTGGTTCCCGACGCGGGAACGTGCCACGGCGTCTTCCATCTTCAATGCGGCGCAGTATTTCTCGCTGGCTATTTTCTCGCCTTTCCTCGGCTGGCTGACCTACGCCTGGGGCTGGGAAAACGTGTTTGTGGTGATGGGCGTGATTGGTTTTATCCTGACGCTGTTCTGGGTGAAGTTTGTCCGTAACCCGCTTGACCATCCGGGGGTTTCAGCCAGCGAGCTGGACTATATTGAGCAGGGCGGCGCGGTGGTGAATATGGATCAGGCGAAATCCAGACAGGGCAAGCAGGGCCCGAAATGGAATTACGTTCGCCAGCTTCTGAGCAGCAGAATGATGTTAGGCATTTTCTTCGGCCAGTATTTCCTCAACACCATCACGTGGTTTTTCCTGACCTGGTTCCCGATTTATCTGGTGCAGGAAAAGGGCATGTCGATTCTGAAAGTCGGCCTGATTGCCTCAATTCCGGCTCTGTGCGGTTTCTGCGGCGGCATTCTGGGCGGCGTCGTGTCGGATAATCTGCTCAAACGCGGCTTCTCATTAACCGCGGCGCGGAAAATCCCGATTGTCTGCGGCATGATCCTGGCGTCCGGAATTATTCTGTGTAATTACACCGACAATAATGTGGTGGTGGTCGGGCTGATGGCGCTGGCCTTCTTCGGCAAAGGTTTCGGGGCGCTGGGCTGGCCGGTGATTGCCGATACCGCACCGAAAGAAATGATTGGTATGTGTGGTGCGATATTCAATATCTTCGGTAACGTCGCTTCTATCGTCACGCCGCTGCTGATTGGTTATCTGGTGAAAAACCTGCATTCCTTCAACAGTGCGCTGATCTTCGTCGGCTGTTCTGCGCTGATGTCCATGCTCTGCTATCTGCTGGTGGTCGGCGAAATCAAACGTCTCGAATTTAAGAAAGTGTGAGGCCAAAAAAAGGTGAATGCAGGCTGTCTGCATTCACGCTTTTATCTGCAATCCCGTGCCCTGACTATCCGCAATGCACCCGGTTTCTGCCGCGTCGTTTCGCTTCATACATGGCGGCGTCGGCGTCGTTGTATAACGTATCAAAGCTGCTGTTCTGCTTTCCCCAGCTTACGCCCAGGCTCGCCGTCACCAGCTGATGTGGCAGTAAATCCAGCGGCGATGCATTGAGCAGCGCGTGAATATAACCGGCGACAATCACCGACTGCGCTTTGGTGTAACGCGGCAGCAGGATGGTGAACTCCTCGCCGCCGACGCGCCCGATACTGCCCAGCTCCGGCACAGATTGTTCTATGCGCCGGATCAGCCCGCAAATCACCGCATCGCCCGCCGGATGTCCGTACTGGTCGTTGATCGCTTTAAAGTGATCGATATCGAGCAAAATCAGCCCGGCTTCTCCCGCGTTCAGCGCTTTCGTAATCTGATCAATGATGGCGCTGCGGTTATAAACCTGGGTCAGCGGGTCGTGCGTGGCCTCATACTCCAGCCGTTCATTGAGCTGGTTCAGATCCCGCTCGGCGCGGTCGCTGCGGCGGATCAGGCGGTAAGATTCATTCATGATCTTCTGATAATGCGCGGTCAGCTTGATCAGCGCGTCGCGGTAAACTTCCGCGTCCAGCCCCTGTGTCTCGGCCAGTTCGCGGTTGTCTTGCAGGATGGCGCTTTCTGCCGTGAATAACTCATCTAAGCTCGTCATGGTAGCTTTCCGCGTGGAGGTGGAAGGCGATGGCGGGGAAATCAAGGCTCAGTTCCTGGCCAAATTCTTCGGAAATATCATCCTCAGGATCGTAATACCAGTGCAGCGTGGTGGCGATCCCGGCGGCAGCGGCGTTATTCACCGCACTTAACAGGCTGAAAAGCATTTTGGTGCTGGAGCTGTTGAAGTAACTCAGCGCGACGTGCAGCGTCAGCGGCGAGCCGGTGCCCTGAGGTTGCGCGGGCACAAAGTTTTCCAGGGCGGTGATCAGCGGACGATAAAAAGCCGCCGCATTTTCCGGATAAGATTCACCGGCCAGCGACAGAGTTCGGCCATCAAAATCAAATTCAACTTCCGGCGTGCAGGAAGTCGCAGGGATGCTGATATTGTTCATAGTGATGCGCTCTTTTTAGATTATGGCTTTCAGATGAAAAGTGGACAGTTCAGAGGCTTCCACCTGATGAAAAGTAAATTCCAGCGGTTCACTGGCGTCGCGGGCGAGGGTGAGCAGGCCGATGTTGGCCCCTTTACTCCACACCGGGCTTTCCGCACGCAGCGACGCTTTATAGGTGAGTTTGATTTCGTCGGCGCTCATGGTTCTGATCGTCTCCAGATAGTCGCGCAGCCGCACAATATCTTCCGGGCGGATCAGGTTGGTGCTTTCGCACACGTAGCGGCCATTATCGATGCCCAGCGTGACGGATCCGAAACGCATTTCGTCGTCAGCACGCGCCAGCGCACGGCTGTCCGAGGAGTAACGCAGGATGTTTTGCACCATCTCAATAAAGGTGGAAAACAGTTTGCGGCGGGTGCTGGAAGACGCTTCATGCTGTTCCAGATACAAACGGATCACTTCGCCCATCGCGGTAATATTGTTTTGCGAGAAAAATCCGGTGTACTGCAATGCCACCACGTCATAATGCGGCGCACTGAACGGTTCGGTGAAAACGGGTTCGTTTGTCATAAATAAACTCTACGGTTGCCGGCCCCTGAGGCCACAATAACGAAAACCTAAAAAGGTCATATCATCGCGGCGTTGCTGATTGCCCTGCCAGTCGAGATAGGCCTGCATCATCGCTGCCGAGAGTTCGGGCACGGGCGCTGAACGGTGCTGTTCGAGCAGCGTTTTCACCTTTTTCTTCCCGAACATGATGTTGCGTTTACCGCCAACCTGATCGGTCAGGCCATCGGTATAAATAAACAGTAAATCCTGCGGATTGAGCGGGGTTTCATGCAGCGTCCAGCGATAATCAGCGGGCGTTTCGGTATACCCCACGCCCATGCGGTCGGCACTGAGCGCCACCGCTTCTTCACTTTCAGCCGGTAACAGGAAACCGGAAAGGCGCGCACCGGCCCAGATCAGCCGCGGATCCTGCGGGTCGATAAACGCCACCATCGCATCGCAGCCGTCGTTGGATGTGGAAGTCTGATTCGACTGTTCGGATTGCCCGAGCGTCTGTTTGATAAACTGATTCACGTGGCCGAGCAGCAAATCCGGACGGTTGGCCGGGCATTCCAGCAAGGATTTATCCAGCGCCGAGGAGAGGATCACGGTCATGAACGCGCCCGGCACGCCGTGGCCGGTGCAGTCGGCGACAAACAGCAGCCAGCCGCCGTCAACTTCATGAAACGCATAGAAATCGCCACCCACGCAGTCTCGCGGCTGCCACACCAGGCTCCAGTCTCTGAGCTGCGCCGTCAGCGTTTTATGCGACTTGTTCAGCATCGATTCCTGGATCACGCGCGCGTACTCAATGCTTTGCATGATTTGCTGATGCTGCTGCGTCTGGACGTTCGACACGGTTTTGATGACGTCGATCCCCAGCCCCATGCCGATGTAATGGCCGCCGGTGGTCAGAATAAATCCGTCAGTGACCGAACGGTCGCCGGACTCCACCATTTTCTGCGCCAGTTCATCGAGCGTACTTTCTGAATCAATCACCAGCGGATGCTTATCCATAAACGCGATACAACTTTTCCGGTCATAAAGTTCGCGAAAATAAGGGCGGGCCATCTGGGAAAGAAAGATATGGCGGTTGATCAGCCCGAACGGGCGGTTGTCCTCAACGACGGGTAGGCTGATCAGCGAATGGTGCTGGGTGAATAATTCCATCACTTTCAGGTTGTCACTTTCCGGGGTGACAAAAGGGACATCAATACACAATTCCCGGGCAGTTAGAGAACGGGAGCTGGGCGTAAATTGTCTTTGCAAATAGCCTGAGCGTTCCATGTTGACAGATCCGGTCACGATAAAGATGAACAGATTACTGCGGAAATATTTCAGTTTATCGGTGCCATTAAGAAAATTCCGAATAACAGATAATAAAAACATTTCCTTACGGCAAATGCCAACATTCATGCGCCCCGAAAGCCTGCTTTAAGAAAACCTTAATGAAACGTCTCTAGGATGATTATTACCTCGTAATCGTTTTGCCTGTTTTCTCACGATGCTGACCGCCGGAAATCACCGGTCACATCACGCCAGCGCTTAAAAAATGAAGGGGCATCATCATGGCTTTAAGCACCGCATTAACCGCCACCTTTGGCGGTTTCCTGATTACGCTGCAATTCACCTCTCTGGCGATCGCTTACTGGCGAATGCGCCGGGGCGTCCGGCGGGATGAAACGCAGGAAACGTCAGAATTTATCGCACTGGTGCGACCGCTGTGCGGGCTTAACGCCTTTGAAGAGGAAACACTGCGTTCCAGCTTTCATCAGGATTATCCCGGTTACGAAATTGTGTTCTGCGTCGCATCGCGCTTTGATCCGGTGATCCCGCTGGTGGAAAAACTGATGGCTGAATATCCGCATCAGCGTGCGCGTTTGCTGACCGGTGATGACAAAATATCGGCGAATCCTAAGGTGAACAATCTCAATAAAGCGTGGGAAAACACCACTGCCGGGATTGTGGCGATGGCGGACAGTAACCTGCTTTTACCGCCGAATTATCTGCGTTCGCTGGTGAATACTTTCGACGCGAAAACCGGAATGGTAAGTTCGCCTGCGATCGGCATTCGTCCGGAAAATATCTGGGGCGCGGTGGAAGCCGCAATGCTGAACACGCATCAGGCGCGCTGGCAGTATCTGTCTGATTTTCTCGGTAACGGTTTTGCGCAGGGGAAAACGCTGTGCTGGCGGCGCGAGGTGCTCGATAATGGCGGCGGCATGGCGGCGCTGGGCAGTGAACTGGCGGAAGACGTGGCGTCGACCAAACTGGTGAGGCGCGCCGGGCTGAAAGTGCGTTTACCGGCGCAACCTTTTGCGCAACCCGTCGGTCATCGCAGGCTGGACGCGGTCTGGAGCAGGCAACTGCGCTGGGCGCGTATCCGCCGTGACGGTTTTTTCTGGCTGTTCGTGCCCGAAATTATTATGGGTTTTCTGCCTGCGCTGGCGGCCGTCACCTGGCTGACCGCCGCCGGTGATTTGCCGCTGTTCGCACCGGCTGCGCTGTTTGTGTTGTGGTTTGGCGGCGAATGGGCGCTGGCAAAAGCGCTCGGCTGGCCGCATCAGCTGAGGGATATTCTGGCGATGTGCCTGCGCGATATCATGATGCCCGCGCTGTGGTTAGGGTGCTGGGCAGGGCGCGGTTTCACCTGGCGCGGCAATCCTTCCGGCGAAAAAAGCCTTTCGGGCAAGATAAAGCTAACCGGTAAAATAAAACTATCAGGTAAAAAACAACCCGTGCCTGTGAGTCAGTCGCCGGGAAAATAAGGACCGTATGTTTGCTCTTGAAACCATTGAATCACTGATTAAAGCGCACGGATTGCTGTTTCTGACCCCGCTGGCCATTATCGAAGGGCCGGTGGTGACGGTGCTTGCCGGTTATTTTGTCCGCCTCAACTATTTCAGTTTATCCGTCATCTTCGCCGTGGTGATGGCGGGAGAAATTCTCGGGGATATTCTTTTTTATTCCCTCGGTCGCTGGGTTATCGGGCCGGGCGGACAACCGCCCGGCTGGCTGGCGCGTCTGGGGCTGACGCAGCCCAGACTGGAAAAAATGGTGCGCAGTTTTGACCGCAAAGGCGGGCGGTTGCTGGTGTTAGCCAAGCTGACCCATTCCGCCGGTGCGCTGGTGCTGACCGGCGCGGGCATGGCGCGGATGCCGCTCATCCCGTTTCTGTTCTACAACATTATCGCCGCCATTCCCAAAAGCCTGTTTCTGCTGGCGATCGGCTGGATGTTCGGCGACATCATCGCGCAGGTGAACAACTGGATCCTGTACGTCTCGCTCGGGTTGCTTATCGTGCTGGTCACCGCAGGCGTCATGTGGCTGAGGAGCAAAGAATGATCACCGTCAGTTGCATTATCCCGGCGTGTAATGAAGCGGCGCGGATCGGCAAAGTGCTGGATGTCGTGCGCAACCATCCCTTGCTGTTTGAGATTATCGTGGTGGATGACGGTTCAGCGGATAACACCGCAGACGTGGCACGGGAAAAGGGCGTTCGCGTGGTCAGGCTGGCAAAAAATCAGGGTAAAAGCCACGCGGTGGCGGAAGGCATTGCGGCCGCATCGGGCAGCCATCTGCTGATGCTGGACGCCGATCTGCTGGGGCTGAACTGGCGTGATATCACCCGCCTGATCCAGCCGGTAATACAAAATCAGGCGGATGTGACTATCAGTCTGAGGCGCAACAGCCCGTGGATCTGGCGGTGTATCGGGCTGGATTATATTTCCGGCGAGCGGGTGTTTGCGCGCGAACTGCTGGCAACACGGCTGGACGAAATCCGCGCTTTGCCGCATTTCGGGCTGGAAGTCTGGATCAACCGGTTGTGGATCGCCGCCGGATCCCGCGTGCGGGTGGTGAGCTGGCAGGGCGTGATTAGCCCGTACAAAGCCGCCAAAATGGGCTGGATGCGCGGGTTAATGGCGGATATGTCGATGATGCGGGATATCTTCCGCACCATTTCGTTGCGGGAATCTGTACAACAAATCATCCGCCTCAGACGCCGCAGTCAGGCATGATGTTGGCCGGAATGTGAACGATAATTTTCTGCGCCGCGACCTTCACTTTGGCGTTTTTATTCTCTGTTTATTATTTGGTTACAAATAAAGCACTCTTTACACCATATTCTTAATTTCACATCACTCTGTTGCAAATCCTCATACTCCATTTCTTCCTTCCCGTTCGGGCAACTGATATCAATTATCATTAATAATTGATAATGCTTCTTGTTGCCACGGAGTCAGCCTTTTGTTAGCCACTTTTATTATCGGACTTCGTGAAGGTTTAGAAGCCGCGCTTATCGTCGGGATTATTGCGGCGTTTCTCCGTAAGAATGGCAAAAGTCTGACCGCGATGTGGGTCGGCGTGGTGCTTGCCGTGGTGCTTTCTGTCGCGGTCGGTGTGGCGCTGGATCTGACTGAACGCGCGCTGCCGCAGGCGGGACAGGAAGGGATGGAATCGGTGATTGGCGGTGTCGCCGTCTTCTTCGTCACCGGCATGATTTTGTGGATGAACACCCACGCCCACAACATGAAGAAAGAGCTGGAAAGCGAGGCCGCGCAGGCGATCAGCCAGTCGGGCGCCTGGGCGCTGGCGAGCATGGCATTTCTGGCCGTGCTTAAAGAAGGTTTTGAAACCAGCGTCTTCCTGCTGGCCACTTTCTCGGTGGCGCAGTCGGCGGCCTGGGCTGCCGCCGGGGCGGTTATCGGCCTGCTGGTGGCGGTATTTATCGGCTGCGGGATTTACTACGGCGGCATCCGCATCAACCTTTCCCGCTTCTTCCGCTTCACCGGCCTGTTCCTGATTTTCGTCGCCGGTGGCCTGATTATTACCTCACTGATGACCGCGCACGAAGCGGGCTGGCTCAACATCGGGCAGCAGCGCGTTGCCGATCTCTCCTGGCTGGTGCCGCCGGGCACGGTCCGTTCGGCGCTGATCACCGGCGTTCTGGGGATCCCTGCCGATCCGAACCTGATTGAAACTTTCGGCTGGGTGCTCTACATCGCGATTGTCACGGTGATGATTTACTGGCCCGCGAACCGTCGTCCTTCTGCAAAAGTTGCTGCCCGCGCCATGCTGGCGTCCGCCGCCGTGCTGGCGCTGGCGGCCCTTTCGCTGTGCCTGTTTTATCCTGCGTTTACGCTTCAGGTGCCGGACACCGCGCCGCTGGTCAGCAATGACGCGCAAGACGCCGCGGGGCAGCTACAGCTTCTGCCGGTGGCCGGAAACGGTTATCAGCTGAGTGTGAAAACGGCCAGCGGCGGTGCCACTGTGATTAACCTGCCTGCGGATGCGGCAACGGCGGGCAGCCAGGCCGGAATGCCAGCGGATGAGTGGACGGTTAAAAGTACGTATTCGCCGCCGGACGCACCGGCGATTCTGGATCTCGATGCGGTGGTGGCGTTGTACGGCAACCGTATTCCCATCGGGCTGGATCCGGCGCAGCATCCGGGGCCGTATCAGGCGGCGTGGACACTTCACTGCACCGTTCAGGTTTCCGTGGCGCAGGGCGTTTTGCTGGGAGCCAGCGCACAGGCCGACGAAGTGATCACGCTTTCGGGCAGCGGCCTGCAATCTCCGCGCACCGTCACGGCGCGCAGTCCTACGGCGGCGGCGTCTGACTGCAACTGGCAGGTGAGCGGCGCGTATCAGCAGCGCGTTTCTGACGCGCTGCAACAGATGCAAACTTATCAGGATACTTACCGTTTTTGGGCTGTCATGTTGCCTGTTGTTCTGGCGGCGCTGGCCCTTATTTTTGTCATCTCTGCATTACGGGTTCTCTTGAAACTCCGCAATGAACGGCTTTCTGTTTCGGGTAAAGACGGCCTGTCATTCGGTTCTTCATTACACACTGGCTTGCCAAAAAATAAATAAAGGATAGGAAACTTATGCGCATTAAGACGTTTAAGAAAAAAGAATCTCTGATGACGGCCGCGGGTCTGACGGCATTGCTGATGTTCTCCGTGGAAGCGCCTGCCAATGCGGCATCAGTGGCGCCGGTGAAAAACGGCGTTTCTGAAGTTAATATCACCATGACCAGCGCCGCCGACGGCACCTGCGTGGTCGACCACGATTCTGCGAAAGCCGGTCCGGTGACGTTTAACGTGGTGAACAAAACCGCGACGTCGATCACCGAATTAGAGCTTTTGAGCAACAACCGTATTTTGGGCGAAAAAGAGAACCTCGCGCCGGGGCTGCCAGCGGTGAAATTCACCCTGACGCTCGATGGCGGCAAATACCAAATCTATTGCCCGGGCGCGAAACGTGAACTGATCGACTTCACCGTGACCGGCAAAAGCGCCGCGCAGCCGCAGGGCAGCACGGCTACCATTCTGGCGCAGGGCACCAAAGATTACGCGACTTATGTGAATGGCGTGGTGGACGCGATGGTCGTGGCCGTTAACCGCCTGAAAGCGGATATCGATGCCGGCGACCTGGCAACGGCCAAAGCTGATTACGCCAAAGCGCGTCCGTTCTACGAACGTATCGAATCTGACGTGAACGGTTTTATTCTGCCGGGCTTCAAGGCGACTGATAACGCCGGGAATCTGGATTACCTGATCGACATGCGTGCCTCCAATCTGGATCCTAAAGCGGGCTGGCACGGCTTCCACGCCATCGAACGTGACCTGTTCGGTCAGGGCAAAATCACCGCAGAAACCAAACAAACGGCCACCGAATTGCAGCAGAACGTGGTGCGTCTTGACGCACTGACCAAAGCGCTGACTTACAAACCGGAAGATCTGGCTAACGGCGCTGCCGACCTGCTGGAAGAAGTGCAGAACACTAAAATCAACGGGGAAGAAGAGGCATTCAGCCACTTTGATCTGGTGGATTTCGCCGGTAACGTCGAAGGCGCGCAGCAGGCATTTGCTTACCTGCAACCGGGTCTGGAAAAAATTGATCCTGAGCTGACTAAGCAGGTTGCCACGCAGTTCGCTGCCGTTCACGACATGCTGGAAACCTATCGTGATCCTAAAGTACCGGGCGGATACAAATACTACACGGCTGAGCTGAAAGCGTCTGATGCCGCCAAACTGAGCCGTACTATTCAGGCGTTGCAGGAACCTCTGTCCAAAATCGCTGAGAAAGTGGCGGCGAATAAAGGAGCCTGATGAATGAGCGACAAACTCCATCCGGCCAGGGAGGCCGGTAAGTTTTCTCGTCGTGAATTGCTGAAAGGAGCAGTGGCTGGCGCCAGTGCTCTGGCTATTCCAACGGTCAGCTATGCGCACGGGCAGGCGACGGCCGCCCGCGACCCGGAAGATAAAATTGACCTTTCCCGTCAGTATTCTTTTTACGGTCACGAAGGGCAGGCAGGGATCAGCACGCCGCCGCAGCGTCATATCATGTATATGACCTTTGATCTGACGACCTCCACGCGGCAGGACTTGCAGGTTCTTCTGGCGCGCTGGTCGTCGGCGATTGCGCAGCTCATGAAAGGCGGCACCATCGGACAGGTTGAACCTGCCCGTGACAGCGGCGTCGGGATGGATACCGGTGAAGCGATGGATCTCGGCCCGGCGTCACTGACGGTGACCGTCGGTCTGGGGCCGCGCGTCTTCACGGACACATTCGGGCTGACGCAGCACAAACCGGTGCTGATGCGTAACCTGATGCAGTTGCCGAGTGACGACATGCAGCCGGAACTGACCGGCGGCGATTTGTCATTGCAGGCCTGTGCGGACGATCCGCAGGTGGCGTATCACGCCATCCGCGATCTGGCGCGTATCGCCAAAAGCACCGGCGCAGCCCAAACCCGCTGGACGGTCATGGGCTTTGGTCGTGCGTCCGCCGGAAAAGGGCAATCCACGCCGCGCAATCTGTTCGGCTTCAAGGACGGCACGCGCAATATCACCGAAAAAGCGGATTTCGACAAATATGTCTGGATCAAAGACGGTGGCCCCGCGTGGCAGCAAAACGGCAGTTATCAGGTTGTGCGTAAAATCAAAATTCACATTGAAAGCTGGGACACCGACCGCGTCAGTGATCAGAACAATGTGTTTGGCCGTCACAAAGTGTCCGGCGCGCCGTTAACCGGCACAAAGGAATTTGATACGCCTGATTTTAAGAAGAAGGATGCAGACGGTAACCTGATCATTCCGGCGACCGCGCACATCAGTCTGGCGTCGCATGAAAATAATCAGGGCATTAAGATTTTACGCCGCTCTTACAACTACACGGACGGTCTGAATAACATGGCGCAGCTGGATGCCGGCCTGTTGTTTATCAGTTATCAGAAAGACCCCGCGCAGTTTGAAGCGCTGCAAACCCGCCTCGGTTCTTCCGATGCGCTGAACGAATACATTTCCCACATCGGTTCGGGGATCTTCTTTGTGCCGCCTGCGCCGAAAGAAGGGTCGTATATCGGCGCGGAAATGTTCGAAGCCTGAAAATTTGCCTCAACGGTTTTACGCTGAACCTCTTTCAATCAGCGTAAAACCGATATCCACCACGCTTTCTGCCACCGGCAATCCTTCAATTTTATCCGCCAGCAACGTGGCGGCCTGCTGTCCGATTTTCCAGCGATCGATTTTCACCGTCGTCAGCGGCGGCAGCGTGCATTGTGCAAAGTCCAGATCGCCAAAACCTATCACCGCAACATCCTCAGGAACCCGCAATCCGCGGCTTTGCGCCTCAAAAATGGCACCCTGCGCCAGCGTATCGGAGCTGCAAATTATCGCACCGTATTGTTCGCCGCTGTCCAGAAGTTGCGCCATTGCCTCGCGTCCGCGCGCAATGGTCGCGGGTAACGGCACGTGACTGTCGGTAAACGTCAGACCTTCGTGCGTGGCGAACACATCCATAATGCCTTTATGACGAAGCGCGGCACGCTGGTCGGGCGTCCAGATCAGCCCGAAGCGCTGATGCCCTTTACCGAACATGAAACGGGCGAGGGCATTGCCGATTTTCTCGTGCGAAAAGCCGATCAGCATGTCGAGCGGCGTCGGCGTCAGATCCCAGATTTCCACCACCGGAATGGCGGCATTCAGCACGCATTTTTTCAGCTCGCTGCTGTGGTGGATCCCGGTCAGCACAATGCCGTCCGGCCTGCGGGAAAGCAGCGTCGAGACAATATCCGCTTCCGTTTCCGGGCTGTAGCCCGACACGCACAGCAGCATGTGGTAATTACGCAGCGCCAGCTCGTCGCTGATGGCCTGAATCGTGTCAATAAACATGCTGTTATTGATTTGCGGAACCACCACGGCAATCAGTTTGCTGCGCCGCGACGCCAGCCCGCCTGCCAGCATATTGGGAATATAGCCGGTCAGCTGCACCGCCTCTTTCACCTTAGCGACCGTTTTCGGGCGCACGATATCCGGCGTGTTCAGCGCGCGGCTTACGGTGATCGGCGAAAGCCCCGCCGCGCGGGCGACATCTTCCAGCGTCGGTGGCCGGGCGGGACTTTTTTTAGCGTCAGAAGCGTTTTTCACAGGCGGAACCTTTTATTAATGATTGCGATATCATTACGCGTAAACAGCAGGGAAGCAGTATCTCAGGGATTAAAATACAAATCATGCTTACTTCCGGATATGTCGCCATTTTTGTGACTGGTAACAAATTTACCTGCCTTATTTATAGCCAGCGTTAAGGCGCGGGTGTATCAATGATTGCGCAATCATTTTAAATATTCCCTTAACGTGGAGGTTTAGCAGATGGTTTCCGGAACAAATTCTCAGGCAGTGACTTACGCAAAAGCGACAGACACCAAAACGGCGGCAGAAACCGGTGACAGAATTGCGTGGGTGAAAATCTCGCTGTCCATTTTGCCGCTGGCGACGCCCGTCAGTGACGCAAAAGTGCTTACCGGGCGGCAAAAACCGCTGACAGAAGTGGCGATTATTTTCGCCGAAATCCGCACGCGTGACGGCTTTGAAGGCGTCGGGTTCAGCTATTCCAAACGGGCTGGCGGGCAGGGAATTTATGCTCACGCGAAAGAAATCGCCGACAATCTGCTGGGTGAAGATCCGAACGATATCGACAAGATTTATACCAAACTGCTCTGGGCGGGCGCATCGGTCGGGCGCAGCGGCATGGCCGTTCAGGCGATTTCGCCAATCGACATCGCGCTGTGGGATCTCAAGGCCAAACGCGCCGGACTGCCGCTGGCGAAACTGCTCGGCGCACACCGCGATTCCGTGCAGTGCTACAACACCTCCGGTGGTTTCCTGCATACTCCGCTGGAGCAGGTCATCAAAAATGTCGCGATTTCACGCGAAAGCGGCATTGGTGGTATCAAGATAAAAGTCGGCCAGCCGGATACCCGCGAAGACATCCGCCGCCTGACCGCCGTGCGTCAGGAACTGGGCGATGATTTCCCGCTGATGGTCGATGCCAACCAGCAATGGGATCGCGAAACCGCCATCCGCATGGGCCGGAAAATGGAAGCATTTAATCTGGTATGGATTGAAGAGCCGCTGGATGCTTATGACGTGGAAGGCCACGCCGCGCTGGCCGCCGTGCTCGATACGCCGATCGCCACCGGAGAAATGCTCACCAGCTACCGCGAACATGAACAGCTGATCCTCGGCAATGCCAGCGATTATGTGCAGCCGGATGCGCCACGCGTGGGCGGCATCACGCCGTTCCTGAAAATTATGGATCTGGCCGCGCGGCACGGTAAAAAACTGGCCCCGCATTTTGCGATGGAAGTGCATCTGCATCTTTCCGCCGCGTATCCGCTGGAACCCTGGCTCGAGCATTTCGAGTGGCTGAACCCGCTCTTTAACGAACAGCTGGAACTGCGCGACGGGCGGATGTGGATATCAGACCGCCCGGGTCTGGGGTTCACGCTGAGCGAACAGGCCCGCAAATGGACGCAGCGGGAGTGCGAATTTGGAAAACGTCCATAGCGGTAAACCCGTTTTTCAGCTCTGTATTGCTGGCAGCTGACCGCTGACTTTTTGCGGAAAGGTTTCCACCAGCCAGTCGATAAACACGCGCAGGCGATGCGGAACGTGGCGGTTTTGCGGGTAGACCACATGGAACGGATAGGGCGCAGGCCGCCATTCTCTCAGAATTTCCACCAGCGTTCCGCGTTGCAGCGCGTCGCAAATGGAATAGCTGAACGTCTGGATAATCCCCAGACCGGCCATTCCGGCCGCCAGATGGGCGTTGCTTTCATTCACGCCAATACGGTGATCGACCTTAATTTCCGTTTTCCCGCCATCGTGTTCAAAACGAAACGGAAAAGCCCGGCCATTCTGCGGTGAAAGATAACTCACCAGCCGGTGGCCGTTTTTCAATTCATCGGGATAAGCCGGTGTGCCGAAGGCTTTCAGATAAGCCGGTGTCGCGCAGGTGATAAGCGTCGCATGGCCGATATTGCGGGCAATCAGCGAAGAGTTGTCCAGCGGCCCGCCGCGTATCACGCAGTCCACATTGTCACTGATGAGATCCACAGGACGGTCAGAAACGCCCAGATCCAGACGGATTTCGGGATAACGCGTCATAAAATCAGCCAGTGCCGGGATCAGCACATCGCGCGCCGTCGAACCGCCGACGTCAATGCGCAACAGCCCGCGTGGCTTGCTGCGCACGGCGTTAAACGACGTATCGACATCTTCCAGATCGCGCAGAATGCGTGCCGTTTTCTCATAATATTCGCAGCCCTCCGGTGTTACCGTCACGCGCCGCGTGGTGCGCTGCAACAACCGCACGCCGAGATGTGCCTCCAGTTCCTGCACCATTTTGCTCAGCGTCGCATTGGGCATATCCAGAGAATCCGCCGCGCGGGTGAAATTCCCCGCCTCAACCACCCGGGCAAACGCCCGTATTGCCGTTAACTGATCCACACGCTTTTCCCGCCGGTTATCCGATGCTTTGATTATACACACACAGGAATAGTCATTTTCATTTTTCGCTATTTTTCAATAAACCGTCTGGCGCTAAATTACAGCCATGCCTGAGGCGGCAGACAACGGTCACCGGCCTCAGGCAACTTTACTTAACCTGAACTGACTTTGAGGAATGAAAAATGACAACTCCACTGAACGGTAAAATTGCACTGGTCACCGGCGGGACAAGCGGCATCGGTCTGGGTACAGCGAAAGAGCTGGCGGAACAGGGCGCGCAGGTCTTTATCACCGGCCGCCGTCAGGCAGAACTGGACGCCGCCGTCGCTGAAATCGGCGCTGCGGCAACGGGTATCCGCGCCGACGCTTCCGTACTGGCCGACCTTGATGCGGTTTATGCACAAATCGCCAAAACCGCAGGGCGCCTGGACATTCTCTTCGCCAACGCCGGTGGCGGTGACATGCAACCGCTGGGCGGCATCACGGAAGAACACTTTGACCGGATTTTTGGCACCAACGTCCGCGGCGTATTGTTCACGGTTCAGAAAGCTTTACCGTTACTGACCGATGGCGCATCGATCATTCTGACCGGCTCCACCACTTCAGTGCTGGGCACGGCGAGTTTCAGCGTGTACAGCGCCAGTAAGGCCGCCGTGCGTAACTTTGCCCGCTCATGGGCGCTGGATCTGAAAGACCGCGGTATCCGCGTCAACGTCGTCAGCCCGGGCCCGATCCGCACTCCGGGCTTAGGGGATCTGGTTCCGGAAGAACACCGTCAGGGCCTGTTCGATGCACTGGCCGCACAAGTCCCGTTAGGCCGCCTGGGTGAACCGAAAGAAATCGGCAAAACCGTCGCATTCCTGGCCTCCGATGCCGCCAGCTTCATTAACGGCGTCGAACTCTTCGTCGACGGCGGAATGGCGCAGGTCTGAGTATTAAAACGAGAGCAAAAATGAACCGGCGGAATAGTGCCGGTTTTTTTGTGTCTGAATTTCTGTCACTTCGGCTGTCTGCTCTTCTTTTTAATAATGTGCATAACATCTCATATTAAGTTTAATGTTTAAGAGAATGACTAACTTCATAAATTAAGCTTTCCTGCAATAAAGGGACTTTTATTGGCAATTATACTTTGGATGTATTGTTTCTGTTTTTATATTGATATACAGCATTTGTATGAAGAAAATTATTCAGATATAACCTCTTAAATTCACAGGAGGTGTTAAATGGCTAATCAAATCTACATGACGTTGAACGGAGAGAAACAAGGCCTCATTTCTCAGGGGTGCGGAAGCTATGACTCAATGGGGAATAAATATCAGGCACTGCATCGTGATCAAATATTCTTACTCGCACTTTCACACAGCACGCATCGTGACCAAAACGTGTGTCATCAACCTCTATCAGTAACCAAAGTTATCGATAAATCGTCGCCCTTGCTGGGCGTTGCCATCGCCAATAATGAAAAATTACAGTGTAATTTCGACATTATGCGAATCGATACGACAGGTATGCTATCTAAGTATTATTCAATCGAATTACGTGACGCTTATCTTATTGATGTTTCGATTAATTTCCCCCACTCCATAGACCACAGCGAAGCACAACCGGAAGAAAATCTGATTTTTACGTTTAAAAGCATCACATGGCATCATCTTCAGGCGGGAACGTCAGGTTACAGCTTCTGGCAAGAAATTGTGATGTAAAGGAGAAGAAAAATGAGCAAACGCAGTGATATAAAAGATGGAATCAGTTCGTCAGGGGAAAAAAGTGGAATCATTTATACCCGGGTTTTGGGCTGGATCGATCTCGGCCATGCTGGTGGGGAGGATTGCCGGAGGCTTAAAGCCATTTTGTTCGAAGAAAAAAACAGAAAATTCTTTCCTGAGTTTAATGAATGGTACTTTCCGGTAGATTACTTTCAGGATTTTGCCTTGAACTTTAAGATCAATAATATCACGAGGCAAACTGCTGTCGGGATTAATACGCCTTTGATGGTGCGTTCTTGCCTGAGCTGGGAGGTCAAAAAAAGAATCGCACTGACCATCATGATGAAAACAGCGTACCGGCTCGAAGCACTGGAGCAATCTCACGCTTTTTCCTGGTATACAGACAGCGGATTTAGCGGTGAGGATCTGGTTTCGGATTTAGTCGGTTTTTACCGGATTTTTGGCAACGGTGTGGATCCGGTCGTTCTTGCCTATCCCACAACCAAAGAATATGCCTTACGTATTTGGGATTGCTACGGGCCAATAGGAAGCTATAAGAATAAAGAGTTCCGGCCATTGCTGTTCCCCCAGCCTTCACCGCTCAGGAAATTTTTGCCGAGAAAAGGCTATCTTCCCTCCTGGCTGAATTACATTAAACCACTCACTGACCTTTCTGATAATTATATATATAACAGAATTAATGACAGGCCCTTTGAAACATTATTTGAATCAAGAGATAGAATGAATCATGAACTTTATTTTTCACCCAGGAATAAGGGATGGGATTATACTGATGGGCTAAAGAATAATCGCAAACCTCCGATGATTGATTTGTGGCCACATACGCCTGTTGTGCCCGATTATTTCCAGATGAGAGACTGGAAAACGAAACACGCTGTTTTTAATTAATAAAAGGATTGCGGTAATGTTAAGCGCGATAAGATTTTTTCTGAAGTCCATACTTGCGATAATTATTCTGATAGTTATCACAGTGATTCTTTTTGTCTTTTACTTATATTTCATGCTCATCTATACGCTGGACGGGAAGGATTATAAGAGATCAAATGTCTTTGATTATTATCTTTTAACCCCAAAGCTATTCAGGGATGCCCCCGATATCTCTAAGAATATTTTGTACTACACAAGGGCTGACGATAATTATGGTTTTACACAAGAACGGGTCACATGGGAAAACGTGGGGGACATCATGGTAGCGAAGAAAAAGGTTGAAAATTATCTTTCAGAAAATGGCATCAAAAACGGAGAACTAAACAGCATGGGAGAAACATATTCAATCGTTTTGGATGGTGATGATATCACCCTGGTGTTGATCACTTGCACCCGATACTGTTGAGTCAGATCCTTACCAACCAAACCGGCATAACCCTGCACAAAACCGTCTAACCCGCTGCCTGCATTCGGGTTGTCACTTAAAGATATACGATATATTCTCTAAGTTCATTTCTTCGCCGGATTTGCCCATGACAACCGCCAGACCGCTTCTTGATGTCCGCTCTCTCGCCATTCATACCGCCGCCGGTTTGCCGCTGGTGAAGCCGGTTTCGTTGCAGGTGAACCGCCGTGAAATTGTGGCGCTGGTCGGTGAGTCCGGTTCGGGGAAAACCCTGAGCTCGCTGGCGCTGATGGGGCTGTTGCCGCCCGGCGTGAATATGACCGGTGGCGAAATCTGGCTCGATGATCAGAGGATTGCCAGCCCGCAGATGCCTTTTGACGCGCCGGTGCGCGGGAAACGGCTGGCGATGATTTTTCAGGAACCGATGACCAGCATGAATCCGGTACTGAAAGTCGGGGAGCAGATTGCCGAGGTGCTGGTTCGGCATCAGCAGCTGAGCTGGAAACAGGCGCACCGCGAAGCGGTGGCGTTGCTCGGTCGCGTCGGGATTGTGAACCCGGAACAACGGGCGAAGCAGTATATTCATCAGCTTTCCGGCGGGATGCGCCAGCGGGTGATGATCGCCAGCGCCATCAGCTGTAAACCGGCGTTGCTGATTGCCGATGAGCCGACGACGGCGCTGGACGTCACCATTCAGGCACAAATTCTGACGTTGTTGCTGGAACTGCAACAGGAAATGGACATGGGCATTTTGCTGATTACGCATGACCTGAGCGTAGTGGCGCGTTACGCCGATCGCGCTTACGTGATGCATCAGGGAAATCTGGTCGAGCAGGGGCCGGTGGCGCAGTTGCTGACGGATCCGCAGGAGCCGTATACCCGCAAACTGATTGGCGCGTCGCAGCCGGAGCCGCGTGAAAAGAGCGGTGAAATCAGCGCGGATTCGCCGCTGGTGCGGCTGCGCGGGCTGACCAAAAGTTATCCGCAGGCGCAGCGTCTTCCCTTTGTTCCGGCGAAACGCCAGACGGTACTTTTCCCGACCACGCTGGATATCCGCCGGGGTGAAATTCTCGGGCTGATCGGTGAATCCGGTTCCGGCAAAACCACGCTCGGGCGCGCCATAATTGGCCTGACGGACACCGACAGCGGCGATATCGAATTTGACGGCGTGTCGCTGACACTGGCCAGCCAGGGAACGCGGCAGAAAATGCGCCGCCGTGCGCAGATTATCTTTCAGGATCCTTATGCCAGCCTGAATCCGAAAATCACTGTCGGCGAGCAGATTGCCGAACCGCTGCGCGTGTATAAACTGCGGCCTGCGGCGCTGATTCAGGCGCGGGTAGAAGAATTACTGAAACTCGTCGGGCTGGAAGCGCATCACGCCAACCGCCTGCCAGGTGCGTTTTCCGGCGGTCAGCGCCAGCGTGTGGCAATTGCCCGCGCACTGGCGCTGGAGCCTGAATTACTGGTGGCGGATGAAGCGGTTTCGGCGCTGGATCTTTCGGTACGCGGGCAGATTCTGGCGCTGCTGGATCAGTTACGCCAGCAGCTGGGGCTGACGGTGCTGTTTATCAGTCACGATCTGGCGGCGGTGAAACAGGTGTGCGATCGCGTGGTGGTGCTGTATCACGGGAAAATCGTGGAAAGCGGCGATACAGCTCGGGTTCTGCGTGCGCCGCAACATCCTTATACGCAAACCTTACTGGCCGCCGCGCCCGATATCACGCGGGCGCTGCAACTGCGTCGGGCGGGTTAACCGCCTGTCAGCAACGGCAGTTCGCGGTGTTCCGCCCATTCATGCCATGACCCTACGTACACCGCCAGCTGGCGATAACCGGCCAGCTGAAGCGCGGTGTACACCGTAGCGGCCCGCGCGCCACGATGACAATAAATGATCACCCTCCGGTCAGGCGATAAGCCCGCGGCTTCTGCCCGCTGACGGATTTCCTCCGCGCTGAGAAATGCGCCGTTCTGCACCACATCTTCCCAGAAAAGCAGTTTCGCGCCGGGGATCCGGCCTGCGCGGTGGCAGCATTCATGCGCAAATTCACCGCAAAATTCCGTCGGGCGGCGTGCATCCAGAATTTGCACGCCATTGGCCTGCGCGTTCAGCACTTCATCGCGGGTGGCAGTCAGGTCTTTCTGAAAAACGGAGGCGTTTAACGCGTTCGGGCTGTCCGGGCTGACCACCGCGCTGCGTCCGGTGCCGGGCTGCAATTTGCCGCCTGCCTCTACCCAGGCGTCCAGTCCGCCGTCCAGTATCAGCGCGTTTTCGATGCCGCCGAACTGCGCAAACCATGCGCCGCGCGGGGAACGCATGCCGACTTGTTGTTCGAAAAATACTGGCGTGACGTTGTCACTGATGGCCAGTTGTTGCCATGCCCGATGAAAGGCATCCGCCATGCCCCGGATACCTGCAACGGTGCTGTCGGGAATAAAATAATCGTACACGTTGAGATGAAGCGCATCGGGCAACGTTTCTGCCTGCCACAGTGAGAACTCACGGACGTCAATCAGGGCAAATTCCTGTCCAAGCTGGCGGCGCGACAACAGCTCTGCGGCACCGATCAGCAGCCGGTGATTGAGAACATTTTGTGCGGGTAAAGGATAAACAGCCAAAGTCTTACTCCGGGAAAAGCGATAAAAGCGTGCCCGTTCCGCGTTCGGCGGCGAGTTTTAGTACGCGCGATGCGAGGGCGATGTCAAAAACGTTGAGGCCGAACGAGGAGAAATACACGCTGTCATCAGCCGCCGGTCGCCAGCCGTCGAGCAGCAGATTGCCTAAATCGGCGTCCACGTGTTCGGGCAGGAATTTTCCTGCGCGGTACATCTGGAACAGGCTTTTGGCGCTGGTTTCACAGAAATCCCCCCATAAATCAACCAGCACGCGCGTCGAGCGGTTAATCGCTGCAAAGGACACTTCGTGATAGCCAACCTGAATCACCAGACGACCGGCGCGGACAGCTTCCGGCCCGAGCAGCGGTTCGGCGGCGCTGGTGCAGGTGATCACGGCGTCAGCGTCCTGCGCCAGCGCATTGTGAAGATCGGGAACCCGAATCAGCGGCCAGGGGAATTGCGCGGTATCCACCGGCAACGCAGTGGCACTGCGATCCCACCAGCTTACCTGGTGCAGATCGGGGAAAAGCTGGCGAAGCATGTCGAGATGAGCCAGTGCCTGAACACCCGCACCGAGCAGTAACACGCTTTGAACCGGACGCGGCGAGGCATTGCGCAGTGCAAGGGCCGACACCGCTGCGGTGCGCGTGGCGGTCAGCGCGCCGCTCTCCACCAGCCCGAGCGGCTGGCCGTTATCGGCGCGGTTAATCAGCGTCAGCGCCATCGCCTGCGGGAGCTTGTCCTGTGTATCCGGGCGATGTGCGGTCCATTTCACCCCGGCGGCGTTAAACCGCCCGCCAACGCTGGCGGGCAGCGCATACGCTTTGCCGCGCGGCGTGCCTAAACTGACGTGGGTTTCCGCAGGCATCTGCGCCGCATTCTGGCGCATCAGCGTGACAACGTCACAGATATCTTCCAGCGCGGCCTGCGGATCGGTGCCGCCCAGCGCCACCACGTCCGCGCGGCTCAGTGTGCGAAAACCGGATGTCATATTCAGTGCTCCAGCAACGTTTGTGCGAAAGGATAAAGCGCCGGTGAACCGCCGCAGTGCACGAAAATCACCCGCGAACCGGCGCTGATTTTGCCTTGCTCAGTCAGGCTGATTAAGCCGTGCATCGCTTTGCCGGTGTAAACCGGATCCAGCAACACACCTTCGGCCTGTGCAACGCGGTAAATGGCGTCGATACCGCCGTCAGAAGGCACACCGTAGGCGGTGCCGACAAAACCGTCTTCAATCCAGATATCTTCCGGCGTCCAGCTTTGCGGCCATTCGAGCAGGTCAGCGCAATCTTGCGCCATGGCTGAAATGCGGGTCTGGAACCAGTCGGCTTTAGCGCTGACGCTGATACCGGCAATTTTGGTGTCCGGCCAGTAACGGCGCGCACCGACGTACAACCCGGCCAGCGTGCCGCCGGAGCCGGTTGGGGCGACGATGACGTCCGGCGCTGGTTCGCCGCGAGCTTTCAGTTGGGCGTCCATTTCTTCGATGGCGCGGACATAACCCAGTGCGCCAAGCGGTGTGGCACCGCCCAGCGGGATAATCAGCGCTTTTTCGCCCCGCGCCTGTGCGGCGTCAGCATGGGCGTTCATCGCGCCTTCAATCTGAGTGAAATAGCCGTCCGGATCGAGAAACTCCAGCTCCGCGCCAAAGAGTTTGTCGAGCAGCAGGTTGCCCTGATACGTCTCAGGCTGATTGCCACGCAGCACCAGCACCGGTTTCATGCCGAACTTACGCGCGGCGGCGGCGACCATGCGCGCGTGGTTTGACTGATGTCCGCCGGTGGTGATCACCACATCCACGTTTTTGCGGCAGGCGTCGGCCATCAGATATTCCAGCTTACGGACCTTATTGCCGCCGCCGCCGAAACCGGTGTAGTCATCGCGTTTGATGTCCAGCGTGACGCCAAGTGAGTCGCCCAGAGTGGTCAGGCGCTCAAGCGGCGTGGGGAAGAACCCCAGTGGAACTCTTTCAAAATCATCGGACTGTTTCATGGTAAATATCCTGCTGGTTTATTTTTAAAACTTTCCCGGGAGTTGACGCAAAACACCGGCGGCTAAACCGCCGGTGCAGAAAAAGGGGGTTCCTCACCGAACAGGGTGATCCATTCAGTGACCGACTGCTGAAAACGTTCCAGCCCGCGCAGGGTGACGAATTCGTTCACGCCGTGCGCGTTGCCGCCGTGGCCCAGCCCGCCAATCAGGAAGGCCGGCGCCACGCGCGCGAAGATGTAAGCCGGTGCGCAACCGGGTGCCCACGGCCAGATCTGCGGTTTCGCGCCTTGCATTTCATAGCTGGTGAGCAGGGCGTCGACGCCGGGGCTGTGACGGACAAAACGGTGGCCGGGATAACTGTCGTCGAGTTCCAGTTCCACGCCGTCGAATTCCGGGCGGGCGAGCGTCTGGCGGATCACCGCCAGCAGGCTTTCACCGTCAATGCCCGGCGGAACGCGCAACGCAATCTCGGCGCTGGCGCTGCGGGGAATGACACCGCGTGACTCCAGCGGATCGCTGCGGATTTCCGAAATATTCAGCACCGCGCCGTTGATCAGCTGTTGCAGGCAGGCCAGCGTATCGCCGCTGACGGATAAGGTTTCGCTGCGGCGGAACTGTAATTCATCGGCGATGCTGAACTGCGCGGCGAGCGCACACAGCAGCCGGTTGGCTTCTTCATCAATGGCCTGCCGGGCAATTACGCCGCTGTTATGTGCGGGCGCGATGGCGTTCAGCGCGGCAACCAGCCGCCAGACGGGGTTGGCGATCCAGTTAGCGTTACTGGCGTGGATCGCCGCAGACGGGCCGCCCCATTTGCCGCCGCTGACTTTTAAGCGGCCTCCGCTCAGCCCGCTGAATCCGAGATAAACGCGCGGCTCGCCGCCGCCGTATTCGCACAGTGACGGGAAAAAGACCGCGCTGGCGGCTGAGACCGGGCAGGGATCCTGCGCCAGATAGCGGCGCAGCTGGCCGCTGCCCGTTTCTTCTTCGCCTTCCAGAATAATTTCAATATTGACGCTGAGTTTTCCGCTGTCGCACAGTGATTTCAGCGCCATCAGCATGCCAGCCAGCGGGCCTTTGTTGTTCTCGGCACCGCGCGCAATAAATACTTCGCCGACGCCCGGCCATTCAGATACGCCACCGCTGAACGGCGGAAATTCCCAGCCCGCGTCATCTGCGGGCATCACGTCATACATGTTGTAAAGCACCAGCGTTTTTTCCGCCTGCCGGTCAATGCGCATATGCACCAGCGGCGGGGCGTTTTGCACGGTTTGTTCACTTACCGCCAGCACCGGAATGCCGCCCAGTTCGGTACGGATCCAGTCTTCCAGCCACTGCGCCAGTGCGCGTTGCTGATCAATCTGGCCGGAAACGCTGGCAAACGGCGTGATGGCAGACAGCAAATCCAGCGTCGGGTAAATCGCGGGCGTAATGGAAATACTCACAGGCGGATCCTCGGATTCAGTACCCCATAGAGCAGGTCGATAATCAGGTTGATGCCGACAAACACCAGCGCGGCCAGTAGCACAATGGCCTGCACCAGCGGGAAATCACGGTTCTGAATGGCCTGCACGGCGAGGCGGCCAATGCCCGGCCAGGCAAAAATGATTTCCGTTACCAGCGCGCCGCCGAGCAACGAGGCGAAATACATTCCCTGCACGGTAATGACCGGGATCAGCGCATTGCGTAATCCGTGGCGCACCACAATCCGCCAGGCACTCAGCCCCTTGGCGCGCGCGGTGCGGATGTAATCCTGCTGCATCACGTCAATCAGGCTGGCGCGGATCAGGCGCGCAATCGCGCTCATGTAATACGCGCCGAGGCTCAGCGCAGGCATGATGAGCTGACTGGCGCTGCCATAACCGCCGGACGGCAGCCAGCGCAGGTTCAGGCTGAACACAATAATCAGCAGCAGCCCGAGCCAGAAAACCGGGATTGCCTGACCGCTGAACGCCAGCAGACGCGAGAGCAAATCCCACGCGGTGTTCTGGTACAGCGCGCTGATAATGCCGAGCAGCAAACCGGCCACCGTGCTCCAGATGAGGGCACTGACGGCGAGCAAGAGCGTGGCGGGAACGCGCTGACCAATTAACTCCGTAACCGGCTGGCTGTAGCGCAGGGATTCGCCGAGATCGCCGTGTAAAACGCCGGTGAGATAATGTCCGTATTGCCAGATAAGTGAACGATCAAAGCCCATGCTGTGGCGGAAATTCTCGATTTCCTGCTGGCTTGAACCGGGCGGCATCATGACCGCCGCCGGATCTCCGGTGAGGTGCAAACTGTAGAAAATCAGCAGGGAAACGCCGAACATTACCAGCACGGATTGCCCGAGGCGTTGCAGGATATAACGCAGCATGTCAGTCGAGCCTCGTGTGGGTTTTGCGCAGCAGGCTGTCGCCGAGCAGGTTGCAGCCGATCACCAGCGCGGCAATCACCAGCCCCGGATACAGCACCAGCCACTGCGCGAGCAGCATGTAAGAACGGCCTTCGCCGATCAGATTCCCCAGCGTCGGCGTCGGCGGCTGAATGCCCATGCCGAGAAAACCAATCGACGCTTCAAGCACGATAAGCCGCGGAATATCCAGTGTCAGCAGGACAATCAGCGGCGTCATCAGGTTCGGTAAAACGTGGCGCAGCAAAATGCGCGGCGTCGAAAAGCCCATGGCTTTGACGGATTCGATGTATTCCAGCTCGCGGATTTCCAGCGTTTTGGCGCGCGCCACGCGGGCGTAAATCGCCCAGCTGGTGACACCCATAATCAGGATGATGTTGGTCAGCGACGCGCCGAACAGCGCCATCACCAGTAAGATCAGCAGGATAAACGGCACCGCCAGCTGAATGTCCATCAGGCGCATGATCAGCGCGTCCAGCCAGCCGCCCGTGTATCCGGCAATCATGCCCAGCACCGAACCGATCACCGCCGCAATCACCGCCGCCAGCAATACCACCATCAGCGAAAGGCGGGTGCCTGCCAGAATACGTGACAATAAATCGCGCCCCAGCTGATCGGTGCCGAGCAGATGCTGACCGCCGGGGGCAGAAAATGCCGCGACCAGATCGTTCTTCAGCGGATCCGGCAGCGGTAACCACGGCGCAAGAAGCGCCGGGATGATGACCAGCAACAGCAAAAGGCCGCCGAGAATACCGTCGCCATAAAAGCGACGACGGGGTTTTCTCTGCAAAACCGAACGCAGTGAAATCATTTAAGCCTCAGGTCGAACAGCGGAATGCGGGAGTCTGCGCGGCCTTTGAAGGTCACGTTATCCGCGCTGGCGTACAGTGAATCTTCCTTGTAAAGCGGGATCAGCGGTTGCTGTACCGCCACAACCTGCTGGATTTGCTGCAAAATCTTCTCGCGTTTGGCCGGGTCCACCGTGGTGCGGCTGCTGTTAAGCAGGGCGTCCAGCTCCGGAGAATTCACTGTTGAATACGGCTCGCCGGAATGCAGGATCGGGTACAGCGCGGCATCGGCGTCGAGCGTCTGGGTGGAACCCCACGCCAGCATGTACAGCGGAGCCTGTTTCTGCGCCGCCACCTGCTGGGTATAAACCGACCATTCCGGGACTTCCAGCTCGGCTTTCACGCCGATCGCCGCCAGATCCTGTACGATCGCCTGTGCCACATCGGCGCTGGCAATATAACGACGCGGTGCCTGGAATTTCAGGGTGAAGCCCTGCGGATAACCGGCTTCCGCCAGCAGGGATTTCGCTTTCGCGACGTCCTGCGCCGGTGCCGGGATCGCGTCATAGCCAAAATCTTTCGGCCCGGCCATCGTGCCGGTTGGCGTCCCGAAACCGTGGAGCAAATCGCGGGTATACGCCGTGCGGTTCAGTGCCAGAGAAAGCGCCTGACGCACGCGCACGTCGTTCAGCGGTTTCTGGTCGTTCTTCAGCCCGAGGTAAATCGTCAGGCCGCCGTTTTTGACCTGCTCAAGATGCACGCCCGGTTTGTTTTTCAGCGCCGGAACCAGATCGGCCGGAACGCCATCCACCAGCTGAACTTCACCGGTCAGCAGGGCGGTGATACGGGCAGTGGCTTCAGGAATTGGCCGCCAGGTGACGGTATCGATTGCGGGCTTACCACGCCAGTAATCCGGATTGGCCTGCATCACGACTTTTTCGTCGGGGATAAACGTCTGCAAGGTGTACGCCCCGGACCCGACCGGTTTACGCGCAAATTCAGCCGCGCCCACTTTTGTGACATAGGCCGGTGGCACAATGTATGTCGGGTAGCGGCTCATGCGCGTGGGCAACAGCGGATCCGGGCCGCTGGTATGAATTTTCACCTGATAATCACCGGTGACTTCCACTGATTTAATTGTGCGGATATAAGAGATGGTCGGCGCGTGGTTTGCGGGATCAAGAATACGGTCGAGAGAGAATTTGACGGCCTGCGCATTGACCGGCTCGCCGTCGCTGAATTTCACGCCCTGACGTAATGTGAATTCCCAGGTGGTGTCGTCGAGCGACTTCCAGCCGGTTGCCAGCCCCGGCTGCAACTGCATATTGGCATCGCGCAGCACCAGCGTATCAAAGAGGTTGTCCACCAGCGTGGCGGATTCTTTCAGGAAGCCCGGATCCATTGCCGTGGCAGAAGTGGTTTGCGCGATCACCAGTTCAGAAGCGAAAGCGGCAGGTGTTGCGAGGCCAGTCAGCAAAGCCAGTGACGCCAGTTTGAAGGCAGGTATTCTCATTACGGTCATTCCCAAAGTGAAGCCGCCAGAAAGGTTGACGGAATTAAATGAAGTCGGTGCGTTAGAAAAAACGTTCAATCAATGTTCAATTCCTTAATACATGATATATCCTATATAATGTATTTTTGGCAAGCCAGAGTTTAAACTGCAAAAGCAAATCGATAATTTTGCTAAAGGAAAGTCACATGTTTGAGATGGAAAAAGCGCAGCGAGTCAGCCTGACGATGCAGGTTGAAGCGAAGCTGAAAGGAGCGCTGATTGTCGGTGTACTCAAGCCGGGCGCGCGACTGGTCACGAAAGAGATTGCAGAAAAACTGGGAACCAGCGTCACACCGGTACGCGAAGCGTTATTGCGGCTGGTCTCTGCCGGTGCGCTGGATGCCACGCCCGCGCAGGCGTTTCTGGTGCCAAAGATTCCCCAGTCACGCTATCAGGAAATCACGCTGATCCGCAAAAATCTGGAAGGGCTGGCGGTGTCGCAGGCCTGTGAGCGGGTCACCGCAGATCACATCGCGCTGCTGAAAAAACTGAACGCAAAATTCCTGGCCGCCAAAAGAGAAAACAAGGTGGAAGAGGCGCTCGAGGCCAACCGCGAGTTCCGCTTTACGCTGTATGAGATGGCCGGAATGCCGACGCTGATGGCGCTGATCGAGCAACTCTGGGTGCAGATCGGCCCGTGCTTTAATTACCTCTATCCGCAGTCTTCGCCGATGACGCAGGGCAAGCACAATTATGATCAGTTGCTGCTGGCGCTGGAAGCCGGCGACAGCAAACGCTGCGTGAAGCTGGTCCACAAAGCGATTGATGACGGCGCGGCTATTCTGGTGGAACACTATTTTTCACAGGAATAATTCAGCGCTGTGCCGGACGGTTCCCGCCCATAAAAAAGGTGCACAAATGTGCACCTTTTTGCTTATAACGCCGTGGCGTTTATCAGAACATCAGAACCATCCACGGATAGGCAATCAGCATCATCCCGCCGAGGAAGATGGCACCGAAAATGGTGCCCAGACGCCAGTAATCTTTGGTTGGCAGATAGCCGCTGCCGTAATAAATCGGGCTCGGGCCGGTGCCGTACGGCGTAATAATCCCCATCACACCCAGCGATGTCACCATCATCAGGCAGTAAACCGGCATGTTGATGCCCGGAATGGCGGCGGCGATGGTCAGCATCGCCGGTAACAGCGCGGTGGTGTGCGCCGTGGTACTGGCGAACAGATAGTGCAGCAGGAAGAACGCAATCAGCAGCATCACAGCGGCGACCTGCGGGTCGAAACCGTTGAGCAACTGGCCGCCTTCTTTACCCAGCCAGGCGATGAAACCGACGCGCGCAAGGCCATCCGCCAGCGCGACCAGCGTGGCAAACCAGGCGAAAGTATTCCAGGCCGGTTTGTTGCTGGTAATGTCGTTCCAGTTCAGTACGCCGGTCCACAGCATCAGAACCACCACCAGCAATGCGGCCAGCGCCGGTTCAATCCAGGCGGCGGCAAAAATCCACATCAGCAGGGCGGAACACACGAAGATCAGCAGCAGGATTTCGTTACGCGACAGCTTGCCCAGTTTCTCCAGCTCAGCCTTCGCCCATTTCGGCACTTCATCGTTAATTTTGACTTCCGGCGGATAGAACCAGTACGCCAGCAGCGGCATGGTCAGGATCAGAATCACGCCCAGCGGCAGGAAGGCTAGGAACCACATGCCCCATGAAATGTTGAAACCGATGATGCTTTTTACCAGTGCCAGCGCCAGCAGGTTCGGGGCCAGTGCGGAGAGGAACATCGAACTGGTGATACAGGCGGCGGTGATTGCCACCCACATCAGATACGAGCCGATTTTACGTGCGCTCGGGTCGTTCGGTTTGGAACCGTACAGCGGCGGCAGGTTGGCGATGATCGGGTAAATTGTCCCGCCGCTGCGCGCCGTGTTAGAAGGCGTGAAGGGCGCGAGCAACAGGTCAGCGAAGGTGATGGCGTAACCGAGCGTCAGGCTGCGACGACCCAGATATTTCACCAGAATCAGCGCCAGACGGCGGCCAAACTGCGTTTTGTCATAACCGGCGGCAAACATAAAGGCACCGAAAATCAGCCAGACCGTGGAATTACCAAAGCCGCTGACCGCCCATTTAAAGGCTTCGGTCGGCATTTTAAACTTCGGATCTGCCAGTTCTGCCGGGCTGAACAACAGCCACTGGCCGAACAGCGCGATGACTACCACGCCGGTCAGGCCGATCACCGCACCGGGCAACGGCTCGAAAATCAGACCGACAATTACCCCGACGAAGACGGCGAAGAAATGCCAGGCATAAGGTTGTAATCCGGCGGGAACCGGCGTCAGCAGCAACAGCACTGCCACCAGAACTGGCAGGAATAGCATGATCAGACGTTTTTTTTGCCCCGCAGAGGCCGGAGCGGCCTTGTTGGGGTCATTCAAAGTCGTTGTGGGTTTCATAGTTTGGTCTGCCCGTGATTGAAAGTGAGCGTTACGCCCTGGTTGTCCATGCGTGATTTCGTGTTCGAAAAAGTCATTTTGCTATTTCACTTTGACATCTTAAATCCATGAATTTTTCTTTATCGGAAGCTTGTCACGTATTACAAAAAGATGATGTTTTGAGTAAGAGATGATTAAAAACTAAATATTATCTGTAACCTGCATGACCCCACGAAGTCATTATTATTTAAATAAAATACCACTGTAAGTTGTGTGGTTATTTTTTGGCAAAAAGTCCTGCTAATGAGAATGTAGAGTAAAATTTCACAAAATCCAGTTTCCAGCCCCAACCTGCTGATTTATCAGGTGAGATTTTTTATGTTAATCAAAAGTTGATTTTTGTCAATCGCTCGATAACAATTGGAGATGGTATTTGGTTTAATGTCGGGTAAATAAACAACTCCTGTTCCCTCGAACGTTATAACGACCCACATCGCCCTTTTCTTTATTCGCACAAACAGAAAAGTAAACACAAAAGTAAACAGAAAATCAGACCGATTTTTTTAAATTCATCACCTGCATCGGATTGCTTAATTTAACGGTAAGTAATGCGGCCACGGAAAATTCAAGACTTTTAAATTGCGGAGTTGATCAACATGAATAAGCTCACCCCGGTCCTTAAGCCACTGACGCTGCCGAACGGCGCGGTGCTGAAAAACCGCCTGCTGATGGCGCCTATGACCACCTGTACGGGCTTTTACGACGGTACCGTCACCAGCGAACTGGTGGAATATTACCGCGACCGCGCCGGCAGCATCGGGACCGTCATCGTTGAGTGTTGTTTCATTGATCGTTTAGGCCCGGCGTTTCCGGGCGCGATTGCCATCGACAGCGACAACAAAATTCCCGGCCTGAAAAAAATTGCGGACGCCATCAAATCCAAAGGGTCGAAAGCGATTCTGCAGATTTATCACGGCGGCCGTATGGTCGAACCTGAACTGATCGGTGGCCGTACGCCGGTTGCGCCGAGTGCTATCGCCGCGCCGCGTGAAGGTGCCACCACACCGAAAGAACTGACCGGCGAAGAAGTGGAAACCATGATCACCAAATTTGGTGATGCCGTGAACCGTGCGATTAAAGCCGGTTTCGACGGCGTGGAAATCCACGGTGCGAACACGTATCTGATTCAGCAGTTCTATTCCCCGAACTCCAACCAGCGCACCGACAAATGGGGCGGCGACCGCGACAAACGCGCGCTGTTCCCGATGGAAGTGCTGGAAATCACCCATAAAATGGCGAAACGCTTCGCCGACGCCTCCTTTATTATCGGCTACCGTTTCTCGCCGGAAGAGCTGGAAGTGCCCGGCATCCGTTTCGACGACACGATGTACCTGCTGGAAAAACTCGCCGCGCGCGGGCTGGATTACGTGCATTTCTCCGTCGGCCAGCTGCTGCGTCCTTCTATTGTCGATACCCAGGATCCGACGCCGCTTATCACGAAATTCCGCGCCATGCGTTCTGAGACGCTGGCCAAAGTGCCGGTGATTGGCGTGGGCGGTGTGGTGAATAAATCCGACGCCGAAAGCGCGCTGGAGCACGGCTTTGATCTGGTGGCGGTGGGCAAAGCCTGCATCGCGTACCCGGACTGGGCTGACCGCATCATCAATAACGATCACCTTGAGCTGTACATCGACAGCCACAAACGTGAAGAGCTGAATATTCCGGAACCGCTGTGGCGCTTCTCGCTGGTCGACGCCATGATCCGCGACACCAGCGTCACTGGCCGTAAATATAAGGCCGGTGTTTATCAGGAGAAAGTCGAAGCCGAAGCGCTGAAACTGAAAATCAACGTGGTGCTCGACACCGACCGTATTACTGATATTCAGCTGGTCAAAGATGACTCGCTGGACGTCGATTTCACCACCACGTTCGAAAGCCTGCGTACCCGCATGCTGGTTGCCAACAGCCCGCACGTTGATGCGATTACCGGCGCAACTACGCAGAGTGAGGCGCTGAAAAAAGCCGTTTCACGCGCCATGACGACCTCGAACAAAGAACACGTCATTGATGAAGGCGGCAACCCGCAGGCACCGCAAAACTTTGACGTTGTGGTCATCGGCAGCGGCGGCGCAGGGCTGGCGGCAGCAATTCAGGCGCACGACGACGGCGCGCATGTGGTGATTATCGAAAAAATGCCAACCATTGGCGGCAACACCATCAAAGCCTCCGTCGGGATGAACGCGGCAGAAACCCGCTTCCAGAAACTCAAAGGCATCGAAGACAGCAAAGACCTGTTCTATGACGAAACGCTGAAAGGCGGGAAGTTTAAAAACAATCCGGTCCTGCTGCGCGAGTTCGTTGAACTGGCACCGGAAGCTATCGAATGGCTGGCGGCGAAAGAGATCGAACTTAACGACATCACCATCACCGGCGGGATGAGCATCGACCGCACGCACCGTCCGGCGGACCGTTCTGCGGTGGGCGGATTCCTCATCAGCGGTCTGGTGAAAAACATTAACAAACGCGAAATCGAAGTCCTGCTGGAAACGTCTGTTTCGGAAATCCTGTTCGAAAACGGCGCTGTCTCCGGCGTGCAGGTGGTTGATGAATATAACGACACCCGCATCCTGAATGCGAAAAGCGTCATTGTTGCCACCGGGGGGTTCAGCGCCAACCGTAATATGGTGGTGAGCTACCGTCCGGATCTCGACGGTTTCGTGACGACCAACCACGCAGGCGCCACCGGCAGCGGCATCGCGATGCTGCAAAAACTGGGCGCAGATACCGTGGACATGGGTGAAATCCAGATCCACCCGACGGTCGAACAAACCACGTCGTACCTGATTTCCGAAGCCATTCGCGGCGGCGGGGCGATTCTGGTCAGTCAGGCGGGTCACCGCTTCTACAATGAAATGGAAACCCGCGACAAAGTCTCCGCCGAAATTATCGCTCTGCCGGAGAAAAGCGCGTGGATTATCTTCGATGAGCAGGTGCGGGCAAATAACAAAGCCGCGGATGAATACATCGCAAAAGGGTTTGTGCTCAGCGCACCGACACCGCAGGAACTGGCCGTCAAACTGAACATGGATCCGCAGGTGCTGGCCGACACGCTGGAGCGCTATAACCTGTTCGTGGTCGCGAAAAAAGACGAAGACTTTGGCCGTACGACTGCGCTGCGTCACCCGCTCAATCAGGGGCCGTTCTTTGCGATCCGCATCGCACCGGGCGTTCACCACACCATGGGCGGCGTCACCATCAACCCGGACACCGCGGTTCTGGATGCCCAGAAACAAATCATCCCGGGCGCCTGGGCTGCCGGTGAAGTCGTGGGCGGTATCCACGGCGCAAACCGGATTGGCGGTAACGCCGTGGCCGATATCATCATCTTTGGCACCCTGGCGGGGAGGAAGGCGACGGCGTTTTCAAAAGGATAAACATCGCGCTGTGCGCATAAGCGTGGGACTGGACTGACCGAGAAAATTTCGGTTTCTCAATTGCAGTGATCGCTCAGCGGCTGACGCCGAAACCGACCAAAGAGGCCCAGGACGTGGCCTCTTTGGAATCTCCACGTCTTTTTCAACACGCGCTATCGCTCGCTGGCCCTGTTTCAGCAACTCAGGCTAGTGCCGCAAACGCCGCCGCTGTGCGGTACTTTCGCTTCGGGTTCGAACCTGCTCGAAAAAAGACTCTCGCTGTTTCTCACCACTCTCTCAACGTCGTTTTGAAAGCGGCCAATGGCTATGTAATTCAAAAGATACATGCAGGCTGGATTTTGAATTTAAAAATCCTCCAGCCGCTTTCAGAAGCTTGCCGAGCGAAGTGTTTCGAGACCAATGGCTCGAGCCGAGCGAAGCGAGACAGCGTCACGGAGTGACGACCCGAAGGGCGAGGCCGCAGGCCGAGTAAAACCGAGTAAGGGAACCGCGTAGCGGCAAGTTTTCGCGGCAATAATTGTGGCTGATGAAATATAGCCAGCGAGCGATAGCGCGTGTTGAAAAAAGCGAGGAGGGATACAAGGGAGGAAAAGCACTTTCCTCCCTTGCTCGGTTTCGGCACCCGCCGCTAAGTGATCGAATTTATTGAAAAACCGAAAATTTCTCGGTCCAGCTATTAACTGCCCCTAGGGTAGGTTATCAACCTCATAACGTTATGATAAAAATAGCATTAACACCGATCGCGTAGCGAACACGTTACCGGCATGTTAATGTGCGTTTTTGCCTGCCAATTTTTGCCAATAATAAAAGCCTGCTAATAATGAAAAACAATCACGATCTGGCCGTTATGCACTGGGGGACGTACCGCGTCACCACCGATGACGGTGTTTTGAAATCTGTTAAACCGGTGGAATGGGATCGCAACCCGTCCGAAATCGGCCAGTCGCTGGTCGGTGGCGTCGACGGTGACAGCCGTATCCGCCGCCCCGCGGTGCGCCTCGGCTATTTACAACACGGCGCGGCCTCACGTGAAGGGCGCGGGAAAGAGCCGTTTGTGGAAGTCAGCTGGGACACCGCGTTATCGCTTATCGCAGGCGAGCTTCAGCGGGTGAAAACCGAACACGGCAATTCCGCGTTTTATGCCGGTTCCTACGGCTGGTCGAGCGCCGGGCGTTTCCATCACGCACAAAGCCAGATGCACCGGTTCTTCAACCAGTTTGGCGGCTACACCGGCAGCACCAACACTTACAGCCTGGCCGCTGCTGAACGTTTATTACCCCACATCATCGGCGATCTGGACGTCCTGCAAAAACAACACACGCACTGGTCGGTTCTGGCCGGAAATTGCGAACTGTTTGTCGCTTTTGGCGGCCTGCCGTGGCGCAATGCGCAGGTTAACGGCGGCGGCGCGAACGATCACTCCCTGAAATACTGGCTCCAGACCATGGAGCAAACGGGTACGCGCTTTATCAACGTCAGCCCGGTGAAAAACGATCTGTCTTCGGTGAAATCCGCGCAGTGGATCTCCCTCAAACCGGGCAGCGATACCGCGCTGCTGCTGGCGCTGAGCTATGTTCTGATCGACGAATCCCGCTATAACGCCGGTTTTGTTGCCAGCCATACCGTCGGATTTGACACCTGGCGCGACTACCTGACCGGCGAGAAAGACGGCAAAGCCAAAACGCCGGAGTGGGCAGAATCCCTGACCGGTATGAGCGCGGAAAGCATCCGGGCGCTGGCGCGGGAGATGTCGGAAAAGCGCACGATGATCAACATCGCGTGGTCATTGCAGCGGGCAAGGCAGGGCGAACAGACCTTCTGGGCGACGGTGGCGCTGGCGTCACTGCTCGGGCAAATTGGTACGCCGGGCGGCGGGCTGGGTTTTGCCTATGCCTCGACCAATCTCGCCGGTTCCGACCGCCGCACCTTCTCCGGCCCGCGTTTGCCGATGGGCAAAAATGCGATGAGCGAGCATATTCCGGTTGCACGGCTTTCCGACATGCTGCTCAGTCCGGGCGCGGAATATCAGTTTGACGGCAAAAATTGCCGGTATCCGGATATCCGCGTGGTGTACTGGGCGGGCGGCAATGCGTTTCACCATCATCAGGACATCAACCGGCTGATCACCGCCTGGCGTAAACCGGACACCGTCGTGGTTCACGAACAGTACTGGACGGCACAGGCGAAATTCGCCGATATCGTGTTGCCGGTGACGACATCGCTTGAACGTGAAGACATCGGCAGCGCCAGCAATGACGGCTTTATGATTGCTATGCGTCAGCATATTCCGCCGTTTGCAGAGGCAAAAAGTGACTACGGAATTTTCGCCGAACTGGCCGAAAAAATGGGCTTTGGCGAGGAATTCAGCGAAGGGCGCGACCCGGCGCAATGGCTGCACCATATCTATGAAATTTCGCGTCCGCGTGCCGAAGCTGACGGCATCGAACTGCCTGACTTTGAAGATTTCTGGCAGCAGGGAAAAATGGAGTATGCGCGGCCGGACACACCGCAGATCTTCCTGAAAGCGTTCCGCGATGACCCGCAAGGCGCGCCACTCGCCACGCCATCGGGCAAAATCGAACTGTTTTCGCAGACCGTCGCCGACTTTGATTACGAAGAATGTCCCGGTTTTCCGTTCTGGTTTGAACAGGATGCGCAGGAACAGCAGGCCTTCAGCGCCCGCTGGCCGCTGCATCTGCTTTCCAGCCAGCCACGTACGCGTCTGCACAGCCAGTACGATCACGGTGTCGTCAGCCGCAGTACTAAAGTGCAGGATCGCGAACCGTTGTGGCTTCACCCGCAGGACGCCGCTGCGCGCGGCATCACAGAAGGCAGCATCGTGCGCGTCTTTAACGATCGCGGGGCGATTTTAGCGGGCGTGCATATCACGGAAGATTTGCGTCCCGGCGTGGTGCAGATGTCCACGGGGGCCTGGTATGACCCGCAGGATCCGACGCAGCCGGATTCAATCGATAAGCACGGCAATCCTAACGTTCTGACGGAAGATCGCGGGAGTTCGCGCCTCGGTCAGGGGTGTACCGCGCAAAGTTGCTGGATAGAGATCGAGCGCTGGGATGCACCACTGCCGGATGTGACGGCGTTTCAGCCTCCGGCTTTTGTCGGGGCAGACGCGTAAAATGGTGACGGTGCGATTCAGCCAAACGCCTCTTTAATCGCATTAATAAAGCAGCGGATTTTCACAGTTTGCCGCAGCCCGGCCGGTGTCAGTACATGCATCGGCCGGGAAGGGCCGGTGTAATCCGGCAAAATCTGCACCAGCCGTCCTTGCGTAATTTCCTCATTGAGCACATCTTCCGGCCCCAGCGTCACGCCGTAACCTTTGACCGCCGCATGCAGCAAGGCCCGCCAGTCATTGGCGCGTAAACGCCCGGTGGGGTGGACTTCATGGGTTTTTCCGTCCTTGCTGAATATCCAGCGGCACGGATCCTGTGGCGGCCAGATCCCGTAAACCAGACACGAATGCTGCGCCAGACTGGCAGGCGTATCCGGCACACCGTGTTGCGCCAGATAGCCTGGCGAAGCGCAGGCAATCAGCCGGTAAGGCCGCAGCGGGCTGGCAATCATCGGGCCGTCGCTGAGTTCGCCAATGCGCAAAATCACCTCATAACCTTCCTCGACCGGATCGACCATCCGGTCGGTCAGCGTCAGCTCGACCTGCGTTTCCGGGAATTTATCCAGATATTGCGTAATAAAAGGCGCGAGCGCAGAAGAACCGAACGTCACTGGTGCATTCACGCGGATAACGCCAGACGGTGTGGCTTTCATGTCCAGCGCAATCGCATCGGCGGCTTCCGCCTCGGCCAGCACCAGTTTGCAGCGTTCATAATAGCTTCGGCCAATATCGGTGAGATGCTGACGGCGCGTGGTCCGGTTGATCAGCACGGTGCCCAGCCGCGTTTCGAGCCGGGCAATATGCTTAGCCACCATCTGCGGAGAGATCCGCAATGCCTCCGCGGCGGCTGCAAAAGAGCCCAGTTCGGACGTCCTGACGAACACATTCATGCTGGTTAACCGGTCCATGATTCACTCCTTTTTGTTGTTTGTCTGTGCTGATGACGGCGATTTATCAACGCTGAGTATCGAATTATTCTTTATCTTTCTGCAACGAAATGAAAGGTGAAATCATGAAAATAGGCATTATTGGCGCGGGGTTTGTCGGCCGCGCAGTCGCCAGACTGGCACTCAAAGCGGGGCATCAGGTGATGCTGAGTAATTCACGCGGGCCGCAGACATTGTTCAGCCTGAAACCTATGATTGGTTGTGAAATCGGGACTGCCACGGAAGCCGCCATTTTCGGTGATATCGTGGTGATTGCCGTGCCGCTGACCGCCATCGGGCAATTACCGGCCGCCGAACTCACCGGAAAGCAGGTTATCGACGCCGTAAATTACTACCCTGATCGCGACGGTCAGGTGCCCGAACTGGATAGCCACACGACAACCACCAGCGAATATCTTGCCGGTTTCCTGCCGGGCGCGACCATCACCAAAGCGTTTAACTCGATTCGGATGACCGATCTTGAAAACGAAGGCTTACCCGCCAGCGACCCGCAACGCCGCGCACTCCCGCTGGCCGGTGACAACACCGCAACGAAAAAACGCGTGGCCGGTTTGTACGATGCCTTTGGTTTCGACGCCGTCGACGCCGGTTCGCTCTCCGAAGGCTGGCGCTTCGAACGCGGCACGCCGACGTATTGTGTGCTGATGTCGAAAGAAGAACTGAAGGTTGGGCTGGAAGGGACGAAGAGGGATTAAGAATAGTCAGTCAGGGTGGCAATAATAAATGACTAGGCTAAAACGAATAAATCCGTAAATTCGTTCCTCGAACAACCTGAGTTACTTAATTTATTGAGTAACTCATTTTCTTTAAAGCATTTTCACTTAGGAATATATCCTCTTTGTATTTATTCAATTTATCCATTGAAATATAGCATTTGTTTCACCATCACGATTAGGTTACAACCTCTTAAATTAAAAGGAGGCTCCAATGGCTAATCTGATCTACATGACCTTAATGGGTGAAAAACAAGGGCTGATATCACAAGGTTGCGGAACCTATGATTCCATGGGGAATAAATATCAGGCTGCGCATCGGGATCAAATATTTCTTCTCGCACTTTCTCACAGCACACACCGGGTTCAAAATGTTTGTCATCAACCCGTTTCTGTGACCAAAACTATCGATAAATCCTCACCCTTGCTGGGTGTTGCCATTGCCAATAACGAAAAATTGCAGTGCAACTTTGATATTCTGCGTATAAATAAAACGGGAATGAGCGAAAAGTACTATTCCATCGAATTACGCGACGCGTACCTGATTGATGTTGCCCTAAATTTCCCACATTCCGTCGATCACAATGGTGCCGAAGCTGAAGAAACACTGATATTGATTTTCAACAGCATAACGTGGCATCACCATCAGGCCGGAACTTCCGGTTACAGCTTCTGGCAAGATATTGTGATGTAAGGGAATAATATGACTGAGCGGAAAGATATCAAGGATGGAATTTTATCGTCAGGAGAAACGAGTGGGGCAATCTACACCAAAATTTTGGGTTGGATAGATCTCGGGCATGCAAGTGGCGAAGATTCGCGACGGCTCAAAGCTATTTTGCTTGAAGAGAAAGGGCGTAAATTTTTTCCGGAATTTAATGGGTGGTATTTTCCCGTAGATTACTACCAGGATTTTGGGAAGAAAATAAAAGTGGGTAACTTTCAGACCGTGGTATATATGGGAATAAATACTCCATTGATGATTCGCTCATGCCTTAGTTGGGAGATTAAGAAGCGTATAGCACTGACCATTATGATGAGAACGGCTTATCGTCTTGAGGCTTTCGAGCAATCTCCGATGTTTTCCTGGTATACCGACAGTGGCTTCAGCGGGGAGGATTTAGTCTCGGATTTAGTCGGGTTTTATCGCATTTTCGGAGATGGAATCGATCCGGTTGTACTTTCGTGTCCGACAACTAAGCAGTATGCGCTTGCAATATGGGATCATTACGGCCCTGTTGGTAGTTTTAAGAACCGAGAGTTTCGGCCCTTACTT
>NZ_JAHTMS010000005.1:0-398625 GCF_019200965.1 Rahnella sp. PD12R | reverse complement strand
ATTTCAGACGTCTGGGGCAACGCGGTAGATATTTTTAATCCGTACAAACTGCGTCAGCCAATTAAAATGCAGGGCCAGCATTACGACGAGGAATCAGGGCTGCATTACAACCGCCACCGTTATTATGACCCGGCGCCGGGACGGTATATTACTCAGGATCCTATTGGGCTGAGAGGGGGATGGAATTTATATTCGTATCCGTTGAATCCGTTAAATCAGTTTGACCCAACTGGTTTATCTCCTTGGGGGGATGCAAATTCTGGTTCTTGCGAAGGTGGTCTGTGCGAGGTTTATAGTTTTATAACTGGCCCTGAGAAATTTAATAATGAAGAAGAGGCAGCCTTAGATGCGCTTAAAAAAATAAATGGGCTGTCAATAGCTAATAATAGAGAATACGCTGGTATGATTTTTAAGGATAAGAAGAATAGATATTTTTCAACAAAACCAAATGAAGGTAGCCGTGATAGTTCTAATTCATTGAGCAGCCCATGTCCAGCAGGTACAGATTCCACAGGGGCTTACCATACACATGGGGCATACGATCGCCATTACAAAAATGAAATATTCTCTCCTGCTGATATTAATTATTCATCAAAACATAATCTCAATGGTTATCTTGGTACACCAGAAGGGCGTTTTGGAAAAATGAATTCAAAAGGAAAAGACATTAGTTATTCAGAAATAAACACATTACCCACTGTTTATGAAATACGGTGAGACTGACTTGAGGTTTTTATGGAAAAAAAATTTAAACTTAATGCAATTTTATTATTTTCATCTATATTTTTATTTATAGCCAAAAACAATTCTTATGGTGGAGAAGTGTTAATAGATGTATTGGTAAATAATCAAAATATGGCAAAGGAACTGTCATATATTTACATCAAGAGTGTGTACGGAGAAGCGAGTGCTGAGAAACAAAAACCTTACAAGGTTATTGACAAAAAGAGTGAGTGGTTAGTAGAAGGTAAGACACCTGATGCGCAGGGTGGAAATTTTACCATTGTTATAATCAAGAAAGATGGGCAGGTTACCGAACTTATTCATACGAAGTAATACTATTCAACACAATTTAAGGTTATGCATTTTAATTATTCGAAGGCAATACGATGAATATATTGAACCCGTACAAATTACATCAACCAATAAGAATGCAGGATCCGATTGAGTTGGGAGGAAGATGGAAATATTCGTAAAATCACTGCCTTTAATCTAGAAATTGGACCTGATGGTTACCCAACAGGGACATCTATGGATAAGTTGCTAAAATCATTATCCACTAAAGCAGGTAAAGGAACATCTGCGCAACTAACCTGTAATGCAAACGCTGACCAAAACAAGGTTTACAAATATGCAGAAGATATTGCGAAAAACAAAAATAGGGATAAATACAATTGGAATCCGTTTAGTTCAAATCAATGCAGAACTTTTGCAGAAAAAGCATTAGAAGCAGGAGAGTGAAAATAATGAAAAAAACAATCGCAATTCTTTCCATTTTACTTCTTTTATCATTAATTTCTGGTGTTTGCTTTGCCTATTTATGGGTCGACCGCTCGATTACACTTTCTTATAGTGAAAAATGTGTTAATAACAGCACTCAAACGACTAATACATTAGAAATACTGCTTGAAAAGGAGTGGTTCGGGAAGTCAAAGAAAAGTGTCTTGGAAAAAGTCAAAACCGGATTAAAATCCTCTGAGCAGGAAAATGAAATAATTCAAAATGATGACGGGACTATTATTTTGGTCGATAACATAAAAATTTCATTTAGTAATGGTAAGTTAATTAAAATCGGTGAGTAGGTGATATTTATCAACGTAACCTTTACGATAACTAAGGGCTTGTCATGATTGAGAGCGTTTACTTAGGCGAGAGGGCAGTCAAAGGGATTGAAATAAACTCTTGGGATTTGATTGTTAGAATTAAGATTGATTTTATTTCGAGGCTAAAGGTTGGTACTCACAATTGGGGGTTTTATACTGATGAAGATATTGAAGATGGTTATATGGTGTTCTCAGGTGTAACACATTTTCAGATAACTCCCCAAGGGGCAATTCCGGATGACTATATTTTTGATTATTCCATGGAGAAAATTAGAGATAATAAATCTCTATTCAAGATTTATTCAGGAGGAATGACTCCTGATATGCCTGATAACAGAGGAGGCTGCTAAACTTTAATCAGATACAAGGACTCTTGGCTCAAAGATAGTTCGAAAGTAAAAATGGAATGAATATTTCAGAGGCTGCAGTTATTTTAGTACAACTTACTTTTTGGATATGTTCGCTCCAACTACAATACTGTCAGGCACACGGACACAGAACTCGGCGATTATCACTACACACATATGCAGTCGACCGGGACTAATTGCGTGATTAATCACAAAACCGGCAAGGTGGAATGGGACGCGATTTCAGACGTCTGGGAAAACGCGGTAGATATTTTCAACCCGTATAAACTGCGCCAGCCAATAAGAATGCAGGGTCAGAATTACGACGAAGAATCGGGGCTGCATTACAACCGCCATCGTTATTATGACCCGGCGCCGGGGCGGTATATTACTCAGGATCCGATTGGGCTGAGAGGGGGATGGAATTTATATGCGCATGCATTAGATCCAGTTCTTGGAGGGGATCCTCTTGGATTAAATTGAGCCTTATTGGGCGATATGGCTAATCAATCTGGTATTAAAGATTCTGCAAACCGTGCGCAACAACAGATTTTAGAACCTTGGTATGTGAATGCAGGAACATTCAGCATACTGAATACAACAAATAAGGATATGAAAAGATTAAATCTTGGCAAAAGCGACCAGTTTTTTCACTGCACTGCTTTTTGCCGGGTATCAAAATCAAGTGGTTACAATAAAGCTTGGGCTACATCATTAGGGGGGATGAAAGAAATGAGTGATTTTGCACTTAATAAATTTGGTCTATATGGTAAGGGGAAATTGAGTGAGGAGGATATGCTCAGAGATAATCTAGCGGATCTGGAAGTGAATAGTTACGGCTTAAGTTGTCCATCACAAACGAGTTGTTCTGATCGATGTGAAAAATATATTGACTCATCTAGCATTGAGACCAAGAAAAAATTAAGAAGCTAAGGGTATTTAGAATGAATAATATAAAGAAATTAATTATTTCAATACTTTTCTCTATCCTATGTATTTTGTGTTGGGCATTTTTTTCTACAGAAAATGATATTGTGACGTTGGAATATAATTCATATGTAGGCATTAAGGAGGATGGTGGCGTGAAAAAATGGTTACCTGAATTCTTTCCAAAAGATGCAGAAAATATATACTTTTACTCTAATTTGGATGTTAATTTCTTTTATATAGAATTTGAATTAAATGAAAAACAATCGGTTTTATTTGAAAAGGGTATGGTAGTAAAGACGACTGAAAAAGGAACTTTATATATAGATAAAATAAATAAAATTGAAACATCATGGTGTAAGCATGGAGTCTCTGAAAGTGAAGGAAGCGACGAATTATATCTTGTCGGGAAAGTAAACCAGAAGGGGAAGTATGTATTAACGGCAATATTTAAAGGTGAGAAGAGAGATCTTCAATCTTACTGCGAGAAATAATGAGAGAATTACTCGATGCAGAAATTATTTATGATATGTCGTTTTTTAAGAAACGGTTCTAGTTTCATGCGGTAAGTAAAAATACACTTAGGAAGTACTCTGTGAAAAAATACCGCCTTTACATACTTGCATATATACTTTTGCTATCAATGGGATGCACTGAAAATGACGAATCTGTTTTACTTAAAGAGAAAGTTGATGGGTTTAGAGAATTGTATGCAAAAAGTGAATATACTGAAATATATGAAAATTGTACAAATAGAATGATGGTAACCACCACAGCGAAAGAGTTCAATAGTTTCATGAAGGTGGCTAAGGCTGAACTAGGAGAATTCAAAATATCTCAATTAATAAATCTTAATTACATTAGTTATGTGGTTGGTGATCCTGATATTATTTCCACCTATAAATCAGAATATTACACCGTCTATGTCACAGAAAAATTCACATTCAACAAAGTAAATAATGATCTTAAACTTTCAGGCTATAGCTACACGCTTAATGCGGGTTAAAATAGAGTTTATAATTATAAACTAAAAAACAAACCACATTGCCAGAAATGTATAATTCTTAACCGATACCCCAACCTGAGGTACCGGCTACTGACTCTCCCTCACCCCACCTTCAGCCCAAGCTCACCGGAAATCGCGGCCGCGGTTTCTTTCAGCGGTTTCAGCAGGGCGTCTTCTCCGATCACGCCGAGTTTTGCCGTCGAGAGTGAAATCGAGACGGCATAGGTCACGCGCCGGTGGATATCAAATACCGGCACCGCCAGACAGGATACGCCAAGCTCATTTTCTTCCCTGTCCATCGCCAGGCCCTGCTCGCGGATTTGCGCCAGCTCTTTGTCCATCTCTTTCAGGCTGACAATCGTATTGCGGGTCAGCGGCTGGATCTGTTCGCTGTGACTTTCCCAGTAAGCCGGCACGTAATCCTGATGCCCGTACGCCATGTAAATTTTGCCCATCGCCGAACAATACAGCGGCATATGCTGGCCGATGTACGCACGCGTTCGCAGCATTCCGGTGGTCGGTTCCAGCTTGTAAATCAGAATGGCGTGGTCGTCTTCACGGCTGGAGAAATTAACGGTTTCCCCGGTCGCGATATTCAGCGCTTCAAGATGCGGCGCGGCGACGTGGATAATATTCAGGGAAGACAGTGACTTCTGGCCGACAGAAATAAATTTGGTGGTTAAGCGATAACTTCCTGCCGCCGGAGCAGGCGTGACATAACCACAGGATTGCAGCCCCTGAAGTAAACGGTGAACCGTACTTTTATTCAGTTCCGCCAGTTCAGAAAGATGCGCCAGCGGGCAGCCGTTCGGGTAATTGCTGAGGATTTCGATCAGCTGTAACCCACGGAACAGGCTCTGACTTCCTGCCGGTTTATCTTTGCCCTGTTCGTTCTCTGCGTCTTTCATACCTTGAAGAATTCCCGTTGTGCCGATGGCGTTTCAATCCTGAACCGATGGTATAGCAAACTTCCTTCGCACGCGAAATAACTCCTTTTCCCTGCCTCCTTTTTGCCCTGCCTAAAATGTGTCCTTCATCACGAACCGGACATGATTTTTTTATCCACCTGATTTTAAAGCGTTTTAAAAACACCCGGATGGATTGTGATCCGTACCGGACAAGAGTAGATTTTTGAAATCAGATTCCACATATTGAAATTTAGAGATCTAAAAACAACCAAATGTTTAACAATCTCACCGGAGAAAGGTATGAAACTGAGCTTTGAAACGTTGCAAAAGGAGTTCAAACGGGTGCTTATCGCGCGTCACGTCAAACCTGACGTCGCAGATGAATGCGCCACGATGTTTGCCCAAACCACAGAGTCCGGCGTGTATTCCCACGGCGTAAACCGTTTCCCGCGCTTCATTCAGCAGTTGGATCAGGGTGATATTCAGCCGGACGCCGTGGCGAAAAAAATCCTGTCGCTGGGCGCCATTGAACAGTGGGATGCGCAGCGCTCAATCGGCAATCTGACGGCGAAAAAAATGATGGATCGTGCCATCTCTCTGGCCTCCGACCACGGCATCGGGCTGGTGGCGCTACGCAATGCCAACCACTGGATGCGCGGCGGAAGTTACGGCTGGCAGGCGGCAGAAAAAGGTTACATCGGGATTTGCTGGACGAATTCCATCGCGGTTATGCCGCCGTGGGGCGCAAAAGAATGCCGCATCGGTACGAACCCGCTGATCGTTGCCATCCCCGGCTCGCCGATCACCATGGTGGATATGTCGATGTCGATGTTCTCCTACGGCATGCTGGAAGTGAACCGTCTCGCAGGCCGTGAACTGCCGGTCGACGGCGGCTTCGATGACAACGGCCAGCTGACCCGCGAACCCGCCGTTATTGAAAAGAACCGGCGCATTTTGCCGATGGGCTACTGGAAAGGTTCCGGTTTATCCATTGTGCTGGACATGATTGCCACCCTGCTTTCCGACGGCGCGTCCGTGGCTGAAGTCACCGAAGACAACTCGGATGAATACGGGATTTCGCAGATTTTCATCGCCATAGAAGTTGACCGCCTGATTGACGGCTCGACCCGCGATGCAAAACTCCGGCGCATTATGGATTACGTCACCACCGCCGAACGCAACAATCCGGACGAAGCCGTGCGCCTGCCGGGCCACGAATTCACCCGCCTGCTGGCAGAAAACCGCCGCAACGGGATCACCGTCGATGACAGCGTTTGGGCGAAAATTCAGGCCTTATAAGGAGGCGGCTCATGATATCCGGACATATCAGCAACCCGAATCCCTGCACTTTTCCCGCAGCGATTGAGAAGGCGCTGAATTTTCTGCGCACCACGGATTTTCGCGCACTGGAAACTGGCGTCGTCGAAATTGAAGGCAGGGATATTTACGCACAGATCCTCGATCTGACGACCAAAGAGAAAACGGAAAATCAGCCTGAAGTTCACCGCCGTTATATTGATATTCAATTTTTAGCCTGGGGCAATGAAATTATTGGTTATGCCGCCGACCGGGGGAATAATCTAATATCTCAGTCATTGCTTGAAGAACGCGACATTATTTTTTATCACGACATGGAAGACGAATCCGAAATCATCATGACACCGGGAACCTACGCCATATTTTTCCCGCAGGATGTGCACCGCCCCGCGTGTATTCATCATACCGTCAGTAATATCCGTAAAATTGTCGTCAAAGTAAAAGTGGATAAACTCGGGTAACCGTCAGGATAAAACAGTTCGGGAAGACAGTTAATTGAATGGGGAAATATCTATGCAAAAACATGCAGGCTTTATTGTCGGCGCTTACCCTTGCGCGCCCTCTTTTCATCAGCGAAATGAAAACGAAGAAACCGAATTCTGGCGCAAACTGGCCGATATTCCGGGGATCCGTGGAATAGAACAACCTTGTCTGGAAACATTACATCCGTATGGCGATGAATGGTTATTCCGCCATCTGCCCGACGAGTGGGACATCGTGGTGACCGGCGTGATGGAAACCATGCGCAGGCGCGGAACCTTGCCGGGCTTCGGGCTGGCGTCTGAAGACGCTGAACAGCGCCGCGCCTGTGTCGGCTTTTACCGCCACATTTTCGAAAAGGTTGAGCAGACCAATACGCGCTTTGGCAGAAACAAAGTGCTGGCCGTAGAGTTGCAGTCCGCGCCGCTGGCTGGCACACAAAATGTCAGTCTTGCCGCGCGCTGTTTCACGGAGTCTTTGCAGGAAATCCTGAGCTGGGACTGGCCGTGCGGGCTGATTATCGAGCATTGCGATGCGATGGATAAACCGGCTGCACGCAAAGGTTTCCTGCCGCTGGCGCACGAACTGACGGCGATTGCTGAGGCCAAAGCCCGCACCGGGAAAACGGCCGCAATGTGTATCAACTGGGCGCGTTCCGCCATTGAAGGCCGCAATACTTCCCTGCCGCTGGAACATCTGCAAATCAGCCAGCAGGCCGGTGTTCTTCAGGCGCTGATGTTCTCGGGCACCACCCGCGAAGGGGCTTATGGCGACTGGCAGGATCTGCACGCACCGTTTGCGCCGTTCGCAGGCAGTGAAGCGGGATGTCAGGAAAGCCTGATGACCATCGATATTGCCGCCGAAATGTTCCGGCATGCGTCACCGGAATCACTGAGCTTTTCGGGAATTAAACTACTGGAAATTAATGCCAGTGCCGGCGTGGATCATCGAATTGCCATTTTGCAGGACGGTATTAAAGCCATGAATCTGGCGATAGACAAAAAAACAATAACCTTAAAATAGCGATATCTTATTTTACACCACATCCCTTTCCTCTGAGGGGAACCCCGCTCGTCTGTTAAACGGGCTCTGTAACTAATTATTAAGGTAATAAGTTATGAATAAAAACTCTGATACTCTGCAAAGCAATCGCTTATTAAAAGAAATACCCAAACAGCGCTGGCTTAGAATTATTCCGCCGATCCTGATCGCCTGTATTATTTCTTATATGGACAGGGTAAATATTGCCTTTGCCATGCCGGGTGGAATGGACGCGGAATTAGGCATTACCGCATCAATGGCCGGGCTGGCTGGCGGCATATTCTTCCTCGGTTATTTATTCCTCCAGGTACCGGGCGGGAAAATTGCGGTTCACGGCAGCGGTAAGAAATTCATCGGCTGGTCACTGGTCGCGTGGGTCATCATTTCGATTCTCACCGGCCTGGTCACCAATCAGTATCAGCTGCTCTTCCTGCGCTTCTCGCTGGGCGTTGCAGAAGGCGGTATGTTGCCGGTCGTACTGACGATGATCAGCAACTGGTTCCCCGATGCCGAACGCGGCAGGGCGAACGCGATTGTGATCATGTTCGTGCCGATCGCCGGGATCATCACTGCCCCGCTCTCCGGCTGGATCATCAGCGCACTCGACTGGCGCTGGCTGTTCATCATTGAAGGTCTGCTTTCCGCCGTCGTTCTGGCGATGTGGGTACTGACCGTTTGCGACCGTCCGCAGGAAGCGCGCTGGATTTCACCCGAAGAGAAAAACTGGCTGATATCGACGCTGGCCGCCGAACAGAAAGCTATTGCCGGGAAAGAAGTCAGAAACGCCTCGCTCGGCGCGGTGCTGGCCAACCGGACGATGTGGCAGCTTATCGCCCTGAATTTCTTCTACCAGACCGGCATTTACGGTTACACCCTGTGGCTGCCGACCATCCTGAAAGAACTTACGCATTCCACCATGGGACAGGTCGGCGTCCTCGCGATACTGCCTTACATCGGCGCCGTCGCGGGCATGCTGCTGTTCTCCTCGCTGTCTGACCGCACCGGCAAACGCAAACTCTACGTGTTCCTGCCTCTGCTGGGCTTCGCGGCCTGCATGTTCCTGTCGGTGATGCTGAAAAATTACATCTGGGTTTCCTACGCCGCGCTGGTCGGTTGTGGCTTCTTCCTGCAATCCGCCGCCGGTGTTTTCTGGACCATTCCCGCCAAGCTTTTCAGCGCAGAAATGGCCGGTGGCGCACGCGGTGTGATTAACGCGCTGGGTAATCTGGGTGGATTCTGCGGGCCGTATGCCGTCGGTTTGCTCATCACGTTCTACAGCAAAGATGCCGGTGTTTATTGTCTGGCGATCTCACTCACGCTGGCGGCACTGATGGCATTGCTGCTGCCCGCACGGTGCGACGTTCCGGCGCAATCGGCGAACAAATTACCCGACAGCCGTCCGACAGCAGCCTGAGGAAATACGATGAACGCTTCATCCGGAGAATACTGGTTAGGGATCGACTGCGGCGGCACCTACCTCAAAGCGGGATTGTACGATCACACGGGGCAGGAACGCGGCGTTTGCCGCCAGCCGCTGCCGGTGCTGAGCGACCATCCCGGCTGGGCCGAGCGCGATATGCCCGCGCTGTGGGCGTCGTGCGTCAGCTGTATTACCGCGCTGCTGCGCCAGCAAAACATCAGCGGCAATCAGGTGAAAGGCATCGGCATTTCGGCGCAGGGCAAAGGCTTATTCCTGCTGGATAAAGCCGGGGATCCGCTGGGCCGGGGGATTTTGTCCTCCGACCGCCGCGCCGGGGATGTGATCAGCGCCTGGCAGCGTGACGGCTTGCATCAGCAAATCTATCCGCTGACCCGTCAGGCACTGTGGGCCGGGCATCCGGTGTCATTGCTGCGCTGGATAAAACTGCATCAGCCGGCGCGTTATCAGCAAATCGGCACGGTAATGATGGCGCACGATTATCTGCGTTATTGCCTGACCGGCGTGCGCGGTTGCGAAGAAACCAACATCTCCGAATCCAATCTGTACCACATGGCGAACGGCGGTTACGACGCCCGGCTGGCGGAAATGTTAGGGATTGCCGATATCAGCGCAGCGCTGCCGCCGGTGGTGGGTTCGGCGGAAATCTGCGGAACCGTGACGCCAGACGTCGCGGCGCTGACCGGATTAACCGCAGGCACGCCGGTGGTTGGCGGATTATTCGATGTGGTTTCCACCGCGCTTTGCGCCGGGCTTCACGACGAATTTACCCTGAATGCGGTGATGGGTACGTGGGCGGTCACCAGCGGAATATCAGCGGACATGGGCGAGCGGGAAAATCATCCGTACGTCTATGGCCGCTACGCTGGCGGCGAAGGCTATCTCATCCATGAAGCCAGCCCGACGTCCTCCGCCAATCTCGAATGGCTCAACCAGCAAACCGGCGGTATGCCGTTTGACGAGATTAACCGCGCCGTCAGCGACCTGCCGAAAGCCGGAACCGACGTTTTGTTCCTGCCCTTCCTTTATGGCAGCAATCAGGGTGCGGAAATGACTGCCGGATTCTACGGCCTGCAATCGCTGCACCATCGTGGCCATTTGTTGCAGGCGGTTTACGAAGGCGTGGTGTTCAGCCATATGACGCACCTTAACCGCATGCTCGAACGCTTTCCGCAGGCGAAAACCCTGCGCGTCACCGGCGGTCCGGTGCGTTCAGAGGTCTGGATGCAGATGCTGGCCGACGTCAGCGGTATGCCGGTGGAACTCCCTCAGATCGAAGAAACCGGCTGTCTGGGCGCGGCGCTGGCGGCGATGGTCGGCACCGGCGTGTATCCCACTTTCGCGCAGGCCCAGCGCCATCTGCATTTTGCCGTGAAGCGTCTGGAACCCGACGCCGGTGCGCAGATGGCCTATCAGAAAAAATCACAACGTTACCAGTTCCTGATCGACGCACTGGGCATTTACCACGCCCGCTGCGCGGCGGCTGACTCACAGGGAAAACCTCATCATGACTAAACCTCTCCTCCAGCTGGCGCTGGATCACACCGACCTTCCGGCCGCGCTGCGCACCGCGAAGGCGCTGAAAAATCACGTCGACATCATCGAGGCGGGCACCATTTTGTGTCTCTGCGAAGGGTTACAGGCCGTGGAAATGCTGCGTGAACTTTGCCCGGACAAGATTCTGGTGGCCGACCTGAAAGTGGCCGACGCCGGAGAAACGCTGGCGCTGGAGGCGTTTAAAGCCGGGGCTAACTGGATGACGGTGATTTGCGCCGCACCGCTGGCGACGGTTATCAAAGCGCATGACGTGGCAAAAACATATCGGGGCGAAATCCAGATAGAACTCTTCGGCAACTGGACAATGCAGGATGCGCGCGACTGGCACGCGGCGGGGATCCGTCAGGCGATTTACCACCGCGGACGCGACGCGCAGGCCAGCGGACAAACCTGGGGCCAGCAGGATCTGGATCGTATGAAACAGCTGTCGGATATCGGCCTGCGCCTTTCCGTCACCGGCGGCATCACGCCTGCGGATTTACCGCTGTTCCGCGATATCGACGTGCAGGCGTTTATCGCCGGACGCGCGTTATCCGACGCAACGCAACCCGCACAGGTCGCCCAGGCGTTTCACCAGCAAATCAGCAAAATCTGGGGAGCAACGGCATGAGAAAACATCCGCTGGGCATCTATGAAAAAGCACTGCCCAAACACCTGAGCTGGCCGGAAAGGCTGGCGCTGGCGAAAAGCTGCGGCTTTGATTTTGTCGAAATGTCGGTTGATGAAACCGATGAGCGCCTGTCGCGCCTCGACTGGAGCATCACGCAACGCGTCGCGCTGGTCGAAGCGATGATGGAAATCGGTGTCTCCATTCCGTCGATGTGCCTTTCCGCGCACCGCCGTTTCCCGTTCGGTAGCCATGATGAAAGCGTCCGCGAACGTGCGCGGGAAGTGATGACCAAAGCCATCAAACTGGCGCGCGATTTAGGGATCCGCACCTTACAGCTGGCCGGTTATGACGTGTATTACGAAGCGTCCGACGCCGGTACCCGCGAACGATTTGCCGAAGGGCTGGCGTGGGCGGTGGAACAGGCCGCCGCCGCGCAGGTCACGCTGGCGGTCGAAATCATGGACACCGAATTCATGAATTCGATAACCAAATGGAAAGCATGGGATGAACGCCTGAATTCACCGTGGTTCAGCGTATATCCGGACATCGGCAATCTCAGCGCGTGGGGAAACGACATTCCGTCGGAGCTGGCGCTGGGCATTGACCGCATCGCCGCTATCCACCTGAAAGATACCTATCCGGTCACCGCAACCTCTAAAGGCCAGTTCCGCGATGTGCCGTTCGGCGACGGTTGTGTCGATTTCACCGGCTTTTTCCGCACGCTGGGCGCGCTGAATTATCGCGGCGCATTCCTCATCGAAATGTGGACGGAAACCGCCGCCGAGCCGGTACTGGAAATCATCAAAGCCCGTCAGTGGATTGAAGCCAAAATGCAGGAAGGAGAATTCGCATGTTAGAACAGCTGAAACAGGCCGTACTGGAGGCCAATCTGGCGCTGCCTGCGCATCATCTGGTGACGTTTACCTGGGGCAACGTCAGCGCGGTTGACCGCGAAAATGGGCGGGTGGTGATCAAACCGTCGGGCGTGGAATATACCGACATGTGCGCCAGTGACATGGTGGTCGTCGATCTGCATACCGGCGAGCGCATCGAAGGCGACAAAAATCCATCGTCGGATACTGCCACGCATCTGGCGCTTTACCGGCAGTTTCCGGAAATCGGCGGCATTGTGCACACGCATTCCCGCCACGCGACAATCTGGTCGCAGGCCGGGCTGGATTTACCGGCGTGGGGCACCACGCACGCGGATTATTTCTACGGCAATATTCCCTGCACGCGCCGGATGACTGAAGCAGAAATCAACGGAGCGTACGAACTGGAAACCGGCAACGTCATTATCGAAACCTTCCTGGAGCGGGGTCTGGACGCCATGCAGGTTCCGGCGGTTCTGGTGCATTCTCACGGGCCATTCGCCTGGGGAAAAAATGCCGCCGACGCCGTGCATAACGCTGTCGTGCTGGAGGAATGTGCCTACATGGGCATATTCTCCCGCCAGCTGACGCCCGCACTTGCCGATATGCAACAGACGCTGATGGACAAACATTACCTGCGCAAACACGGGAAAAATGCCTATTACGGACAGCTGAAATAACCGGTCGTCGCCTGTCACTTCTCGAATAAATATGGTAACAATAGGCTTAATTATGCGCAGCGATGCCGCCAGGTCTTCGAACACAGAAAAGACCGCGACACGCCTGCCTGCCTCACCTTTATGGAGAACAGCGCATTATGTCAGCCAAACATCCTGTTATTGCCGTTACCGGTTCGAGCGGTGCAGGCACCACTACCACCAGTCTGGCATTTCGGAAAATATTCCAACAGCTTGGCCTGCGTGCCGCCGAGCTGGAAGGCGACAGTTTCCACCATTTCACCCGCCCGGAAATGGACGCGGCCATCCGCAAAGCCCGCGATCTCGGGCGTCATATCAGCTACTTCGGGCCGGAAGCCAACGACTTCGGTTTGCTGGAAAAAAGCTTTATAGAATACGGCAAAACCGGCACAGGCCGTTCGCGCAAATATCTGCATACTTATGACGAAGCCGTTCCCTACAATCAGGTACCGGGGACGTTTACACCGTGGCAGGCCTTACCGGAACCGACGGACATTCTCTTCTACGAAGGCCTGCACGGCGGCGTGGTATCCGACAAAACGGACGTCGCGGCGCATGTCGATTTGCTGGTCGGCGTGGTGCCCATCGTTAACCTCGAATGGATCCAGAAACTGGTGCGCGACACCGGCGAGCGCGGGCATTCCCGTGAGGCGGTGATGGATTCCGTGGTGCGCTCGATGGATGACTACATCAACTACATCACGCCGCAGTTTTCCCGCACACACATTAACTTCCAGCGCGTGCCGACCATCGACACCTCCAACCCGTTTGCCGCGAAAGCCATTCCTTCGCTGGATGAAAGCTTCGTGGTGATTCATTTTCAGGGGCTGGACGACATTGATTTCCCGTATCTGCTGGCAATGTTGCAGGGCTCGTTTATCTCGCACATCAAAACGCTGGTGGTGCCGGGCGGCAAAATGGGGCTGGCAATGGAGTTGATTATGGCGCCGCTGGTGCAGCGCCTGATGGAAGGGAAGAAAATCGAGTAAGTGAAATCAGGCGTCGTTCATCAGCAACTGCTGAATGAATCCGACGTGTAATTTCACGCCAATCTGCAATGCCTCTTCGTCCAGCCGGAAGCGCGGGTTATGCACGCCATAAGTCGCGCCAATTTTCTCGTTACCGCTGCCGATAAACAGGAAACAGCCCGGCACTTTTTGCTGATAAGAAGAGAAATCTTCGCCACCAAACAGCGGCTGGGTCACTTCCCGCAGCGCATTCCCGCCGAGCGTATTAGCAATCACCTGACGCGCAATCGCACAGGCGTCGGGGTGGTTATCGCCATTCACATAACCCCGCGTCCAGCGCAGTTCATACTGCGCACCGTGCGCCGCCGTGATCCCCGAAATTATCTGTTCCATCAGCTGCGGAACCTGCTCGCGCACGCTGCTGTGATGGGTCCGCAATGTTCCGGCGAGTTTCACGCGTTCCGGAATGACGTTATAACTCTCCCCGCTCTGGAAGGTGGCGATGGTCAGCACCGGCACCTGAAGCGGATCGATGCGGCGCGCCACGACGTTTTGCAGCGCCGTCACCACTTCCGCGCCAATCACCACCGGATCAATGCACAAATGCGGCATCGAACCGTGCCCGCCTTTGCCGGTAATCGTGATGTCGAAGTTATCGGTGGACGCGCAGAACACGCCCTCTTTCAGGCCAACCTCACCCGTCGGAGAATTCGGCATAACGTGCAGACCGAAGATTTTCTCCACGCCGTCGAGTACGCCTAAATCCACCAGTTCCTGTGCGCCGCCCGGCGGTAATTCTTCCGCGTGCTGGAAGATAAACCGCACCGAGCCGTGCAGCGCGGACTGACACTGCGTCAGCACTTTCGCCGCACCCAGTAACATCGCGGTGTGCGCGTCATGGCCGCAGGCGTGCATGACGCCCGGCACCGTCGAACTGAACGGCTCGTCGTTTTCTTCCTGAATCGGCAAGGCGTCGATATCCGCCCGCAGCGCATACGTCGGCCCCGGATAAGCGCCTTTGAGATCGGCAACCACGCTGTTAGGTGTCAGCCGCGTCAGAGTCAGGCCGCCGAAACTTTCCAGCTGTTCCGCGATATAATCCGCCGTTTTATGCTCCTGAAATGACAGCTCAGGATGCGCATGAATATGTCTGCGCCAGCGCACAACGTCCGCTTTGACTTCCGCCAGCATCGCTTCAAAATTAAATGTCATCAGACTTCTCCTCAGTTATGCCACGTCGCGCAACGCTGCGCGCGGTTTCAGGGTCAGCGGCAAAATGGCCAGCCCGGCAACCACCATCGCCAGCGCCAGAAAAACAAATGTCGAAAAATACCCGTGCGTCACGGTGATCAGATAGCCCATCGCAATCGGCGCCACGAATCCGCCGAGCGTTCCGCCGGTATTGATAACCCCCATTGCGGCACCCATCACTTCCGGCGGCAGGCGTTTCATCGGCAGCGTAAACACCGTGACAAACGCCGCCATCAGGAAGATGTAGCCGAGGAACAGGAACAGCCCGGCGGTCACCGCCGACGCGGAGGTGTAAACCAGCCAGATGCACAGCGCGCTGAGCAGTGCGCTGCAAAAAATCACTTTCGGCTCTTTGCCCTGCATATAACGGCCGACCAGCCAACCGGTCGCGAGAGAGGAAATCCAGATCCCCATTCCGCCGGTGGCGACCACCAGCCCGGAAACGTCCAGCGACATTCCGCGCTGTTGCACCAGATATTTAGGCAGCCACGCCATCAGGCCGTAGGACGGAATGTTGATGCAGAAAATGGATACGAACAGCAGCACGACAATCGGGTTTTTCAGCAGTTCACGGTAGCCGGTCGCCACGCCGGTGCGGGCTTCTGCTTTCGGGGGATTCGGCACAAAAATGATAATCGCGACGGCAATCGCAAACGCCAGCAGGCCGAGAATGGAGAAAGAGCCGCGCCAGCCGAGCGTATCGAGTGCGTACACCGCAATCAGCGGCCCGGCGGTCATCGCCAGACCGGCGGATGACAGCAATACGGACTGCGCGAAAGTGCGCTGCCCGACATCAAAATTCGAGACCACCGCTTTGGCGCAGGAACACGGATAACCGGAATGCCCGACGCCGGAAAGAAAGCGAAACGTCACCAGTAAACCGAGGCCGAATCCCAGCAAACCGAAGCAGAGCGCGAACCCGCCGAGCAAAAACAGCGAGATACCGAGTACTTTCTTGTAGCCGAATCGGTCATTCAGCCAGCCAGCAGGAATTTGAAACAGCGAATAGGCCAGGAAGAAAATGCCTGTGATGTAACCCAGCTGCTCCGGTTGCAGGTTAAATTCCCGCTCAATCGGCAACAGCGCGAACCCCATCACCGTTTTGTCGATATACACCACCGCATAACCGACGAACAGCAGGAAGATCATCAGGGAACGACTTTTCATAGCGGATATCCCTTTTTGTTATCACCGCGTCAGAAGTTCTCACTGTCGGGCGAATAGTAAAATGCGACATGCATCACGTAATCAACTGAATAACAACACATTATTTATTCCAAATCTGAAGCTATCAGCTTTACAGGTTTGCCATAAGATGCAATTTTTGGGTAGGTGATGCTTTTTACTGATAGGGCTTTCAAGCGAGGCGACATGCGTTATTTACCGAAATTGCAGCAACTCAAGGTTTTCCAGCAGGTTATCCGCAGCGGCAGCATTCGCGGCGCGGCGCGGGCGATGAATCAGTCGCAGCCCGCCGTCAGCAGAACCTTGCGGGAACTGGAACAAACGCTTGAAACTCAGCTTATCGTGCGCGGCAATCAGGGCATGGCGCTGACGGAAACCGGCCGCGCCTTTGCGCAGCGCATGCAGTTTATTCTCGAAGAACTTGAACGCGCGGCGGATGAGATCCGGCAGATCAATCAGTATTCGCAGGGTTCGGTGGCTATCGGGTTTTCATCACTGCTGGCGCTGACGGTGTTTCCGGCTCTCAATGAAGCATTCAAAACGCAGTTTCCCCAGTCCAAACTGCTGATTAAGGAAGGCCAGCTTTCGACGCTGTTACCGGCGCTGCGTGAAGGGAAACTCGATTTTGCCGTCGGGACCGCCGGGCCGGGTTTTCCGCTGGAAGATTTGGTGCGTGAACCGCTGTTTAGCGCGCCGTTTGGCGTGATTGCGCGGCAAGGGCATCCGCTGGCAGGTGCCACCACGCTCGAAGAATTACAGGGCGCGCGCTGGGTGTTGCCGGAAACGGATATGGGTTACTACCAGCAGATTCAGCTTTCGATGAACGGCTTTAATGCGCCAGCCGGTGAAACGCCGGTAAGAACGGATTCGGTGGTGTGCGGGCTGAATATGGTGTTGCAGTCGGATTATCTGACGATTGTGGCGAAGGCGATGCGCGCGCCGTTCGGCTTGCAGGAAAGACTTTGCCTGCTCAATATCGATACGCTGCCGGAAGCGGAATATTGCGTACTCTATTCGCAGAAATCGCCGCTGACATTTGCTGCGCGGCGATTTCTGGATTTACTGCGAAGTCAGTGCCAGTCGTATCGCTGGTCGTGACTTATTCGGCGTTCACGACTTCAAAACTGTGGGTGATCGTCGCGGCTTTGCCCAGCATCAGGGATACAGAGCAATATTTTTCCGCAGACAGGCTGACCGCGCGTTCCACAATTTTATCCGTCAGGTCTTTGCCGGTGACGATGAAATGCAGGTTGATGTGCGTGAACAGACGCGGTGCTTCTTCGCGGCGCTGAGACGTCAGTTTCACTTCGCAGTCACGCACGTCGTTACGGCCTTTTTGCAAAATAGACACCACATCAATCGCGCTGCAACCGCCCGCCGACATCAGCAACATTTCCATCGGGCTCGGGGCTTTGTCGCCCGCATTACCGTCCATTGTGATCTGATGGCCCGACGCTGACTCACCTAAAAACGTCAGCCCTTCTACCCATTTTACGCGTGCGTGCATGTGCTCTTCTCCCGGTGGATAAATTCGTCAAATTTTCCCCTCAGACTACCCTTTCACCCAAAAACTGGCAACGTAACCCGATCGCCATCATGCTGAAGCGAGACAACAGAAGACAGCATTGCAAACCTGTGTTACAAACAAAGCCGAAACATACTTTCCAGTAAATTGCGGTGACGGTTTTTGCGGTTTAAGAACAGAACCCACGGTGTTAACAGCAATAATCAGGCTGTTTCACTCCGACATCCGCTTGCAGCATTTCTGGGGAGTTATATGCTGAAAGGGCGCTTTTTAAAGTAAGTGCCGTACAGGGAACTCTGAGCCCTGTGATTTTGGGCAGCGATAACAACAGAGGATAATAGCAAATGGTTCTCGGCAAGCCACAAACAGACCCGACTCTCGAATGGTTCCTGTCTCACTGTCATATACATAAGTATCCTTCTAAAAGTACGCTGATTCACCAAGGTGAAAAAGCCGAAACGCTGTACTACATCGTGAAAGGGTCGGTTGCCGTCCTGATTAAAGATGAAGAAGGCAAAGAAATGATACTGTCATACCTTAACCAAGGTGACTTCATCGGCGAGCTGGGACTCTTCGAAGAAGGGCAGGAACGCAGTGCCTGGGTTCGTGCTAAAACTGCCTGCGAAGTGGCTGAAATTTCTTATAAAAAATTCCGCCAGCTGATTCAGGTAAACCCGGATATTCTGATGCGTCTTTCCGCGCAGATGGCAAACCGTCTGCAAGTGACGTCAGAGAAAGTCGGCAACCTTGCCTTCCTCGACGTAACAGGCCGTATCGCGCAAACTTTGCTTAATCTGGCTAAACAGCCTGATGCAATGACCCATCCGGACGGGATGCAAATCAAGATCACCCGTCAGGAAATCGGCCAAATCGTCGGTTGTTCACGTGAAACAGTCGGACGTATTCTCAAAATGCTGGAAGATCAGAGCCTGATCTCCGCACACGGTAAAACGATTGTCGTTTACGGCACACGTTAATCCCTCAGGAATTGGCGCGACAGCTTACTGTCGCGCCTTTTTTATGGGCTAAGCTTTACCCATGACGCTATGGCGAAGACTGTTCTATCATCCCGAAGTTAACTACGCGCTGCGCCAGACGCTGGTGTTGTGCCTGCCTGTCGGTATTTGCTGGCTGTTTGGCAATCTGCAAATGGGCCTGCTGTTTTCCCTGTGCCCGGCCTGCTGCAACGTCGCCGGCCTTGATACCCCGCACAAACGCTTTTTCAAACGCCTGATTATCGGCGGTTCGCTGTTTGCCGTCAGCAGTATCCTTTTACAGGTGATGCTCGAAAACTGGCACATTCCTCTGCCGCTCATCATGTTAACGCTGGCTTTGCTGCTCGGCGTCACCGGTGAAATCAGTCCGCTGCATGCGCGCCTGTTGCCCGGCGCGCTGGTGGCCACCATCTTTACGCTGAGTATGGTCGGCGTGAGGCCAATGTGGCAGGCACCCGCGCTTTTTGCCGCCGGCACCGCCTGGTACGGGCTGTTTAACTGGGCGTGGTTCCGTATTTCCGAAGAACAACCGATGCGCGAAACGCTCAGCCAGCTGTATTTGCAACTGGCCGATTATTTCGAAGCCAAGTACAGCCTGCTGACGCAACATACCGATCCGGAAACTGCACTTCCGCCGCTGCTCAAACGCCAGCAGCAGGTTATCGACCTGATTGCGTTGTTGTATCAGCAACTGCACATGCTGCCGCAGCATGGACATCATCATCACCACAAACGGTTGTTCCAGCGTTTTCAGGTGGCGCTCGATTTGCAGGAGCACATTACGGTCAGCCTGCATCAGCCGGAAGAAGTGCAAAAACTGGTGGAAGAAAGCCACGCCGAAGCGGTGATCCGCCGGAATGCGCAGGTGATTTCCGCCCGTCTGCGCGTGATTGCGGACGATATTCTCTACCATCGCCTTTCCGAACGCTTCACCATGGCGAATGAGCTGGCGGCGCTGGAAAAAATCGCGGCGCAGAACCCGCAGAATCCGGTCGGCCAGTTCTGTTATTACCATTTCAGCCGTATCGCGCGACTGCTGCGGACGCAACGCCCGCTGTACCGCCGCGATCTGATGAACTCCCAGCCGCGCCTGCCTTTCTGGCCTGCGGTGAAAAGCTACCTGTCCTTTAAATCCTCCGCCCTGCGCAATGCCGCGCGCCTCGGGCTGATTCTGGCGATCGGTAGCAGCCTCGGGCTTTTCTTCAATCTGCCCAAGCCGTACTGGATTTTGCTGACCATCATGCTGGTCAGCCAGAACGGTTATAACGCCACGCGTGTGCGTATCCAGCACCGTGCACTCGGCACGCTGGCCGGTCTGCTGATTGCCGCCGGATTACTGAGGCTGGAATTGCCGGAAGGCATCACGCTGATTTGCATGCTGGTCATCACGCTGGTGTCGTATACCGTGCTGCGCAAGAACTACGGTCTGGCGGTCATCGGTATGACGGTGACCGCAGTTTATACGTTGCAATTGCTGGCGATGAACGGCATCCATTTTCTGGTGCCGCGCCTGATTGATACGCTGATCGGTTGCGCGCTGGCCTTCGGCGGCAGCATCTGGCTGTGGCCGCAATGGCAAAGTGGCCTGATGCGCCAGAACGCCCATCAGGCGCTGGAAACCTATCAGGACGCCATCCGGCTGATTCTGCAAGAAAATCCCGACGCCTCTCAACTTGCGTACACCCGTATGCAGGTCAATCAGGCGCACAACAAGCTGTTCACCTCGCTGAGCCAGGCGATGCAGGAACCGGGTTTTAACTCGCATTATCTGGCGGATATGCGTTTGTGGGTCACGCACAGTCAGTTTGTCGTTGAGCACATCAACGCGATGACCATTCTCGCGCGCGAGCATTACATGCTGCCGGAAAAGCTGGCGACGGAGTATTTGCAGACCTGCGAAATCGCGCTGCAAAGCTGCCAGCAGCGGTTGCTTTACGACGGGCCTGGTAGTGAGAACACCTTGTTTAATGCGCCGGAGCTGCACCCGGATATGCCGCTGACCGAAATGGAGCGCCATCTGCGGAGGATGATTTCGCACCTGAGTGTGATGCATACCATTTCGTCACTGGCGTGGAAGCAGAGACCACACCACGGGATCTGGCTGACGCGGCGGGCGTAAAAGGGGAGATCCCCTTTTATATCCCCTGTTTGAGGGTTGGGTTTCACTTGCCGTGAGGGCTGGATCGAGAAGGTTTCGGTTTCTCACGTACGGTGATCACTTAACCCGCTGCGCCGAAACCGACAAAGAGGGAGGAAAGCGCCTCCCTCTTTGATCTCCCACGCTTTTTTTTCAATAAGCGCTTTCGCTGGATCGATGGACATATTCTGGAACATCCGCGTGTGGCGCAAATCCAGGCACTTCGTGCTGCCTTCACTCGGTCTTCGAGCCTCTGGTCTCGAAGCCGCTCCGTTCAGCTGGATTTTGAGTGCGCCAGATTGCCTTTGTAAAAGATTAAAACCGGCATGATTTTGAATTGGGGTCAGCCTCTGGCCGCTTTCAAAAATCACGCTGAAAGGAGAGGTGGAAAACCGCGTATCTTTTCGCGCGGTTTGTAATCCGACTGGAAGGAACCGCGCAGCGGCGGGATTTTGCGGCAATAGATGTGGCTCCTGAAACATAGCCAGCCAGCGGCAGCGCTTGTTTGAAAAAGCGGGGAGAGATCCAAGAGAGGGAAAGCACTTCCCTCTCTTGGTCGGTTTCGGCGCGAGCCGCTGAGCGATCACCGCACATGAAAAACCGAAATATTCTCGGTCATAACCCTCACGGTGAGTGAAAAACCGAAATATTCTCGATCTATATATTTTTTTAAATAAAGCCGGCTGCTAAAGCCTAAACCCCTGTAACTTTTGCCACAGCTTTCTCAAAGCGCCCCATCCCTTCTTCAATATCCGCGAAGTCGATAACCAGTGATGGTGCAAACCGCATCACATTCGGGCCCGCCACCAGCATCATCAACCCGAACTCAGCGGCGGCGGCATGAAACTCTCCGGCGCGGTTTTTGAAGGCGTCCGACAGCTCGGCGCCAATCAGCAACCCCTGGCCGCGGAATTCGCTGAAGACAGAATATTTCTGGTTGATGGCATCCAGCGCGCTGATGAATTTCTCGCGGCGTTCGTTAATACCGGCCAGCACTTCAGGTGTATTAATGATATCCAGCGCGGCTTCGGCGACGGCGCAGGCCAGCGGGTTGCCGCCGTAGGTGGTGCCGTGTTTGCCCGGTTCCATCACCGATGCAACGTCTTCCGTTGCCAGCATGGCGCTAACCGGGAAACCACCGCCCAGGGCTTTCGCCGTGGTCAGAATGTCCGGCGTCACGCCGTAATGCATATAGCTGAACAGCTTACCGCTACGGCCCATGCCGCTCTGCACTTCATCGAGCACCAGCAGCGCCTGATGTTTGTCGCAAAGCTCGCGCAGCCCTTGCAGGAATTCCTGAGTGGCGGGCATTACACCGCCTTCACCCTGAACCGGCTCCACGACAATGGCGCAGGTATGGTCGTCGATCACCGCTTTTACCGCGTCCAGATCGTTGAACGGCACATGCACGATGTCAGCCGGTTTCGGGCCAAAGCCGTCGGAATATTTTGGCTGGCCACCCACGGAAACGGTAAACAACGTGCGGCCATGGAAGGCGTTATGGAAAGCGATAATCTTGCTTTTGTACGGGCTGTGGCGATGCGAAGCGTAATAGCGCGCAAGTTTGAATGCGGCTTCGTTGGCTTCTGCGCCGGAGTTGGCAAAAAATACGCGGTCAGCAAAGGTCGCGTCGATCAGCTTCTGTGCCAGTCGCAGCGCCGGTTCGTTGGTGAACACGTTACTCACATGCCACAGGGTTTCGCCCTGATCGTGTAACGCTTTCACCAGCGCCGGATGGCAATGGCCCAGCGCAGTCACCGCGATCCCACCCGCGAAATCCACGTATTCGGTGCCCTGCTGATCCCACACGCGACTGCCTTTGCCTTTCACCGGAATAAATTTCGCGGGTGAATAAACCGGCAAAATCACTTTATCGAACGTACCCCGATCTACCGCTGCTTTTTCTGCCATAACCCTTCTCCCTTTCTGATTTTTACCAGTGAGTTGTTACGATGAACTGGAATTCACAGCCGCAATGAATGTGAAAATATAATCACAAAATATGCATAAAAAATCACACGCAGGCAAACGGAAATCGCCCCTGTCGCGTAAGTAATTTTTACCGTGCAATTAAGTGTTTAGATTTTAAGGAAATTATCCAGAAGCTGATGCCCCTGCTCACTGAGAATGCTTTCCGGATGGAACTGAACACCGTGCAGCGGCAGCGTTTTGTGCATGATGCCCATGATTTCGTCGCGCTGGCCCTCACGCTCAGTCCACGCGGTGACGTCAAAGCAATCGGGCAGCGTTTCGGGCGCAATCACCAGCGAATGGTAGCGCGTCACCGTCAGCGGATTATTCAGCCCGCTAAAAACGCTGCTGCCGGTATGGCGGATGGGAGAGGTTTTGCCGTGAATGGCCTGGCGGGCGCGGACAATCTTTGCACCAAACGCCTGCGCCATTGCCTGATGCCCGAGGCAGACGCCGAGAACCGGCAGTTTACCGGCAAAATGGGTGATGGCTTGCAGGGAAATCCCCGCCTGATCCGGCGTACACGGGCCGGGCGAAATCACCAGATGTGACGGGGAAAGCTGTTCGATATACGCAATCGTCAGCTGATCGTTACGCACCACGCTGACCTCTGCCCCCAGCTCGCAAAAATACTGGTAGAGGTTGTAGGTAAACGAGTCGTAGTTGTCGATCAGCAGCAGCATGGTCAGTCCCGGTAAAGTCGAAAATTTACCGGGCAATTCTACGCATTTTTACGTGCGGGCTTCAGCCTTTTTGTTGGTCAAAGTGCGCCGGCTAATGTGCATCATCGATTTCACTGATCACCTGATTAAAAATCGCCACCAGTTCAGTTTCATCGCCAAACACCGCTGTTTTGTTGGCGGCCAGCCAGCGCTCGCGCCCGACGTTGGCCCACTCAATGTCATAACCGGCGTGGATAACCAGCTGCTCGATGAATATTCTCAGCGCGCGCCCGTTACCTTCCCGGAACGGATGCAGCAGGTTCAGGCCGGTGTAATAGTGCGCCAGCCGTTCTGCCAGATTATCGGGCGGCAATCCGACCAGAAACGCCTCTTCTTCGAGTTCCTGCATCAGCGCGTTGCCTTCATTTTCGATGTATCCGAAATGGCAAAACTGCGTATCGTCTTTATAAATATCGATTTCGCGGAACTTGCCCGCCCACGGATAGATGTCCTGGAACAGGGAAAGATGGATAGCGCACAGATGCGGTAAGCCCATGGTGGCCGGGCCGAGCGGCATGGCGGCGGCGCGCAGTGCGGTGAAAGCCAGTTCGGCCTGCAACAGGCGATGTTCCTCGCGGATTTCGAGGCTGTTTTTCAGAACGTTAATGCCGGGATAGTAGTAAGGATCGGCGCCCGCCACGAGTTTATCGTTCATAGTGCCTCCTCAGCTCGGACAAACGCTGTGAAATTTGTTCGTTATCCAGCGTAACGGCTTCAACCTGCAAACCGTCCAGCAGGCTGCTGGCCTGAAAGTTCTCCCGCTGACGTTCGCGAAAGAGTTTTTCCTGCTGTCTGAGGGTCATTTTTTTCGCCATATTTCCTCCCCGGATATGGCCATTCGGGCGCATACCTTGTGAAGGTAAGTATAGACAGAGAAAAAAGGGCACCCGGCTGAGTGCCCAAAACTCGGATTATTCAACAGCGATCGGCTGGCTGATGACGTCAGTTTTATGCTCACCCTGCAACGTTTTCACCCGGTCTTCGAGCTGCTTAACCGCCTGCGCGTCTGGCAGCAGCGAGTATTTCAGCTCAAACACAGTGCTCTGGCCGGGTTGCAGTTGTTTCACGCGGCCTTGTTTACGCTCAATCGTCACCGGATACGCATAGTTGGTGCCCGGTTCAATACCGGTGACATATCCCTGTTTCAGCGTGTCAGTGTTTTTCCACAGCGTCAGCAGCGGAAGCTGATGGGTATCGAACTCAATCGATGCGCCTTTATCACCGGCTTTGTTGACGACGCCCGCGATGGTTTTACCCTGCGCATCCGCCTGCGGCACCATGTTGAAGACCATTTCATCGAAGCCTTTGGTTGGCCCCGCGTAAGTCTGCCAGTCGGTCAGGCCTTTTTTGGCGTAATCGTTGAACGGAGAAATGGATTTCAGCGGTGCAATAAAGCGCGCGCCCTGCTCAAGGATCGGCTGACCAAAGTTGCTGTGATAAATAATCTGGTAGTCGTGCGGATAATCCGACTGGTTGGTGAGTTCATCGTGAATGGTCCACGACTGGCTGCCCGGCACGTAACGCAGCTCGGTCCAGGTTTCCAGTTTGGCTTTCTTGAAGGTGTCTTCTTTGAGCAGCCCGCGCACGGTGATTTCGTACGGCGCTTTTTCTGCAATCTCCACCACGACTTTCGACGCTGGCGTGTTGCCTGCGCGGCCATGCAGCGTATAAATCATGCCGTCCGCGGTCACCGGATGGCCCGTCCATTCAAAGCCACAGCGCACCATCATTTCGTTGAAACCTTCCAGCCAGCCCACGCCGTTGCGGCTTTCCAGATTGATGTACGCCGGATTCACCACTTCCTGTACCGGCGAATCCCAGCCCAGCCGGATGTTATCGCCGGTGACATGCAGCAAATCCATGCCGCGCGTCGGGCTCAGGGCGATGGTCAGCCCTTTGCTGGTGATCGTAATGACTTTAGACCCTTCCTGTTTACCGCCGTGCAAAACTTTTTGTTCGATGCTGAAATCTGCACCGGCGACATTCAGCTTTTTGCTGTCAGTTTTCCAGTTTCCCAGTTCAGTACCGGCTTCAGCATCCGTCAGCACGATAGTTTGTGCGGCAGCCTGCCACGAAAAAAGCCCCATGACGATCCCGGTTACGAGTAATTTTTTCACATCCACTCCTTTTTGCTGAATTGATTTAGCCCAAAAGCAATTCAGCCTACAAATCCCGCAGGGTGAAAAACGTGACAGCCTTCACCTTGATAGGTTTTGCCGTAAAACCACCCGTCACAACGTGCTCGGGGTGGCAAAAAGAAGAATGAAACGGGATTTGTTACAGGAAATAGTGCGAAGTCAGGCAGGGAAAACGCACACAAAGCTGACGCGTTTCAGCTTTGTGTGTTGAACAGAAGAGATTATTTTTTACGGCCACCCATTATGGAGCCCAAAACGCCGCGCAGAATTTGTCGCCCTAAATCGCGGGCCATACTTTTGGCGGCAACCTGCACCACGCCGTCGCGTTTACCGCCACGCGGGCCGGTGCTGCCGAACAGGATTTCATTGAGACCGCCCATCAGCCCGCCGCCGGATCCGGCTTCCGCTGCGGGTTTAGCCGCGCCGCCCGGTTGCGGGGCAGCCACGGTGCCAAAACCCTGTGCGGTGATTTTTTCATACGCAGATTCGCGATCCACGCTGTCTTCGTAGCGGCCATACAACGGCGACTGATTGATGGCTTTATTGCGCTCATCTTCCGCCAGCATGCCCATTTTTGATTCCGGTGCGATGACCATGGCGCGCTGCACAATTTCCGGTCGCCCTTTTTCATCGAGGAAAGACACCAGCGCTTCGCCGACGCCCAACTCGCTGATCGCCGTTTCCGCGTCAAACGCCGGATTCGCGCGCATAGTCTGCGCCGCGGCTTTCACCGCTTTCTGGTCACGCGGCGTAAAGGCGCGCAGGGCGTGCTGAACCCGGTTGCCAAGCTGCCCGAGCACGCTGTCGGGAATATCCAGCGGGTTCTGCGTGACGAAGTAAATTCCGACGCCTTTAGAACGGATGAGACGCACCACCTGTTCGATTTTCGTCAGTAACGCTTCAGGCGCGTCATTGAACAACAGATGTGCTTCATCAAAGAAGAACACCAGCTTCGGCTGTTCCGGGTCGCCCACTTCCGGCAGATGTTCGAACAGCTCCGCCAGCAGCCAGAGCAGGAAAACAGAATAGAGTTTGGGCTGATTAATCAGCTTATCTGCAGCCAGCAGATTGATGATCCCGTGACCGTTTTTATCGGTGCGCATCAGGTCGTTGATATCCAGCATCGGCTCGCCGAAGAACTGATTCGCGCCCTGACCTTCCAGCGTCAGCAGGCCGCGCTGAATCGCTCCGATTGACGCCGTTGAAATATTGCCGTACTGCGTCTGGAACTGTTTGGCGTTTTCGCCGGTAAACTGCACCATCGCGCGCAAATCTTTCATGTCGAGCAGCAAAAGTCCGTTGTCATCGGCAATCTTGAAAACCAGCTGCAACACGCCGCTTTGCACGTCATTCAGATCCAGCAACCGCGCCAGCAATAACGGCCCGAGATCGGAAATCGTGGCGCGGATCGGATGGCCTTTTTCACCGAAAATATCCCACGGGATAATGCTGCACGCCTGCGGCTGCCAGTCAGTGACGCCGATATTCTTCAGGCGCGCGGCGAGTTTTTCCGAAGGCACGCCTTCTGCGCCAATCCCCGATAAATCCCCTTTTACATCCGCGAGAAAAACCGGAATGCCGATACGCGAAAACTGTTCAGCCATGCGTTGCAGCGTGACCGTTTTCCCTGTGCCGGTCGCGCCGGTTATTAATCCATGCCGGTTCGCCAGCGCAGGCAGGATCACCAGATCCTGAACCGGCTGGCCTTCATTCATGGCTTTCGCAATCAGGCGGGGTTCGCTCATTTCTTTTTCCTTGAAAGTGGGACGCGGGAACGCTCTTTAAAACCTATTAGTCAGGACATGGGGCGTCAAGAAACACCCAACAAAAAGCCTCCCGAAAGGAGGCTTAGATTATTTGCACAAAGGAACCGGAAAGCTGAACGTTATGGCAAGACTTTCGCAGACAGAATCACAATCGGCGTGGTCGGAACGTTCTGGTATGGCCCGACGTTATCGGTTTTCACGGAGGACATTTTGTCGACCACGTCCATGCCTTTGATGACTTTACCGAAAACGGCATAGCCAAAATCACGCTGACCGTGATCCAGGAAAGCATTGTCTGCCACGTTGATGAAGAACTGGCTGGTCGCGCTGTCTTTATCGGCAGTACGCGCCATGGCAACGGTGCCGCGCAGGTTACGCAGGCCGTTGTCGGCTTCGTTCTTAATCGGTTCTTTGGTCGCTTTCTGCTGCATGTCAGTCGTAAAGCCACCGCCCTGAACCATGAAGCCCGGGATTACGCGATGAAAAATGGTGTTGTTGTAATAGCCGCTCTGCGCGTAATCGACGAAATTCTTCACAGAAACCGGTGCCTTCGCACTGTCGAGTTCCAGTTCGATATTCCCTGCTGAAGTGGTCAGCATTACGTGGGTTTGACCGGCGGCGAAAACCGGTGACATTGCAGTCAGGGATAGCAGCGCAGTTAAGGCCACTAGAGTACGTTTAAACATGACGGTTCCTTTCTCCAGAATACAAACAACAGATCCCACTGATTCTAAAGAGGCTTTAGGCTCAGCGCCAGACCTTTACCTTTATTTACGCTTAAAACTAAATTGTTCAGATATTTCATAATATTACACGGCATTTATCTGAGTGTTAGCTGTTGAAATCTACCGGGTAATCTTTATCAAGATGGATGACCGTTTTTGCCGGTTCCGTTTGCGCGATGAGCCGTCCCTGACGGATGGAATAACGCACCGGCGTCTGACGTCGGACAGCATCAAAACCATTCTGCGCGGGCAGGATCACCAGGTTCGCAGGATTGCCGTCTTGCAGCGCGTAATCCGTCAGATTCATTGTTCGCGCGCTGTACGTGGTAATCAGCTTCAGGCCGTCGTCAATTTGCTGATATCCCATCAGCTGGCAAACATGCAGCCCCATGTGCAAGACCTGCAACATATTGGCGGTGCCCAGCGGATACCACGGGTCAAAAACGTCATCGTGACCGAAGCAGACGTTAATCCCCGCCTCCAGCATTTCTTTCACGCGCGTAATACCGCGACGTTTCGGGTACGTATCAAAGCGCCCTTGCAGATGAATATTCACCAGCGGATTGGCGACAAAGTTGATGCCCGACATTTTCAGCAGACGGAACAGCCGCGAGGTATACGCGCCGTTATATGAGTGCATCGCGGTGGTATGGCTGGCGGTAACGCGTTCGCCCATGTTTTCGCGCAGCGCCAGCGCCGCCACGGTTTCCACAAAACGCGATTGTGCGTCATCGATTTCATCGCAATGCACGTCGATAAGCTTGTTGTATTTCTGCGCCAGCGCAAAAGTTTTGTGCAGCGATTCCACGCCATATTCGCGGGTAAATTCAAAATGCGGGATCGCGCCGACAACGTCAGCACCCAGCTTCAGCGCCTCTTCCAGCAGGGCTTCGCCGTCGGGATACGACATTATCCCTTCCTGCGGAAACGCCACGATTTGCAGCGTAACCCACGGCGCGACTTCGGCTTTCACTTCCAGCATGGCTTTCAGCGCGGTCAGCGTCGGGTCGGAGACATCAACGTGCGTGCGGACGTGCTGAATGCCGTTGGCAATCTGCCACCTGAGTGTCTGCCACGCGCGCTGTTTTACGTCTTCATGCGTGAGCAGCGCCTTGCGTTCTGCCCAGCGTTCAATACCTTCAAACAGCGTACCGGACTGGTTCCACGCCGGCTGACCGGCGGTTTGCGTCGTATCAAGGTGAATATGCGGTTCGATAAAAGGCGGGATCGCCAGCCCGCCTTCCGCATCAAGAATATGTTCACCCTGCGCATCATTTTGTGGCCGGGAGATGATCTGGCGAACCACGCCATCTTCGATATCGATCTGCCACAATCCTTCGCTGCCGGGCAGGCGTACGTTTTTAATGGTCCGTAAAAGGGTTTTCGTCACGCGTAACCTCATCGTTATGGAAAGTCGGTTTCAGGAAGCAATAGAAGAACAATAGCCTGAAAGTGTTTATAAATCGAAAGGTTACACAAAAACCCAATGAAATCAGGCAAATACCACCTAAGGAGTATATTGGGAGCGGCTTGATTTGTATCAATACCCCCTGATACGCGCGGGTTATGTTTAGCCTCATAAAATCAAAATTGAGGCAATTATGAGCAAAGTCAGACTCGCGATTATTGGTAACGGCATGGTCGGCCATCGCTTTATCGAGGATTTGCTGGATAAAGCGGAGCCGGGTCAGTTCGATATCACGGTATTATGTGAAGAGCCGCGCGTGGCCTATGACCGCGTCCATCTTTCCTCTTACTTTTCCCACCATACCGCCGAAGAACTGTCGCTGGTTCGTGAAGGATTTTACGAAAAACACAACGTTAACGTGCTGATTGGTGAACGCGCCATCACGCTGAACCGCAAAGAAAAAGTGATTCACTCCAGCAGCGGCCGCACGGTGTACTACGACAAACTGATTATCGCGACCGGTTCCTACCCGTGGGTACCGCCGATCGCCGGTTCTGACGGCCAGGACTGTTTCGTTTACCGCACCATCGAAGATTTGCACGCCATCGAATCCTGCGCCCGTCGCAGCAAACGCGGTGCCGTCGTCGGCGGCGGTTTGCTCGGGCTGGAAGCGGCGGGTGCCCTGAAAAACCTCGGCGTGGAAACGCACGTTGTTGAATTCGCACCCGGCCTGATGGCGGAACAGCTTGATGTGATGGGCGGCAGCCAGTTGCGCCAGAAAATCGAAAGCATGGGCGTGCAGGTTCACACCGCGAAAAACACCAAACAAATCGTTCAGGGCGGAAGCTCTGCCCGCAAAACCATGGAATTCGCTGACGGTACCGCGCTGGAAGTCGATTTCATCGTGTTCTCTACCGGCATCCGTCCTCAGGACAAACTGGCGCGCCAGTGTGATCTCGAGATTGCACCGCGCGGCGGCATCGTCATTAACGACCAGTGCCAGACCAGCGATCCGGACGTTTACGCCATCGGCGAATGTGCGTCGTGGAATCAGCGTACCTTCGGTCTGGTCGCGCCGGGCTACAAAATGGCGCAGGTCACCGCAGACCATCTCCTGGGCCGCGAAAATACCTTCACCGGCGCAGACATGAGCGCCAAGCTGAAACTGCTCGGCGTTGACGTTGCGGGTATCGGCGATGCACACGCACGCACACCGGGCGCCCGCAGCTACGTCTATCTGGATGAAAGCAAAGCGTTATACAAACGTCTGGTCGTCAGCGAAGACAACAAAACGTTGCTCGGCGCGGTTCTGGTCGGCGATACCAGCGATTACGGCAATCTGTTGCAGCTGGTGCTTAACAGCATCGAGCTGCCGGAAAATCCGGACGCGCTGATCCTGCCTGCCCACGCGGGCAGCGGCGGCGCAGTGATCGGCACCGACGCCCTGCCGGAAAGCGCGCAAATCTGCTCCTGTTTTGACGTCACCAAAGGCGACATCATCAAAGCGGTTCAGGGCGGCTGCCACACCGTCGCGGCGCTGAAATCCGCGACCAAAGCCGGAACCGGCTGCGGCGGTTGTATTCCGCTGGTCACGCAGGTGCTGAACGCTGAGCTGAGCAAACAGGGCATCGAAGTAAACCATCACCTGTGCGAACACTTTGCGTATTCGCGTCAGGAGCTGTATCACCTGATCCGCGTTGAAGGCATTCGTTCGTTTGACGATCTGCTCAATAAATACGGCAAAGGTTATGGCTGTGAAGTGTGTAAACCGACCGTCGGTTCGCTCCTCGCCTCCTGCTGGAATGACTACGTGCTGAAAGCACAGCACACGCCGCTTCAGGATACCAATGACGTCTTCCTCGCCAACATGCAAAAAGACGGCACGTATTCTGTTATCCCGCGCTCACCGGGCGGCGAAATCACGCCACAAGGCCTGATGGCAATTGGCGAAATTGCAGCGGAATATAACCTCTACACCAAAATTACCGGCTCCCAGCGCATCGGGATGTTCGGCGCGCAGAAAGACGATTTACCGGCTATCTGGCAGAAACTGATTAACGCCGGTTTCGAAACCGGTCAGGCATATGCGAAAGCGCTGCGCATGGCGAAAACCTGCGTCGGCAGCACCTGGTGCCGCTACGGCGTCGGCGACAGCCTCGGTTTCGGCATCAGTCTGGAAAACCGCTACAAAGGCATCCGCACACCACACAAAATGAAGTTCGGCGTCTCCGGTTGTACCCGTGAATGTTCGGAAGCCCAGGGCAAAGACGTCGGGATTATCGCCACCGAAAACGGCTGGAACCTGTATGTCTGCGGCAACGGCGGCATGAAACCGCGCCACGGCGATCTGCTGGCCGCCGATCTGGATAACGAAACGCTGCTGCGCTATCTCGACCGCTTCATGATGTTCTACATCCGCACCGCCGATAAGCTGCAACGCACCTCGGTCTGGATGGACAACCTCGAAGGCGGCATCGACTATCTGCGCAAAGTGATTATCGATAACAAACTCGGCCTGAACGATCAGCTGGAAGCCGAACTGGAGCGTCTGCGTGAATCTGCGGTTTGCGAATGGCAGGAAACGCTGAACGATCCGGCGGCGCAGACCCGCTTCACGCACTTTATCAACAACGCGCAGCGCGACCCGAACGTCCAGTTCGTGTCAGAACGCGAACAGCACCGTCCGGCGCGCCCGGACGAACGCATTCCGGTGAAAATGATCGCCGACGGGGAGGAAGTATTATGAGCCAGTGGTTAACACTTTGTTCTGTCGAGCAAATCCTGCCGGGCTGCGGCGTTTGTGCGCTGGCGGGCGATCAGCAGGTTGCGCTGTTCCGTCCTTACGCTGATGAGCAGATTTTCGCGCTGTCGAATATCGATCCCTTCGCAAAATCAAGCGTGCTTTCACGCGGGATTATTGCGGAACATCAGGGCGAATTGTGGGTCGCCAGCCCGCTGAAAAAACAGCATTTTCGCCTGACGGATGGTTTGTGTATGGAAGACGATACGCATTCGATTCCGGCCTTTGAGGTTCGTGTTCAGGGCGGCAATGTGGAAATCAATACCGCCAGCCTTCACGCAGAAACCTGCTAAACTCCGCGCCTTTCACGCCGCCTTCGGGCGGCGTTGTTATCTGCTTTCGGGAACGTCGTCATGGATTATTTGCCCCTCTTTTGTCAGTTAAAAAACAGAGCCTGTCTGCTGGTGGGCGCCGGTGACGTTGCCGAACGCAAAGCCCGTTTGCTGCTGGATGCCGGTGCGAAACTGACGGTCAATGCCCTCACCTTCACGCCGCAATTTGAGATTTGGGCAGACGAAGGCAAAGTCCGCCTGCTGAAAGGCGAATTCTCGCCGCTGCTGGTCGATGAAAAGTGGCTGGTCATTGCCGCGACGGATTCTGATTTAGTGAATCAGGAAGTCAGCGAAGCCGCCGAGCAACGCCGCGTTTTCTGTAACGTGGTGGACGCGCCGGAAAGCGCGAGCGTGATCATGCCGTCGATTATTGACCGTTCACCGCTGATGATCGCTGTCTCTTCCGGCGGTAATGCGCCGGTTCTGGCGCGTTTATTACGCGAACGTCTGGAATCCATTTTACCGCAACATCTGGGCAAACTGGCGCAGGTCGCGGGCGGATTACGCGCGCGGGTCAAAGCGCAGTTCAGCGAGATGTCCGACCGCCGCCGCTGGTGGGAAAAGCTTTTTAATCATCATCGTCTGGCGCAATCACTGGCCAATAATGACGACGCGCAAAGCGGGCAATATCTCGAAGAATTATTCAGCGAGCCGGTAGATAAACACGGTGAAGTGATTTTGGTCGGTGCCGGGCCGGGCGATGCCGGTCTGCTGACGCTCAAGGGTTTGCAGCAGATGCAGCTGGCCGACGTGGTGGTTTATGACCGGCTGGTTTCCGACGGCGTGCTGAATCTGGTGCGCCGTGACGCCGAGCGCATTTTCGTCGGCAAGCGCGCCGGGCATCATTGTGTTCCCCAGGAACGCATCAACGAAATTCTGCTGGAACAGGCGCAAATGGGTAAACGCGTTGTGCGCCTGAAAGGCGGCGATCCGTTTATCTTTGGTCGCGGCGGCGAAGAGCTGGAAGCACTGAAAGCCGCGGGCATCGCGTTTTCCGTTGTGCCGGGCATCACGGCCGCCTCAGGTTGTTCAGCCTACAGCGGCATTCCGCTGACGCATCGCGATCACGCGCAAAGCGTACGGCTAATCACAGGCCACGCCAAACAGGACGGCGCACTCGACTGGGCATGTCTGGCGCAGGGTCAGCAAACGCTGGTGTTTTATATGGGGCTGACGCAGGCGGGCGAGATCCAACGGCGTCTGCTGGAAAACGGTCTGGCAGCACAAACGCCTGTCGCGCTGGTCGAAAACGGCACCAGCCAGCAGCAGCGCGTGGTTACCGGAAACCTGACTGACCTCGAAAATCTGGCTAAACAGGTGCAAAGCCCGAGCCTGATCATCGTCGGCAGCGTGGTCAGCCTGCGCCATAAACTCAACTGGTTTGCCAGCGAAACGCCGCAGTAACGCACCTCCCCGCCCGAAAACTCCATTTATTTTTTTAATCAATTCAGAGAAGTGATATGACTTTCACTTCTCTGCCTTAAATTATAAGAGAATTCTTATAACAGAATAAAATTCCTGAATTTTGATAATCACCCTCTTAAAACCAAAATAATCACCCCACACAAATGGAATATTCAGAATCTTCAACTTAGACTTTAAGTACGCCGACTGTGGCGTAATCTCCCGTGGAGGGTCAAATCATGCGCCATACCATTCATGTTGGTCATGTTAACAAGGTTGCTTTGGCAATCTTAGTCGCCCTGTCACTGGCTGCCTGTAGCGGCAGTGGCGGCGGCGGTTCTTCTCATACGGCAAAAACGTCCACCACCGGCTCGGCAACGACCGGAGACGGGACAACAACAGGCAGTGACGGCACCACGACCGCCGGAAATGGAACCGGAACAGGCACCACAACGACCGGTGACGGAACCACCACCGCAGGCAATGGAACCGGCACCGGAACGGGTACGGGGACAGGCACCGGGACGGGAACGGGTACCGGAACCGGATCGACATCCACCACACTCACTACCGGCACCATCCTGAGCAGTGCGGGTGGCGCAGTCAGTGGCCTGGGGACACAAGTCAGCAGTATCGCCAGCCAGACACCTGTCAGTAATATTCCGGTCGCAGGCACAGGCGTTGTGACCATTGTCGACAGCGCCGGGAATGCGGTGACGTCCGTGGGCAGCGGTATTCAAAACGGTGTCGGCCAGTTTGGCACCAATCCTAATGCTATCGGCACCACGGTCGCAGGCGTGCCAAAAGCCGTGGCTGATTTAGGTACCGGTGTATCCGGTCTTGGAACGTCCATTGCGGCTAACACCGCCGGAACGCCGCTGGGTGGCGTAACCGGTGCGACGGGCGGTCTGGTGAATAACGTCGGATCACTGGTCACCACAACCGGCAACGGTCTGGCGCAAAACGTGCAGAGCGGCGCGCTTTCCGGCGTCACGACGGCAGCGACTGGCATCGTCACGCCGGTTGTCGCCAATGTACAAACCACCACGCAAACCGTGGGCGGCGCGACCGGTTTAGGTACGCCTGTTAACGGCTTGCTGAATCAGGTGGGCGGCGCGGTCAGCTCCGTCGGGACACAGGTTTCTACCAGCACACCGGCGCTGGCGGGTCTGGGCACCGCCGTCACGGATACCGGCCAGGCCGTGTCTAAAACCGGTACGCTTCTGGTTCCGGCCAGCAGCACAACGACGACCACCGCCAGTAATTCCGGTGGTATTTCAGCAGGTGCAGGCGCTTCGCTCACACAATCAGGCGGCCTGATTGCGGGCGTCGGGACCACGCTGGGGACGGTCACCGGCGGGCTAGGCCTGAAGGTGAATAAAACACCATAGTACGTTGTTGTAAAAAGCCCGCTGTCCGGACATCCGGGGAGCGGGCTTCTCCCTCCGGGTTCCCACATTTGCCTGTGCGTTCAAAGGAATGTTTATGAGAATAAAATCCTGCATAGTGGCGTTACTGGGCTCTGTCGTTGGTTACAGTTCGGCAGACATGTTCCCTACGTTGATTGACCCGAATAACCCGGCCAAACTGGCCCAGCCGATTTCACAGCCTCCGGCTAAAACGCAAAAAATCGAACTGCCCGCACAAAAAACCGCCCCCAGCCTGACGCCTCAGACGCTGATAGAGGTGAAGCACATTCAGTTTGTCGGCGGCACACAATATCCGCTGGATTCCCTGGCCGCGCCTTTCGCTCCTTTTGTCGGCAAGAAAGTGCCGCTGTCGCAGCTACTGGCGGCCACGGACGGAATTACCCGGCGTTATCATCAGGACGGATTCGTGCTCTCTTATGCATACATTCCGGCGGATAATTTCAAAGATGGCGTGGTGAAAATCGGGCTGGTCGAAGGGTATATTTCCGGCACGCAGATCCACAGCGATAATCAGCAGGTCGGACGCTGGCTGAGCAAACTGTCGCAACACATCATGGCGGATAAACCGCTGACGCAGGATACGTTCGAGCGCTACACCCTCCTGATGGAACGCACGCCGGACACCAAAGTGACCGCCTCCGCCAACAATCCGGACAATATCTACGGCGCTACCGTGCTCAATGTGCAGGCTTTACGCCCGCGTAACTGGAACATTCAAACTGCGGTCGATACGCGCAAAGGCGACAGTTCTGCGGTGGTCAACGCCACGCTCAGCGGGCTGAGCACTTACGGCGAACAGCTGGGAATTGCGACCTTAATTCCGCTGGAAAGCGACACGCGGAAAACCTATGCCGGTCTGAACTATCAGCAATATCTCGGTGACGACGGGCTGCTGATGCAGCTTAAAGGCAGTTATTACCAGCAGAAAGACAAAGACTACAACACCATTTTGTCGCTGCCGAACGGCATCAACGTCGGTTCGCAGAATACTCAGACGCAATACAACGGCGGCGTCGTGTTCAGTTATCCGCTGGAGCTGACGCGGAAAAAACAATGGACGATCAGTGGCGGGCTGGATTATCTCGATAAAAAATATGATTACGATTTGCAGGCAAGTCTGGGAAACCAGCGCGTGCGGCTGCCGGAAGTGAACCAGCGCATACGCTACCCGGCGGCGGAGATCACACTGGCGGGTTATCGCGAATATGACCAGTCATACTGGAGCACGAAATTTAACGTCCGCCAGGGGATCGACGGGCTGGGCGCGACGAATTCCACGCCAAATGCCGATCTGTCGTTTACCCGCTGGAAATTCAACGGCGATGCCGCGTATCTGTTCGACAAAAAATGGCGACTCAGTACGTCAGTTGAAGGTGACTGGTCAGACAATGATTTGCCGGAACCGGAACGGGTGAATTTTGGCGCGCTGCATTACGGGCGCGGTTATCCGGACAGCGATGCGCAAGGCGATTACGGCGTCGGCGGCCAGGTGGAGCTGCGCTACATCCACAATCTGGAACAGGGGATCTGGCTGAAAACCATCCAGCCTTACACGGTGATCGACGGTGCGCACACCGAATTCAATCAGGCCGGATTACCGAAACAGAATCTGTCGTCTTATGCGATTGGCGTGATGTTTGGCGATAACCGTCACTACACGTTATCGGTCGAAGCCGCGCGGGCCATCGGCGATGTGCCGCTCGACAGCCACTCCCGCGACTGGCGCTACAACGCGACATTTACCTACAACTTCAGCGCCGGCTCTTAACGCGTTCTTCACCCGGTAATCCAAAACAAAAAAGCCACGTCCCGGAAGGCGTGGCTTATCATTTTCAAACAAACTCAGCGATTAAGGCGCGGTCACAAAACCGATAGCTTCATAGGCTTTTGCCAGCGTCACTTTTGCGCGCGCGCGGGCTTTCTCAGCGCCTTCACGCATCACTTCCTGCAGGTAAGCTTCGTCGTTACGGAAACGGTGATAACGTTCCTGCACTTCGGTCAGCATACCGGCAACCGCTTCAGCGACAGCGCCTTTCAGATGACCATACATCTGGCCTTCGAACTGGGCTTCCAGTTCCGGAATCGGTTTGCCGGTCACGCCGGACAGAATATCCAGCAGGTTGGATACGCCCGGCTTGTTTTTCACGTCATAACGCACGACAGGCGGCTCTTCGGAGTCGGTCATCGCGCTTTTGATTTTTTTGGACACCGCTTTCGGATCTTCCAGCAGGCCGATCACGTTTTTACGGTTGTCATCCGACTTGGACATCTTTTTGGTCGGCTCCTGCAACGACATCACGCGCGCGCCGGATTTCGGAATAAACGGCTCAGGCACGGTAAACACATCACCGTACAGCGCATTGAAGCGGCTGGCGATATCGCGGCTCAGTTCCAGATGTTGTTTCTGGTCTTCACCGACCGGCACCTGGTTGGTCTGGTACAGCAGAATATCGGCGGCCATCAGCACCGGGTAATCAAACAGACCCGCGGTGATGCTTTCGCTGTTGGACGTTTCGTAACGCGCTGATTTGTCTTTAAACTGCGTCATGCGACCCAGCTCGCCGAAATAGGTATAACAGTTCAGCGCCCAGCTCAGCTGGGAATGCTCAGGAACATGAGACTGCACGAAGATGGTACTTTTCTTCGGATCAATGCCGACAGCCAGATAAAGCGCCAGCGTATCAAGCGTCGCTTTACGCAGCTGAGCGGGATCCTGACGTACGGTGATCGCATGCAAATCGACGATGCAGTAAATGCATTCGTAATCGTCCTGCATATGAACCCATTGACGCAGCGCACCCATGTAGTTGCCAATGGTCAGTTCACCGGAAGGCTGTGCGCCACTAAATACGATGGGTTTACTCATTTTATGCTTCCTGATCTTTTAAAGATGACAGCCCCAGAGTGGGCAAAAGGTCGGCGAAATGATCCAGCACGCGATCGGGTTTCGTCAGCGCGATAGATTCACCGTAGTTATAGCCGTAAGTCATACCCACACAAGGGCAGCCCGCCGCCTGAGCGCACTGAATATCGTTGCGGGAATCGCCAACAAATACCATTTCACTGGCACGCAGACCGAGTTTTCCCAGCATCAGATAGACCGGTGCCGGATGCGGTTTTTTCACCACGACGTCATCGCCGCCAATCACCAGCGAGAAATAGCTGTCGATGCCCAGTGAGGCAAGAAGGGGCGCGATAAACGGCGTGGGTTTGTTGGTGACCAGCCCTAATGGCAGATCCAGAGCCGCCAGCGCAGCCAGCGTTTCTTTCACCTGCGGGTATAAACGGCTGCCTGAAGCGGCGGTATCGGCGTAGTAATGGTCAAACTTATCGCGTACTTTTTGCAGAAATTCCGGTGACAAATCACCTTCTGCCCAGCGAACCGCACGTTCAACCATCACGTCGGCACCGTTACCAATCCATGTGCTCAGGCGCTCAACGCCTGCGGCCGGTAAACCAAAATCGCGCAGCGCCAGATCAACCGCTTCGGAAAGGCCCGGCGCGCTGTCGACCAGCGTGCCGTCTAAATCGAACGCAATGCCGCGTGCAACAAGAGGCTCAGTCATGGGAGACCTTAGCCAGTTCACTGCGCATATGGTCAATCACGGTGCGGTAATCAGGCTGGTTAAAGATGGCGGAACCGGCGACGAACATGTCTGCACCGGCTGCGGCGATTTCACGGATATTCTCGGCCTTCACGCCGCCATCGATTTCAAGGCGGATGTCATAACCGCTGTCATCGATAATTTTGCGAACCTGGCGCAGTTTATCAAGCGTGCCGGGAATAAATGACTGACCACCAAAGCCCGGGTTGACGGACATCAGCAAGATCACATCAAGTTTATCCAGAACATAATCCAGATAACTCAGGGACGTAGCAGGGTTGAAAACCAGACCGGCTTTACAGCCGTGGCTTTTAATCAGTTGCAGCGAGCGGTCAACGTGCTCAGAGGCTTCAGGATGGAAAGTGATGTAAGACGCCCCGGCTTCTGCGAAATCCGGGATCAAACGATCGACCGGTTTCACCATCAGATGCACGTCGATAGGCGCCGTGATGCCGTAATTGCGTAATGATTTGAGGACCATCGGCCCCATCGTTAAATTCGGGACGTAGTGATTGTCCATCACATCAAAATGGACGACATCTCCGCCAGCTTCCAATGCTTTCGCCGTGTCTTCACCCAGACGGGCAAAGTCAGCCGATAGAATGGACGGTGCAATCAAAAACTGTTTCATCCGCTTCTCCAAACGATAAGGTTCCCGAAAATCACCGGCGAGCCGGCAATCAGCGATATAACGCTAAAAGTTCATTTACCATGCTGCGTTGGGCAACTTTGCTGCTGATGGTCCGGCGCGCCGAGACGCGGTGCAGCTGTTTCGCTTCTGCGTACCATTCCAGCGTCAGCGGTGTTTCATGGTTGGAAATCAGCACCGGCACATTATTTTCATGAGAAAGCTGATACGCCAGCCGCGCCAGATTGCGCTGATCTTCCATACTAAAACTGTTGGTGTGGTACGCCGTAAAATTGGCCGTCGCCGAAAGCGGTGCATAAGGGGGATCACAATACACCACCGAACCCGACTGCGCTTTCAGCAAAGTGTCCTGATAATGCTCGCAAACAAACACCGCATTGCGGGCTTTTTCCGCAAACCAGTGGAGCTCTTCTTCAGGGAAATACGGCTTTTTATAGCGTCCGAACGGGACATTAAACGCACCACTGAGGTTATAACGACAGAGGCCGTTGTAACAATGGCGGTTGAGATAGAGGAAAAGTACCGAACGACGATAAGGATCGCTGCTGGCATTAAACTCAGCCCTCAGTGCGTAAAAACGATCTGATTCATTAAACTCAGGCGTGAAAAGCACACGGGCGTCGCGTACGAATTCTTCGGTACGCATTTTCACGATGTTATAGAGATTGATCAGGTCGCTGTTGATGTCCGCCAGAATATAAGCGTCATACTCGGTATTCAAAAATACCGAACCCGCGCCAACAAAAGGCTCTATCAAACAATCTCCCGCTGGAAGATGACGTCTGATGTCATCAATCAGCGGGTATTTGCCGCCAGCCCACTTCAAAAACGCGCGGTTCTTCTTCATGCCGTCAGTTAGCTACTTATACAATTCACAGCCGCGGATTGTATCCTGTTTTTAGACAGCAAATCGCGTTGAGATCAGATTCATTTTTTCAGGTCTTGCTGTACCTGATGTACAGGTTTGACCCACGGTTTTTTCGCCTGAACTTCCGCAGGCAAGCTGGAAATGGCACGTTTAGCCTCTGCGGAAGAGGCATAATTACCACTAACCAGCACAAACCACGGCTTCCCGTCGCGGGCTGTCTGATAAACCAGATAATTTTTCAGACCCTGCTGTCTTGCAAACGCGTTCAACGTGCTGGACTGAGAAGCGCCGCTTAATTGCAGGGTAAAGTGCGAACCCGGAGCAGACTTAATCGCCGATGCGCTGCCGGAAGCAACAACAGGGGCTGAGACAGCCGGTGCTGCTGACGGATGTGTCGCAGGAGATTTCGTCGCCTGAGGCTGAGACTTCGCGGTCTGCGACGCCGTTGCCGACGGTTTGTGTTCAGCCGGTTTCGCGCTATGAGCAGGTTGGGTATTACGCGCAGGTTGAGCCGGACGGGTATGCGTTGCTGCTGGCTGAGAGGCCGCAGGCATCTGAGTCCGCGCCGAACCATTCACCGTTGCCGGTGCTGTCGGTAAAGAGGTCAGTGACTGGGCACCGGGCGTCATGCTGCCCTGCGCTACGCCATCCACCTGATTCTGCTGGGAAGATAAGGCATCGCCCATATCGCCTGGCAGATCGACACGCTCTTTCTGCCCGGTATCTGGCAGAGGCTGCGCTTCAGTCGGTGTGGAAGAAACTGGCGGTAAGCCAATGCTCTGAGGTTGCTGGCCGTTCGCCGCCTGCGCCGTATTCGCCTGAGCTTGCGCCGAAGGCTGAGCCGGAGCGGCCGCATTGTTGCCGGCAAGGTCGTTGCCCGCAAGATTGATGTCTTTAGGCCCGTTGTTCTGCTGCGCGGATGGGGTAGTCGTTGGCGACTTCATGGCGGAACCTATACCGACAATCAGCAATACCAGCACCACAATACCAATGCCGATCATCACGTACTGACGATTCACAGGAACCTTTGGAATGGAAGGAGACGGTTTGCGCGCGCGCGGTGGGCGGCGATCGCTGGTGTCTGGTTTGAGATCGTCTTCCGGTGTTAAATCATCCATCTAAAACCTCCAACCCGGCTAAAAACCTGAAACAGGTTTTACGCGGAGCAACTATCCTGACTAAAAAATAAAGCTTTGCTGGGCATTGGTAAAATCGGTCGTTATATGGCCAAAATCATGGCCGCAGTCTTAACGGCAATCTTCAATCGAAGCCAGCACCATTTCATGCGATACGCCGGAGCGCACTTCAGACTGACCAATTGCTTTAGGTAAAACCAGACGCAGCTCGCCAGCCAGTACTTTCTTATCACGCATCATGTGCGGCAGATAAGACTGCGCTTCCATGACCTGCGGGCCTGCAACCGGTAATCCCGCGCGGGTTAACAACGCTTTGACCCGGGCGATATCCCCCAGGCTAAATTGCCCGAGGCGATGCGCGGTATAACACGCCATCACCATACCTGCCGCGACAGCTTCGCCGTGCAGCCAGTTGCCATAACCCATTTCCGCTTCAATAGCATGGCCATAAGTATGGCCCAGATTCAGTAAGGCGCGCATGCCGTTTTCGCGTTCATCGGCAGCCACAACCTCAGCTTTCAGCTCGCAGCAACGACGGATGCAATAAGCCAGCGCGTTCATATCCAGCGCCAGTAATGCGTCCATGTTGTCTTCAAGCCATACAAAGAAATCGGCATCCAAAATAATGCCGTATTTGATAACTTCCGCGAGACCCGATGACATTTCACGGGCAGGCAGCGTTCGCAGACAGTCGAGATCAACCACCACCGACGCAGGTTGATAAAACGCGCCGATCATGTTTTTTCCGAGTGGATGGTTTACCGCCGTTTTACCGCCGACGGAAGAATCAACCTGAGACAGCAACGTGGTTGGCACCTGAATAAAGCGCACACCGCGTTGATAACTGGCAGCAGCGAAGCCGGTCAAATCACCGACTACGCCGCCACCAAGGGCGACAAGCGTGGTATCACGTCCGTGCGGCTTTTCGAGCAGCGCGGAAAACACGTCATTCAGAACAGTCAGGGATTTGTATTGTTCACCATCAGGCAGTATCACCTGATCAACACGAACGCCTGCCTGCTCCAGAACTGAACGGATAGCGTCCAGATAGAGAGGAGCAAGCGTTTCATTGGTCACTATCATGACCTGATCGCCTGCCTTTACCGGCATAAAAGAAGCCGGATCGTGGAACAATCCGGCAGCAATCGTAATGGGGTAGCTACGCTCCCCTAACGTTACGGTAATCCTCTCCATGTCGTGCTTTGTAACCTTTTTAGCTGACACCCTCAGGCAATGATTGGAACCAATAATCAGTTACTTTCCAGCATGTTAATAATCTGGTTAGCAACGACTTTGGCGCTTTGATCATCGGTACGAATAGTGACGTCGGCAATCTCTTCATACAAAGGATTGCGTTCCTTCGCCAGTGCTTCAAGCACTTCACGTGGCGGAGCACTCACTTGTAATAATGGACGTTTTTTGTCGCGTTGTGTACGCGCCAGTTGTTTTTCGATGGTAGTTTCAAGATAGACGACAACGCCACGCGCTGACAAACGGTTACGGGTTTCACGTGATTTAACGGAACCCCCACCAGTTGCCAGAACAATGCCCTGTTTTTCTGTCAGTTCGTTGATCACTTTTTCTTCGCGGTCGCGGAATCCGTCTTCGCCTTCTAAATCAAATACCCAGCCCACATCAGCTCCGGTACGTCGCTCAATTTCGTGATCGGAGTCGAAAAACTCCATATTGAGTTGCTGAGCTAACTGTCGACCAATAGTGCTTTTGCCGGCACCCATAGGCCCAACCAGAAAGATATTGCGTTTCTCTGCCATGTTTTTCGGTATTACTAAGACAATTCGTTGATGATAACCCGCCCCGCCAATCAAATTAGCGGCGGGACCTAAACTGAAACCTCATGAGCGATATAGTGCGAGATCAGAAAAAAATTATCTCAACACTCTTGGTAGTTTGGCAACCGAATAAATCACTTTGCACGCCGCAGGAGGGAAACCGTACGTTTTTATCGGCGTGTCTGTCGTAATAAAAAGATCACGGTGCTCAATTCGGTAACCCTTGTAAGCTAAATCGACCGCAGCGTCAAACTCAGAAGTCTCTCACGACACAAAAAGTTGCATGCGCTCAACGTTATTGTGCAATTTCAGTTAAGTCAGAATACCCGTTTATTGGGTGCGGATTAAGGTCGGAGTGATGAAAATCACCAACTCGCGGCGCTGTTCATTCGTGTACTGGTGTTTAAACAAGGAACCGACGACGGGAATGTCGCCCAACACCGGCACTTTCGTGTCTGTTTTTTGGTTTTTGCGCTGAAAAATCCCGCCAAGCACGAGGGTTTCCCCATCTCTCACTGTCACCTGCGTTTTAATTTCCTGCTTATCTATAGCCAGCGCTTCACCTTCGGCCTGTTTGATGCTTCGCCCCGGCATATTTTGGCTGATTTGCAGCGCCAGCTCGATACGCCCGTCGCGCAGAATTTTCGGTGTCACTTCCATGCCGAGTACCGCCTCTTTAAATTCAACCGAAGTACTGCCGCTGGCGCCGCTTGAAACCTGATACGGAATTTCGGTGCCCTGCTTGATGCTGGCGGTTTGCATGTGCGCGGTCAGCAGGCGCGGGCTGGCGATGATATCCACCTTATCTTCCTGCTCAAGCGCCGTGAGTTCCAGATCCAGAATCCGGCCGCTGATGTGCGCCAGATTAAAACCTGCGGCAAACATCGGGTTCTCCACCGGCAGCCCCATGCTGAAATTATTGACGCGTACCGCTTTGGTGATGGCTTCCTCACCGTTGAATCCCCAGCGAACGCCCAGTTCACGCAGGCTCTCGCTGTTCATTGTGACAATATGCGCAGCCAGCTGTACCTGCTGTAGCGGCAAATCCATCTCCCTGACCCAAGGTTCTGCGACATCCAGCGCTTCGCGGGTATCACGTAATAAAAGTGTGTTGGTGCGGGGATCGGCGGTGGCGCTGCCTTTGGCCGAAAGCAGCGAGCCTTTTTGCGCGTTCAGGCTGAGCGAAACTTCTTTTGCATCGGCATATTTCAGCGGCACCGTCAGGCTGAGAACGGGGCTTTGCCGCGCCATTTGCTCCGCGGCGTCCTGACGCTGCTGCTGTTGCACAAGCGGATCGATAACCGGTGACACCAGCAAAACGTTCCCCTGTAGCTGGCTGGTGAGATGGCTCATTTGCAAAATGATATCCAGCGCCTGCTGCCAGGGGACATTTTTCAGCTTCACGCTGATCTGGCTGTCGACACCCGGCGCTATCACCAGATTTAACTCCTGCGTTTCCGCAAGTGCCTCCAATACCATCGCAACCGGGGAGGCCTGGAATTCGAGTGAAACCGGTGGCAGCGTTGCCGCTTTCACCCCACTGAAGCAGAGTATTAAGGCTGAGAAGAGATAACGGATGTTTTTCATTAATTTCCTTTCCCTGGAGAATTCGTGTTTTTGCCAAACCAAAGTGTCTGCCGCAGCTCGCCACAGCGGGGATCCGCCATGCTGAGCTCAGCGTGTGAGCTGTCCAGATTATCGATGGTCCACGCAGGCGTGCCGAGCTGTGTACCCGTTTCAATACGGGTCCATCGCCCCTCCGGCGAAAGCAGCCAGCCGGAAAGCTGCTCACCGGCATAAGAGATACCGCTTAACCGCCACAAAAGCGGTTGAACGGCGGTTGTGCAGGACGATGAAACGGCCGCCGCGAACGGATCACGCTGTGTTACCGCAGTGATTGCATTTTCAGGAAGAGATTCCAGACCCGTCGTTTGTGTCAGTAAAACGGACGCCGTCATTTCACTTCCGGCAGATTGCAAAATCAGTTCACTGAATGCGGGCTGTTCCGGCTGCTGCTGGAGTGCAGACAGAAAATTCATCAGGCCGCTGAAGGATAATTTGAGCTGCAATTCTCCCTGTGGCGCTGCTGACATTTCTGCCGCAGGCTGCCAGCGGATCAGCGTGGCCTGCGCATCTTTTAGCGGTTGCGAAAATTGCTGCTCTAGCGGCAAACTTTGCTTTTGCTCCGGCGTATTTTCCTTTAGCGAAGGCTCGAGACTGTCCAGCGCCGGAGCGCGTAATAATGACATCTGCGCCCGCGAAACCGTCAGTTGCTGCGCTTCGGTTTGCTGCTTTAATTCTGTTTGCTCCAGCCATAAGCCCCGGAGCAAAAACTGATAACACATCAGAACGGGCACCAGTGCGCATCCTGCCAGTGCCGCAAGACGTTGCCAGCCCGGTTTTTCCATCAGCGGTTCAAGGCGCGCGGAGAATGTCATCATCATGGCAACGCCCCATCAACCGGCGCAGCATTCTTCGGCTGAAAACGGGTTGTCAGCACGAAACTCAGCGCATGATCAGGTTGTTGCTCAACGTTCGACAGATGAACATCCCTCAGCAACGGGCTGGCGGTCAGCGCTTCGCTGAAGGCCAGAATGTCGTGATAAAAACGCCCCTCTCCTTTTAACGTCAGTTGCCCCTGATGTTCAGTCAGCTCGCTTAGCCAGACTTCCGCCGGGATCTGCGCCGACAGGAGCACCAGAAGTTGCAAATCGTTCAGGCTGGCCTGTCTGCGCTGCTGGCTCGCGGCACGTTTTTCGGCGATGACTTTGTGCTCAGCCAGCGCCAAGGTCACGCGGCGTTGCTGAACCGACAATTTATGCGCGCAGGAAGTCAGTGCAGATAAATGCATCTGCAACAGGGTTCGCTCCTGAAGGATAAAAAGCGACAGGCCAAATACGCCGCACATCACACAGACGGGTACGCAAACGAAAAACCTGAGCCAGTAGCGCAAAAGTCGCTGACGGCGCAATTTACGCCACGGCATGAAGTTAACTTGCAGCATCAGTAATCTGCCTGCCTGAGCGCCAGCCCGACGGCGGGAGCAAATGCACCCGGGTTGGCCGGAAGCGGCGCAGAGAGCTGACCGATGGCACTCAGTGGCGACCAGTTCTGCATCAGTGGTTGCGGTGATTCACCACTGAAAAACACGTCACTGCTGCACAATGAGGCTGCGCGATATTGAGCACGTACTTTTTCTAACAGGGAGGATTCAGTTTCGATTTCTCCATGAGAAAACAGGCCAAACTGAAAAGGCAGGCTGTGCGGAGAAGCCCACAGAAAAGCGTCATCCATCGGATGGACGAGCAACGCATCGCCCGGAAGCCCGGCGGCATGCGCGGCAACATGCAGCGCACAGGGTGCGAGCTCAATGGTATCGGGAAACAGACGCGCCTGAGCCATGCAGGCCATCCACTGTTCAATTTCCTGCTGCCGGGCCGCCGTCACCACGATCTGATTATCGCCATGAGGGTCTGCGCGGTAATCCATCACCAGGTGTTCCATGCTCAGCGGGAACTGCTTTGCGGCACTGGCAAAGATAAATGCACTGCGGGCGGGTTCGCGTAAACGGCTGTCCGGCACGGCCAGCCGCTGTTGCATAATCCGTTGTGCCGGAAGACTTATTCGCAACGAAATCAACGCCGGCAGAGTTTTTCGCCAGCACGATAAAATGGCGATCAGCGGCGCGGTCTCATGTAATATCCCCTCCCGCAATGTGAAATCGGGCAAGGGGTGTTGCCACCAGTGACGTAATTGCCAGCCATGCCGCCGCCGCTGAACGGCAATCGCACGGGCAAAACCGGCTTGAATATCCAGACCTACCTGCCATGCTTGTAGTCGCATTTTCGTCCAATCTCCATATTGTCAGGTAAATAAAAGAACGTATCCATGTTGCTGGCTTGCCTTTATACTACCGCGCGGTTGTTTATAAACTGCCCAATTGACACTTAATGGGAAATCTCAGGTGAAGTTCGTAAAGTATTTATTGATTCTTGCAGTGTGTTGCATTTTGCTGGGAGCGGCCTCGATCTTCGGTTTGTATAAATATATCGAGCCTCAGCTTCCCGACGTCGCCACGCTTAAAGACGTGCGCTTGCAAACACCGATGCAGATTTTCAGTGCTGAAGGTGATTTGATCGCCCAGTACGGTGAAAAGCGCCGTATCCCACTGAAACTTGACCAGATCCCACCGGAGATGGTGCATGCGTTTATCGCAACAGAAGACAGTCGTTTCTATGAACACCACGGCGTGGACCCGATCGGTATTTTCCGTGCGGCTTCCGTTGCGCTGGTGTCTGGTCACGCCTCACAGGGCGCGAGTACGATTACTCAGCAGTTAGCCCGTAACTTCTTCCTCAGCCCTGAACGCACGCTGACCCGTAAAATCAAGGAAGCTTTTCTGGCCATCCGTATCGAACAGATGATGTCCAAAGATGAAATCCTTGAGCTGTATCTGAACAAGATCTACCTCGGTTATCGCGCCTATGGCGTCGGTGCCGCAGCGCAGGTTTACTTCGGTAAAAACGTCGATCAGCTGACGCTCAGTGAAATGGCGGTGATTGCCGGCCTGCCTAAAGCGCCGTCAACCTTCAACCCGCTTTATTCCCATGACCGTTCTCTGGCCCGCCGCAATACCGTGCTGGCCCGTATGCTTGATGAGAAATACATCACGCAGGCGCAGTACGATCAGGCACGCGCAGAGCCGCTGGTGGCGAACTATCATGCTCCGCACATTGAATTCTCCGCGCCGTATCTGACTGAAATGGTGCGTCAGGAGATGGTGAAACGTTATGGCGACAACGCTTATAACGACGGTTATATGGTCTACACCACCATCACCAAAAAAACGCAGCTGGCCGCGCAGGAAGCTTTGCGCACCAACGTGATGAACTACGACATGCGCCATGGTTACCGCGGCCCGTCAAATCAGTTGTGGAAAGTCGGCGAGCCCGCGTGGGACGAGAACAAGATTGTTCAGTCTCTGAAAACGCTGCCGGTTTATGGCCCGCTGTTCCCGGCGGTTATCACGGCAACGGATGACGCTCAGGCGACTGCCACGATGTCGAATCGCGCCGTGATCAGCCTGCCATTTAGCGGCATGCGCTGGGCGCGTCCTTATCGCAGCGACACTGCGCAGGGCCCGACGCCGAAACGCGTTTCCGACGTGGTTCAGCCCGGTCAGCAAGTCTGGGTACGTAAAGTGGGCGATGTCTGGTGGCTGGCGCAGGTTCCTGACGTCAACTCGGCCATTGTTTCCCTGAACTCAACGGACGGTGCGATTGAAGCGCTGGTCGGCGGTTTTGACTTCAACCAGAGCAAATTTAACCGTGCTAATCAGGCGGTGCGTCAGCTCGGTTCGAACATCAAGCCGTTCCTGTATACCGCCGCGATGGATAAGGGCCTGACACTGGCAACTATCCTCAACGACATGCCGATTACCCGCTGGGATGCCGGTGCGGGCACGGACTGGCGTCCGAAAAACTCACCGCCTACGTATTACGGCCCGATCCGTTTACGTCAGGGTCTGGGCGAATCCAAGAACGTGGTGATGGTGCGTGCGATGCGTGCGATGGGCGTGGATTACGCGGCAGAATATCTGCAACGTTTCGGCTTCCCGGCAGCGAACATCGTTCACTCCGAATCACTGGCGCTGGGCTCGGCTTCATTCACCCCGCTCCAGGTTGTGCGTGGTTATGCGACGCTGACCAACGGCGGCTTCCTGGTTGATCCGTATTTCATCACCAAAATCGTGGATGAATCCGGTCAGGTACAGTTTGAAGCGAAACCGAAAATTGCCTGCCGCACCTGTAATATTCCGGTGATTTACGGCGAAACACAGAAATCTGCTGTGCTGTCGGATGACAATGTTGAAAACGTGGCAACGTCTACGTCGAACAACAATGCCAGCGTACCAACGCCGCAGCTGGAACAGGTTCCGCCGAACTCGCCGCAGGTCGATGCCGCGCAGCAATACGCACCACACGTTATCAGCGCACCGTTGTCATTCCTGATCAGCGACGCCCTGAACTCCAACATCTTCGGGGAACCGGGCTGGATGGGAACAGGCTGGCGCGCAGGACGTGATCTGAAGCGTCATGATATTGGCGGCAAAACCGGTACGACCAACAGCTCGAAAGATGCCTGGTTCTCCGGATACGGCGGCCCTGAAGTAGTAACGTCTGTCTGGATAGGTTTTGACGATCATCGCCGTGATTTAGGCCGCACAACGGCTTCTGGTGCGATCCCGGATCAGATTTCAGGCTATGAAGGTGGTGCGAAGAGCGCCCAGCCAGCGTGGGATGATTACATGAAGTCCGTGCTGGAAGGCGTGCCTGAACAACCGCAGACGCCGCCTCCGGGCATTGTCACGGTCACCATCGATAAGAGCACCGGTAAGTTGTCCGACGGCGGCGGTAACAGCCGTCCGGAATACTTTATCGACGGAACGCAGCCGACTGAACATGCGGTTCATGAGGTCGGGACAACCATTATGGATAATGGTCAGGAACACGAACTGTTCTGATGGCGTGAAAGAATAAGTTGTCCGGTGCAAACCGCCGGATAATAAAAAGCCGGTCTGCATAATGCACGACCGGCTTTTTTTTGGATGTGGTTCCCGTCTAGCGTGCGTTACGCGTCAGGAAATCATGCGCGAGGAATAGCGCACTGACGTTACGTGCCTCGCAAAAATCAGGATGTTGCAGCAGTTCCATCATGCGAGAAACCGGCCAGCGGGTTTGCGGCAAAGGTTCAGGCTCATCACCTTCCAGGCTTTGCAGATACAAATCTTTGGCGATGACGATGTTCATGCGGCTCGAGAAATACGACGGAGCCATGGTCAGTTTTGCCAGCACATCAAAGTGCCGCGCGCCAAAGCCCACCTCTTCCATCAGTTCGCGGTTCGCCGCTTCAAGCACGCCTTCACCGGCATCAATGAGCCCTTTCGGAAATCCCAGTTCGTAACTTTCGATCCCCACGGCATATTCGTGGATAAGCACCAGCTCATCGTCAATGACCGGGATAATCATCACCGCTTCGCGTTCAGAAGGGCGCATGCGCTCATAGACGCGCTCGGCGCCATTGCTGAAAGCCAGTTCGACGGATTCAATGGTGAACAAACGCGAACGGGCAACGGTTTCCACCTTCAGGATTTTCGGTTTTTGCAGGTGTTGTGTCATTTCATCCCCAGCTTATTATTCACCTGACCAGAGGCGTTCTAATGGGTTCGTTTTACGATTAAAAAGCCGCTTGCAGAAGTCATTGTGCGTTAATGCGGGCCAGAATCGCAATATTTACAGAATAACATCCGTGCCGCCGATCCCTTTAGCAAGAATTTTTGTTTAAAAAGTACGCCTGTCCGGTTTAAAAAAGACGCGTTGACTTACCGGTGTCACACTTTTGCTTTAACAAAAACACACCCACATCAAAATAGGATTATACCGATACCCTGAACTTCACAATTACCGGTATCCTTTACATTGGTGTTTTTGTGCACACCATTCAGGCAAATAATAATAAAATTCCTATCAAAAAGGCCGCCGCGCGCAGAATGTGCATTTCGTTTATGTATAATACTTTCACAGAGTTGACGTAAGTCACCCACGTCTGAACGGGGATCGGATGAGCACAGTAGTCGTGACACTGGTTTTGTTGTGTATCGCAATCATTGCCACAGGGTCTTATTTTTGGCTTGTAATGCGTCGTCGCCAACGCGACGAGTCCGTCGTGCGATTCCCCACACCCAGCCAGCGGAAACTTTCGCAGAATGAGCGCGACGCCGTCGAACGCTATCTTCGTCAGAATGAAGGGCTCGGCCAGACGCCGATCACTCACCGCAATAATCTGATTATCCTGCGCGATAAACTCACGCTGACCACCAAAAGTGAAAACGTCTACAGCCTGACGCGGGCGATCACGCGCTATGGCGTCGCCAGCGAAGATCCCAACAAGTGGCGTTATTTTCTCGACGCCACTGAAATCCATCTTCCGCCTTTCTGGGAACAATATATTGCCCAGGAAAATCAGGTCGAGCTGATCAAAACCCAAACCATGCCGCTGGTGATCTCGCTCAACGGCCACACGCTGGCCGATCACGTTTACGAAGGCCCTGCGCCGGTTTCTGCCGTTATCCCCTCACAGCCGCAAAATGCCTCGATTCGTCATGAAGAAAGCGAACATATTGAGCTGGTGAAAGTCCGCAGGGAAACGCGGGAAGAGCACGCCCTGACGCGTTCGAACGGCGTGAAAGAAGCGCTGGCTATCTCCGGCGCGCTTCTTCTGTTATTTATCACGCTGCAAAGCCCGGTCATGTTGCTGCCTTGGTTATTGACGCTTTCTGCCTGTCTGGTGGCATGGGTCATCTGGCGGCTGGTGTCCGAACGTTTAGGTAAAAACCGTAAGGAAATCCACTGCCTGCGCGGCTTACCTAAACGCTGGGGTCTGTTTGGTGAATCCAAGCAGGGCGATATCAGTAACATTTCACTGGGCGCTGTCGATCTGGTTTATCCGCCGCACTGGCAGCCTTATATCGGCCGTGACTTAGGGCAACCGACCGACGTCGAAGTGTATATGAACAGCCAGGTTGTCCGTCAGGGAAGCTATCTGTCGCTGCATGAAGAAGTGAAAAAATTCCCGCTCCAGCTTTGGGGTAAAAATCTGGTGCTGGCAACCTGCGCTTTCCTCCTCCTGCTGGTTTTACTGGTTTATGTCCCGCTCGGATTGCCTTTAAAGCTCAGCGTCGCGTGGCTTCAGGGCGCACAAAGTTCTCAGGTCAACAGCGTGCAGGAACTGGAAAAAACCGCATTGCGCGTCGGCGATACCCTGAAAGTTCAGGGAACCGGCATGTGCTATGTGCCGCCGTCCGCCAGCCGGACAGCCTCCGGTTATATGCCTTTTGACTGCTCCGGGATTTACTGGAATACCGCGACGCCGTTGCCGGTTCCGCAGTCCGAGATTATTGATGCCGCTACCGCGTTGCAGACCACGGTCAATAACCAGATGCATCCGGGGGAAAGCCCGGAGCAGAACATCAACCCGCAACTGGCGACCGCCATTGAAAAATCCGGCATGATCCTGCTCGATGATTTCGCGGATATTGTTCTGAAAACCGAAACGCTATGCGGCAAGAGCAATGACTGTGTGCGTCTGAAAAATGCGCTGGTCAATCTGGGTAACTCCAGTAACTGGAACGCATTAGTCAAACGCGCGAAAGCCGGTTCTTTGCAGGGGATTAATGTCCTGCTGCGCCCGGTCAGCGCGCAGTCGCTGAGTGAGCTGGTTAACAACGCAACGTCTTCGTTCTTCATTCAGGAAACCCGTCGCGCCGCTGACAGCCTGAACAGCCCGCCGCCGGGAGGCTTTTTGATCAGCAATGATGAAGGACATCAGCTTATTGAAATGCCGGTGCCGCCAGCCGGGTTGTCCGGAAATCCGGCGCAGGATCAGTGGAAACAGCTGCAACATCTCTCGTCACTGCTGCTGCATACGCCGTTCAGCGCGCAGGGCGTGATTACCAGTATCAGCATTGATGCCAACGGAACCCGCCATATTTCACTGCACAGCGAGCCGGATATTTCGACGCTATGGCGCTATCTGGGGACCAGTTTACTGCTGTTCCTGCTCATCGGGATCCTGCTGGTGAATACCCTGCTGTTTGTCCGCCGCTTCGTGAAAGATAAACGCCGTATCGACGACATTCAGCAATATTACAACTCTTGCTTTCACCCCACGCTGATGCCGATGCCGGTCCATAATCCCGGCTAAAAAACACACGGTGGCACTGCGCCACCGTGAGTGATTATGTTACCCTGACGCCCTTCCCTGCTTTTCATCATTCGTTCCTGCGCCGCCCGATTTGCATCCAGCCGCCAGGACATGGAGTTGTCATGCCCCCTGATTTTGACTGGAACAATATCGACACCGTTTTACTTGATATGGACGGTACGCTGCTGGATCTGGCCTTCGACAGCCAGTTCTGGTTGCAGGATGTGCCGCTGGCGCTCAGCCAGCAACGCGCCATTCCCCTTGAGAATGCGCGCCAGATTATTCATGACGAATACCTCGCCGTTCAGCACACCATGAACTGGTATTGCTTTGATTACTGGAGCGAACGGTTAGATCTTGATATCTACCAGATGACCACGAACATCGGCAAAAATGCGCGTTTACGCGACGATACGGTGCCTTTTCTGACCCGTTTGCGACAATCCGGACGCCAGACCATTTTGCTGACCAATGCGCATCCGCACAGCCTTTCGGTTAAAATTGAACATACCGGTCTGGATCAGCACCTTGATTTATTACTTTCCACCCACACATTTGGTTATCCGAAGGAAGATCAGCGGTTGTGGTCCGCGGTGCAACAACAGACCGGTTTTAATCCTGAGAGAACATTATTTGTCGACGACGGCGAACCTATCCTGAAAGCGGCAAAAACCTTCGGTATCCGCTATTGTCTGGGTATAGAAAATCCGGATTCCACCATGGCAGACAAGTCATTTCAGGATTATCCCTCGATTAATGACTTCCGCAGCCTGTTGCCTTCGATTGACCCCGTGGCAGGCCCGGCCAGGTAATACCGGCACGTTCAGGGGAGAAAAATGAAAGGCAAAACGGAAGAAGACGATAATGCAGTACGTCTCGATAAATGGCTTTGGGCGGCTCGTTTTTATAAGACCCGCGCGCTGGCACGCGAGATGATTGACGGCGGCAAAGTGCATTACAACGGCCAGCGGGGAAAACCCAGCAAGCTGATGGAACTGAATGCCGAAATCACCCTTCGTCAGGGAAATGACACCAAAACGATCATTGTGCTGGGGCTGACGACTCAGCGCCGCAGTGCGGAAGAAGCGCAGACGCTTTATCAGGAAACCGACGCGAGCATCGTCAGCCGGGAGAAAATCTCGGAAGCGCGGAAAATGAATGCGATGCCGCATCCGGACAGACGTCCGGATAAAAAGGAACGCCGCAACCTGATCAAATTTAAATATGGCGATCAAGAGTGATCGCCACTGAGAGAGAAAACTATGTCCAATCATGACCAACTGCACCGTTACCTGTTCAATAACCACGCCGTCCGCGGTGAACTGGTCGCGCTCAATGAAACCTTCCAGCAGATCGTTGCCGGTCACGATTACCCGGCAGAAGTCCGTAATCTTCTGGGCGAGATGCTGGTTGCTACCAGCCTGCTGACTGCCACGCTGAAATTTGACGGCGACATTACCGTTCAGCTGCAAGGCGACGGCCCGCTGAAACTGGCGGTGATCAACGGGAACAACCGTCAGGAACTGCGCGGTATTGCGCGCCTGCAAGGTGATATCGCTGAAGGCAGTTCTCTGAAAGAGATGATTGGCAACGGCTACATGGTGATCACCATTTCCCCAAGCGTGGGCGAGCGCTATCAGGGCGTCGTCGGCCTGGAAGGCGAGAATCTGGCGGAGTGTCTGGAAAACTACTTCATGCAGTCCGAACAGCTGCCGACCCGAATTTTCATCCGTACCGGTGAAATTGAAGGCCAGCCAGCCGCAGGCGGCATGCTGTTGCAGGTGCTGCCAGCCGAAGATACTGATCCGGAAGAATTCAGCCATCTTGCTCAGCTGACTACCACGATCAAAGCAGAAGAGCTGTTCACCCTGCCGGCCAACGAAGTGCTTTATCGTCTTTATCATCAGGAAGAAGTCACCCTGTATGAGCCGCAGGACGTTTGTTTCCGCTGCACCTGCTCGCGCGAACGCTGCGCCGGCGCCCTGCTGACGCTGCCTGATGAAGAAATTCTGGAAATGCTGGAAGCTGACGGGAAAATCGAAATGCACTGTGATTATTGCGGATCAGACTACGAGTTTGACGCGATGGATCTGGCTACCCTGAAAGCGGACGGCGACGTTCATCCGGGAAATGATCATATTCATTGATTGTTAACTCATGCGATCTGAGGGACTTTTCACTGAAAAGTCCCTTTTTTATTGCTTATATATAACCAACGTTGCACATATTTCGCGTTTTTCATCACAATTATGGAAAAATATTCACATCTCCCGTTATTCTTTGAGTTCTATCGCGGTTCAAAAGCGATAAATACCTACAATTACAACTAGTTTATCCCTAATGCGTCAGGCTTTGGGGTTTCAAATTCAGGCCAAGGAGCAGGGAAATGCCTACCACTATCGGGGTCACCGCCGAAACACTCGCCCGTTACGGGATCCATCAGAACAGCGAAATCGTCTATAACCCTGATTACGAACTTCTTTTCAAAGAAGAGACAGCGCCCGGTCTGGAAGGCTTTGAACGCGGGCAGGTGACAGAGCTGGGCGCCGTGAATGTCGATACCGGTATTTTTACCGGCCGCTCGCCGAAAGATAAATACATTGTCCGCGATGACACCACCCGCGACACGCTGTGGTGGGCCGATCAGGGCAAAGGAAAGAACGATAATAAACCGCTTTCTCAGGAAGTCTGGGCTTCACTGAAATCGCTGGTCAGCCATCAGCTTTCAGGAAAACGCCTGTTTATCGTCGACGCTTTCTGCGGCGCGAACGCCAACTCCCGTCTGAAAGTCCGCTTCATTACGGAAGTGGCCTGGCAGGCGCATTTCGTCAAAAACATGTTTATCCGTCCGACGGACAGCGAACTGGAAGGTTTCGAGCCTGACTTTATCGTGATGAACGGCGCGAAATGCACCAATCCGGACTGGCAGAAACAGGGCCTGAACTCGGAAAACTTCATCGCTTTCAACCTGACCGAACGCATCCAGCTTATCGGCGGATCCTGGTACGGCGGCGAAATGAAGAAAGGCATGTTTGCCGTCATGAATTACCTGTTGCCTTTGCAGGGGATCGCGTCGATGCACTGCTCTGCCAACGTGGGTGAAAAAGGCGATGTGGCCGTCTTCTTTGGCCTTTCCGGCACAGGTAAAACCACGTTATCCACCGATCCAAAACGTAAACTTATTGGTGATGACGAACATGGCTGGGACGACGACGGTGTCTTCAACTTCGAAGGTGGCTGCTACGCCAAAACCATCAAACTGAGCAAGGAAGCTGAGCCGGAAATCTTTGGTGCTATCAAACGCGATGCGCTTCTGGAAAACGTGGTGGTCAGCGCCGACGGCAAAATCGATTTTGATGACAACAGCAAAACCGAGAATACCCGCGTTTCCTACCCGCTCTATCACATTCAGAACATTGTGAAACCGGTATCGAAAGCCGGGCACGCCAGTAAAGTCATTTTCCTGACGGCTGATGCGTTTGGCGTATTACCGCCCGTTTCACGGCTGACCGCATCCCAGACGCAATACCATTTCCTCTCCGGCTTTACGGCGAAACTGGCGGGCACAGAGCGTGGCGTCAATGAACCAACGCCGACGTTTTCTGCCTGCTTTGGCGCTGCGTTCCTGATGCTGCATCCGACGCAATATTCCGAAGTGCTGGTAAAACGCATGGAAGCGGCGGGCGCACAGGCTTATCTGGTCAACACCGGCTGGAATGGTACGGGCAAACGTATTTCCCTGAAAAACACCCGCGCCATCATCGATGCGATTCTGAACGGGACTATCGACGACGCCGAAACCTTCACGCTGCCGTTGTTCAATCTGGCAGTGCCAACCGAACTGCCGGGCGTCGACAGCCATATTCTGGATCCGCGTAATACTTACGGCAGCCGCGTGCAGTGGCAGGAAAAAGCCGAACATCTGGCCCAGCTGTTTATCGATAACTTTGATAAATATACAGACACTCCGGCAGGCGCAGCGCTGGTGAGCGCAGGCCCGCACCGTTAAGCGATAATCTCTGCTTTCTCAGGCGCGGGCTTCCGCGCCTTTTTTATTGCATCCCTTTCGGTCACATTCCAGAATGACAGCAATGCTTCCACTGCTCTCACAGGAATTTCACATGGCTACCCTGACTGTCCGCAATCTGGATGACGAAGTGAAGGAATTGCTGCGCATCGCCGCCGCCAAAAAAGGCCATTCAATGGAAGAGGAGGCGCGTTTAATTCTGAAGCAGGCACTGACCAGCACGCCCCCTGATTTTGGCCTCGGCAGCCAGCTCCGCCAGCGTTTTGCCGCGCTGAATACGACGCCGCTGGAGCTGCCGCCCAAATGATTATTCTCAATACCGCCATCATCCTTGAGATGATCAGCCCCAAACCACAGAAGGCCGTTCTCCAGTGGCTTGATGCGCAGGACGCCGCTCAGCTTTACCTGACCAGCCTCACGGTCGCCGAACTCTTTATCTGGGTGGAAAATTTACCCGAAGACGCCCCGAAAACCGCGCTCGCCGACGCGTTGCTCGGCATGCTGAATCAGGATTTTGAGGGCCGCCTGTTGTCCTTTGACGCCGCCAGCGCGCTGCATTACCCGCGCGTAGCGGCTTTATCAAAACAGGCGAACGTGGCGATGACTGAACGCGAGACGCAACTGTCGGCGATTTGCCTGCAACATCACGCCAGCCTGGCGACAGACCACGGTGACAGGTTTGCGCATACCAGCATTACGCTGGTTAATCCGTGGGATGTGACGGAGACGCCAAGATGGCGGGAGGAAGCCGCGGAGTATTATGTGATGAGTCGGAAGAGTTAAAACGTTCGCGGGCGTTTTATCCCGCTAATAACTTGGGCTGGCTCCCAAACGGGCCTTAAGGTCAAGGTCGTGGGTTGCCACCCACACCGGCCTCAAGAGGCGCCTATCGCCGCGCCTCTTAAGAATCTCAGGCTCTTTCACTGCGCGCTACCGCTCGCTGGCTATGTTTCAGAAACTCCTGCGATTGCCGCGAAATCTTGCCGCTGCGCGGTCCCCTTACTCGGTTTCGAGCCATGGGTCTCGAAACGCTTCGTTCGGCAAGCTTTCTGAAAGCGGCTGGAGGCTTTATTAAAGTCAGAGGAAATCTGCCCAATAATTTCTTCCTACAAGCAGTTGGTAAGGTTGCGCTTTAGAAAGCCTTTGGCCGCTTTCAAAACGACGTCGAGTGAGTGGTGAGAAACAGCGAGAGTCTTTTTTCGAGCAGGTTCGAATCCGAGGCGAGAGAACCGCGCAGTGGCGGCGTTTGCGGCAATAACCGAAGTTGCTGAAAAATAGTTTGCGAGCGACAGCGCGGGTTGTAAAAAGACGGGGAGAGTCAAGAGAGGGGCCGTCCTGGCCCTCTCTTGTCGGTTTCGGCGCAGCGCGTTAAGCGATCACCTTACGTGAAAAACCGAAACCTCCACTCTTCCAATTTAAGAACCCGTAACGGTTACGGCAGCTTTCTGCAGCATCTCCACCGGTAATGGCAGATACGCCCTGATCCTCAATCCACCGCGGTCACTGCGGCCGATATCCAGAGTCCCGGAATGTGCATCAATAATACGCTGCACAATCGCCAGCCCCAGGCCGGTTCCGCTGGTAGTACGGGCACTTTCGCCACGCACAAACGGCTGGAACAGATGTTTAAGCTGGTCCGGCTCGATCCCCGGACCGTCATCTTCTACCTGGAACCACGCGCGCTGCAGTTCACGTCCGCTGCTGACTTTGATCCAGCCATTCCCGTAACGGGCGGCGTTCACCACCATATTCACTACGGCGCGTTTGATGGACAACGGATGCGCATTCACCAGCAATTCACCGTCGGCCAGATCGGAATCAATTTCACGTTCGTAGCCGCTTTCGGTGGCAATCACTTCGCCCAAAATACCGTTGAGATCGGTGATCTCCGTCGGCATCTCCTGCCCCGTGCGCAGATAATCAATGAACTGTTCGATGATGGCGTTGCACTCTTCGATGTCTTTATTTATCGACTCGGCGAGATAACCGTCACCATCACTCATCATTTCTGTCGCTAAGCGGATACGCGTCAGCGGCGTACGCAGGTCATGGCTTACACCGGCCATCAGCAGCGTGCGGTCATCGGCCAGCAACTTCACACCGGCAGCCATCTGGTTGAAGGCACGCGTCACGGAACGCACTTCGGAAGCACCGTATTCCCGCAATGGCGGCGGAATAATACCTTTCCCGACCTGCAAAGCCGCATGCTCCAGTTCGACAAGGGGTCGGTTCTGGATGCGGATAAACAGCCACGCGCCACCAATGGCCAGCAACATAATCGCCAGCGTATAGCGGAACAGCGGCGAGAAATCGCCCTGATGGATTTCGGTAAGAGGAACGCGTACCCAGATGTCAGGCGACAACCAGGTTTTCAGCCACACAACCGGGGTATTTTTGTTGACCTCAACGCGCACATCCGTCGGGCCACCAAGCTGTTGCGCCATCTGCTGGCTAAGAAATTCGTAGTGCTGCGCCCAGCGCAGACCGCTCTCCTCAGCCGCAGAGTTGGTGTAAAGCGAAATGCCCAGTTCGCGGTAAATCTCGCGACGAAACGCAGGCGGCACGGCCAGCAACGTGCCATCTTCCAGTTGCAGCCGGTCAGTCATCAGCATACGGACTTCATACGCCAGGACTTTATTGAACTGCTGCAAGCTTGGCAGAATGGCGAAGTTCAGCACCACCAGATAGGTCGTCACCAGGCTGACGAACAGCAAGGTGACGATTAATAACAGTGTTCGGGCAAACGAGCTACGCGGTGAAAAGCGTATTCGTCTCATGCCTTACTGCCGTCCGGCACAAATACATAGCCCAGGCCCCAGACGGTCTGAATATAACGCGGATGCGCCGGATCTTCTTCTACCATGCGACGCAGACGGGAAATCTGCACATCGATAGAACGCTCCATCGCACTGTATTCGCGACCACGAGCCAGATTCATCAGCTTGTCACGGGACAGCGGCTCACGCGGATGGCTCACCAGAGCTTTAAGTACGGCGAATTCACCGCTGGTCAGCGGCATAGGCTCATCTTCACGGAACATCTCGCGGGTACCGAGGTTCAGCTTGAACTTACCGAAGGAAATCACGGCCTCTTCCTGAGAAGGCGCGCCCGGCAGTTCGTTCGCCTGACGGCGCAGCACCGCACGGATACGGGCCAGCAATTCACGCGGGTTAAATGGCTTAGGAATATAGTCGTCGGCACCGATTTCGAGGCCCACGATACGGTCAACTTCTTCGCCTTTTGCCGTGACCATAATGATCGGCATCGGGTTACTCTGGCTGCGCAGTCGGCGGCAGATAGACAAACCATCTTCGCCAGGCAACATCAAATCCAGAACCATCAGATGGAATGACTCACGGGTCAGCAAACGGTCCATCTGTTCAGCATTGGCAACGCTACGCACCTGGAAGCCCTGTTCAGTCAGATAACGCTCCAAAAGTGCGCGCAGGCGCATGTCGTCATCGACCACCAGAATCTTGTGATTTTCTTGCATGTAACTCTCCCAAAGGCGTGAATGCCTGAAGCTTGTATTGTTAGAAATATCAATCAAAACAGACAGCGTTTATTGGTATATATTCTAGACGAAATTGTAACAATGGATATGGTTTTCCTAATTTATCAACAATATCAGAGCAATCTTCTTCCTTCTCTGCCGGGTTTTCTCCGCGTAAACCCGTGGATAAGCGCCTCTCTCTTCTTGTTTCTGGTTAAAAAACGCACGACCTGCTTTCTGAATCAAATAAAAGTGAGATTTAAATGAAAGGAACCATTCTTAAAAAGATCTGAAACAACGCCATTAATGCTCCTCAATTTACTTTCAATCGTCTCAGGCCTGTTGGAATATAATTAAATCACCAATTTAAAGAGAACGTATTAATTGTTTCTTTAGAATATATACACAGCGTATTTATCGCGAAAACAAACAATAAATTAATTGAATTAAAAAACATTAACGATCATCCATATGAATATGATTGATCAATTTTAAAACAGCGTATAATTCAACGAAGTAATGCGTACTACCCAATGCATAAAACAGTTGATAGAATCTTTTTCTGCGGAAATTTCATCAGTGACATTACGCAAATCCTGATAAACTCCGCAGAATAACCTTCAACGTTTTATTTCAGAATGGATGCAACAATGAAAACGACATACAAACTCATGGTAAGTGGGTTACTCCTGGCATTAGCCGGGAATAGCTATGCAGTAGATGGAACGATAAAATTCACCGGGGAAATACTTAAGACCGCATGTGTTATTAATAACAACTCTGATATCCATGTTGAATTAGGGCATTATGCCGCCGCGCAATTTACCAAAATTGGCGAGACGTCGCCCCAACATGTTCCTGTAATACTTCCCCTCACTAACTGCCCGGTAACAGACACTATCCCCCAATTCCGTGTTTGGGTGGAAGCCACTCCCGTGAACGCAAGTAACCCTAATTTAATCCAGGTTGGGGACGGCGTTGTGTCAGATGATATTGCTACCGGGGTAGGCATAGAAATTATTGATACCGCTAGTGGTGCGGTAATGCCGCTCAATAAACTGTCAGATATCAGTTACCCTATCACAGGTACAAACATGAATATCAACTGGACTGCTTATTACCGCTCATATGTCGCGCCGCTGGCTATCCATGAAGGTACTGCAGACGCAAGTGTAAATGTGACCCTCGATTACCATTAAAAACGAGTAACTCGCCAGACTGACCCATTTAAGTCTGGCGAGATCATTCAATAGCTGAATAACAATTACTCATTACTGGATGTAATAATTACATGCGTAATATAATAAGCTTTATAATTAATTTTTCGCTAACTTTTATTTTTACCATTCAGCTAAGTTATGGTGGAGGGATACTGGTCGGTCGAACCCGTGTAATTTACAATGCCGACAAGAAAGAAGCCTCATTACCTTTGAGCAATAATTCAGGCACTAACCCCTATTTGATTCAATCATGGATTGACAATAGTGATGGGAAAACTCGGGGACCATTCGTTGTTACACCACCGCTGTTTCGCCTGAACGCGCAGGAAGAAAATAACCTACGAATTTCCTATACAGGAAAAGAATTACCACAAGATAAAGAATCCGTATTTTATATTAATGTGCGCGCTATTCCCTCTACACCAAAAAATGACGTGAATGAATTAAAGGTTGTTGTAAAAACCCGAATAAAGCTTTTTTATCGTCCGGAAAAAATAGAGGGTACAGCATCGGATGCACGCAAATCCCTGACATTCTCAAGAGAGAATGGAGAGCTTCATATTACAAACCCTTCATCTTATTACGTGGTATTCAGTTATCTGATGGTAGGTAATTCCTTACTCAAAGATACCGATATGGTTGCTCCCGGAAGCCAGATCACGGTGAAATTACCTGACAATAATTCCGGAAATACGGTCGAGTGGCGAGCCATCACCGATTATGGCGGAGATACCGCTTTAATTAAAAAAACTCTGTAATTTTCGCCACACGGACCGCACCGCATGAATGCTTTTTGAAAGTTCAGGGACAATGACAATGGATTATTCGCCGTCTGTAAAAAAAGTGAGGGAGCGACGCTACTCAATTCTGTTTCAACGCCATTTTTTGAAAGTTTGCCTGACCTGCTCCTTTCCGGTAGTGAGCTTAGTTATCGATTCAGCTCAGGCTGAAGACGTTTACTTCGATCCGCAATTGCTTGAGCACCATGGTCAGTCCTCTGACAAAGTGGATCTTTCAATTTTCACTTTGAGTGACAAAGCACAAATTCCCGGCATTTACGACACGACAATCTACGTCAATCAGACTGAAGTGCTGGAACACAAAATCCGTTATGACCCGCTACCCGATGGTTCGCTGAGCCCTCAGATCACACCTGATTTGCTACGAGCCCTCAATGTAAGGGTTGATGCATTCCCTGCGTTGGTCACTCATCAGAATGATTTGCCGCTTGGCGATCTGGCGCTGTACATCCCGGCCGCCACTGCAAAATTCGATTTCAACCGTATGCGTCTGGATTTGAGCATCCCACAGGCAGCACTGAATCAACAAGCCCATGGATACGTTGACCCGAGCAGATGGGATGATGGCGTTCCCGCTTTGTTTTCTAACTATGCATTATCTGGCTCTCAGCGTAAGAACAATAATGGCAGCAATGATTCCAGCCAATATCTAAATATGCAAAACGGGCTAAATCTGGGCCCATGGCGTTTGCGCAATTACAGTACCTACAGCAGCGGCGATAATGAGCACAGCTGGGACAGCATTTCGACTTATGCTGAGAGAGACATTAAAAGCCTCAAATCCCAGTTCCTGGTGGGCCAAAGTTCCACATCCGGCGATCTGTTTCCCAGCCTGCAATTTACCGGTGTTCAGCTGGCCTCCGATGACAATATGCTGCCAGACAGCCAGCGGGGATTTGCTCCCACTATCCGTGGCATTGCTAACTCAAATGCTGAAGTCACCATCCGGCAGGATGGCTACATCATTTATCAAAGTTACGTGCCACCCGGGGCTTTCGAGATTAATGACCTTTACCCTTCTTCGTTTAGCGGCGAACTGGAAGTCACTGTAAAAGAAGCTGACGGTACGGAGCGCAGGTTTAATCAGCCTTTCTCTGCGGTGCCCGTTATGCAACGCCCCGGACGTTTTAAATACAGCGGCACTCTCGGCAAATACCGATCAAACGAAAGTGGTGATAAGGAACCTGAGTTTGCTCAGGGCACCGCTATTTATGGCGTGTCTAATGAAATTACCGCCTACGCCGGCACCTTATTGTCATCTGATTATCTTTCTGGCCTGGCGGGTGTGGGATTTAGTTTAGTCAATCTGGGCTCCGTTTCTGTCGATGTCACACAAGCCCAAACCACGCCGGGTAACAATCAGAACAATAGTGGTCAGTCTTATCGGGTCCAATATTCTAAAAATATCGAGACGACGGATACTAACTTCTCCGTCGCCAGTTACCGCTATTCCACCAGCGGTTTCTACGATTTTGACGAGGCTAACCAGTCACAGAACGACTCTTCCCAAGGCAATCACAAACGCAGCAAGTATCAGGTCAGCATCAATCAGTCACTATGGGAAGGTGCCAGCCTTTACACCTCGGTTTATCAGCAGGATTACTGGCAAGATGCCAGCAAAGAGAAAAATATCACCGTCGGGCTGAATACCAGTTTGAGTGGTATCAGCTACAGCCTCTCGTACTCCTACAGCCAGGTACAAGAGCAAAATAATGATCAGCAGGTTGCCCTGAACATTCGCGTTCCATTAAGTCGCTGGCTTCCGCAAAGCTGGGCTACGTATAACGTAACGCATCAAAAAAGCGATAACACACGTCAGCAGTTAGGCCTCAGCGGCAGCGCTCTGGATGATTATCGCCTCAGCTATTCGGTTCAGCAAAGTCACACCGATCACGGTGGAACCGACAACACCAATCTGAACGCGACCTACCGCTCGACATACGGCACGCTTAATACGGGCTATTACTATGACAATACTTCTCAGCAAACTAATTACGGTATTTCTGGTGGCGTTATCGCGCACTCTCACGGTGTCACACTTTCCCAACCTTTAGGTGAATCCTTTGCGTTGATTGATACCAATGGCGCCAGCGGTGCGAGAGTCCAGAATATTCCCGGTTTAAAAACTGACTGGCGTGGTTACGCCGTGGTGCCTTATCTGACTCCATACGCAGAAAACCGTATCGATCTTGACACCACGACCCTGCCCAAAGATGTTGATGTCACAAAATCTTCCGGAATGGTCATCCCTAACCGCGGGGCAATGGTCACTGCGCATTTCGATGCACGCATTGGCGTCCGCGTGCTTATTAAGTTGCTTCGCACTGATGAAACTCCGGTGCCGTTCGGTGCTGTCGCGGTCAGTGAAGATCAGACATTGGAAAATATCGTTGATGAAGGTGGTGTTCTTTATTTGTCAGGTGTGAAGGTCGATGAAGAAGTGGGCTTACATGTGAAATGGGGTGTAGCAGCTAATCAGCAATGCACAGCAAAGGTGAATCTCAAAACCTCTGCTGACTCAGTTCAATCCATCACAGCCTCATGTACTTAGGGAAAAAACATGAATCTAAAAACGCTTTTGTGCCCGGCATTGATATTTGCTCTGTTCTCTCTACACCCAAATGAAGCTCTGGCTGCAAGTTCTGTTATCTGTAATCCCTTGAACGGAGGGGCCGCTTCTTATGAAAACACTTTACTGCGCGATTTAAAAAGTGAAGAAAATAAAAGGTCATTTACTTTTGAAGAGGCATTAAACAGTGGCCAGCAAGGTTACCAGATATCTTGTGACTGTTTGGATGCGGATGCCGCCAGCTCCAGCGGAGTGCAACTTATCTACAGCCTGCAAACTTCGTTGCCAGCAGGACATGGACTTAATTATTATGAAATTAACGATCATATTGATTTAATGACACAAATTACTATTCCCAACAACAGTGATGTCACTGTTCCCACATTGAATGCCGTCAGTGATAAGACGTTACATCGCGACAGAAGCAACAACGGTATTTGCAAGCAACAAACAACGCACGACACTTTAACCGTTGGTTCCAAGGGGAAACTTAGCTTTTACATCACCACACCATTTGTTGGTGAGATTGATATTCCCCGTACCGAAATCGCCCGCGTTTACGCTTCTGCTGCCACCTCCGCAGAGAAAAATCCCTACTTGGGTACACCGGTAGCGATTCTCTATCTCAGTGGTACGCTGACGGTTCCGCAAAGCTGTGAGATTAATCAGGGAGAAATCATTTCTGTTAATTTTGGCGCTATTCAGGCCAGTAAGTTCGTTATCCGGAACAACCCGCCAGATAATTACAGCCCGGTGAACTTTGATATTAAATATGACTGCACTCAAAATGGCCTACCGGCAATACCTGCCGGCAACAAGCTGACGATGATCATCGAGGGGCAGGACGTGCAGGATCAGTATTATCTCGTTGCGCGCCGCCGCCCTTCCGACAATAAAGCTGATATCGGAATCATTGTGGAAGATGCGGGCACGTTTATTCCGTTCACTCAGGGCGTACTCGCGATGAACCAGAACGGATTGGGGAAAGTATCGCTCACAGCAGTGCCAATAAACCTCATCGGTGGCGAACTCGATACCGGCGAATTCGAAGCGACGGCGACGCTGAAAGTCGATATCCGGTAATTAAATCAGGCAGCGTCTTCGCTGCCTGATTTCCTTCCTTAATTCAAAATCTCAATACTGATTAACCGGCTGTCGGCGCGGCCATGATCATCGACGGCGCGGATTCGATATTGCCCGTTGTTGATAGGCCGCCAGTCGATGGCCGATTTACTGGCGGAACTGCCGAGGTAAATATCATCGACAAACCAGTAGACCGTTTTGCTGTCCGCATCCGTCACCGCGTTAAACGAAATCCTGTCGCGCCCTTGCTGCGATTGCCGCAGGGTGTAGACCGTGTTTTTGAGCGGAGACGTAATGCGCGGCGGATTTCCGCTGACCTCCACGCCCTCATCTTTACAGTGGTTCACCGGCGGTTTGCGCTTTGGCAGCCCCGCCTGAGCGAACACATTGGCCAGATCTGACGGCCAGAACTCGAACACTTCCGTGCGGGTTTCGTTTTCTTCATAAGGCGGGCACGCGACTTCACCGGTCAGCTTGTCCAGCCTGACCGGGCGGTAAACCGTATCGACCTTGATCGGTGATTTGCCGGGAATAAACCAGGTTTTGCCTTTTTGCTGGCACCACGGCGTCGGTAAATCCCCGCTGGCGAGGCAGATGTCGACCCGTTTTAGCTGTTTCGGGAACGGATGCCGGGGTTCCTGCAAAGCGGGATAGCTGGCGTTAATGCTGTCGATGATATTGAAGAACAGCGGCGCAGCGGCTTCCGCGCCCACAAAGACGTTGTTGCCTTTGCTGTCGAAATTACCTTCCCAGACCACCAGAACGTACGGCCCGAAAATCCCCACGCTCCAGGCATCGCGGAACCCCCAAGAGGTGCCGGTTTTCCAGTAAACCGGCAATGAGGAAGGCTGCTGAGCCAGCGTATCACCGGGGCGACGGTGCTGACGCAGCATGTCCAGCGTCATAAAGCTGGCCTCCTCACTGAGCAATCTGACCGGCGTCGTGACAGCCTGATCGCTCTTTTGCATCCGCAGCGGTTGCAGCAAGCCACGGTTTGCCAGCAGCGCATACAGTTTTGCCAGTTCCTGCATCGTCACTTCACCGCCGCCCAGCACCAGCGAGAGGCCATAGTGGTTTTCGCTCGACATATCCGCGATGCCGGACAACCGCAGAAACTGGTAGAACGTCGGCTGCCGCAGCTGTGACGCGACGTACACCGCCGGAATATTGCGGCTGAAGTTCAGGGCGTCGGTCGCCGTCACCGGCCCGAGAAAACGGCGATCAAAGTTCTCCGGCGCATAAGCCCCGAATGCCGAAGGCACATCTTTCAGGATGGTCATCGGATGCAACACGCCCTGCTCCATTCCCAGCGCGTAAATAAAAGGTTTAAGCGCCGAGCCCGGCGAGCGCTTGGCGTTCGTGCCGTTCACCTGCCCCTGAATTTCACGGTTGTAATAATCCGCCGATCCCACCAGCGCCCGCACGCCCATGTCGCGGGTATCCACCAGCAGAGCGGCGGCATTGTGGATCCCGCGGCTTTCATTGCGGGTGATAAAGGCGTTGACCTGCCGCTCGATCAACCGCTGCAAACCGGCATCCAGCGTGGTATCCACGCGGTTATCAGTCTGAACCAGCTGCTGATTTTGCTGGCGAAGCTGCTCAATAAAGTGCGGGGCGATGTACGGCATCTGCTCCGGTTGACGCAGCGCCAGCGGCAGTTTGAACAGTGAAATCTGGCTGCTGTCGGTCGCATAATGCGCCTGCCAGCGGCCAAACAGCCGGTTACGCGCCTGCGTCAGTGCCGTCCCCAGCACGCCGGTTTTGGCGTCGATGCGGTAACTGGGAGATTGCGGCAAAACGGCCAGCGTCAGCGCTTCCGGCAATGTCAGGTCTTTCGGGGCTTTATCGAAATAAATCAGGCTGGCCGCGCCGATGCTTTCAATGTTGCGGCCATAAGGCGCGTAGTTCAGATAGGCTTCGAGGATATCGTGCTTGGAATAACTCAGTTCCAGCTGGATCGCACGTAAAACCTGCATGATTTTGCCCGACGGCGTTCGGGTATTGAGATGCCAGTGCATCCGCGCCAGCTGCATGGTGATGGTCGAACCGCCCTGCATTTTTCCACCCGCCACATAACTGCGCCAGAAACCCCGCATCAGGCTGAACGGATTAAAACCCGGATTGATGTAAAACCAGCGATCTTCGTGCAGCAACAGGCCTTTTACCGCCAGCGGCGAAACCTGTTCCAGCGGAGTCCACACCCGATAACGATCGTCATTCGCCAGCGTGATGCGCATCAGCGTACCCTGCTGGTCATAATAAACGGATGAAAAAGGTTGCCCCTGAGAAAGCGGCGGATGCGGCCAGAGGCGGCACCCCAGAAGCAGCAGCGCCAGTAAAAAACCCGCCATAGCGATATTTTGCAGAAGGCGTTTGGCTGTTTTGAAAAAAAGAGGAAAGGTGTTCATCTTGCTACTCAGCGTCAGTTACGCCCCGCCAAAACAGCGGGGCGTAGTCTGCGGTCTATTATTTTTTAGCAACAGCCGGTTCGTCTGCCGGGACGACCACCAGTTTTTGATCACTGACGGACAGCGCCTGAACTTCGCGGTCATACATCGCTTCGCCATACGCCGGCGGGATGATGAAACTGCCGGTGTTGGTGGCTTTGATCTGATAGACAAACTCCTGCACATCGGTGCTGGCGCTACCGTAAATCACCACGCGGTCTTCGCGAATGTCGCTGTAATCCGGCGCCCACGTCGAGCCGGAGGCTGCCAGCGGTGACTGCCAGGATGCGGAAGCCTCTGCATCGCTGTTTTCATCGCTGCTGTCAGATTCCGGTTCCGGTGCCGTTTGCTGTACCACTTCAAATCCGCCCGGCAGTAAATCGACAATCGCCAGATTGTCCTGCCCTTCTTTCGAATTGGCGCGGATTTTCAGGTGTACGTTTATTTTCTGCCCCAGCGTAATTTGCGTGACCGGTTTACCCTGTTCATCGGTGTAATCACGGGTAATTTCCAGCCCGCGCGAAATGGCTTTCTTCGGCGCGGCGAGGTCATAACCGGCCTGCGTCACCACGTACCACGCCGGTGCGTCGTTACCATTCTCCACGCGCAATGCCTTCGCATCGGCGGTGAAATCGGCTTTCGCAAACAGCCCCTGAACGCTGGAAATCAGCTGCGGTTCAACATTTTTGGTTTTGCTGATCTGCGTGATTTTCAGCGCGTCCGGTGCCGTGGCCTGCGCCGCGACCTGTGCGGAATAACTCTCCAGGGCCAGAATGCTCATTGCCGAAGAATAGGTGGTGTAACGTTCCTCTTTCAGCGATCTGACCATGTTCTCCAGCACCTGCGGCGGAATGGCAGACACTTTTTCCGGGAAGTGGCGCGTGATGAGGTACAAACGCGTCGCGTCCTGAACCAGCGGATCAAAGTAACTCTGCGTCCACCAGGCTTTGCCATACGCCTTACTCAGCTGCTTCCACGTAGGCTGCAACAGGGTATTGGCTTCATCATCCATTTTCAGCATGCGGTAGGACGATGCCAGATACAGCGCGCTGAGATCAGTTTTCCAGGTGTCCGGATAGCGTTGTTGCAACGTGTCCTGCACCGACGCCAGCGAACTGGTGGTGATTTCGCCCTGACGTGTCAGCAGATAAACCGCCCAGGCACGCAGACGCAGCGAGTACAAATCATCACTCTGACTGGCCGCCAGCTCGCGCAATGCCGCATTGGCTTCATCGAGCATACCGGCCGGTAACGCAACGCCCGCAGCTTTGGCTTCCAGCAGATATTGCACCACGTAAGGCGTGACGAACGGATCGGTTTGCGGCGACGAACGCCACAGGCCAATCGCACCGCTGTCGTTCTGACGTGAACGCAGGATCGACAGCATGTCTTTCAGTTTTTTGCTGGTCTCCGCCTGACTCAGCGAACCTTTCATTTCCGGATGCTGACCTTCAAGGATCATCGGAATCGAACGGCTGACAATCTGCTCAGAACAGTAATACGGATAATCCGCCAGATACTGTGAAAGCCCGTTGGTCAGCACCAGCGGTGAGTTGGAAACCGCAGCTTTGCGCACCGCATAGGCATCAAACATCTGACGCAGATTATCGACCGTCTGGCTGCTGCCGCTCATGCGCCCCATCATTGACTGAGTGCGGAACGGCATGGCCGGGCGAACCGATGTGCTGATGGTGCGGCGGCTGGTTTTATCGGCATACGTTGCTTCAAAGACCAGCGGCGCATCGCCCGGCAAGGATTTGGCGCGCAGGCGGAAATTAATCACGCCTTCACGTTTTTCAGCCAGCGACAGGTTCTGATCCGCTTTACCGACCACTTCAAGCTGCGGCGGCACCGCCAGATGCACGGCGATGGCCACGCTCTTGCCGTTCAGCCCTTCGAGGTTATTGCTCACGCCGACGCTGACATCAAACTCATCGCCCGGCGCGACCATTGCGGGCACGTTTGGCGTCATGATGAAGTTATCGCGCACGGTCGCCGAGGTTTGCGCTTTGCCGATTTTGTCCGGTGTGACAGAAATCGCCATCACGCGGATTTTACCGTTGAAGTAATCCGGCACCTGATAATCAAACTGCTTCTCGCCGTTCACTTCGGTAATACCCGACCAGTACGCCACCGGTTTGTCGCGCTTGCGTTTGAACGGATTGACGTTCAGATCCAGCCCTTCGCCGCCGTCACCGCCCGGCGCTGCGGCCAGCTGCATCAGCTTGCTGAACTCCGGCAGGATCAGGTCGAGGATTTGCGAACTTTCCACGCCCAGCTCGCGCTTGCGGAAGAAATATTCCAGCGGATCTTTCAGGCGATAACGCGCCACCTGCAAAATACCTTCGTCCACGGCAAACAGCGCAACCTGCTGCGGGCCATCGGTCATGACGGTCATCGCCAGGTTTTCGCCCGGTTTAATGACTTCCGGCGCATCCACTTCCAAATAGTTCTGGCGCGCTTTGGTGCTGATTTTAAACGGCATCACGCCATAACTCAGCGGGCTCATGAAGATTTCATTGGAATTCACATCACGCACAAACTGCACGTTGATGTAACCGTTGCCTTCCATTCCGGCAGGCACGCGGATTTTCTGCACGGAACTGGTGGTATCCGTGTGGAACCACTGCCAGCTGTAAACTTTGTCTTTCTCGATGGTGATCAGCCCGCTGCCGGTATAAGGCGCGTTGATGGAAACCTCGATTTCCTCACCCGGCTGATATTCCGCCTGATTGAGTTTCAGTTTCAGCTCGGCGTTGCGATCCAGCGAACGGCTAAGGTTGGCGTTGCCCGCGACGGTATACGCAATGCGGTTAAGCACTTTGCCCTGCGCGTCTTCTACCACCAGCACGAAATCCCCCGGTTTATCGGTCGCCAGCGTCAGGTCGTTGCCCTGCGCGGTGAGCGAAAGCGGTTGTTCCGAAAGCTGCACTTCCTTCATTTTCGACTGATATTTATAAACGCCGGAATCCTGCTTAGTCAGAACCGAAATGTATTTCTGTTCAATCAGCGCCACTTTCAGCGCAGGCAGGGCAATCTGTTTCAGGGTCGGATCAACGGCAATCACGTTCAGATGACGAACCGCCCCGCGGTTGATGTACCCCAAATCGCCGTCCGGTTTCACGCCGATCAGATAATCGTACGGCGAAACCAGAACCCGCGCGGTCGCAGAGACTGAACGCCCGCCACCGGCCACAAAGGCTTCTGACAGCAGTTGCAGCTGATACGTCGCATCGGCATAAGATTTCAGATCCAGCGGAATATTCGCCGTGCCTTTTTCGTCAGTCGTGCGGTCTTCCAGATTGGTTTCAAACCCGTCACTGTTCTGGCGATTCTCGTAAAACGCATAGTCCGGGAACGCGTCGAAGCTCGGATACATCGGGCGCAGCGTCAGTTTCGACGTCACGCGGCGATCCTGCGCTGGCGTACCAAACAGGTTTTGCACGTCGATATTGGCCTGCAATTCCGTCGGTTTCACCCAGCCCTGCTTACGTTCCGGCGTCAGTTGCAGTTTCACTTTCAGCTGATCTGGCTCGAACTCTTTCACGTTAACTGAGGTGTGGCCCAGCAGCACGGAAGACTCGTTGTCTTTGCCGATCAGATACAGATAAACGTTCCATTCGCCGGTCGGTGAATTGTCGTCGGTGGTATAACTCAGCTCGTTGAAACCGCTGGCACCGAGCGTCAGCGGAACTGTGCTCATCAGCTTATCGCGCGGGTCATGAATTTCAGCGCGCACCGGAACACCGGCCAGGCCCATACTCCAGTCGGCGGCGCGGGTGATCAGACCGATATTGAAAGTGTCGCCCGGACGATAAACGCCGCGATCGGAGAACAGATAACTGCTCAGCGTGCGCGGGTCGTTCGGGGTTTCTTCGCCATCCACGTCGAACCGCGAGAAGTCGAGGCCGCGGTCGTTATTCCGGTCGGCAGGCAGGAACGAAACATCGCCCTCTTTTTCGACCAGGAACATCACCGGTTGGCGCTCGCTGGTGTAAACATCCAGCGCCGGGAAACGCACATGTCCGTCAGCGCCGGTGGTTTGCGTCAGCAGCGTGACGCCGTTTTTTGCGATAACCGACACTTTGGCGTTGCTGACCGGCGTACCGCTGTGAATCGACTGCACAAACACGTCGCGGGTTTTATCCTGCGAACGCTTGGCAATAATCCCCAGATCGGTGACCACCACAAAGCGGGAATCGCCGACCGGCGCTTCGTCTCCGCTCTGATCGTCATCCTGATACTGATAACCGTCATCATCAGTCGCCGGTTTTTCTTCTTTCTTCTTCGGATCCCATTCCGACAGCGTCAGCAGGAATACGCCGCGATGCGAACTCGGATCGGTGGACAGATAACGGGAAAGATCGACGCCCTGATAATTCACTTCACCCGGTTTGTCGTTATTCACCGCCGTCTGGTATTTGAAATGCTCGGTAAAATACTCGTCATTCAGACGGTTAAATTCCGCCGACGAATATTCACGGCTTTTAAATGACACGATGTGTTGCAGCTGGCTTGGGATAACGCGTTTGATGTCCAGACGCATTCCCGGCACGTTACGCGCGGCCACACTGATTTGTTTGTCACCGTTCACCGACAGCAGCGAACCCTGCGACATAAATTGCAGAGACTTTGGATAATCCGGAACTTCAACAATGCGGTAGACTTTTTCCGGCATTTTATAGCCGCCGGAAGACGTCAGCACATTGTCGATTTCCACCAGCATGGCGCGGTGCGCGGGCGCATCGAAGCGGAAACTGAACTGCGGCTGATAGTCGCTTTCGGCTTCGTTCAGCTGGATATTCAGCGGTGTGGATTGCGCCAGCACGTTATTTTCGACACTTTCCACATTCCAGCTGGCGTAATCGTCCGGGCCGGTTGCGGCGTCTGAATCGTTCGGATCGTGCTGCGGTAACAACCAGACTTTTACCGCGCGGCGGATGTCTTTATCTTTTACCGCATCGCTGAACCCGATGATCAGCGCACGCTGACCTTTCGCGCCGTCGGCATCTACCACCTGCGCGCTGGCGTCACTCACGGCCAGGCTGTAAAGCGTTGGCACGGAAACCCAGACGTTACGCGCCTGCGTGGTTGCGTTTGATGCCACCGACGCCTTTACGCCCTCGCCTATCGTCATGTGAACAGAACCGCCGTGATCGAGCGATTTCAGCGGTTCGGAATGCACCCAGGCGTTGAGTTTTTTCTGGTCGTAGACCACGGAATAATTGAGTTTGGATTCCGTTTTGGCTTTCCCTTCGCTCAGGCCCAGAGAGATTTGTTTCTCAAAACTGGCCACATCCACCGGCGCATTGAATTTGACGTTGAAAATCGCGCTGCGTTTTTGCGGATCCTGCGGGTCCTGATAATACTCGGCGGTGCCCGACTGATAATCGAAGGCAGGCGCTGTGAATTCATAACGCGTGGTCGCCAGTTTGATTTGCGGCGCGAGCAGTACGTCAGGCGTAAAACTCACTTCGTATTTTGTGCCCATCGGCAGCGGATTTTTTGGCGTGAAGACCAGCGTATAACCGCTGATCCATTTCCATTCACCTTCAGTTGCCGGTTTCAGCGTAATGCCTTTTTCGACGACTTTGCCGACATCCGTCAGCGGAGCAGCTGAATTTTTAAAATTAAAAATGGCCTGCTGAGGCGCAATTTTTTGCGCGGCATAATTAATCGCTTCCGGGTTACTGACCCGCACGCTGGTTTCCTGATACACCATCGGTGCCGGTTCGATCGGCTGCGGACGGTTTAACCACCAGTGCCAGCCGTAAACGCCCGCACCTGCCGCGCACAGCAACACCAGAATAGCCAGACTGATGGCTTTCGGGTGTCTATCGACGCCGCTTTCCATGCGCGTAAATCCGCGCTTCAGCCAGCCGGACATTGCCGTCAACCAGACCGGCGCACGCCAGTCGATATTGCCGACAACAGGTTTAATGACGCGCCCGAGCAGACCTGAAATAAAAGCCAGCGCGCGAAGGACGCCTTTTATCAATGTAAAAGGCAAACGAAGTAAGAATCTGAGTAAATCCATTTGTAGCTGTACCCCTAATCCCTATGACCCATAATCTGAAGTGATATTTAAGAAAAATATTTTGAAATTCAGAATATTGCGAAATGTGTTACGGAATATAAAATTCGCAAGAAGCGCGGCGAAGGATAATAACTATCCGACTAAAAAGCCATCATATAAAGCGTAGCAGCCCGACAGTTTTTTCGACCAATTTCTGCACTGTCAGCGGCGCAATTGTGTGAAACAATGGCGAAGGATTTTGGAAGATAACTGTGTGGAAGGCGACAGGTAACATGAAGACCAAACTGATTACCCGCGAAGGCTACGACAAGCTCAAAACTGAGCTGGATTTTCTGTGGCGAGAAGAGCGTCCGGAAGTCACCAAAAAGGTGACCTGGGCCGCCAGTCTGGGTGACCGCAGTGAAAATGCCGATTATCAGTACAACAAAAAACGTCTGCGCGAAATCGACCGCCGCATCCGCTATCTGACCAAATGCCTGGAACAACTGCGCATTGTCGATTATTCACCGCAGCAGGACGGCAAAGTGTTCTTCGGCGCGTGGGTGGAAGTGGAAAATGACGACGGCGATATCAAGCGCTTTCGCATCGTCGGTTATGACGAAATCTTTGGCCGTAAAGACTACATTTCTATCGACTCCCCGATGGCGCGCGCGCTGCTGAAAAAGGAAGTCGGCGACAGTCTGGTGGTCACCACGCCGGTCGGCGATGCGACCTGGTACGTCAATGAAATCGACTACGGCAAATAATCAGATAACGCCCAAAACGTGAGGCACATCGTCCCGACGGCTGGCATTTTCAGCCTTCAAATCGTATAACGGTGCCCTGTATTTACGTCACTCACTAACGAAAAACTGATACCAGACCTATGAATGATCAACTGAGCCGCATTATCGCAAGTGAATTGCAGGTTCGCCCGGAGCAGGTTGCTTCCGTGGTGCGTCTGCTGGATGAAGGTAATACCGTGCCCTTTATTGCGCGGTATCGTAAGGAAGTCACCGGTGGGTTGGATGATACCCAGTTGCGTCAGTTAGACACACGTCTGGGGTATCTGCGTGAGCTGGAAGACCGCCGCCAGACCATTCTCAAATCTATCGAAGAACAGGGCAAACTGAGCGACGATCTGGCTAAAGCGATCAGCACCACGCTGAGCAAAACTGAGCTGGAAGACCTTTATCTGCCGTTTAAACCCAAACGCCGTACGCGCGGGCAGATTGCGATTGAAGCAGGCCTTGAGCCGCTGGCCGATCTGCTGTGGAATGAACCGCTGAACGAGCCGGAAACCACCGCCGCTAAATTTGTCGATGCCGAAAAAGGCGTCGCCGATACCAAAGCCGCGCTCGATGGCGCGCGCTACATTCTGATGGAACGCTTTGCCGAAGATGCGTCTCTGCTGGCGAAAGTCCGTGATTACCTGTGGAAAAATGCGCATCTGACTTCCCGTATGGTCGATGGCAAAGAGCAGGAAGGCGCGAAATTCCGCGATTATTTCGATCACCATGAACCCATTTCTCAGGTGCCTTCGCACCGCGCACTGGCGATGTTCCGCGGCCGCAACGAAGGCGTGCTGCAACTGGCGCTGAATGCCGATCCTCAACACGATGAACCGCCAAAAGAAAGCTACGCCGAACAGCTGATTATCGATCATCTGGGCCTGCGTCTGAACAACGCTCCTGCCGACGTCTGGCGTCGCGCGGTGGTGAACTGGACGTGGCGCATCAAAGTGCTGCTGCACCTCGAAACCGAGCTGATGGGCACCGTGCGTGAACGCGCCGAAGATGAAGCGATTAACGTTTTCGCCCGCAACATGCATGATTTGCTGATGGCCGCACCGGCCGGAATGCGCGCTACCATGGGCCTCGATCCGGGTCTGCGTACTGGCGTAAAAGTCGCCGTTGTGGATAACACCGGCAAACTGGTGGATATCGATACGGTTTATCCCCATACCGGTCAGGCGACGAAAGCGGCGCAGCAGGTTGCCGCGCTGTGCATCAAACATAACGTTGAGCTGGTGGCGATCGGCAACGGTACCGCTTCCCGCGAGACCGAACGTTTCTTCCTTGATCTGCAAAAACAATTCCCGAAAGTGATTGCGCAGAAAGTGATCGTCAGCGAGGCAGGCGCGTCCGTCTATTCCGCTTCCGAACTGGCCGCGCTGGAATTCCCGGAGCTGGACGTATCGATTCGCGGTGCGGTCTCCATTGCCCGTCGTTTGCAGGATCCGCTGGCCGAGCTGGTGAAAATCGATCCGAAATCCATCGGTGTCGGTCAGTACCAGCACGACGTCAGCCAGAGCTTGCTGGCGAAAAAACTCGATGCCGTGGTCGAAGACTGCGTGAACGCCGTGGGTGTGGATCTGAACACCGCATCGGTTCCGTTGCTGACCCGCGTGGCAGGCCTGACCCGCATGATGGCGCAGAATATCGTGAACTGGCGCGACGAAAACGGGCAGTTCCGCAACCGCGAACAGCTGCTGAAAGTGAGCCGTCTGGGGCCAAAAGCCTTCGAACAGTGCGCGGGCTTCCTGCGCATCAACCATGGCGATAACCCGCTCGATGCCTCAACGGTTCACCCGGAAACCTATCCGGTCGTCGAACGCATTCTGGCCGCCACACAGCTGGCACTGAAAGAGCTGATGGGTGATTCCAACGCGCTGCGCGGCCTGAAAGCCAGCGAATTCACCGATGACAAATTCGGTGTACCGACCGTTACCGACATCATCAAAGAGCTGGAAAAACCGGGGCACGATCCGCGTCCTGAGTTCAAAACCGCGACCTTTGCCGATGGCGTGGAAACCATGAATGACCTGATGCCGGGCATGATCCTCGAAGGTTCGGTCACTAACGTCACCAACTTCGGTGCGTTCGTGGATATCGGCGTTCATCAGGACGGACTGGTACACATTTCTTCACTGGCGAACAAATTCGTCGAAGATCCGCACACCGTGGTGAAAGCCGGCGATATCGTTAAAGTCAAAGTGATGGAAGTTGATTTACAGCGTAAACGTATCGCCCTAACCATGCGTCTGGACGAACAACCGGGTGAAGCCCCGGCGCGGCGCTCCTCTGCACCGGCGGCAGGCAATAACCGTGATGCGCAAAAACGTCCTGCGGCAAACAAACCGGCGGGACGTAATTCCGCTCCGGCCGGGAATAATGCGATGGCCGATGCACTGGCCGCCGCGATGGGTAAAAAACGCTAATTTTTCCCTTTTCACCTTTCAAACGAAAGCCGCTGATAACCAGCGGCTTTTTTTATGTATTTTTTTTCGACACTTTTTAAACTCTGTCCTAATGAATCAATCACTGAGGTAAATCAATAAAACAGCTGCCCCACAGGCATAGCATAGCCTCGCGGTGGAGATACCCGTGAAGAGGCCAACCTCTTTTCTTTTGTCTCCTCACGCGTACTAATTATGATAACTATTCTCGTTTGTACTTCTTTGCGTATTCGCTACGCCGTCAGTTTCAGGCTGACAATTTCGCACCAGGGACAATTTCTGAGCAATTCTTTTTGCCACAATAATCGCAGTTAAGTGGGAACACCGGGCAAGGAAGCGCGGCACTGGAGGACCTTTACTCTCCTGCCGCCGTCTCCACATTTACCGGATCGCTTCGCGAGGAAACTATGCAACTTAAATCAAAATGTGCTTATAAAATTACCGGCTTTTCCCATGAGATTAGCCCGGCTTACCGCCAGAAACTGCTCTCACTGGGCATGCTGCCGGGATCATTCTTCAACATTATCCGCGTCGCGCCGATGGGTGATCCGGTGCAAATCGAAACCCGCCGCACCAGCCTTGTGGTCAGAAAGAAAGACCTCGACCTTCTCCAGCTCGAGATATTGGCCTGATCTTCAGCATCTGGCCACGTAGTCGTTTTGACCTTTTTGGGGCGGGCCGCTTTGACTCCCCGCGTTTTCCCTTTCTCACACGTAGATCTTAACGTATGAAACCATTGACTATCGGCCTGATTGGTAACCCCAACTCAGGCAAAACCACGCTTTTCAATCAGTTAACCGGCTCCCGTCAGCGCGTCGGCAACTGGGCCGGTGTAACTGTAGAACGCAAGGAAGGCCACTTCTCTACAGAAGACCATCAGGTCACGCTGGTGGATTTGCCGGGCACATATTCCCTGACGACCATTTCCGAGCAGACCTCGCTCGATGAACAAATCGCCTGCCATTACATTCTGAGCGGCGACGCGGATCTGATGATCAACGTGGTCGATGCCTCAAATCTTGAACGCAATCTGTATCTGACCTTACAACTGCTTGAGCTCGGCGTTCCGTGCATCGTCGCGCTCAATATGCTCGACATCGCTAAGATCCAGAATATCAACATTGATATCCCTGCACTTTCCGCCCGTCTGGGCTGCCCGGTCGTCGCGCTGGTTTCCACCCGCGCCAGCGGTATCAAAGAACTGAAAGCTGCCATCGATACGATCCCGCATGTCGAAAAACTCGAACGCGTGACCTATCATCCGGTTCTGCAGCAGGAAGTGGACGTACTCGCGGCTGCCATGCCGGAAAACATGGCGTTGCAACAACGCCGCTGGCTGGCGCTGCAAATTCTCGAAGGGGATATTTACAGCCAGACTCACGCGGGTAACGCACAAAAACTGCTGCCGGAAGTGAAAACGCGCCTGGCCGAACAACAGGTTGACGATCCTGCCCTGCTGATCGCCGATGCGCGCTATCAGAGCATTGCGTCGCTTTGCGCGGCAGTCAGTAATTCACACCTCACCGCGCCAAACAAACTGACGCAGGTGCTCGACCGCGTGATCCTCAACCGCTTCCTCGGCGTGCCGATTTTCCTGCTGGTGATGTACCTGATGTTCGTGCTGGCGATCAACATCGGCGGCGCGCTGCAACCGATTTTTGATATCGGCTCTGCGGCCATTTTCATTCAGGGCATGCAGTGGATTGGCTTTACGCTGCACTTCCCGCAGTGGCTGACGATTTTCCTTGCGCAGGGTATTGGCGGCGGTATCAACACCGTTCTGCCGCTGGTTCCGCAAATCGGCATGATGTACCTGTTCCTCTCTTTCCTTGAGGATTCCGGTTACATGGCGCGCGCTGCGTTTGTGATGGATCGCCTGATGCAATCGCTCGGTCTGCCAGGCAAATCTTTCGTGCCGCTGATTGTCGGTTTCGGCTGTAACGTGCCGTCCATTATGGGAGCCCGTACACTGGATGCGCCGCGTGAACGTCTGATCACCGTCATGATGGCACCGTTTATGTCCTGCGGCGCACGTCTGGCGATTTTCGCCGTATTCTCCGCCGCCTTCTTCGGGCAGGACGGCGCATCCGTCGTCTTCTCGTTGTATCTGCTGGGTATTGTCGTCGCGATCCTGACCGGGCTTTTGCTGAAATACACCATCATGCGCGGCGAAGCGTCTCCGTTTGTGATGGAACTGCCGGTGTATCACGTTCCGCATCTGAAAAGCCTGCTGCTGCAAACCTGGCAGCGTCTGAAAGGTTTCGTGCTGCGTGCCGGTAAAGTGATCGTGGTCGCCAGTATTTTCATCGGTGCGCTGAACAGCTTCTCCTTCAGCGGCCAGGCGGTCGATAATATTAATGACTCCGCGCTGGCGTCAGTGAGTAAAGTGCTGACACCGGTGCTTATCCCGATGGGCGTTCATCCGGATAACTGGCAGGCTACCGTCGGGCTGGTCACCGGTGCGATGGCGAAAGAAGTGGTCGTCGGGACACTGAATACCTTGTACACCGCCGAACACATCACCAGTGAAGAGTTTGATGCCGCGAATTTCAACCTGCTGAGCGAGCTGAACGGCGCAGTCCGGCAAACCTGGCAGGGCCTGAAAGATACCTTCAGCATCAGCGTACTTTCTAACCCTATCGAAGCCAGCAAAGGCGACGGCGAAATGGGCGTCAGTTCAATGGGCGTGATGAGCACGAAATTTGGCTCCGCGGTTTCGGCTTACAGCTACCTGATTTTTGTGCTGCTTTACGTCCCTTGTGTTTCCGTAATGGGCGCAATCGCCCGCGAAACCAGCCGCAGCTGGATGACATTCTCCATTTTCTGGGGGCTGAATGTTGCCTACTCACTGGCTACGCTGTTCTATCAGGCCGCTACGTTCAGCGATCATCCGGGGCACAGCGCACTCATCATATTGATTGTGCTGATCTTCAACGCCGTAGTGCTCACCAGCCTGCGCAAAGCGCGCAGCCGCGTCAGCGTTCATCTGCAACCGCGCAACGTGGCGGCCTGTTGTGAACCTGCCACCGGCAGCGATTGCCACTAGGAGAAATGATGGCCAGTCTGATTCAGGTACGCGACAGCCTTGCGCTGGCCGGGCGGGCAGATGCCCGCCAGCTCAGCCGCCAGCTGAATACGCCTCAGCCACTGATTGAAGCGATGCTCGAAAGGCTGGTCGCCATGCGAAAAGCGAAAACGGTCGACGCAGATGACAGCTGCCTGAGCGGCAGTTGTAAAAGCTGCGCCGACGGCAAAAAATGCCTGACGGTTTCCTATACGCTCATTAACTAAGGCACGTCGCCCTTACTGAATAGTCGCGCTGCGGCTATTCAGCTATCATCCACAGGTCGCAACGGCCATGAATGCGCCGCAGGAGCCTGCATGATCGACAGTGAAATTACCTTCCGTAAACTTGAAATTTTCCTCGCCTACATGGAAAAGCAGAACATCACCCGCGCAGCCGAACAACTGGGCCTGAGCAGCGTCAGTGTGCATCGCGCCCTGCACTCGCTGGAAGAAGGCCTGCGCTGCCCGCTGTTTATCCACCGCGGGCGAAACCTGCTGCCACTGCCTGCCGCCGAGGCATTGCTGGAACACGCGACCCAGGTCATCGAGCAGATGGAACACGGTATTTTAGCCACGCAGCGCGCCGCGGGTTTTGGTGATAAACGGCTTAAAGTCGGCACGCTCTATTCGCTGACGCTGGAAACCATTCCCCGTTTAATCATGGGGCTGAAAATGCGGCGTCCGGAGCTTGAACTGGAACTGGTGATGGGCTCGAACAACGATCTGCTGCAAAAGCTGGAGGACGGACAGCTGGATGCGATTCTGATTTCCACCAGCGACTCCAGCGTCGATGCCCAGCGTTATGATCAGTTGCCGTTATTTCAGGACGATATTTTCCTCGCTGCACCCGCCAGTTCCGATCTGGCATGTGAAGGCACCGCCGATTTGCGTGATTTTAAGCAGAAGAAATTTGTCTCGCTGGCGGAAGGCTTCGCGACTTACCACGGATTTCAGGAAGCCTTTCAGGTGGCAGGTTTCGAACCGGATATCGTCACACGCGTGAACGACATTTTCTCGATGCTGAGCCTGGTGCAGGCGGGTGTCGGGTACACGCTGATCCCCGGCAGAATGAAAGGGGTGTATGAAAATACGGTCCGGCTTTTGCCACTGGCCGAAGCCTACCAGATGCGCCAGACCATCGCGCTGGTGTTCCCGCACAGCCGCGAACACGATCCGAATTTACTCGCGCTGGCGGCAGAGAGCCGGATGTATGCGCTAGCGAGCCGCAAGCGCTGAAAGGCGCTCGCTGTTTTGCGCAATTAAAACCACTGGCCTGTGCGTTTTATCCGGATGATCACTCCAGATGGCGGATTCAGGAATGCTCACGCCGTCGTAACGCATTTTTGTACCGTCGTAAGGATAAAATTGGCCTTTCGCGGTATCCAGAACAAAAATCACTAATCCTGTTGAGTCCTGAGCAAGCCGTTTCCACAACGCACGGCCACCGGTATATTGCTCATTATCGCTCATCAGGGTGAGATCTTTTTTAGTGACCAGCGTTTCATACAACAAGGTCGCTAAACGGTAATCTCGCATTCCAGAATTGACGACGACACCTTCGATTTGAAATGCCTTATCGTCTTCCCAAAACTCACGAACCTCGAGAATTTCATCGTCATGCTTCCGGCGGGCAAGTTCAAGCGTAGCGACCACGTGGTGTCGTTTTTCGCCCCGGTTGTCTGTTCTGGTTTGGGCTTCTGCAATGGCTATAAACGGGATTTTTTCATCATAAATGACCAACATGTCGACATTGTTGAAATGTATCTCATCAATGACTTCAAACCGTCGGGCTAGGGTCGCTGTGCTATACGATCTGTCGAGCACTATCATTTTTGAATCCCCGCGAATTAAAACTGGCATGATATCCCTTCATGTAAAGAGGCAACGCTTCAGTCAACAATTGAAGCGTGGTTGGACAATAACATATTGCGCAATATTTCTACGAAAAGGAATGCGGAATATATAATTTTCTTTTGTACTTCATCATGTTACAGGTAAGCGTAACGCAACAAGAACATCAGTTCATGACCAACCTATCACACTAATTTCTAACGCTCGTTTTCGCGTAACCGGGTTGCGAGACGTCCCGCAACATGCATGCCGGACTGGCATACGGACAGCGCTTCGCCCTGATCCATGGCGCGTTTTGTCAGGCCGGTCAGCACACAGCCGGGCGGCATTTCGAGTGCCAGACGGACATCGCGCTGGTAGGCCGCGACCATGGCATCCCGCCAGTTCACGGTCCGCGCCATATTCATCGCTAAATCATCGGCGATTTTCTCCGGCTGCCAGTAAACGCGTCCGGTCGTTCCGCTGAGATAACCGCAAACCGGGCGGGAAAGTTTCACCTGTTTAAAGGCTTCCACCAGTCTGGCCGCAGGTTCATCAAGCAGCGCGCAATGCGACGGTACCGTGACCGCCAGCCGGTGAGTTTTCTGCGCGCCCTGCTCTTTCGCCAGCAGCATCACCTGTTTCATCGCGGCATCGCTGCCCGCGATAACCAGCTGATCTTCCGCGTTAATGTTGGCCAGATAAACCGGAAGCTCGTCGCTGTTAACCTGCGCTACCAGCGCTTCTATTTGTGCCTGACGCAGGCCGGTGATGGCAGAAAGGCCAAAGCCTTGCGGATAAGCCTGCTGCATTAACTCGCCGCGCAGGGCGACCAGTTTTACGGCATCGGAAAAGTCCAGCGCCCCCGCGATGACGGCGGCAGGAAAGGCCCCGATCGACAGCCCGCTGCAAAAATCAGCGTCGATGCCTTCGGCCTGGCATTGTTTTGCCCAAACGACACCGGCAATCAGCAGACAGAGCTGGACCGCGCGGGTGGAATGAAAAGCGCCGGCGTTATCAAGGAGGAGAACATCTTCGCCAAGCGCCAGGCTGGCCTGTTCAATCAGGGAGTGGGTCAGGGCATTATCGGGCAAATTGTGCAGCATTTGCGGCACCTGCGGGCCCTGACCGGGGAAGTTAAATAAGATTTTCATCGTGCTCCTTGCTTCTTTTGCCAGACATCAGCCTGTCAGCGATTGCCACGGATCACGCACCCGGAACGGGCCGGTCGCGGTTTTCAGCATCACATCACCGCCGCGCAGCCATTCGCTGAGGGCAAATCCCCCTTGCGGCGTATTGATCTGAACATCGGCACGGCACGGAAGCCGCTGAAGCTGGTCGTAAAAATCGAGAAACTGCGCGGGTGTCGCCGGAGAATCGCAGCGCACCAGCAAATCCAGATCGCTGTCAGCATGCATAACAGGAATATCACTGGCCAGCGCAAACGCACAACTGCCCGTCACGCCCCACGGGAAAGGCAGTTGCAGACTGCTTAACGTAATCAATGCCTGCACCGGTTGCTGTGAAACAAACGGGGATTGCAAAAGCGCATTGACGTCACTGACCAGCGATTCCGGCGTGACGACCCGCACCACAGCGGCCGGGTTCACCCAGGCCGCCGCACGCTGAATGCGGGTCAGCCCGCGTATCCCAACCGGAATGGCCCCGTCCGCACGCTGGTCGCGACGTACCACCAGCGGCAGCGCGGTGCGCCAGCTGCTGTTGATCCAGTCGGGTAAAACGTTGTCGCTTTCCAGCGCAGAACGGTCGCTAATCCAGATAAAATCATGGGCACGCGGGTCGGACATCTTTATAAATCCTGTCTTATCAGTGAAGTGCAGCCGTCAGTGAGATGAACAGCGGCAGTGTCACAATACACAACACGGAACTGATCAGCAGTGAAGCTTCTGCATCCGGAGACTGAACGCCGAAACGGTTGCCGAACACGATACCGAAGAAACCGGCAGACAGCGCAATCATCAGGATTGCGGTCACCGCCACCTGACCACTCAGGCCGAACGCCAGAACCAGACCCCAGGCGATAAACGGCTGAACCAGGTTTTTCGCGACACAGGACAACAACACCGGACCGTTAATTTTCAGCTTACGGGCTGACAGGATAACACCGGTCAGGAACAGCGCAGACGCGGTCGCTGACAGGCCCAGCGGTTTGATTGAGGCCAGGAAAATTTCCGGCATTTTAATGCCAAATGCCGCCAGAATCACACCCAGAAGCGGTGCCCAGACGATCGGTTTCTTCACTGAACGCCACATCAGAACCGGCAACAATGCCAGAGATGAACCCTGATTTTCGCCGCTCAGACGGGCTTTTTCACGTTCCAGAATCAGCAGGCAGAACGGTGTCATCAGCACGGAACCACAGGCGATAGACACCGCCACGGACAATGATGTTGACGGTGCATCACCCAGAACACTGCTCAGAATCGGCAGGCCGAGCGCCGCGTAGTTTGGCAGCGCCACAGTCAGCGTCAGAACGGCAGCATCCTGCGGAGATTTCTTAAACACTTTGGTGCAAATAAAGTAAATCGCGGCATAGGTGATCCACATCGCCAGAACCAGCACCAGAATCAGCGGTGATTGTTCAACAATACCGGCCCACGGCGTTTGTACGGTTGCTGCAAACAGCGCAGCGGGTAAAGCAAAATCCATCACGAAAATATTAAGTAAAGAGACATTCTGGTTATCCACCATTTTCGCTTTCCCGGCATAAAAACCGAGGATCATGATGACGAAAATAGGGGCAAGCGCGTGCAATATTACGTAAGTCATAGCGTTTTTCCTGAGGCAAAGTATGAATGCTCAGTCGGCGCCGGTGCGATGGTTTTTTTAGTATGACAGTCCAGTTGCAGACAACAGCAGGCCCTCGCCCCTGAACGCCAGGGGCGGGACCTGCAAATGCGGCTGCGTCACGCTGTTTGCAGGTGCGTTACCGGTTGAGACTGAAAGTTGTTAACGAATTACCATTCCTGACGCATCTGCTGGCGAACGCGCTGCGAACTTGCGCGATTTTCTGCACCCAGACGGTTGCTGAGGCTAACGCCTTCTTTGCGAGCATCCTGGATGTTTTGCCATACCGCGCTTTGTACGCGCGTGATGTCGTCGGGTGTTGCGCTGTCCGGGTTTGCGATGTCGAGTAATTGCGACAGCAGCCCCAGAGTGGCGTAGTTTTCGATGTCATAAGCCATCGGCGGGATGGTTGCCGCCAGTTTTTCCAGCGCATCCACAGAACGTAACGTGATGCGTGCGGCGGATTCTTTCCCCATCGCATGGATCATGACGCCGTTGTTTTTGAAGGCGATCAGCTTGTTGGCCTGATAACCGTGCGCCAGAAACGCACCGGACATCGCTTTACCCACAATCAGACCGACCACCGGATGACCGGCCAGACGGGCTTTGGCGTAAGCGCCTGCGGCACCGGCCAGCGCCTGATGAATACCAAACGCTTCTTCGCGACGGCCATAAGCCTGACTTGGCACATCAATCACTGCCACGATGGCGCGTTTGGTGTCGGAGTTTGCATCAGCGGCAATGGCGTCGTTAACGACTTTTGCCAGCGTCCACCCTTCCAGCAGACCGACTTCACCGCCCGCTGCGCGCGGATAGTGATTATTTTTATCCGGTACGACCGTAATGAAACGAACAGCCTGATCGTTGAGTTTGCCATCGGCGGCTTTCACCGAAGGGCAAAGACCGCTGACCGGAGTGGCCTCTTTGGTCAGTTCGGCAAACCAGTAATCACCCCGGCTGACGGTGTTGCTTTCTACGTTGCTCATGCGCGATCCTCCCGGTTAAACAGGGCTTCCGTCACTTCACGGCTGGCCTGCTGCGCGGTGTCAAAACCGGTCAGTTTTGGCAGGTAATAATCATAATTATCAGAACGATGTGTCGCCGGAACGCCTTTTTTGATGAAGGCGAGCACGTTGTCTTTCACTTGTGCAAGGGAGTCTTTGACCAGCGCATCCACAAAACCGCTGTGATAACGCACTTCGCCACCGGTCATGCTCCAGATAAACGGACGGTCGCGGGAATCGTATTCGTCGATACCGGCTTCCTGTTCGATAACCTGCGGACCGTTCAGGCCCAGACGCGCTTCACGGGTGACAATAAGGTAGCTGCATAAGGCCGCGGCGATGGACATCCCGCCGAAGCAGCCGACGGTCCCGGCCACCACGCCAATCACCGGCGTGTAGCGGCGTAAATCAACGATGGCGGCGTGAATATCGGCGATAGCCGCGAGGCCCAGATTGGCTTCCTGCAAACGCACACCACCGGTTTCGAGCAGAAGCACTGCCTGAGTCGGAATGCCGTTACGGTTATCTTCTGCCGCCATTTCCAGCGCAGCGGCCATTTTGGCACCGGACACTTCGCCCATGCTGCCGCCCTGGAAACTGCCTTCAATCGCGACGACTACCGCGGGCTGACCGTTGATCTGGCCTTTCGCCACAACCATGCCGTCATCGGCCTGCGGGACGATGCCCTGCGGTTCCAGCCACGGCGACATAATGCGTTCGAACGGCCCCAGCAGTTCACGGAAAGTCCCGGCGTCCAGCAATTTGCGGGCGCGCTGACGGGCGCTCAGTTCGATAAAGCTCTGATCAGTATCAGTTGGCATTTTCAGCCTCCTCAAAGACCTGTTCGATACGCAGACGGGCAACCCCTGGTGTGGCGCCAAAATCATTAATGTCCAGACGGCCTGCCGGTAATTCGCGCAGGGCGTTCAGACGGTCGAAAAAGTGCTGCCACAGGCTGTGGCTGCCATCGACGGAGGTAGTGACAATAATTTTCAGCTCAGTTGCTGCTTTTGGTTCATACAGCGCTTCTAAATCGCCGGAACCCACCACGCCAGCTTCGGCGCGGCCTGGCAGCGCTTTTGCCGCCGGGTAGTTAAATTCAAAACGTTCCATAACACCTCTTTGTACTGATGTTAGTTAATTCGTATCCGGTTCAGTCAGGCCACGCTGACGCGGTCGAGAAACAGGGTTGCAGCCAGTAAATCGGCGGCACCGCCGGGCGATGTGTTATCGGCCAGCATCCGCTGTTCCAGATGGCGCAGCCGTTGTTTGCCTGCGCACGTCTGAAGTCCGCCGGCATCCAGCACGGCCTGCGCGCCCTGATGCATGGCTTCCAGCGCCGGTAATCCGCCGCGCGATAACACGCAGGTATCGGAAAGCCGTGTCATCACCGCCAGCAACGCATCGACCTGTGCTTCGCTTTCGCTGGCACCGCGCGTGCGGCTGTAATGAAGCTGCGGCAACGCACAATCGAGAATGTGCGGGAAGCCGCTCTGCGCCTCTTCGCGGGCACCGGGCACCTGATAACGCTGCACGGCGTGCGAACCTTTACTGAATTTTTTCGGGCTGAAGGCGTCGGGTAATTTCGCGATTTTCGCGGCACGTTGTGCAATGTGCTGCGGGATCAGATTTTCCGGCTGCATGGCAACGGCGCTGACCAGCAACCCCATCGCCCAGATAGCGCCCCGGTGAGTATTCACTCCGCCGGTTTCCGCCATCATTTGTGCTTCGCCTGCACGGCCCAGACGACCAACTTCCTGACGCAGGGCGATATCCGCCGGGCGCTGCCAGCTGTGTAACGCCAGCGCATAAAAAGTCGGGGTCAGACTGCGTGCCGAACGCACCATCAGGTCTAACGTCAAATCCTGATGTGCGCCGGAACTCCGGCTGTCCACCAACCCCGGTTTCGGGCTAAGCCGCGCTTCGTCGATCAGCGCCTGCGTCGCCGTGTCTGCCAGCCTTTCGGCCAGCTCTTGCGCTGTGAGTACAGCGCCAATCGTTAAAGTCTGCGGCATCATCAATTACCAGCTGCGGAATTTGGCAGGCGGGTTATACAAACCGCCGGACCAGTCAACCAGCTCGCTCACGCTGCCAGCCGCCAGTAATGAACGGGTTGCGTCAGTGCGGCGAATCCCCATGTCTTCCGGGAAGACCACCAGTTCCTGACGGCGCAGGTCAGCAACGCGTTTGGCGTCAACGCCCAGACCAATGTCAGTGATACCGGCAACCGCAGCGACCATAGCGCGGCGCTCTTCCAGAGAACGGGCGCGGTACAAATACGCAATCCCTTCTTCGGTCAGCACGTGCGTGACGTCGTCGCCGTAAATCATCACAGGCGCCAGCGGCATCCCGGATTCTTTACCCACATCGACCGCTTCCAGTTTTTCAACAAACGTCGGTTTGCCACCGGCCTGGAAGGTTTCCACCATCTGCACGACCAGTTTTTTACCGCGCGCCATAGGATCCGGCTCTTCAATCATGTCGAGCCACGCAGGCGTTGAGTGACGGCGACCGTGCGGGTCATGCCCCATGTTCGGTGCGCCACCGAAACCGGCCAGACGGCCACGGGTCACGGTTGAGGAGTTCGCCAGACCATCGACCTGCAAGGTGGAACCGATGAACATATCCACTGCGTACTGGCCTGCCAGCTGGCAGAATGCGCGGTTGGAACGCATGGAACCGTCAGAGCCGGTGAAGAACACGTCCGGACGGGCGCGGATATACTCTTCCATCCCCAGCTCGCCACCGAAGCAGTGAACCGTTTCTACCCAGCCGCTTTCGATGGCAGGGATCAGCGTCGGATGCGGGTTCAGGGTCCAGTGTTTACAGATTTTGCCGCGCAGGCCGAGCTGTTCGCCGTAGGTCGGCAGCAGCAGTTCGATGGCGGCGGTGTTGAAACCAATACCGTGGTTCAGTGACTGCACGTTGTGTTTAGCGTAGATGCCTTTGATAGCCATCATTGCCATCAGCACATGAACCGGTTTAATCAGACGCGGGTCGCGGGTGAACAGCGGTTCGATGAAGAATGGCTTGTCGGCGACAACCACGAAATCAATCCAGTCGCCCGGAATATCAACGCGCGGCAGATCGGTTTCTTCATCTACCAGTTCGTTGACCTGCGCGATGACGATACCGTTTTTAAAGGCCGCGGCTTCGACCAGCGCCGGCGTATCTTCGGTGCTTGCGCCGGTATAAAGGTTACCTTTGCGGTCTGCTTTGAAGCCGGCGATCAGGGCGATGTTCGGCACCAGATCGACGTAAAGACGGGAATACAGTTCGATGTACGTATGGATCGCGCCGATTTCCATCTGGCCATCTTCCAGCAGCTGCGCGATACGCAGGCTTTGCGGGCCGGAGAAGGCGAAATCGAGCTTACGGGCAATGCCGCGTTCGAAGAGATCCAGATGTTCTGCGCGGCTGACGCTTGGCATGATCATGTGCAAATCATGCAGTTTTTCAGGGTTCACTTTCGCCAGTGAGCGGGAAAGGAAGTCAGCTTGTTTTTGGTTGTTACCTTCCATCACCACGCGGTCGCCGGAGGCAATCAGCGTTTCGAGGACAGGAATAATTTTATCTGTGGGTAATACTTTACCCTCGGCCACGGAACGGACACTGTCGATACGCCGTTGTTTTTCATTGCGGCGGGTGTCCCACGCTTTCGTGGTCTGCGGATGTTGCGGCATGCCAAACCTCCCTGGGTTGAGCTTGCTGAATTTTTCCCGGCGTGATGAAACAAAGAGGACGGTGGGAAGTTCAGTCAAGTGGCGGTTGCATCACATTTGACCTGTTTAAGTAGCCTGCTAAGTGTAGGAATCTATGTCAGTTCTATCAATTAAGCGGACAGACACTTCGTTACTCTCAGAGTAATGATTCAAGAGAATTCTTTAAAATCAGAAGGATAGTGATATTTAAAAGTGAGATGACGCAGATTTAATGAAAATAAAAAGGGATGCACGCTGGCATCCCCCGGATTTGCAGAGGAAAAAAGGAATTATTTGAACACTTCAGCCGTTGCAGTGATTTTCTTCTTCTCCTGAGCGGCGATGATCACGAAATACTTACCGCCTTTTTCATCCGCCAGTTTTGCCAGCTCTTCTCTGGCGTCCGATGGCGCAGTGTATTCATTGCTGGTCGTCACCACGCCCAGGCTGGTATAGCCTTTTTCTTTGGCTTCTTCTTTTGTAATCAGATCTGCCGCCATTGCGTTGACCGAGAATAACCCTGCCAGAACAGCTGCAATAATAATTTTATTTGATTTCATGACATTACCTCTAAATTGGATGAATAATTTTCAAAGAAAGCAGTCAAGATATGAACAGCAGGTACATTTGCGCTGGCATGACCTTCATGGTTAAACACCAGTAAACTCCCCAGAGACGCAAACAGGTACACGTAAAAACTTACGCCAGCCTTACCCCGTCATCATCGGCTTAAGTATTAGTCACCCTTGGGAATTAGCCAGAAATTAGACAAATATTTTTACATTGGCTTTCAGTCTGTAATCAGAAAGCGTTCGACAATTTCACAAAAAGCATCCGGGTGTGAGATGAACGGCGCATGGGCTGCTTTTTCAATGATTTCCGAGTGAGAATCAGGCAGTAACGCATCCATTAACGGCACGATTTTTCTCGGCACCAGCCCGTCCAGCGCACCATAAATGCGTAAAAGCGGAACCGTCAGCGCCGCCATTGGCTGGCGTAAATCCACGCTGCGTAAGATTTCCAGCCCGCCGTTCAGCACGTCCACCGACGGCACCGGCTGGCCGAGCACAACAGATTTCAGCAACCGCGTATCCTGCCGCGCGCTGTCGCTGCCGAGCGTTTGCAATGCCAGAAAACGTTCCACAGTGCGCTGAAAATCTTCACTCAGCTGATGCTGAAAACCGTGCAGCACATCGGGGCGGATCCCCGGCCAGTTTTCCTGCGCGGCAAAACACGGCGAGGAGGCCACGGTGACCAGTTTTTCCACCCGCTTCGGCGCGCTCAGCGCAACCTGGCTGGCGACCAGCCCGCCTAATGACCAGCCCATCCACGACGCTTTTTCAGGCGCGCCGTCGAGTACGATTTCGGCCATCTCCGCCAGCGTCATAGCGCCAAAATTCTCACTGCGGCCATAGCCCGGCAAATCCACCAGATGCAGACAAAAATGCGGCGCAAATCGCTCCGCCGTGTAACGCCAGACCTCTGCGTTCAGTCCCCATCCGTGAAGCAGCACAAGATGGCGATCTCCTTCGCCGATTGTCTCCCGGTAAAGCTTATTCATAGCGTATTGTCCGTTTCAGTCTGATTGTTCGATCCATAAAATGGCAAAAGGAACCCGCCGCTATGCTAACAATTGCCAGCCGCTGTTGGCTATGTCAGTGTCCGCTCCATCTGGCGATACAGGGCATTTGCAGTCTGTGTCTGCGACATTTACCCGCCGCACCGCCCTGCTGCCCGCGCTGCGGATTACCCGGCACCGGAGGAAATCTCGATTGCGGGCGCTGCCTGCAGCATCCACCGCCGTGGGACGCGCTGGTTTTCGCCAGCCCGTATGAACCGCCGGTCAGCGGGCTGGTGCTCCGGCTCAAATTCGCCCATCTTCCCGAGCTGGACACCACGCTCGCACGTCTGTTTCTGCTGCGCTGGCTGGCGCGCTGGCGGTCCGGCAATCTTCAGCGCCCGGATATCCTCCTCAGCGTGCCGCTGCATCAGAAACGTTATTTCTCCAGAGGCTACAATCAGAGTGAATTACTCGCCCGGCCACTGGCCCGCTGGCTGCACTGCGAATACCGCCCGTACGCCCTGAGCCGCGACCGGCAAACCGTGCCGCAGCAAAGCCTGAGCGAGCGGGAAAGAAAGTGGAATCTGCGTAAAGCCTTTAGTTGCCATGCCGATTTACACGGTAAAAACGTGATGCTGCTTGATGATGTGGTCACCACCGGCAGCACGGTGCGGGAAATCAGCAAAATGCTCATCAATCAGGGAGTTAATTCAGTGCAAATCGCGTGTATCTGCAGGACATTACAGACGTGAGCACGTGCTGCTAACACTCTGGCAACGCGAAGGGTGACGGGTAAAAACAAAGGGCGTATTATAACCAACTAGAGTAGTCAACTATTGAGCGAATGTTATGATCCTTATTACCGATGCTGCCCAAGAGCACTTTGCCAAATTGCTGGCAAGCCAGGAAGAAGGCACCCAAATCCGCGTATTCGTGATCAATCCCGGTACGCCGACCGCAGAATGCGGTGTCTCTTATTGCCCGCCAGACGCCGTGGAAGCGACGGATACCGAACTGAAGTTCGAGAAACTGTCCGCTTTCATCGATGAACTCAGCGCGCCTTATTTACAGGACGCGGTGATCGACTTTGTTACCGATCAGCTCGGTTCCCAGCTCACGCTGAAAGCACCTAACGCCAAAATGCGTAAAGTGTCTGACGATGCGCCGCTGATGGAACGTGTTGAATATCAGTTGCAGTCACAGATTAACCCGCAGCTGGCCAGCCACGGCGGTCGTGTTTCCCTGATGGAAATCACCGACGACGGCATTGCGGTTCTCCAGTTCGGCGGGGGTTGTAACGGTTGTTCTATGATTGATGTCACTCTGAAAGACGGCATCGAGAAAGAACTGCTGCAAAACTTCCCGGAACTGAAAGGCGTTCGCGATCTGACCGAACACCAGCGCGGCGAGCACTCTTTCTACTGATTAACCGTTAATCAGACAGAATGTAAAAAGCACCCTTCCGTTGGGTGCTTTTTTTATGGTTTGAATACGGGTGTCGCCATTAATACCCCACCCTAACCCTCCCCTTCGCAGGGGAGGGAGTTGCCCGAAGCCGCCTCAAGGTTTGGCTTTTAGCTCCTCCCCCTGCGAAGGGGGAGGTTGGGAGGGGGTTTAGCAGACGACTCAGAAGTTGCTAACCGTCGGCGGTTTAAATCCTCCAGCAGCAGATTAATGAGCTCATCGCTGAACAACGCTTCCAGGGTGTGCGTCAGTTTTCGCCGCCAGTTAGGGTATTCAGTGTTTGTACCCGGCACGTTAACCGGCGTCGACATATCCAGCCAGTCTTCCGGTTGCAGCCCGAGCAGCGCACTGGCGCTGTCCGCCAGATAACGCTGTAAACCCCGGTTCAGCACGGGCGTCATCGGCATTTTTTCCGCCGTATGTCCGGTGGATTTCGGCACGCAATGCGTCAGGTGCAACGCATCCAGCAATCCCTGTTTGCTGCGCTCACGTTCTGCACGCAGCTTTTCCAGCACCTGTGGATCCGGATAGACGCCCAGCGTCGCGCCGAGGGTTAAATCCCCGCCTTCCCAGTAGCCGCGCAAGGTCGGTAGATCATGCGTGGTCACCGTCGCCATCGCCTGAACGACATAGTTTTCAGGCGGCCGATAGGTGAAGGTTTTATCGTGCTCGAAATACAGCACTTTGTAGGAATAGACGCCGCTTTCACGCAGGCTGGCGACAATTTCTTTCGGCACAGTCCCCAGATCTTCACCAATCACCATGCATTGATGCCGCTGGCTTTCCAGCGCAAGCACCCCGAGCAGATCTTCAAGCGGATAACGGACATACGCGCCGTTGCCCGCCTCTTCGTCAAACGGGATCCACCACAGACGCAGAAGTCCCATAACATGGTCGATGCGCAAAGCCCCGCATTCCGCCATATTTGCACGCAGCAAATCGATAAACGGCTGATAGGCACGGGCTTTCATTTCGTGAGGATCAATGGGCGGAAGGCCCCAGTTTTGCCCCTGCGGCCCCAGAATATCCGGCGGTGCGCCAATCGTGGCATTCAGACAGTACAGCGACGGATCTGACCAGGTTTCCGCACCGCCTTCCGCCACACCGACCGCCAGATCACGGTATAAACCCAGCGGCATCTCCAGCTCCACACTGCGCTGATAACACGCTGAAAATTGCGTATGCGCCAGCCACTGCAGCCACTGGTAGAACTCAATTTCACCGGCATAATGCTGGCTGAATTCCGCCACATCCGCCCCTTTGGCGTCACGATAAGCGTCGGGCCATACCGGCCAGCCCCACAATCCCAGATCTAATCCCCGCAGGTGTTCATGCAGCGCATCGAACAGCGCCTGCTGGCGTAAACTTTCGCCGCCCAGCAGCACAAAACGACGGAAATCCCGCTTGCGCTGGCTGGCTTCCGGCAATTCACCAAAGAGCGGCCAGGCCAGTTTCAGCGCATTTAATTTCAGCCGCATCACCAGCGGATAATCGACAAACTCGGTGCTGCGCGCCTGCAACAAGGCATCGTGCGTTTCGATGGAATGCCACCAGCTTTGTGCCAAATCGCTGGCGGTAAATTCTTCCACCGCATTCACGTCGATGTACGCCAGATTCAGCCAGCGGCGTGACGACGGGCTGTACGGGCTGGCGCTTAGAGGATTGGCCGGATACAGCGCGTGTATCGGGTTTAGCCCGACGAACGCGCCGCCGCGCTGACCGACTTCTTCCACCATTTTTTTCAGGTCGCCAAAATCGCCGACGCCCCAGTTATTTTCCGACCGCAGCGTGTACAACTGAATCGTTGCGCCCCACAGTTTTTTACCTGCCAGCAGCGCGGGCGGCTCGTAACAGCGTGACGGCACAACAATAATCCGGCACGGCCAGATTTTGCCGTTTTGCGATAACGTCAGCTGATGGTAACCCGTTGGCAATCCGGCGCTGAGATTCAGAACCTTGCCAACCTCAACGGTTCCTTCGGTCTGGTCGCCGTTTTCAAGCGTGAACAGCCAGCCGAATGCGCCGCTGCCCTCCGGGGTCAGCAGCACTTTTTTGCCTTCCGTAAACACTTTTACCGCAGGCAAAGGCGTGATCTCAGGCACATCTTCCGGATCACGCCCCATGGCCGCCAGCAGCGATGCCCGCGTTTCGCTGGACACCGTTTCCACTTCATCCGACATATTTATAAAGCTGTCTAAAATACCTGCCCGGCGCGCAGCCTCAACAAGTTGCTTATCCTCCATGCCTGCTCCTAACGTTTTGCCTGCCAGATGCGCTGCTGGTAATCGCGGATTGAACGGTCGGCACTGAACATCCCGACGCGCGCGGTGTTAAGCAGCGTACGGCGCGTCCATTCGTCAGCGTTGCGATACAGTTCATCGACCCGTTTTTGCGCTTCGCAATACTGCGCAAAATCCGCCAGAACCAGATACGGATCGCCGCCATCGAGCAGGCTGTTGAGCATCAGGTCGAAAGCCTTTTTATCGCCGTTGGCATAAAAACCGCTGGCCAGTTCATCGAGAATCGCTTTGAGATGTTTGTCTTTTTTCACCACGGCTTTCGGCTTATAGCCTTTCTTCAGCTCGGCTTTCACTTCATCAACGGTCAGGCCAAAGATGAAAATATTGTCTTCGCCCACCTGCTCGGCAATTTCGACATTTGCGCCGTCCAGCGTGCCGACAGTCAGCGCGCCGTTAAGCGCCAGCTTCATGTTGCCGGTGCCCGACGCTTCTTTCCCTGCCGTTGAAATCTGCTCGGAAACGTCCGCCGCCGGGATCATCAGTTCCGCTACCGACACGCAATAGTCCGGGATAAATACCACTTTGATTCGATCGGCCACGATCGGATCGTTGTTGATCTTCTCCGCGACCTGATTGATCGCATAAATGATATTTTTTGCCAGGTAATAGCCCGGCGCCGCTTTGGCACCAAACAGGAAAACGCGCGGCACGATATCAAGTTTCGGGTTATCGCGGATCTGGCGGTAAAGCGAAAGAATGTGCAGCAAATTGAGATGCTGACGTTTGTATTCGTGCAGGCGTTTAATCTGTACATCGAAAATGGCATCCGGATTGAGCCTGATACCCATGCGATGCCAGACGTATTCCGCCAGCCGGACTTTGTTGTCGTGCTTGATTTTGCGGTAATGCTTACAGAATTTTTTATCTTTAACACCGTCTTCCAGACCTTCCAGCAGATCCAGATTATTCACCCAGGAATCCGTTTTCAGGCGTTCATCAATCAGTGCGGAAAGCGCCGGATTACACTGTTTCAGCCAGCGGCGCGGTGTGATGCCGTTGGTGACGTTGTGGAATTTTTCCGGCCACAGCTGGTGATATTCCGGGAACAGATCTTTGACCACCAGATCAGAATGCAGCGCCGCCACCCCGTTTACCGCAAAACCGGCCACCACGCAGAGGTTCGCCATCCTTACCTGTTTGTCGTGATGCACGGCCAGTTTCGCCCAAACCGCCTCATCGCCCGGCCAGGTTTTGCTGACCAGTTTTTTGAAGTTGGTGTTAATTTGCTTGATGATTTGGAAATGTCGCGGCAACAGGCTGCGCACCAGGCTTTCGTCCCAGGTTTCCAGCGCTTCCGGCATTAACGTGTGGTTGGTATACGCAAACGTGCGGCTGGTGATATGCCAGGCATCGTTCCAGCTCAGCTGATGTTCGTCGATCAGAACACGCAGCATTTCCGGGATCGCTATGGTCGGATGGGTATCGTTGAGCTGAATCACTTCGTAATCCGGCAGCTCACTGATTTTGCGACCAAGGAAATGGTGACGCCGTAAAATATCTGCCACCGAACAGGCGCACTGGAAATATTGCTGCATCAGGCGCAGGCGTTTACCGGCCTGATGGTTGTCATTCGGATACAGCACTTTGGTGAGTTTGGCCGCATCAATGCCCTGCTGCTCGGCTTTGAGAAACTCGCCGTCATTGAATTTTTCGAGATCAAACGGGTGCGGATGCGAGGCTTCCCATAAACGCAGCGGCTGCGTAATTCCGTTTCGATAGCCCATCACCGGTAAATCCCAGGCTTCGCCGCGCAGCGTAAATTCGGGTTCCCAGCGGGAAACACCCTGTTCGTTCTTCACGATTTTCCCGCCAATGCCAACATTCACCGCCAGCGAACTGTTATGGCGGAACCACGGAAATTCACTGCGGTGCCAGTCATCCGGCGACTCTTTTTGTTTGCCATCGACAAAGCGCTGACGGAATAAACCGTACTGATAGTTCAGGCCATAGCCGGTGCCCGGTTGCCCGACCGACGCCATCGCATCGAGATAACAGGCCGCCAGACGCCCGAGCCCGCCGTTACCGAGCGCCGGATCGATTTCTTCTTCAAGCAGGTCTGTCAGGTTGATATCAAACGGCTCAAGCGCGCTGGCAATTTTTTCGTACCAGCCAAGGTTAATCAGGTTATTACCGGTCAGACGCCCGACCAGAAATTCCATCGATATGTAGTTAACGTGACGGGTGATCTTTTTACTTTTACTGCTCACGGACTCATTTTGCGGCGGGAGTTGTTCAGCCACGGCGGCGCTGACCGCGTGCCACCATTGATGCCGGGTCATGTCCCTGGCTGAAGTAAGTCCAAACGCTTGCCACTGGCGGGTTAGTGCCGCCAAAAAAACATCCTGCTTGAGCGTGATTTTCGACATAGGGCAGTCTCTTTTCTGTCAGTGGGGACGGAACGTTTCCGTGAGAAAAAATGCAAATGTGATTTACCCAAAATAATTCGAGATGCAGGAAGGCAGCAAACGAACGAATCCCGATGAGCTTACACAGGTAAGTGATTCGGGTGAGTAAGAGCAGCCAACGCACCTGCAACTTGAAGTATGAAGGGCAAAAGTGTGATCTCTACACACTTATGTATAAACCCAATGCCGAAAAAATGCTCACTGCCTGAACGGCAAAAAATGCATGAAATCATGTCTGAGGGAATTTCGGCATGGCCGGAGATGTCATTAATACCCCACCCCAACCCTCCCCTTCGCAGGGGAGGTTGGGAGGGGGTTTGGCTGGCGATTCAGAACTTATGTAATGATTTTCTATTTTTGCCCGTAATAGGCATCCGGCCCGTGTTTGCGGCTGAAGTGTTTGTGCAGCAGATAATCATCCATCGGAGGCTGCGAGCGTTGCAGCGTGCCGGTGATCCACGCCATTTTCGCGACTTCTTCCAGCACAACGGCGTTATGCACCGCCAGCTCCGGCGTGGTTCCCCAGCAGAACGGGCCGTGCTGCGCCACCAGAATGCCGGGCATGTGCAGCGGGTTAATGCCTTCCAGCGTTTGGGCAATCACCCGGCCGGTTTCCAGTTCGTATTCACCGGCCACTTCTTCACGCGACAGCGGACGTGTACACGGAATGGCGCCCGCGAAATAGTCCGCATGCGTGGTGCCTAACGCGGGGATCGCAACGCCAGCCTGCGCCCACGATGTGGCATGGGTCGAATGGGTATGCACGATGCCGCCGAGTTCCGGGAAACGGGCGTAAAGCTCGAGATGCGTAGCGGTATCCGATGACGGCCTGTAACGCCCTTCCACCACTTCACCGCGCAAATTCACGACCACCATATCGCTGGCCTGCATTTTTTCGTATTCCACACCGCTCGGTTTGATGACCACCAGCCCGCGCTCGCGGTCGATGCCGCTGACGTTGCCCCAGGTGAAAGTCACCAGACCGTACGCAGGCAGCGCCATATTCGCTTCAAAGACGCGTTGTTTCAGTGATTCCGTCATGCCACTTCTCCCATATCCAGCCCGGCTTTCTGCATTTTATCCACGACCCACGCGCGCGCATTGCGGACTTCCTGCATCGGATCAGCAGCGGTTTCACTCCACATTTCGATGAGATAAGGCCCGCGATAGCCGCTTTTCTGTAGCGTTTCGAAGCAGCGCTCAAATTCCACGACGCCGCTGCCAAACGGTACGTTTTTGAATACGCCCGGCTGCGTATCTTTAATGTGTACCGCGACGATATGCCCGGCACCGCTCGCCAGTTCCATCTGCACGTCGTTGTCCCAGGCGGATAAATTGCCGATGTCCGGATACAGCTGGAACCACGGGTTATTCAGGTAATGCGTATACCCCAAGGCTTTGCTGATCGAATTCATCAGCGGGTAATCCATGATTTCCATCGCCAGCGTGACCTGCGCCCGGCTGGCCATTTCGACGGATTCCTGCAAACCAGCACGGAAACGCTCACGGGTATGATCGTTGGCCTGCTGGTAATAGACGTCATAACCGGCGAGCTGAATGACACGGATGCCTAAATCCTGCGCCAGCACGATGGCTTTACGCATGATTTCCAGCCCCTGATTACGGGTTTCATCGTCTTCAGAGCCCAGCGGGAAACGCCGGTGCGCGCTCAGGCACATCGACGGAATGCGGATGCCGGTACGAGAAATCGCATCAACAACCAGCAAACGTTGCTCGCGTGACCAGTCAAGCCGCGCCAACCGGCTATCGGTTTCATCGACCGACATCTCGACGAAATCAAAACCCAGCTCTTTCGCCAGCGTCAGGCGCATCAGCCAGTCTTCGCCCGCAGGCAAAGCTTTTTCATAGATCCCGAGTGGAACGGCTTTATGCATCATGCGATTTCCCTTAGCCCCAGAGCTGGCTGATGGATTTTTTGAACTGACGCGCCGCGTCTACCGGGTCTTTCGCGTCACGGATGCTGCGCCCTGCGATGAAGACGTGAACCGGAATGTCTTTGAACAGCGGCAAATCTTCCAGCGCCAGACCGCCGGTGATCGTGACTTTAAAGCCCATATCAGAAAGGCGTTTAATTGCCGTAATATCGGCATCGCTCCACGCCACACCGGCGGCCTGAGCGTCGCGGCTGCGGTGATAAACCACCTGCTGAATGCCCGCGTCATGCCATTCTTTCGCCTGTTCCCACGTCCAGTAACCGGTCAGTTCAATCTGCACGTCGCCGCAAAATTCTTTCGCCACGTCCAGCGCGCCTTTGGTGGTGTTGATGTCGGCGCAGCAAATCACGGTGACCCAGTCGGCGTTGGCTTCAAAACACATGCGTGAGAGGATTTTGCCCGCGTCGGCAATTTTGGCGTCAGCCAGCACGATTTTTTCCGGATAAAGCGCTTTCAGATCACGCACCGCGCGCACGCCTTCGGCCACGCACAGGATGGTGCCGACTTCGATAATGTCGACTTCACTGGCAATCAGACGCGTGGTTTTGTAAGCGTCGTCCATGGACTGGTTATCCAGCGCAACCTGCAACATCGGTAATGAATGAGACATAGTGAATTCCTTCTCTGATGACTAAATAATGAATCAGTGAGCCGCCGAAGCGGATGTCAGGTCGATCAAGTCCAGCACCTGCTGAGCGGTAGTGCAGGCGCGCAGGCGGTCGAAGTTAGCTTCATCATCAAACAGGTTCACGACCTGCATGATGCCGACTTCCTGATGCGCGTTGGCATCCACGGCGGCGAGCGTGATCAAGATATCCACCGGATCGTTATCTTCATGGTTGAACACCAGCGGCTTTTTCAGCGTAACCAGCGCGAAACCGGTTTTTTTGACGCCCTCTTCAGGGCGGCCATGCGGCATAGCCAGGCCCGGCGCAATCACGAAGTAAGGCCCGAAACGCTCAACGCCATCCAGAATCGCCTGGTAATAGCGTGGCTCGACGACATTGGCGGCGACCAGCATATCGACGCCCATTTTCACCGCTTCCTGCCAGGTTTCTGCCTCCGCGTTCAGGCAAATCGAGTTATTCTCGGCCAGCGAATCTCGCAGTTTCATTGCGCGCTCCTTACTTTTTCAGCGAGGTTGGGAAGTGAGCATTAATGACTTCCATCACTTTCGGGCCGAAATCCGCCGCCGAAAGCATGTTGCGCACACCGACGACGTATTTGTTGCCGCTGACGGTGATTTCGTCGGCGACGTGCGTGGAGGCGACGATAATGTCCGCACCGCCCAGCTCAGATTTGTACTCACCCACCGCGCAGCTGTTCATGGTGTGATCCACGCCTTCCTGTGTCAGAAACTGCCCGATTTTCATCTTCATGATCATCGAACTGCCTTGCCCGCAACCGCAAACTGCCAGAATTCGTACTGTCATGGGAACCTCGTTGATTAGTGAGTAGTGGACTCATTAAGAGCTTGTTTTTCGGCATCTTCTTCGGCGCGAAGTGTGCGACCGGCGAAGAACATATACAGCACCGCGATCAGGGCAATCACGCCCATGAAGGCCATTCCAACGCTAAAGAATCCCTGCATCATTGGCGGTGCCAGAATTGACCAGTCAGCCATACCCATCCAGGCGCTGAGGCCGGTCAGTTTGATGGCCCAGACGCAGCCAAAGATTTCGATCATCCCCATCACCAGGCAGATTTTCAGCGCGGCGCGCCAGCCACCGAAGTGATTCGCGAATACGCCGATGGTGGCGTTGGAGAAGAACATCGGGATAAAGCCGGGAATGATCATGATGGAAGAACCCACGCCAAACAGAATGGCGACGGCAATCAGCTGGCCGATGGTGCCCCACATAAAGCCCCAGACCACGGCGTTTGGCGCGAAGCTGTAAATCGCCGCGCAGTCGATCGCCAGAACAGCACCGGGAATCAAGCGTTGGGAAATCCCGTTAAAGGCTTCGGTCAGTTCAGCGACGAACATACGCACGCCCTGAATGATGATGAAAATGGCCACCGCAAACATCAGGCCGGTTTGCAGGATGTAAATCGTCCAGTGTGTTTTACCGGCCATTTTCTGCAACGTATCAAGACCGAACGAGCAGAGGATAATGCCGAAGAACACGGTCATCACGATGGCGGTAGAAACGATATTGTCGTGGAAAATATTCAGCCAGCCGGGCAGTTTGAGGTCTTCAACGCTGTCCTCTTTCTTACCGAGATACGGTGCGATTTTGTAGGCAATCCATGACGCAAACTGCTGCTGGTGCCCGATAGAAAAACCGCTGTTTTCCGTTACGGACTGCGTCGGTTTGTACATCATGTTGGAGGTGATCCCCCAGTACAGCGAAACCAAAATCGCCGTCGACCAGATGGTGGTCCACATCGGCCAGCCGATGATGTAGAAGAAGACGGCAATCAGACCGGCCTGCTGGAACATGATGTGGCCCGTCAGCATGATGGTGCGGATGCCGGTAATGCGGCGGAAAACCACCATCAGTATGTTCAGCGCGAGCGCGATAAGTACCGCGTAGCCGACCCAGCTGTAGGCATCGCCCATGCGTTCGACCGTTGCCATCATTGAGGCGTAGGTATCTGAAATAGCACCGTTAATGCCGTAGACTTCAGAAAGTTTCGCCACCACAGGTTTAAATGTGCCCGTCAAAATGCCGGATCCCGCCTGCAGTAACATAAAGCCGATGATGGTTTTGATGGTGCCTTTGATGATAACCGTCGCGCTCTTTCTGAGCAGGATGTAACCGAGCATGGTTACAAGCCCCAGCAATAACGGCGCGTTGGTCATTACCTGATTAAAAAATACGGTAAAGAGGGTGTAGAGGAATTCCATATAACTCTCCGTCTGACCTTGTTTGATCTCTTCAGCGCAGGACTCTGCACGTAAAAGTGAGGGACAGACGAACTCTAATGCTCACATTGAATCAGATAAAGATTCACAATGATTATTTGTGAGCGGTCTCGCAAGATATCGTCATCTCTCTGTTTCACACATAAATAGATAAATTAATATTTTGTATATTTATCATATAAATAAATAGATTATTCTATTAGCTACACTTCCTGCTCATTCAGATTACCAGTCTTTACTTCGCCCGAATTCGTCCAAAACCGTCAATTAAAATCATTGTCATGGCAAAATTTCGATGATAAGTTTCTCACAATCGAATCATATATAATCATTAAATGACTTATTGTGATTCAATCATTCAAACCAAACTCAGATGAGGGAATACAATGAGCAAAGTAGAAACGATCAGCCGCGAATCCTGGATCCTCAACACTTTCCCGGAATGGGGCACCTGGCTGAACGAAGAAATTGAGCAGGAAAAAGTCGCGCCGGGCACTTTTGCGATGTGGTGGCTGGGCTGTACGGGGATTTGGCTGAAATCTGAGGGCGGCGCGAATATTTGTGTCGATTTCTGGTGTGGCGTGGGCAAGCAAAATCACAGCAGCCCGCTGATGAAAACCGGCCACCAGATGCAACGCATGGCAGGCGTGAAAAAGCTGCAACCGAACCTGCGTACCACGCCGTTCGTGCTGGATCCGTTCGCGATCAGAGAGATCGACGCCGTATTGTCCACCCACGATCACAACGATCATATTGATGTGAACGTTGCGGCTGCCGTGATGCAAAACTGTGCTTCCGATGTGCCGTTTATCGGCCCGCAAACCTGCGTGGATTTGTGGATCAGCTGGGGCGTGCCGAGAGAACGTTGCATCGTGATGACGCCGGGCAAAGTGGTGAAAATCAAAGATGTGGAAATCCATGCGCTGGATTCTTTCGACCGCACCGTGCTGATTACCTTGCCTGCCGATCAGAAAGCGGCTGGCGTTCTGCCGGATATGATGGATCAGCGCGCGGTAAATTATCTGTTCAAAACGCCGGGCGGAAACCTTTATCACAGCGGCGATTCACATTATTCCAACTACTACGCGAAACACGGCAACGAGTACAAAATTGATGTCGCACTCGGCTCCTACGGCGAGAATCCGCGTGGCGTCACCGACAAAATGACCAGCGTCGATATGCTGCGCATGGCGGAATCACTGAATACAAAAGTCGTGATCCCGTTCCACCATGATATCTGGTCGAATTTCCAGGCCGATCCGCAGGAAATCCGTGTGCTGTGGGAAATGAAAAAAGACCGCCTGAAATACGGCTTCAAACCCTTTATCTGGCAGGTTGGCGGCAAGTTCACCTATCCGAATGACAAAGACAATTTCGAATATCACTACCCGCGTGGATTCGAAGATTGCTTTACGACAGACACCGACTTACCGTTTAAATCCTTCCTCTAAGCCATTGTGAGAAAAGGCGGAGACTATTCTCTCCGCCTTTTCAGAAACAATGTTATTCGCATTACTGCTCGTTTATAATCACGCGGTAATCATCTACTTTCGGATTTCCCCGCGGAGACACCATGACAGAGCCACAACGCCACAATGCCATCCTTGATCTTTTGCAGCGTCAGGGCCAGATTTCTGTCGCTGATGTCATTGATCATTTTGATATTTCTCCGGCCACCGCACGTCGTGATATCACTAAGCTCAACGAGTTGGGGAAATTGCGTAAAGTGCGCAACGGCGCTGAAGCCGTTAACCAGCCGCGCCAGAACTGGACTCCGCTTAATATTCACCAGACCCATAATCTCAACGAAAAAATGCGTATCGCTAAAGCCGCGGCCGAATTGTGCCAGCCGGGTGAAAGCGTGGTGATTAACTGCGGCTCGACAGCGTTTTTGCTGGGACGCGAGATGTGCGGAAAAGACATTCAGGTGATCACCAACTATCTGCCGCTGGCCAATTACCTGATTGAGCAGGAACACGACAGCGTGGTGATCATGGGCGGCCAGTACAATAAAAGTCAGTCGATTACGCTGGCGCCGCAGGATGGCGATGCGAGCCTGTACGCCGGGCACTGGATGTTCACCAGCGGTGCAGGGCTGACCACCGATGGCCTGTATAAAACCGATATGCTGACCGCGATGGCGGAACAGAAGATGCTGAATTACGTCGGAAATCTGGCGGTGCTGGTCGACAGCAGTAAAGTCGGGCAACGCGCAGGTATGCTGTTCAGCCGCACGGAACAAATCAATGTGCTCATCACCGGCAAAGAAGCCGACGGCGAAATTATCGAAAAATTACGCCTCAAAGGTGTGAAGGTGATTCTGGTTTAACGCTTTTCCCCTGCAGTTTGTCTGGTCTTGATAAACCAATAATTGGGTAGAATGGCGGAATCATCTTTTTAAGAGGCACCTCCGATGGAACAATTTGAAGCAATCAGCGTTGAACAGGCGCATACCCGCCTGAAATCCGGCGAAGCGGTAATGGTCGATATTCGCGACCCGCAAAGTTTTGGTGCCGCTCATGCGCCCGGCGCATTCCATCTGAGCAATGAAAGCATGCGCGCCTTTATGGAACAGGCCGATGCCAAAACGCCGGTTCTGGTCATGTGCTATCACGGCATCAGCAGCCGTGGCGCGGCACAATTCCTGATCAGTCAGGGATTTGAATCGGTTTACAGCGTTGACGGCGGCTTTGAAGCCTGGTCACAAACCTTCCCGCAAGATATCGAAGCCTGATCCCCTCTCTCCGGCGCAGACTAACGTTTTTATAAACCGAGTTTTTATAAACCGAGTCTTTATAACCAGGCTATCCGGTTTGCGCCGAAAATGTTCTTAAGCCGAAAAAGCTACCGTTCTCCAGTGTTGATATAATTTCCGCCTACTATCGACAGGATTTCAAGATGAAACAACTGAACAAAACACGTTCTTTGGGTATGCGTACGCTCGCCGTTCATGGTGGCCAGCAGCCGGATGCTCAGACCGGTGCCGTTGCGACACCGATTACCGCCTCTTCCGCGTTCTCTTATCCCGATTTTGACAGCGGCGCACGTCGTTTCAGCGGTGAAGAGCCGGGCTATATGTACAGCCGTTTTGCTAACCCGACGGTGACCGTTTTTGAACAAAAACTGGCCGCGCTGGAAGGCGCAGAAACCTCCGTGGCCTGTGCAAGTGGCATGGCGGCGATCAGCGCCACATTATTTGCCCTGCTGGTGCCGGGCGATGAAATCATTCATGTCGGTACCCTGTACGGCGGAACCGAAGGTGTGGTGCGTAATCTTCTGCCACGTTATGGCATCAAACCAGTTCACGTCGCGAACGTCGGCGAACTGGAATCAGCATTCACTAAAAACACCAAAGTCGTGCTGGTTGAGACACCGGCAAACCCGGGTCTGGACATTGCCGATCTGGCAGAAATCGCGCGTTTATCCAAAGCGGTTGGCGCCATCAGCGTGGTGGATAACACCTTTGCGACACCTTACCTGACGCGTCCGCTGGCGCTGGGCATCGATATCGTTCTGCACTCGGCGACCAAATACATCAGCGGTCACGGCGATGCGACCGGCGGCGTGGTGGCTGGCTCTGCGGCATTAATTACACCAATCCGCACGCTGAGCCTGAAACAGTTCGGTGGTTGCCTGAGCCCGTTCGAAGCCAGCTTGCTGATCCGCGGGCTGAAAACTCTGCCGTTGCGCGTGGAAGCCAGCTCACTGAGCGCACAGGCGGTAGCGGAATTCCTCGACAGTCACAACGCAGTGGAAACGGTATTCTATCCGGGGCTGCCGGAACATCCGGGCCATGCCATCGCAGCGCGCCAGATGAAACTGTTCGGCGGTATTATGGCGATTGAGCTGAAAGGCGGGCTGAACGCCGCACGGACTTTCCTCGATAAGCTGAACATCATCACGCAGGCGGTTTCCCTCGGCGATACCGATTCGCTGGCCTGCCATCCGGCCTCCACCACTCACAGCGCCGTCGCGCCGGAAGTCCGCCGTCAGAGCGGAATTACCGATGGTCTGGTGCGCATCAGTATCGGTATCGAAGACACCGACGACCTGATTGCCGATCTGGAACAGGCGCTGGAAGGGCTTTAATCGTTCGGCTAATAAATGTGCCGGTTTCTGTCAGTATTCTGGCGATAACCGGCATTTATCGCCAGAATACTGGCGATCTGCATTCCATCAATCATGTCCGGGAACCGGGTAATATTTCACGAGATCTCGATCCATCTCACACCCACGTGATTTTTTTGGCCACCGAAGGTAACACCGCCCCCGTAAATTCTCCCCCTTATCTCGTCTGACGTTATAATCGACTTCCCACACGCTGGCAGATAAGGTATTGCCCTAAAATGACGGCAACAAATCAAACAATTAGGGAAATCACTTAACGCTATGGTGCGCATTCTTAACCTGAACAACCCTCGCCTCGCTCAGGCTTTTGTCGATTACATGGCGACGCAGGGTTTCACGCTGACGATTAAACACGAAAGTCAGGAAGTCCAGCTCTGGCTGGAAGACGAATCACGTCTGGAAGAGGCAGAAAAGCAGGTTGCGCTGTTTGTTCGTGACCCGCTGCACCCTCGTTATCAGGCCGCCAGCTGGCAAACCGGCAAGGCGCAGCCGGGTTTGCGGATGTCGCATACTCCCTTTATGAAAACGCTGCGCAGCCGTGCAGGCCCGCTGACGATTGGCATGATCGTGCTGTGTATCGCCGTCTATATTCTTCAGCAAATGGTCGGTTTCGAGCAGGTCATGAACTGGCTGGCGTGGCCGGACAGCTCGCGGTATTTGCAGGTCTGGCGCTGGTTTACGCCTGCATTGATGAATTTTTCCTTATTTTCATTGCTCATCAATCTGGTCTGGTGGTGGTATATGGCCAGCCAGATTGAACAGCATCTTGGCAGCGGAAAATTATTCACCGTCACGCTGATTGCGGCGCTGATCAGCGGCTGGGGCCAGTCGATGGTCAACGGTTCGTGGTTCGGCGGTTTGTCCGGCGTGGTCTACGCTCTGATGGGTTATGTCTGGCTGACCGGCGTGTTGAAACCTGAAAGCCGGTTGTACGTTCCCGGCGGATTACTGGCTATTTCGCTGATCTTCATGTTCATCGGCTATGCCACAGGTGGTGCAGCGGTGGCTAATGCTGCCCACACATTTGGCCTGGGTCTGGGTCTGGTGATGGCATTTGTTGATACGCGCTTACCGCGCAAAAAACGCAAGTAGGGGATTTGGGTGAAACAAACACAACGCCATGACGCGATTATCGAGTTAGTTCGCCAGCAGGGTTATGTCAGCACAGAAGAACTGGTCGATCATTTCGCGGTCAGCCCGCAAACCATCCGCCGCGATCTCAATGATCTGGCAGAGCAGAATAAAATCCATCGCCATCACGGCGGTGCGGCGCTGCCATCGAGTTCCGTGAACGCGGCCTACAACGACCGTAAAGTGATGTGGTCAGAAGCAAAAGCGCGTATTGCTCAACGCGTTGCGGGCCAGATACCGGACGGTTCGACGCTGTTTATCGATATCGGCACCACGCCGGAAGCGGTGGCGTACGCACTGCTCAATCATAAAGATCTGCGGATTGTAACCAACAACCTGAACGTGGCGACGCTGTTCAGCGCCAAAGACGATTGCCGCCTGTTCCTCGCCGGTGGCGAAGTCCGCGCCCGCGATGGCGGTGTGATGGGTGAAGCGACGCTCGATTTTATCTCCCAGTTCCGCCTCGATTACGGCATTCTCGGTATCAGCGGTATTGATATGGATGGCTCGCTGCTCGAATTCGACTATCACGAAGCGCGAACCAAGCGCGCGATTATCGAAAACTCCCGCTGCGTAATGCTGGTGACTGACCATTCCAAGTTTGGCCGTAACGCAATGGTTAACCTTGGTAAAATGGATTTGATTCACTATCTGTTTACCGACAAACAGCCACCCGAGAGCGTGAAGCAAATCATCGATAAGTACGACGTACACCTCGAGCTTTGCTGATTTCCGGCTCTTTCAGGGAGCGTCGCCCGGGCGCTCCTGCTTTATCTCTCTTCCCTGCTTCTGCTTAAAACGAACAATTTCGAAAAATTCCACGCGTTGTTGCGTTCGGTTTTGTCCCCGGCTCACCGTTTTGCTCGTTACTGACACAAAAATGTTACCTCCATCACGCATAATTGTTTTTATTTGGTTAACTCTTGGCTTGTTTGTCGAATCTCGATTACAATCGTGAGCGAAAACGAACATAAAAGAGCTATTGCGAACATCTGGAGGAAGATGACGTGGAAACCAAAGACTTGATCGTAATTGGTGGCGGTATTAATGGTACCGGCATCGCAGTAGATGCAGCTGGCCGCGGGCTGTCTGTTCTGCTGCTTGAAGCGCAAGACTTGGCCTGCGCGACCTCTTCGGCCAGTTCTAAACTGATCCACGGTGGCCTGCGTTACCTGGAACACTACGAATTCCGTCTGGTCAGCGAAGCGCTGGCCGAACGTGAAGTGCTGTTAAAAATGGCACCGCATATTGCCTTCCCGATGCGTTTCCGTTTACCGCATCAGCCGCATTTGCGTCCGGCCTGGATGATCCGCGCCGGTCTGTTCCTGTACGACCACCTGGGTAAACGTACCAGCCTGCCCGCCAGTAAAGGCCTGAAATTTGGCAGCGAATCGGTACTGAAACCAGAACTGACCAAAGGTTTTGAATACTCAGACTGCTGGGTTGACGATGCGCGCTTAGTCGTCGTCAACGCGCAGGAAGTGGAAGAACGCGGCGGCGAAGTGCGTACCCGCACCCGCGTGACCCGCGCATGGCGTGAAGACGGTTTGTGGATGGTGGAAGCCGAAGATATCGATACCGGCAAAACCTTCACCTGGCGCGCCAAAGGGCTGGTGAATGCGACCGGTCCGTGGGTCAAACATTTCTTCGACGACGGCCTGAAACTGAAATCGCCGTATGGCATCCGTCTGATCAAAGGCAGCCATATTGTGGTTCCGCGCGCGCACAATCAGCCGCAGGCCTACATTCTGCAAAACGAAGATCACCGTATTGTGTTTGTGATCCCGTGGATGGATGAATTCTCGATTATCGGTACCACCGACGTGGAATATCACGGCGATCCGAAAGACGTGAAAATCGACGACAACGAAGTGAGCTATCTGCTGAAAGTGTATAACGACCACTTTAAAAAGCAGCTGACCACCGAAGATATCGTCTGGACATACTCCGGTGTGCGTCCGCTGTGCGACGATGAGTCAGATTCCCCGCAGGCGGTTACCCGTGATTACACGCTGGATGTTCACGATCAGGATGGCAAAGCGCCGCTGCTTTCCGTGTTTGGCGGCAAGCTGACCACCTACCGTAAACTGGCCGAGCACGCGCTGGAAAAACTGGTGAAGTATTATCCGAAAGCCGGCCCGGCCTGGACGAAAACGGCTGTTCTGCCTGGCGGGAAGCTGAATGGCGACCGCGATACCTACAGCGCGAATCTGCGCAGCCGCTTCAAATGGTTGCCGGAATCACTGGCCCGCCGTTATGCGCGCACCTACGGCAGCCAGACGGAACTGTTCCTGAATGACGCGACCGGCATCGAATCGCTGGGCGAAGATTTCGGTCACGGTTTATATGAAGCCGAGTTACGTTATCTGGTTGAAAAAGAGTGGGTCTCACAGCTTGATGATGCCATCTGGCGTCGTACCAAACTCGGTATGTGGCTGGATAAAGCGCAGCAACAGCGCGTCGCCGAATGGCTGGAAACGCACAAACAGCAGAAGAAACATTTGTCGCTGGCGTCCTGATCGGTTGCTTCAATCCAAAAGGCACCCGAGGGTGCCTTTTGTTTATCTTCAAAACTTCCCCTACAACTTCACCGGCTTAATGTTCCAGATCTCATCCGCGTATTCCTGAATCGTGCGGTCTGACGAGAAATAGCCCATGTTGGCGATGTTGTGCAGCGTGCGCCGCGTCCACTCTTCCGGCAGTTTATACAACTCATCGACTTTATCCTGCGTATCGACATAACTGCGGTAATCCGCCAGCACCTGATAGTGATCGCCCAGATTCACCAGCGTATCGAACAGGTTCGTGTAGCGCTTTGGCTCGCCTGGGCTGAATACGCCGGTCGCGATTTGCGTCAGCACCTGGTGCAGTTCGGCATCCTGTTCAAAGTACGTATGCGGGTTGTAGCCTTTTTGTCGCAGTTCTTCGACTTGTGGCGTGGTATTGCCGAAGATGAAGATATTTTCTTCGCCAACGTGTTCGAGCATTTCGACGTTCGCGCCGTCCAGCGTGCCAATCGTCAGCGCGCCGTTTAATGCGAATTTCATGTTACTGGTTCCCGATGCTTCAGTACCCGCCAGCGAGATCTGCTCGGAAAGATCCGCCGCCGGAATGATCAGCTGCGCCAGACTGACGCTGTAGTTCGGAATAAACACCACCTTCAGTTTATTGCCGATACGCGGATCGTTGTTGATCACTGACGCCACGTCGTTGATCAACCGGATAATTTGTTTCGCTGCGTAATACGCCGACGCGGCTTTCCCGGCAAATATCACCGTGCGTGGCACCCAGTTGGCATCCGGTTCTTCGAGAATGCGGTTATAACGGGTGATGACGTGCAGCACGTTCATCAGCTGGCGTTTGTATTCGTGGATACGTTTGATCTGCACGTCGAACAGACTTTTCGGATCGACGACAATATTCAGTTTCTGGGCGATAAACAGCGCCAGTTTTTTCTTGTTATCCAGCTTGGCCTTGCGGATTGCCTGAAGGAAACTCAGGTAATCCAGATTTTGCTTCAGCTCCGCCAGCTGGCTGAGATCAGAGCGCCAGGTCTGGCCGATCGCATCATCAATCACTGCAGACAGCGGTTTATTGGCCAGCGCCAGCCAGCGGCGCGGCGTAACCCCGTTGGTTTTATTGCAGAAACGGTCAGGATAAATATGGGCGAAATCCGCAAACAACGACTGCACCATCAGGTCGGAATGCAGTGCAGATACGCCGTTCACTTTATGGCTGGCAATCACTGCCAGCCACGCCATCCGGACTTTGCGGCCGTTGCCTTCATCGATAATAGAAACGCGGGACAGCAGGCCGTTATCGTTGGGGATCTGTTCCGCGACTTCTTTGAGGAAGTGATCGTTAATCTGGAAAATAATCTCAAGATGACGCGGCAGGATCTTGCCGATCATATCCACCGGCCAGGTTTCCAGCGCTTCGCTCATCAGCGTGTGGTTAGTGTACGAGAACACCCGACACACCGTTTCCCACGCGTCTTTCCACTCGAATTTATGCTCGTCAATCAGCAACCGCATCAGCTCAGGAATCGACAGCACCGGGTGCGTGTCGTTGAGGTGAATAGCAATTTTGTCAGCCAGATTGTCGTAGGTATGGTGCGTGGTGTAATGGCGGTTGAGGATGTCCTGCACGGTCGCCGACACCAGAAAATATTCCTGACGCAGACGCAGCTCACGGCCTGAATAAGTGGAATCGTCCGGGTACAGCACGCGCGATACGTTCTCGGAATGGTTTTTATCTTCCACCGCCGCGAAATAATCGCCCTGGTTAAATTTACCCAGATTGATTTCGTTACTGGCCTGCGCGCCCCACAGCCGGAGCGTGTTGGTGGCGTCGGTATCGTAGCCGGGAATGACCTGATCGTAGGCGCAGGCGATAACCTCTTCAGTTTCCAGCCAGCGGGTTTTCACGCCCTCATGCTGTACACGGCCACCGAAACGCACTTTATAACGGGTGTTGTAGCGCTGGAATTCCCACGGGTTACCGTATTCCAGCCAGTAATCCGGTGACTCTTTTTGCTCACCGTTGACGATGTTTTGCGCGAACATTCCGTATTCGTACCGGATGCCGTAACCGCGCCCCGGCAATGCCAGCGTGGCCAGCGAATCGAGGAAACACGCCGCCAGACGCCCCAGACCGCCGTTGCCCAAACCGGGGTCATTCTCTTCGCCGATCAGTTCTTCGAGGTCAAAACCCATTTCATCGAGCGCACTTTTGAGATCGTCATAAATACCCATCGCCAGCAGCGCGTTAGAGAGAGTCCGTCCAATCAAAAACTCCATCGACAGATAATAAACCTGCCGTACGTCCTGTGAGGTTTGCGCGCGGTTGGAGCGCAGCCAGCGTTCCACCATACGATCGCGCACCGCAAACAAGGTGGCATTCAGCCAGTCATGTTGCGTCGCAATGGACGGATCTTTGCCGATGATAAACATCAATTTATAGGCAATAGAGTGTTTCAGCGCTTCGACACTGACTGTCGGTGAGTTGTAATTAAACGGTGAAGTCATAACGTTACATTCCCGATCTGGTTAGCTATGTTCAGGGTTCAGGACAACAGACGGTTGTACAGCGTGAGATACTCCTGCGCTGCCACCTTCCAGCCGAAATCAATACCCATGGCGTGTTGTTGGACGTGTCGCCAGTGCTTAGGACGGCTCCACAAAACAAAGGCCCGGCGGATCGCATTTCCCAGCGATTTCCCCGTTGCTTCTTCAAAGACAAAACCACTGGCTGTTCCGTCGGCCAGATTTTCCAGCGCACAATCCACGACCGTATCCGCCAGCCCGCCGGTCCGGCGCACCAGCGGCAACGTGCCGTATTTCAGTCCGTAAAGTTGGGTTAATCCGCACGGCTCAAACCGGCTCGGCACCATGATGACGTCGGCCCCGCCGATAATGCGGTGGGAAAACGCTTCGTGATAACCAAGCTGCACGCCGACCTGGCCCGGGTTGTCCGCCGCGGCCGCCAGAAACGCCTGTTGCAACACGGCATCGCCTGCGCCCAGCAGCGCAAGCTGGCCGCCACGCTCGAGTAAATCGGGCAAAGCTTCCAGCACCAGATCCAGCCCTTTCTGGCTGGTCAGACGGCTGACTACGGCAAAAACCAGCCGCGAATCGTCCACATCCAGCCCCATCGCGCGTTGCAGATAGGCTTTATTGATGGCTTTGGAACGTAAATCGTCGGCGTCATAACGGGCAGAAAGCAGCACGTCATCGCGCGGCTGCCAGATGGCGTCATCGACGCCGTTGAGGATACCGGTCAGGCGCCCCTGTATTTCAAGTTCCTGCAACAGGGATTCCATGCCGTAACCAAATTCCGGACGCGTGATTTCTTTGGCGTACGTCGGGCTGACGGTCGTCACGTGATCAGAGTAATACAGCCCGGCTTTCAGGTAGGAAATCTGGCCGTAGAACTCCAGCCCGTGCATCTGGAAGAATTCACGCGGGAGGTAAAGCTCATCGATGTGATGCGCGCCAAACAACCCCTGGAATGCCAGATTATGTACGGTGAAAACGGTGCGCACCGGCGCGTTGCGGGCGCGGATATACGCCGACGCCAGCCCGGCGTGCCAGTCGTGAGAATGCACAATATTCGGTTGCCAGTGCGGGTCAAAACCCAGCGCCAGTTCGCACGCCATCCAGCTCAGCAAGGCAAAACGCAGATGGTTATCCGGATAAGCGAAAGATGACTGATCGTGATACGGGCTGCCGGGGCGGTCGTACAAACCGGGCACATCAATGATGTAAATGCCCACGCCGTCAAAATAGCCCAGTGAAAGGGTGACATGCCCGGCGAAGGTCGCCAGCGTGCCGATGACCTTCGTCTCTCCCAGCCCTTTTTTGATATCGGGGAAAGCCGGAATGAGCACGCGGACGTCAGCGCCTTCCGCAATCTGAGCGGCGGGCAATGCCCCCGCAACATCCGCAAGGCCGCCCGTTTTTAACAGCGGAAACAGCTCGGAACAAACATGTAAAACCTGCATTCGCGCTCCTGATTATCCCGGTCATCCCGGTCTTCACCGGGATGACGAAAAATACTGCTCTCTAACGTGTCTTTATAGTTTCGCCAGCATCGCGCGCGTCACCAGTACAACGCCCTCTTCCGAACGGTAAAAACGACGGCTGTCTTCATCGGCATTCTCACCAATCACCATGCCTTCCGGGATCTGGCAGGCGCGGTCAATCACACATTTGCGTAAACGACAGGAACGTCCCACATTCACATCCGGCAAAATAATCGTCGAATCAATATTGCAGAAAGAGTTGATGCGCACCCGCGGGAACAGCACGGAATGCACCACCACCGAGCCTGAAACAATCACGCCACCGGCCACCAGCGAGTTCATGGTCATACCGTGACTGCCCGACCGGTCTTGCACAAATTTGGCGGGCGGCAGCGGTTCCATGTGAGTGCGGATAGGCCAGTTGCGGTCGTACATATCCAGTTCCGGCGTCACCGATGCCAAATCCAGATTCGCGCGCCAGTAGGCGTCGAGCGTGCCCACGTCCCGCCAGTACGGCGTCAGCTCGTCGTTTTGCGTCACGCAGGACAGGCCGAACGGATGCGCGCGCGCCACGCCCTGACGGGTCAGTTTCGGGATCAGATCTTTCCCGAAATCATGGCTGGATTCCTCGCTCGCCATGTCTTCTTCAAGCATGCGGAAAAGATAGTCTGCATTGAAAATGTAGATGCCCATGCTCGCCAGCGCCATGTCCGGATTACCCGGCATCGGCGGCGGATCTTTCGGTTTCTCGACGAAACTGGTGATCTGGTAATCCTCCGTCACGCCCATCACGCCAAATTCACTGGCTTCAGAAATCGGTACTTCAAGGCAGGCGACGGTGCATTCTCCGCCCTTCTGTACGTGGTCGATGAGCATCCGCGAGTAGTCCATTTTGTAGATATGATCCCCGGCCAGAATCACCACAAACTCGGCGTCATAGCGGCGGATAATATCCAGATTCTGATACACCGCATCGGCGGTGCCTTTGTACCAGTGTTCGGTGCTGTGGCGTTGCTGCGCCGGAAGTAAATCCACAAATTCGTTCATTTCTTCATTGAGGAAAGACCAGCCTCGCTGGATGTGCTGAACCAGCGTATGTGACTGATATTGTGTGATCACGCCGATACGGCGGATCCCTGAATTCAGGCAATTCGACAGGGCAAAATCAATGATGCGGAATTTCCCGCCAAAGTGGACGGCGGGCTTTGCCCGGGTAGAGGTCAAATCTTTCAGCCTTGAGCCCCGTCCCCCGGCCAGAATCAATGCCACGGATTTCAGCGGCAATTGTCGCGCCAGCATGACCGGGTCCCGATTATCTAATGTCGCCATATCTGACTCCTTCGTTTTTATAGTTACCGGCTCTGTGGAGTAAAATCTTGTAGGACACAGAGGGTTTTTGCTGCTGCCCGCCATTGCGAGCCTTCCATGACGCGCCGGGGTTCCTCATCAAAAAGCACGCTGTTGAACGGCGCAACTGGCTGCCAGTTTCCCGGCGGCAGATGCAGATCAACCTCATGCAGTGAGGCATTCACGATCAACAACCAGCGTCGCGACAGGCAGATTTGCAGCCATTGCTGCGGCCCCTGCTCCCAGTCGCCGGTACTCATCGGTTGCCCCTGCTGATTCAACCATTGCACGTCATCTCCGCCGTCCTGCCACCACCGGTTTTGCGTCAGCGCAGGAATTTTCCGGCGCAGCGCAATCAGCGCGGAGACATAGGCCATCAGGCCTTCGTCGGCATTTTCCCAATCGAGCCAGGTCAGCGGATTGTCCTGGCAATAGGCGTTATTGTTTCCCTGCTGGCTGTTGCCTTGTTCGTCACCGGCCAGCAACATCGGCGTGCCCTGTGACAGAAACAGCGTCGCCAGCAATGCCCGCTGGCTGAGACGGCGTTGTCGCAATACGTCGGCAGACGCCTCCAGCCCTTCCTCGCCGTGGTTCTGGCTGAAATTTTCGTTATGACCGTCGCGGTTTTCCTCGCCGTTGACCTGGTTATGTTTCTGGTTAAAGCTCACTAAATCGCGCAGCGTAAAACCGTCGTGCGCGGTCAGCATGTTGATGCTGGCGTAAGGTTCGCGCTGCGCGGGATTGAATGTGTCCGCCGACGCCGCGATACGCCCCGCAAACTGCCCGATGGAGATATCGCCGTGCAGCCAGAACTGACGCATTTCATCACGCCAGATGTCGCTCCATTCGGCGAAAGGTGCCGGGAACTTCCCGAGCTGATAGCCGCCGGTGCCGATGTCCCAGGGCTCAGCAATCAGTTTGATGTTTGAAAGGACAGCGTCCTGCTTAATCGCCTCGAAAAGCGGCGATTGCGCGGTGAACTCCGGCGTTCTGCCGAGAAGCGTCGCCAGATCAAAACGGAAACCGTCAACGTGACATTCGCGTACCCAGTAATGCAGGCAATCGAGCGTCCAGGCGATCACTTCGTCATTTGTCAGGCGCATCGCGTTGCCGCAGCCGGTCATGTTGTTGTCCGAGCCATCGTCGTTGAGCCAGTACCAGCTGGCATTGTCGATACCGCGAAACGAAATAAACGGCCCGTCGATATCCAGCTCCGCGCTGTGGTTGAACACCACGTCGAGGATCACTTCTATGCCCGCCTGATGCAGCGCTTTCACCGCGGATTTGAATTCGCTCAGCGCCGACACGCCGCCCAGCCCGCTGGCATAACTTTGTTCAACCGCACAAGGCGCCAGCACGTTATAGCCCCAGTAATTGCTCAGGCCGAGACGTTGCAGACGCGGTTCGTCGGCATGATGCTGAACCGGCAATAACTCAATGGCCGTGACACCCAGATGCTGCAAATATTCGAGCATGACCGGATGCGCCAGCCCGGCGTAAGTGCCGCGGATGGCTGCCGGAATACGCGGATGCTGGCGCGTCAGCCCGCGCACATGCGCTTCGTAAATCACAGTTTCACCCCACGGCGTGGCGGGCGGTTTGTCGTCTTCCCAGTCAAACTTACCGGCGACGACCACCGATTTCGGTGCCACCACGGCGCTGTCCTTATCGTCCGGCGCATCGGTGCCGCCGGTGAACCGCGCGTTATCCAGAAGCACGCCGTCAATCGCCCGCGCACTGGGGTCAATCAGCACTTTTTTCGGGTTAAAGCGGTGGCCGCTTTGCGGATCAAAAGGCCCGTAAACGCGGTAACCGTAACGCAGCCCGGCTTTCGCTTCTGGCAAAAAGCCGTGCCACAAATTGCCGGTCCGGCCCGGTAAAGGCAGATGCTGCTCGCTGCCGGTCTCATCAAAAAGACATAACTCCACTTTTTCCGCATGCGCGGAGTACAGGCAAAAATTCACGCCTTTATCTCTGAGATGTGCGCCAAATGGCGCGGCCTGACCGGTTTCGAGCTGTTTCATTACGCCTCTTCTCTTCGCAAATAGACGGTCGCCAGCGGCGGAATGGTGACGCTGATCGAATGCTCACGCTGATGATGGCCGATGTTTTCACTGTAAACGTCACCGCAGTTCCCGACGTTGCTGCCACGGTAGAAGTGCGAATCAGTATTGAGAATTTCGTGATAACGCCCCGGACGGGTGATGCCAATCCGGTAGTGTTCGCGCGGCACCGGCGTAAAGTTGCTGATAACAATCACTTCGCCGCCGTTTTCGTCGCGGCGCGCAAAGGCAAAAATGGAGTTCTCATGGTCATCGACCACCAGCCATTCAAAGCCGCGCGGGTTGTAATCGAGCTCATACAGCGGCGCGTTGGCCTGATAGGTCAGATTCAAGTCACGCACCAGATGCTGAACGCCGCTGTGCCAGCCGGTCGGGTCATCCAGCAGATGCCAGTCGAGGCTGGCGTCGAAATTCCACTCGCGCCCCTGTGCAAATTCACCGCCCATGAACAGCAATTTTTTGCCCGGATGCGCCCACATGAAACCGTAATACGCGCGCAGGTTGGCGAACTTCTGCCAGGTATCGCCGGGCATTCTGTCGAGCAGGGATTTTTTGCCATGAACCACTTCGTCATGCGAAAGCGGCAGAATGAAATTCTCGCTGTAGGCGTAAAGCACGCCGAACGTCATGAGATTGTGGTGGTATTTGCGGTGAACCGGATCCAGCTGCATGTACTGGAGCGAATCATGCATCCAGCCCAGATTCCATTTGTAATGGAAGCCCAGCCCGTTGGCATCCGGCGGCATGGTGACGCCGGGATAATCCGTCGATTCTTCCGCTAACGTCACCGCACCACCCAGTTCGCGCCCGATGGTCTGGTTGGTATATTTCAGGAAGGCAATCGCCTCGAGATTTTCGCGGCCACCGTAATAGTTCGGGATCCACTCTCCGGCTTTGCGGCTGTAATCACGGTAAATCATGGAGGCCACGGCATCGACGCGCAGGCCATCAATGCCGAAACGTTCAATCCAGTAAAAACCATTCCCCGCCAGATAGTTACGCACTTCGTGGCGGCCATAGTTATAAATCAACGTGTTCCAGTCCTGATGGTAACCTTCGCGCGGATCGGCGTATTCATACAGCGCGGTGCCGTCAAACTCTGCCAGACCGTGGGAATCGCTCGGGAAATGCCCCGGCACCCAGTCGAGGATCACGTTCAGACCGGCGTCGTGTGCGGCATCAACGAAGGCTTTGAAATCCATCGGCGTGCCAAACCTGCGGGTCGGCGCGTACATGCCCAGCGGCTGGTAGCCCCAGCTGCCGTCGAACGGATGCTCATTAACCGGCATCAGTTCTATGTGCGTAAAGCCCATCCATTTGGCGTAAGAGACCAGCTGTTCTGCCAGCTCGCCGTAGCTCAGCCAGAAATTATCGTCAGTATGACGCCGCCACGAACCCAGGTGAACTTCGTACACCGAAACCGGCTGATTCAGCGCGTTGGCTCTCTTTCTGGTTTCTGAAAAAGGCACAACGTCCGGGATTTTTCGCACGCAGGACGCGGTGTCCGGGCGCATCTGGGCTTCAAATGCGTACGGGTCGGCGCGCAGGGTAATATTGCCGCGGCAGTCGATAATTTCGAATTTATACAGCTGGCCTTCGTGAACGGCCGGAATGAACAGCTCCCAGATGCCGTTTTCACGACGCTGACGCATCGGATGGCGGCGACCGTCCCAGAAGTTGAATTCACCGACGACAGAAACGCGCGTCGCGTTCGGTGCCCAGACAGCAAAACTGACGCCATCGACATCGTCGAGCGTTTGCGGATGCGCACCGAGTTTTTCGTAGGGCCGCAGGTGTGTCCCTTCCGCCAGCAGCCAGATATCCAGTTCCTGCAACAACGTGCCGAAGCGGTACGGGTCGTCAATCACATGAAGATTCTCGCCCCAGCGCACTTCCAGCTTGTAACGGAAGGCATTTTTACGACGGGGAATAAGGCCGACAAAAAAACCGCGATCGTCATAACGACGCAGTTCTGCGACCTGCTTACCTTTTTCTACATCAATGACCCAGACCTGATCGGCATCCGGCAACAGCGCACGAACTTCCAGCCCGGCGCTCACGGAATGCATTCCCAAAAGAGAAAAAGGATCAGCGTAATGGCCAGATATAATTTGATTAATGACGTGCTGATCGGGAAGTACAGACATGAATTTCGTCCTATGATTAATTAAATCAATAAATCCAATAAAATCATTCAGGTATTCAATACGAAACGTGATCCCAGTGTGCTCCCCTTTTTCCTGTCACTTTGTGATCTGGCGTGATTTCGTTTTGCCAAAAAATGCGCGATGGCGCTTATGTTCACAATTTCCAAATAAGTTTCTGTTTCAGCTTCTCAAAGAGGCAGAGCTCTTCTACTAAGCATAGACAAAGGTTCGGTAAATCAGTGGGCAGAAGCCGATGAATTTTTCGCAAAATGAAATTCAGAGGGTTGCGCTGGGAAAATGCGGTTTAACGGTGAAGTGATTGAAGACAGAAATAAAAACGGGACACCGTGCTGGTGTCCCGTTGGGATGAAATCAGGGTAATTATGCCTTTAGAGCAAAATTCTTAACATGCGGCGCAGTGGCTCTGCCGCGCCCCACAGCAGCTGGTCACCGACGGTGAACGCAGACAGATATTGCGGGCCCATATTCAGTTTACGCAGACGACCCACCGGGGTATTCATGGTGCCGGTCACTGCCGCAGGCGTCAGTTCACGCATCGACAATTCGCGGTCGTTCGGGATGACGCGAACCCAGTCGTTATGCGAAGCCAGAATTTGTTCGATTTCTGGAATCGACACGTCTTTTTTCAGCTTCAGCGTGAACGCCTGGCTGTGGCAGCGCAGCGCACCGATGCGGACGCACAGGCCATCCACCGGAATGATGCTGGAGGTGCCGAGAATTTTGTTGGTTTCCGCCTGGCCTTTCCACTCTTCTTTGGTCTGGCCGTTATCGAGCTGTTTGTCGATCCACGGGATCAGACCGCCCGCCAGCGGAACACCAAAGTTGTCAGCCGGCAGCGTGCCACTGCGGGTCAGCGCCGTGACTTTACGTTCGATATCCAGAATGGCAGAAGCCGGGTTTTCCAGTTCTTTCGCGACGCTGTTATGCAACATGCCCATTTGGGTCAGCAGTTCGCGCATGTGGCGCGCACCGCCGCCGGAAGCGGCCTGATAGGTGGCAACTGACGCCCATTCAATCAGGTCATTGGCGAACAAACCGCCAAGGGACATCAGCATCAGGCTGACGGTACAGTTACCGCCCACAAAGGTTTTGATGCCTTTGTCGATACCCTGATGGATCACCGCGCTGTTGACCGGGTCGAGGATGATTATCGCGTCATCTTCCATTCTCAGAGAGGATGCTGCGTCAATCCAGTAGCCAGACCAACCGATTTCACGCAGCTTCGGGTAGATTTCATTGGTATAATCGCCGCCCTGACAGGTGATGATAATGTCCAGCGCACTCAGTGCGTCCAGATCATAGGCATCCTGCAAAGTACCAGACTGCCCCGTGAAAGAAGGCGCGGCCTGACCGTGCTGAGAGGTGGAGAAGAATACCGGACGGATAGCGTCGAAATCGCGTTCTTCAATCATGCGTTGCATGAGTACAGAACCGACCATTCCACGCCAGCCAACGAAACCTACATTTTTCATAATATCTGTCCTGCCCTGAGGGTGATAACGGCTTAAAAAGCTTAATGCGCGTTTTTGCACTACGTTGGCGCCTTTTTATGATGCGCCATGCTCTGTTAACGCGCTGGTCTACCACCTTACAAAATGTACTAAAAGTGGCAAGTGAATTTAATCAATAGTGCCGCCATTAATAGCAGCACAACTTATAACAAGCGTTTTTAACCCGAATTTCATCATTCTGAGGTAGTCATGACCGAAATGATTTCAGCAACCATTTTGCTGTTTTTAATTATGGATCCGCTGGGCAACTTACCGATTTTTATGTCGGTGCTAAAACATCTTGATCCGAAACGCCGCCGCGTGGTGCTGATCCGCGAAATGCTGATTGCCCTGATCCTGATGCTGATTTTCCTGTTCGCCGGGGAAAAAATTCTGTCGTTCCTGAATTTGCGTACGGAAACCGTGTCGATTTCCGGCGGCATCATTCTGTTCCTGATTGCCATCAAAATGATTTTCCCGTCGGAAGAGAAAAGCAGCAGCGGCCTGCCTGCCGGTGAGGAACCGTTCCTCGTGCCGATGGCGATCCCGCTGGTCGCCGGCCCGTCGATTCTCGCCACCCTGATGCTGCTTTCGCACCAGTATCCGAATCAGATGAGCCACCTCACGCTGGCCCTGTTCATCGCCTGGGGTTTATCAATGGCCATTCTTCTGCTGTCGAATCTGTTCCTGCGCCTGCTCGGCGACAAAGGCGTCAGCGCCCTCGAACGCCTGATGGGCCTGATTCTGGTCATGCTTTCCACACAGATGTTCCTCGACGGGATCAGGGCGTATTTGAAGATTTAGTGGGTGCGTGAAAAAACAAAGGCGAGCCAGATGGCTCGCCTTTTTTGTGTCGCCGTTAAATCGTTTTCAGGGTATGGATAATCTGCGGATTCAGTTCCAGCATTTTCAATAACTTCAATGCAGCGCCATTCGGCAACCGTTTTTGCTGTTCCCACGCCTGAACCAGCGAAGGCGAAACGCCGAGCAGCCGCGCAAATTCATCCTGTTTAACACCAGCTTTGGTGCGGATCTGTTTCACTTCGGGCATGGCGACGCGCGTGATATGTGCAGGCGACATCACGCCTTCGCGTATGGCAACCATCTCTTCGGCCGACTGACGCAACTCATCGAATAATTCTTTATTCATGGTCCATCTCCTATTTCACGACAGACTTTGCACAATACTTTTCAAAATTGATTTTTCGTTTTCTGTTAACGAATCTTTCTCGCTCTTTGGATAGACCAGCAACATAAAGATCTGCCCGTCGGAGCAAAAATAATAATAAATGACCCGCACCCCTGCACTCTTTCCGCGTCCTTGCTGAGCCCAACGAATCTTTCTACATCCACCCGTGCCGACTATCAATGCTCCTGCATCCGGGTAGTGCGTCAGGTATTCCTGAAAAAGACGATATTCATCCTCAGAAAGCAGCGCTTTGCATTTACGACTAAATGTCGGGGTTTCTATAAACTCCAGATATTCCATATGACTCATTCCCTGACTCAAGATGGCGTGATAATACTCTCACAGGGTAAGAGTTCAACGCGAGGAATTTCTCGTCACAAACAAAAACAGCGAACCCAATGGCTCGCTGTTTTTGTTTTATATCAAGGATGAATACGTATCAAACAACCATCGACAGCAACAGGCATCCCACCAGGCCGCACACGGAAATAATGGTTTCCAGTACAGACCAGGATTTGAAGGTTTCGACGATGCTCAGGTTGAAGTATTCCTTAAACAACCAGAAACCCGGGTCATTAACGTGAGAGAAAATAACGCTCCCGGAACCGACCGCGATCACCATCAGCTCAGGGCTGACGCCGGTGGTCGCAATCAACGGAGCCGCGATACCGCCTGCGGTGATCGCCGCAACGGTTGCGGAACCCAGCGCGAGACGTAAAACGGCGGCAATAGACCAGGCCAGCAGGATCGGAGATAAGTTGCTGCCATCCATCAGGGCTGCAATGTATTTCTCAATACCGCTGTCGACCAGAACCTGCTTGAACGCACCGCCACCGCCGATAATTAACAGCATCATCGCGATGATTTTGATGGAATCGGTCACGGTTGCCATGACGTCTTCCATCTTACGGCCACGGTTCAGGCCGAAGGTGAAGATGGCGATCAGCACCGCGATAAGCGTTGCCATCACCGGGTCACCGAAGAACTCAGCGTACGCCAGAACCGGATGGCCTTTCGGCAGGATCATTTCGCAGACCGCGCGGAATGCCATCAGAATCACCGGCACCAGAGAAGTCGCGACGCTCACGCCAAAGCTTGGCATCTCTTCTTCAGTAAAGGTTTTCGGGTTGAACAGACCTTCCGGCACCGGTTTATCGATACCTTTCAGGAATCGTGCAAACACCGGCCCTGCCAGAATTACCGTCGGTACCGCCAGCAGCGAACCGTACAGCAAGGTTTTGCCCATGTCCGCATGGAAAATGGTCGCGATTGCGGTCGGGCCCGGGTGCGGAGGCAGGAAACCGTGAGTCACGGATAACGCAGCAGCCATCGGCACACCCACGTACAACAGGGGCAAACGCGCAGCTGCTGCAACGGTGAAGACCAGCGGCAGCATCAGCACGAAGCCGACTTCATAGAACAGCGCAAAACCGACGATAAAACCGGTCAGCACGATGGCCCACTGGATGTGCTCGCGGCCAAATTTTTCGATAAGCGTCGTCGCGATACGTTGCGCGCCGCCGCAATCCGCCAGCATTTTACCGAGCATGGCCCCGAAGCCCATGATCAGCGCCAGGCTGCCTAACGTTCCGCCTACCCCGTTTTTAATCGACGTAATAACTTTATCGACCGGCATACCCTGCATAATCCCGACCGCCAGGGCGACCAGGATCAGCGCGATAAAGCCGTTCAGCTTAAATCGGATCATAAGTAACAACAGCAGTGCAACGCCCACCGCTACAATAACTATTGGCATATTCTTCCCCTCATGCGGTCACCGTGGCATCGTGGCCAGACAGGTGACGCATTGTTTTTAATTTTCAACATGTTGTAGGAATTAACAGTGCAACGGGTACAGACCGCGACCGCTAAAACAGCAGTGCATTCCTTTGTGATATTAGTCACATCTCCATTTGTTACCGGTATCATGATACCGGTAACATGCTAATATTAGGACTCACTACGCAGTCGAAATGTTCATTTTGGGATAGAGATCATACTTATGGCAGGACAAAGCATCATTCTGATGGGCGTGTCAGGCAGCGGTAAATCCACCGTCGGCGCGGCACTGGCCCGTGAAATTAACGCAAAATTCATCGACGGTGATGATCTTCATCCCCGCGCAAATATTCAAAAGATGGCCAGCGGTACGCCGCTCAATGACGACGATCGTGCGCCGTGGTTATTACGTCTGAATGATGCGGCTTACAGCCTGCGCCATAAAAATGAAACCGGCATTATTGTCTGTTCCGCGCTGAAACGCCGCTACCGCGACGCGCTGCGTAAAGACAACGAAGGCATGGTGTTCATCTACATGAAAGGCAGTTTTGACGTGATTGCCGAGCGCCTGAAAGCGCGCGCCGGGCATTTTATGCCGACCGATTTACTGAGAAGCCAGTTCGATGCGCTCGAAGAACCGGGCGAAGATGAGCCAGATGTCTTGCGCGTAAATATCGATCATAAGTTTGAAGGTGTGGTCGATCGCTGCGTAGCGGCCTTGAAAACATTACAGAAGTAACTGGTTATCAATTGCGCCGCTGAGCCGTCGGTGGCGCAGCCAATTTGGATTCGGATGGAGCGCAGGCCCCGGAGCGTACACGCAGTACGTGAGGAGGGCGAGCACCACCCGGATTCAAAGTGGCAAGTAAACCAGGCTCATGCAGACTAGATACTTCCGCCTGCCGAGATGGTGAACCCTACATCCACCATCCTCGGAAAGACTTCTTCGCCGCGCAATCTTGCCAGCAGGCGTTCGGCGGAAATCTGCCCCATTCTTTCGCGCGGCGTGAGTACGCTGGCGAGCGGTGGCTCCATCGCCTGCCCCATGTTGTGACCGTGGAAACCGGCAATCGCCATTTGTGACGGAATGCTCAACCCCTGCCGTAAACATTCAAAAAATGCGCCCGCCGCGAGGTCATCGTTGGTGCAGAAAATACTGTCGATTTGCGGCCAGTCTTTTTGCGCCTGACGCAGTAATTCCGCACCGCCGCTGTAGCTGGATGAACGGCTGGTCATCACGCTGTAAGGCTCCAGCCCGGATTCACGCATCGCCTGCTCGTAACCCTGCTGTTTGATGATCGTACGCTCATCCTGACGCGCGCCGAAATACACCACATGCCGATGCCCGTGCGCGATGATCTGCTGCGTCATCTGCCGCGCGGCTTCGAAGTTGTTAAAACCGACCGCCAGATCCACGCACGGCGAGACGCAGTCCATCATCTCAACCACCGGAATACCGGCCACCTCGATCATTTTCAGCGTACGCGCCGTGTGATGGCGTTCGGACAAAATCAGGCCGTCGATATTATAAGAAAGCAGCGACGTGAGACGCTGTTCTTCGCGCTCCTGGCTGTAGCCGTAGTGCGCCAGCATGGTCTGGTAGCCGTGAATATCCGTGACGCTTTCGATGCCACGCAGCACCTCGGCGAACACCTGGTTGGTCAGTGACGGCAATAACACGCCGATGGCGCGACTTTTGGCGTTCGAGAGAATATCCGGAGCGCGGTTTGGGATGTAACCCAGTTCATCGAGCGCAGCCGAAATCTTTTCCTGCAAGGCGCTGGAAACTTGTTCGGGATTGCGCAAATAACGGCTGACCGTCATTTTGGTGATGCCCACTTTGTCGGCAACATCCTGGAGTACGGGCCTTTTTTTCTTCACGTTTTTCAATGAACTGGATTAAGGGAATCAGAGCGTAATGGTAGCAAACAATCGCGCAGGCGGGTATCCGTTGCTGCGCGACATGAGATGTGGGTCAGAAAGGGATAGAAAGCTGCCCGCGCACCGGTGCGCCCGCGTTCGCTGAAAATTGCCCGGCGAGCAGCGCCATGGCGGTTTGTGCCAGCGTTTCAAGCGGATACGTGATGGCCGGAACGGCGGAAATACCCGGCGGCAACGTGCTGTCGAGGCTGAAAACCATCACGCTGGCGGGCACGGCGCGTCCGTGTTGTGCGAGCTGGCGCAGGGCGTCCTGCGCGCTGGCATCGTCCGGCACCAGCAATGCGTTGAACGGAACGTTTTGCGCCAGCAGCTGCGCCAGCGCCTGTTCGCCACTGTGGACCAGCCGCCGGTCGTACGGTAACAGGAATTTTTCCAGCGCCTGATGATAACCCTGCAAGATTTGCCCGGCGGTTTCGCCGTTTTCTGCATTAATCAGCGCAATCTGTCTGCGTCCTTGCTGCAACACATACTGGCAGGCGGTTTCAGCGGCAAAGCTGCGGTCAAAATGAATGCTGCGGTCGGAGTCTTCATCCAGACAATCAATGGTAATCACGTTTTCCGGCAACGGCGGCAGTTCAAAGCGCGCGCCGATCACGATCATCGCATCGCATAATCCTCTGCCGATTTCGTTAACCGAATGCGCCAGACCCGCCGCATCCGTGGCGAATCTCAGCAGCAAATATTTCTGGTTCAGCCGTAACTCTTTTTCCAGCGCGTGCAGATAACCGGTGGACTGGTTGATGTTTTCGGCCGCACAAATCACACCGATACAGCCGGTGGACTGCGTGGACAGCGACTGCGCAATCACGCTCGGTTTGTATTGCAGCGTTTCCACCGCCTGCATCACAGCCAGGCGGCTTTCCTCTTTTACTCCGCGGCTGCCACTCAGGACACGGGAAACTGTCGCTTTCGACACGTTCGCCAGCCGCGAGACGTCGTTTATGTTTGCCATGCCGTTCCTTTGTTAATCGAAACCGTTGTTTTTAGACACGTCCGCGAACCATTCGCCGCTTTTCTTCACCGTCCGTTTTTGGGTGGCGAGATCCAGCTGCACAAAACCATAGCGGTTTTTGTACGCGTTCATCCATGACCAGCAGTCGATAAATGTCCACATATGGTAACCGAGACAGCCGCTGCCTTCCTGCAATGCGCGGTGTAACCATTTCAGATGTCCGCTGACAAACCCGATACGGTAGTCATCGTCAATCCGGCCCGTCTGTTCGAAGCGCAGTTCATTTTCCACACCCATGCCGTTTTCGGAAATGAAACAACGCGGATTGCCGTAGTTTTCACGCAGATTGGTAAGGATATCGTAGATCCCCTGCTCGTAAATTTCCCAGCCACGGTGCGGGTTCATTTTACGGCCCGGCATCACGTAGTTATCGAAGAACCACTCCGGCATAAACGGACTTTCAGGATTCACCATGCTGTCGCGGCACTGGATACGGCGCGGCTGGTAATAATTGATGCCGAGTAAATCCACCACGCCCTGCTGCAATAGCGCAGCATCGCCTTCCTGACACGCCGGAAGCTGGCCGTGTTTTTTCAGCAATTCCACCAGTTCCTGCGGATATTCACCACGCAGCGCCGGATCGAGGAAACTGCGGTTAAACATCAGGTCAGCAATGTTCGCGGCTTTCAAATCTGCCGGATTTTGCGAACGCGGATACGACGGCGTGAGGTTGAGAATGATGCCAATTTCGCCGCCCTGCTGGCGGGCACGATAGGCTTTCACCGCCAGCGAATGCGCCAGCATGGTGTGATAGGCCACGGTCGCAGCGCGCTTGAAATCCACCACATTCGGATAATGGAAGTCATACAAATAACCGCCTTCCACCGGCACGACCGGTTCGTTGAACGTGAACCAGTGTTTGACGCGGTCACCGAACAGCGCAAAACAGGTATCGGCATATTTTGCGTAAGCCTCCACGACGTCGCGATTTTCCCAGCCGCCAATTTCCTGCATCGCCATCGGCATATCGAAATGGAACAGGTTGATAAACGGCTGTACGCCCTGCGCCAGCATTTCGTCAATCACCTGATTATAAAACGCCACGGCTTCCGGGTTCACTTCGCCCTTTCCGCCCGGAATCAGCCTCGCCCAGGAAATGGAGGTGCGAAACGTGTTGTGGTTAAGCTGCTTCAGCAGCGCGATGTCCTCGCGCCAGTTTTTATAAAACGTCGATGTGTCCTGCGGGCCGACGTCGTTATGGAAACGCGTCGGTTGCTGCGAATACCAGTGATCCCAGACCGTCGCGCTTTTACCGTGGCTCAGGGTTTCACCTTCCGTTTGCGGCGCAGAGCTGGCGCTGCCCCACCAGAACTCTTTTGGAAATGCGTATTTCATCGTCATCCTCGCTGTCCGTTGCTTTGCGTTTAGCTGTTGACCGGTACGGCGTTACCCGCCGTTTGGGCACCGGCCTTTTCCGCTTCCTGTTTGAGTAAGGTACGTTCGTACGCTTTCAGGAACGGGTAATACATCACTGCTGATAACACCATACAGAACAGGCACATAATTACCGGACTGAATGCCCAGTTTGCGGCCCATGACGCACCAATTGGCGCAGGCGTTGTCCAGGGTGTGAGCGACACCACTTGCGCGACCCAGCCGAGTTTTGTGGCGGTATACGCGAAAACGGCGTTGAGCATTGGCACCAGGGTGAACGGCAGGAAAAATACCGGATTCATGATAATCGGCGTGCCGAACAGGATCGGTTCGTTGATGTTGAAGAAGCTCGGCACCACGCCCATTTTACCAATCGTCCGCAGATGCACGGCCTTGCTGCACAACAGCAAAATCGCCAGCGGCAGGGTCGAGCCGACGCCGCCAATCAGCAGATAGTGATCCCAGAAACCTTGCAGATAAATGTGCGGCAGCGGTTCGCCCGCCTGTAACGCGGTCTGGTTCAGCGCCAGATTGGTCATCCAGAACGGGTTCATAATGCCGGTGACAATCAGCGCGCCGTGAATACCGGCAAACCAGAGCACCTGACAGATAAACACTGAAATGAGAATCGCCGGCAGGGAATCCGACGCGGAAACCAGCGGTGCGAGCAGATGCATAATCGCTTCAGGAATAATCATGCCGGTGGTGGACTGAATAAACAGGTTCAGCGGATGCAGCGTGGCGACAATCACGACCACCGGGATCAGGATTTCAAACGAGCGCGCCACGCCGGTCGGGACTTCTTTTGGCAGGCGGATCGTAATGTTGCGGCGTTTGAGCAGCGCATAGACTTCGGCGGCATAAATCGCCGTCAGGATCGCGGTAAAAATGCCTTCGCCGGAGAAGTATTGCGTTGAAATTTGTTTGTCGTGATACGGCGCAGCAACCAGCAGAAAGGCCATAAACGCCAGTAAACCGGTCATGATCGGGTCGAGTTTGTAATATTTACCCAGGCTCGCGCCGATACCGACGGAAATGAAAAAGGTCATGACGCCCATGCTCAGATACCACGGCAGCATCAGCTGTTCGCGGTATTTCAGCGAGAGATCCAGCCAGCCGCGCGCGAAACCGTTGGTGGTATCCGGAGAAAATGGCGGAAAAATAAAGACCAGCATGAACGACCCGATAATCATGAAAGGCAGCGCGGCGATAAAACCGTCGCGGATCGCAATCACATGCCGTTGCTGTCCGACGCTGCCCGCCAGCGGCGTGATGTGCTTTTCGATGACGTTAACCATCGCCTGATAAAGGCCACTCATACGCGGCTTCCTTCCTGTGCGATCAGGCCGAAGGCGAAGTCCAGCACGTTATCACCGCGCTGCATGCCGTAATCCATCATGTTGATAACTTCGACCGGGATATTGAATTCCGCCGCTCTCGCCGACAAATCACCCTGCATGTAACGCACCTGCGGCCCGAGCAACACCACCTGATAATCACGGAATTTTTCGTCAAACTCGCTGGCTCCGAACGCATCAATCTGCACGTCTTCGCCGCGCTGTTCCGCAACCTCTTTCATTTTGCGAACTAACAAACTGGTCGACATCCCCGCCGAACAACAAAGCATGATTCTTTTCATTTTTGCTTCACTCCCAGATGATTTATGTTCTGCCCGTTTCTCTTGCTGAGGGTATTTGAATCACTTTGGAAACCGGTTTCCATAGAACAGAAACCAATGTGCGAAGGGGGTCAAAGAATTGCTGGTCGATTTGTTGCGGGTGTGAATGCCGTCACGAAGCCGAAAAATTCAGCAATGCAAACGCGGGGAAAAGGACTAAGGGACAAAAACAAAAAAGGCGACCGGAGTCGCCTTTAGCGTGGTGCCAGAAATCATCAGACCGGCGGCAGATCGAACAGCAGAATTTCGCTGTCTTCATCGGCATGCACGGACAACGCCGTTTCATCCCAGATCGCCAGTGCATCGCTCTGTCCGGCTTTCTGGCCGTTAATGGACACGGTGCCTTTCACCACCTGGATCCACACGCGGCGTTCAGCCTTGATCGTGTAAACCGACTGTTCGTCCTTTTTCAGCGCCCAGCGTGACAGCTCCATATCCTGGAAAACTTTCAGCGAGCCGTCGCGGGCATCCGGAGAAAGCACCAGCTGGCGGCCTTGCGGCGCATCGAACAGACGCTGTTCGTAACGTGGCTCCAGACCTTTTTTGTCCGGAATGATCCAAATCTGATAAAGATGCAGTTTACGGTCGCTGTTTCCGTTGTACTCGGAATGCGTCACACCGGTCCCGGCGCTCATAATCTGGAACTCACCCGCCTGAATCTGCTCTTTGTTGCCCATGCTGTCCTGATGTTCCACGGTGCCTTCGAGCACGTAGGTCAGAATTTCCATGTCTTTGTGCGGATGCTTACCAAAACCTTGCCCCGCATCGATGAAATCTTCATTGATCACCCGCAGCGCGGAGAAGCCCATAAAGTTCGCATCGTAGTAATCGGCGAAAGAGAAGGTATGCCAGCTTTCCAGCCAGCCGTGACTTGCGTGACCGCGTTCTTGTGCCTGACGTAAGTAGATCATGTTCAACTCTCCTCAATGTTTTCTCTAGTCTAGTCAACGCCTGAGAATAAGAAAGCGTAAAAACTTCACCCCTCTGTTCAAAAAATATGAACAAACGCAGATGATTAAATCCAAAGGATTTGCGGAAGACATGAGAAGGATTTGGAAAAGAGAAAAGATGTGTTGTTTTCGAAATAGTTCATGTTATGGGCAAGATGAAAAAGGTTTTTTCCAAAATAGTTCGGGTTGGGAGAAGGCGGCAAGGGAACGAATCCCCGGGAGCATACATAAGTATGTGACCGGGGTGAGCGAGTACAGCCAACGCACTACCAGCCGGAAATATGAAGGAAAAAAGGCAAAAAAAAGCCAGCACCCGGCTGGCTAAGTAATACTGGAAGCAATGTGAGCAATGTCGTGCATTCTTGGGGACCCGTTTGACCTTGGTGTGAGGCCATCCCCGGAACGCATGGCAATAATAATCATTATCATTCGCACTTGTAAAGCATTATTTTTCATCCAACATTCGATTGACTCTTATCCAATTCCTGATAAATGTAGAGGATATTCAAACAGTAACCACAAAAAGAGGAGTGTCGCCATGAGCGAAATAGTCATCCGCCACGCAGAAGCCCGAGACGCCGAAGCGCTTCAACACCTATACGCTCAGGTTCCTGTTTACAGCGACACTCTCCAGCTCCCTTATCCGCCCGCCTCGCTATGGGAAGACCGTCTGGCAAACTCTGCGCCGGGAAGATTCGCACTGGTGGCCTGCATTGACGACAAACTCGTCGGCAATCTCACGCTGATGGTCGAGCAACCGTGGCGGCGTCGTCATGTGGCGACCTTCGGGATTGGCGTGGATACCGCCTTTCAGGGGCGCGGCGTCGGCAGCAAACTTCTCGCGGCGGCGCTAGAACTCTGCGACAAGTGGTTGCAGGTGAAGCGCGTCGAGCTGACGGTGTATGCCGATAACGACGCCGCTATCGGGCTTTACAAGAAGTATGGTTTTAGCATTGAAGGCCGCAGCCCGTACTACGCCCTGCGCGACGGCGAGCTGGTGGATACGCTGCACATGGGGCGCATCCACGGCGTTTAATCTGTTCTGACGGAGGCGCTGGTTTCGCGCGGTAAACGCCGCAGAACCAGCGCCATCGCAATCAACACCAGCAACGCAGAACCCAGATAAATCGAATCAATCCCGGCCTGCGCCATCAGCATTCCCGCCAGCGGACCGGTAATTCCCAGTGATAAATCGAGAAACGCAGAATAGGTCGCCAGCGCGCTGCCCTGATTTTCCTGCGGCAATTTTTTAACCGCCACGACACCGAGCGCCGGGAAGACCAGCGAGAACCCCGCGCCCGTCAGGAATGCGCCACCCATCGCGACCAGCGACGTCGGCGCGAAAAAGACCAGGATCAGCCCGGCGATTTCCACAACGAAGCACGCCAGCGCGACGCGTAAGCCGCCAAAACGATTGATGCAATTCGGAAACAGCAACCGCATGCCAACAAACGCCGCACTGAAAAATGTCAGCGAGAACGCTGCTCCGGACCAGTTTTTAGCATCGTAAAACAGGGTGATAAAGGTCGCGATAACGCCAAAACCGGTGGAGGCCAGCGCGAGCATCATGCCGTAGGGCAAAATTTTCCCCAGCACCTGGCTGAACGGAATCTGCGTCGAAGCTTTCCCCGCGACCGGCGGTTTACGCCACGCCACCAGTAACGCCGTCAGCGCCACCAGAATGATGCACACCGACAACAGTGCCAGGCCGCCGAGGCTGAAAATCCCCACACCGAGCGGCGCGCCAATCGCCATCGCGCCATACGTCACCACCCCGCTCCACGAAATCACCTTGCCGATATGCAGCGAACCGACCACGCCGATGCCCCAGAGCGTCGAACCGGTTCCGGCAAAACTTTGTCCCGCGCCCAGCAGTAAACGCCCGGCACACAACAGCGTCAGGCTGGCCGCTGGTGACGCGTCCATCCATAACGCCAGCAAATAGAACACGCCGCTAAGCAGGCAGCCGCTTAGCCCGAGCATCACCACGCGCTTTGGCCCGACTTTATCGGCGTAACGCCCGGCGTGCGGACGGCTCAGCAACGTCGCGAAGTATTGCAGGCTGATCACCAGCCCCGCCCAGAACGCGCTGTAGCCAAGATGGTCATGGACATACCCCGGTAAAATCGCCAGCGGCAGGCCGATCGTCAGGTAGTTAGCAAAGTTGAAAACCAGAATGGAGAGAATCCGTAATGTGATTTTTGAAGACGAACTTTCGGGCAAAGCGGGAGCAGGCATGGAAATCGACGTCTCACGAAGAAGGTTCTGGCGTGTCACACAGCCGTAAATGAGTCTTTGACTCTATTAGCAATAGGTTGTTTTAGCAACAAATCGAAACACCGGTTTATGAACCCCGGATCTGCGGTCTTTCTGGATAATGGAGGATGCGTCCATTTATGGACATACAAAAATAGAATCTATAGGCGTATTATTCATTCACGGAACAAATAACACAGCATTGAGTTTGTCATTAATATTCTATTTCACGAGCATTGTCTCGCGTTTATATTGTAAAAACCGAAAGGATAAAGATAATAGCCAACATCTCTAACCCATTAAGGGCAGGGAAATAGTCCATTTGTGGACAGGTGTAATTCCTTGACAACGATTTAACTTATTAAAGCCAATAATTCATTATGAAAAAACATACGCCATTTAAATATATAAAGGTCGCACTTTGTATTTTGATGAGCTTTCCTGTCTGCGCGCAAGAAGGTTTCATCCTTCCAACGCTGGGCAGTCAGGATGTATTTTCAGACAAGACCCCGGCCAGTAATAATGAAAGCGTTAGTCAGACTCTCGGGAATAAATCTGCACAGATTTTAACAAACGAAGCTCAGCAGGGTTTCCAAAACCTCAGCGTCGAAGGCGCGAAAAGTCAGCTGTATCAGTACGGAAAAGGCGCGGCGACCCAGGCCGTGCAGTCACAGGCGGAGCAATTGTTGTCGCCTTACGGCCATATCAAAACGACGCTGAATGTTGGCGATGACGGCAGCCTGGACGGTTCATCACTGGATTATTTAATTCCCTGGTATGCCGGTGAAAGTACGCTAATTTTTAACCAGTTTTCAGCCCACAGCAAAGATGGCCGTAATATCGCCAATATCGGTGCAGGCGTTCGATATAACGTCAGTAAAGACTGGATGCTCGGCGTGAATGCTTTTTATGATTATGACATCAGCCGCGGTCACCGCCGGGGAAGTCTTGGTTCTGAAGTGTGGACGAATTTCTTAAAACTTAGCGGAAACTATTATATTCCTTTGTCTACGTGGAAAACGTCAAAGGACTTCGATAATTACGAAGAACGTCCGGCTCAGGGCTGGGATGTCCGGCTCCAGACCTATTTACCTTTTTATCCGCAATTAGGTTCATCGCTGGTTTATGAACAATATTATGGCGATCAGGTTGCGCTTTTTGGCACCGACAATCTCCAGGAAGATCCGTCCTCTGTGACGCTGGGCGTGGATTACACGCCGGTGCCTTTGGTGACGATCGGTGCGGGATATAAGCAAGGTAATTCCGACCAGAATGAAGTCACGGCGAATATCAGTTTTGATTACCACATTGGCACGCCGCTTTCGAAACAGCTGGATGCCTCTGCGGTTGCCGATATGCGTACGCTGGCGGGCAGCCGGATGGACTTTGTTGATCGCAACAACGATATCGTACTGGAATACCGTGAAGTTAAAGATCTCGATATCGACGTCTACCTCAAACCGACCAGCACCGCGCCGCAATGTATTTTGGGCGATGACCCCGATGAGGCGCAGGCTTACGAAGGATGTCACTGGACGCTGAATGCGGACATTAAATCTCACCGCAAAATTGCATCGGCGCACTGGGTGCCAGTTGGCGGATATTCTGCCGAAAATACGCTGGGCTTACCGGCGCTGTCACCGTCATCGAACATCAGTGCCGGTAACAATAACCACTGGACGCTGACGTTCCCGGCGTGGGTCAACTCGAAAGACCCGCACGCTAACGAATACGATTTAGCGGTGACTTTTAGCGATGATAAAGGCGACAGCAAGCAGTCCAATGTGGTGAAAATTAAAGTGTCCGAAGCGCCGGCCAGTTATCAGCTGGCGATTAAAAACGATCCGCAAAGTGATAAAGCCGTGAAGCGCAACGCAAATGGCAAAGACACGGTCGATCTGGAGGCCACCGGCGCGAAAGTTTCCGGGTTACAGGGCGAAACGACGGCGCTGACCGGCGAAAACCTGAACATGAATTTCCATGCTTATGCCGTTGCAGATAAAAATCATGAACATGAAATTAAAATCCACGCCTCCAGAGAGGATTGCGATAAAAATACCGGTGGCCTTTATTACGTGAATTCTCCGGATAAAGGGAAATCAACCATTGCCAGTACGCTGCCGGGTATTTTCTCGATTATTGCCACACCGGCCGATCATGAAAACCAGCAAACAAATCAGGTTTTGGTGGACTTTAATGCCGGAAATAAAGAAATCGTCACAGCCATTGTGGATACACAAAATCCGGATGTGAATCTGACCGCAACAAAAGGCAATCAGCTTTTATTAGGTCACGAATATCAGTTCAGGGTGGCCTATGACAGTAATAAAAATGGGCAATGGGATCCGACAGACCGGGAAACTGTTTCCGATACAGATAAAACACCGATTATTTCCCTGGTGAATTATAAGTGGGTATTTGACGGTATTAATCCACAGGGCGAAAAAGGCGGCTATGCAAACAGTAATACCGATAACCACAATCTGGTTATTCCGGATACCAATGCGCAAGCCAATACCGTATTAGCATCGGCAGGAAAAAGCGGAATTCAGGGATTTGAATTAAAAGCAGACTTTGAGCTTTCCGATGCAGGCTCAAAGCTTCTTAAAAGTCTCTCCGCCAATTAAACCTGGCGAAATTTATTTAAACGTTAACTGAATACAAACTTACAGAGTGATATTGATATGACAAAGTTTAATAAATCCCTTCTGGCCAGCCTGTTATTTGCCGGCTGCTCTCACGTTGCTTTAGCTGATATGACGGACTCTGCCGGTCAGCTGATCGGGACCGTGCCGGTGTTGAAAGGCACCGACGCAGGCCAGTCAGACCACAGCGTTTCCTTCTCGAACGGCCACGAAAGTGGTTCAACAACCGCCATGTCTCCGAACGATAAAATTACGTTAAATTATACGTTTAAAGACGCAGAAGGCGATGTTGACAGCAGTAAAACCACCATCAAATGGTTTACCACCAGCGACGGTAAAGGTGCCGATAAAACCGCATTAGCCAACGACGGTAAGGATTCCTATACCATCGCGGCGACCGATGCAGGCCGCTATCTGGGGGCAGAAATTACCGAACAGACCTCGACCGGTATGCCATCAAAAGGCCAAGTCATTACCATCGAAGACGTCAGTGCTAACGATACATCGGATGGGATACCGAACGGCCCGATCGTCGGCGGCAAGGTTGGCGTAGAAATTGTTGATGCGACCGCACCAACCGTCAACCTGATCGGCAAGGCGAACAGCGAACTGCTGGTTGGCCACACTTACCAGTTCAAAGCCTGGTATGACGCCAACAACAACGGCGTGTGGGATGCGGGCGAACTGGAAGCGACCAGCAACTACAACTACAAATGGTTCTTCGAAGGCACCAGCGCCACTACCGGCACTGCGGGCGGTTATGCTGTTGCTGCAACGAATGGCAAAGATCTGGTTATTCCTAATACGAATGCCGGGGCCACTTCTGTCTTCGCGACCGCGGGCGCAGACGGTGTTCAGGGTTACAGCCTGAAAGTTGATTACACACCATTACTGAAATCAGTAAGAACCGTTAAATCAGTCAGGAAATAATTAACCCGGAAAGGTAACGGTTTTATTTAAAGCGTTACTTCACGAAAGTTGAGCACGAAAGTGCTCAACTTTTCGCATCCTCTGAGCGTGTTCTGGCTCAAATAATCAGGATGAAATTATGTTTTCACGATATTTTAAATTATCAGGACTTTCTCTCCTGATAATACTCGCCTTCAGTACACACTGTCGGGCTGAGGCAACGGAGCCACAGCCCGGAGAATTCATGACGGCAGCGACGGGAATTCTGAACGGCACGCCTCCGGTCATCAAAAATAATTCCGGTGAGAGCAATAAAGTCGATTTCAAAAAAATCAGCGAACACGACGACACAGATGAACTCGATGAAGGCGATATCGTCACACTGACGTGGGAATTACAGGATAATGAAGGAGATGCGGATGCCACGCTGGCGTCCATCGTCTGGACCTGCGATCACCCGACCAAAGGTTCCCGCGTGCTGGCAACGCAGGTTAACAGCTACACCATTACCTCGGCGGATTATGGCTGCAATATCAGCGTGGCGCTCCAGCCGCAAACGCAAACAGGGATTCCCCGCACCGCCGAAGCGCTTACGGTGGCGGATGTGAGTGCCTATGACGACAGCGATAATATTATCGAAGGGCCGGTAAACCCGCATTCTGTTAATTTTATGGACTATATTGTCGCGCCCGGCACCACCCAGAGTAAAACGGTCAGCCCGGATCAAATTCTGCATACCGGCTGGGTTGGCGCAGAAGTTCAGCTGGAAACGGACAACCCGGAATCTCAGATTATCTGGGCAAGCAGTAATAAAAACGTCGCCACCGTCACTCAGGACGGACTGGTGACTTTCCTGACAAAAGGCCCGGTTACAATACAGGCCAGAAATGACAAAGCCATTGCGCGTATAAAATTTAATCCAACCGAATTCTATGTGTTTAGCACCGTAAAAATGAACTGGCAAGATGCAAAAAGTTGGTGTGAAAATCAGGGTTATACCCAGCCAGATACCGATCACTTATCTAAGGAAAAAGACCTGCGGGAAATCCCTTCAGATGCCTTATGGCAGGAATGGGGTGATATTTCTCAACAAAATGCAAAATTCGCGGGTGTTGTATTCTGGTCCTCAGAAGAATGGGGAGATGATAATGCCTACTATATGTATATCTCTAATGGACGCGTAACGTCTAATACTGAGGATAATTTAGAAGGCGTTGCCTGTCTGGTCAATTAAACAACTCCGTTACGTGTTTTAATATTCACGCGGTAATTTTTTGAGGATCGCAATAAGCTTGCCGTTCTCAATATTAATATATTCACCCTGGCGTAAATCGGACAGGATTTTCATCACACCGCTACGGGCCAGGTGAGTATGCTCATGAATATAATTAAAAACGCTGGTGCGTAAACGTTGCTCCGGCGGCATCATTTCCAGTTCAAAGAGGAAGGCGCAGACGATCTGATACGTTGATTTGCTGATCAGCAAATTGGTCCGGTAGGCCTGAAAGTCACTGAGGTATGTCTGGAAATCCAGTACTTCTTTGAACAGCTGATGTTCGCTGACAAGTTCCATCGCGCGGGAAAAAGGTAACGTTTCGAGTACAGACCCTTTTTCACTTCTGAATTGATAAAGGTTATAGCGAAACGGTGAACCCTGCATGCCAAACAGATTTGGCGCAGCGGCTCTGACAAAACGTAAGTTATCGGCCGTACGGTAAATATTCAGCGCGCCGTCTAACACTAAAACAACTTTTGCCTCATCCCCTACCGGGTTCAGTTCAATAACAGACTCTTTTCCCTTCATCTCAAGAGGGACGGACGCCGTGCGGAAAGCCGCAATGAGCTTATTAATGGCTTCAGTCGGTTTTGACATAGGGATCAATAAATCAGGAACAGGTTTTTTGTCCATTTCAAATCCCCTTACCCTGAGTTGTTGAGTTTACCTACACACTATAGTCCGGCGCGGGCACTATACGGAAATAATTCTGCGTCGGAAAGGTTCGTTATTCTGTCATTTTGCTGACACATCACTGTCACACCGGCTGATTATGGTCAGATGACTTCAACCGGAGGACATCCTATGTTCAGCATGGATACCCTGTTTCAGGATCTCGACCCGCAGCACAAAACCCCTTCCTGGCAACGCCGTCTCTTAAAAGCCCTGTTCCGCGAAAAAGAATTCCACCGCTTTGCCGAACAACATCAGCATCTGAAAGGCATTGATATGGCCGAACAGGTGCTTGAGCATTTTAATATTCGCTGTGAACTAACGGAACGCGACCGGGAGCAAATTCCAAGCTACGGGCCGGTGGTTATCGTCGCCAACCATCCGATCGGGACGCTCGACGGGCTGGCATTGCTGCACGCGGTGGCGTCTGTACGCCCTGACGTCAAAGTGGTCGCGAACCAGATATTGTCGCTGGTGACATCGCTCGGCAGTCTGATGATCCCGGTTGATAATATGGGCAACCGCACCCGCCGCAACCAGGTCACACAGATGCAGGAGCATCTGGCGAATCAGGGCGTGCTGATTGTGTTTCCGGCCGGTGAAGTGTCGCGCATGAGTTCGAAAGGTGTGCGCGACGGAAAATGGCATACCGGTTTTATCCGCCTTGCCGCCAAAGCCCGTGCGCCGGTGGTTCCGGTGCATATCGGCGGCAGCAACAGCGCGCTGTTTTATCTTAGTTCGATGATTTACCGCCCGCTCAGCACCTTATTACTGGTTCATGAAATGTTCGGTCAACGCGGCAACAGCCTCACGCTGAAAATCGGCGCGCGTATTCCTTATTCCAGCTGGCACGACGGACAAATGACCGCAGGCGATCTGGCCGCGCGTTTTAGAAAACATGTTTATCGCCTTGGCAGCGGAAAGCCTGAGCTGTTTCATACCGAAACGTCGATTGCCCGCGCCGAAGACCGCGCCGTGCTGAAACACGCGCTGGAAGCCAGTGAGGTGCTGGGCAAAACACCCGACGGCAAAATGATTTACCTCTATCGCCGCCACGGCGAAGATTACGTGCCGATCCTGCGCGAACTGGGGCGGTTGCGTGAAATTGCGTTCCGCGCCGTGGGCGAAGGCAGCGGTCGTCGCCGTGACCTCGACAGTTACGATGACGATTATTATCACCTGGTACTGTGGGATCCGCAGGCGTTGGAAATCGTCGGCGCTTACCGGTTTATCCCGACCGCCGAACAGGTCGCCACCAAAGGCCTGAACGGCATTTACAGCCAGAGCCTGTTCCAGTACGGCCACCAGATGGACCCGATTCTCGCGCAGGGCATTGAACTCGGACGCAGCTTTATTCAGCCCGCGTACTGGGGCAAGCGCGGGCTGGATTATTTGTGGCTCGGCATCGGCGCATATCTGGCGAAATACCCGCAAACACGTTATCTGTTTGGCCCGGTGTCGATTTCCGGCGGATTACCTCTGGCCGCACGCGATTTACTGGTCGCCTTTTATCGCCTGTATTTCGCGCCCGCGCTGCCGCTGGCGACTTCGCGCCGCCCTTATCCGGCGTCTTTGCCCGACGTGCTCGCACAGTTTTGCGGTGATGATTATCAGGAAGATTTGCAGCGTCTGAAACGTCTGCTGGCAAATCTCGGTTGCAGTATTCCGGCGCTGTATAAGCAGTATTCAGAACTTTGCGAAACCGGGGGCGTGCAGTTTATTGATTTCGGCAGCGACCCGGAATTCAACCACTGCATCGACGGGCTGGTTCTGGTGGATCTCAGTCAGTTGAAACCGTCTAAGTTTGAACGCTATATCGCGGTGCATCAGGGCTGAATCCCGTGCTCTGACAAAATTCTGACAAAAAAAAAGGGCGACCTCTGTATAAACAAAGGCGCCCTTTCTTATTAGCCGGGATTACTGCGCTTTATTCACATCCACTACGGTAATGGTGTAAATCACCACCACGTCCGGCCGTTTGGCGTCACTGGCGTTTTCAACAGCAGCAGGCGGAATGACCACCTGAATCTCACCGCCTTTGCGGATCAGTTTTACGCTGTCGCGCAGAACCGGCGGCATATTCGCCACGCGGAAGACCTGATTAGCATTCTCAACCTGCGGGCCGTCTACAATGGTGCCGTCCACCAGCTTGCCCTGATAGCCGACCTCTACCATGTCGGTATCCTTGAGTACGTTGCCCTCGCCTTTGTTTTTAACCAGATACAGCAAACCTTGTTTGGTCTTTTTCACGCCATCTTGTTTGGCGAAATCAGCCAGGAAGGCTTTATCCGCGGCACTCTTTTTATCCATTTCCGCTTTCGTCAGGACTTTGACCTGTTCATCAAACGCCGTCAGCGTCGTGTGAATGTCCTGATCGCTCATTTTCACCTGATTATTAAAGGTGTCGGCGATCCCGGCCAGCATGATCTCTTTGCTCATGGTGATGTGGAGCGCCTTCTGCTGCTCAATCTGTTCTTCAATATAACGCGCCATCGCGACACCGCTGGCGTAAGCCCGTTTCTGCTCTTCGCTGTCGAGGCTGAACGCAGGTTTCACCGACGCTTTCGGTTCTTCTTTCGCCGCAGGAGCTGTGGCTGCCGATGTCGGTAAAGTCGTCAGCGGAGCCGGGGTTTCGGTAACAACAGGAGCCGGTTTTTCAGGCGCTGCCGGAGCTGATTCAACGGGAACAACAGGCGCCGGTTTCTCAGGCGTTGCAGGAGCAGCTTCGGCGGAAACAACAGGAGCCGGTTTTTCAGGCGCTGCCGGAGCTGATTCAGCGGGAACAACAGGAGCCGGTTTTTCAGGCATTGCCGGAGCAGCTTCGGCGGTAGTAACAGGTGCCGGTTTCTCAGGCACTGCCGGAGCTGATTCAGCGGGAACAGCAGGCGCCGACGTGACGGCAGGTTCCGGGGTGACGACCGGCGCGGGATCAGCGGCAACGGCTGCGCCGGACAACATCAGTAAACCTGCAAGGCAGGCATTTTTTTTACGAGTCAGAGAGAACATAACCGTCCTTTGCTAAGAGAGAGTCCCCGCAGGGCGTGATAATTTTCAGGCAGGTTATATTATTTTCGGAAAAGAAATATCTGATTCGGCGCAAAACCGGTGAAAATTAAAAATAAAACATTGATTAAACAACGACTCAGCACGCTGCTGTAATATGTAAAAATAGTTGTTCTGATAATTGAAACCGATAACAAAACTTTAATGCATTCCTACGAGGAATGCTAATGACACTTTCCGCGAAAATCATCGGCCATCGCCATTCTCAGTAAAAGATCATGACCAATATAATTGCTCCAGTTAAACGTGTTTTGTAATACCACCACGGCATTCTGATGTTTTTTATCAAAACCAATATAACTGGAATAACCGCCGATATAGCCGACCTGATAGGTAATCGTCTGATTATTAATATGATCCGTTACCCAGGCAATATTGGCCGCTTCAATATTCCGCTGGAAATACACTTTTTCCGTGGCGCTGATCGCCAGATTAAGGTCACCGTTTCGCGAGCCGTTGATATGGGCACGCAAATACTTCAGCAGATCATCCACATTGCTGTACAGACTGGCGGCGGCCACCATGTTATTGGAGAAATGCCAGTCAGGCACCACTTCGCCGCGCGGGATAAATTTTGGCTGATCGCCCGCATGGCCGATGGCGCGGTAAGGATAGTCTTTCAGGCGCGTCGCATAAAAACTGGTGTTATCCATCTTCAGCGAACGGAAAATGAAATCATAAGACAACTGCTGGATGTCTTCGCCGGTTTTCAGTTTGAGAATGTAGCCCAGCAGCGCGTAGCCTAAATTGGAATACTGCGGCTCGCGCTTTTCAGGCTTTTTAAACCCGGACAGATCGTTGACGACGGAATCGCTGTCCAGCTCGTGATAGAAGTTGTCGCCGGTGTAGAGATAGCGGAGAAAACTCTCCAGCATATCTTTATTCATGCTTTGTCGCGGCAGGCCGGACGTGTGCGTCGCCAGCTGCAACAGCGTGATGTTTTTCGCATCCTCGCTCAGCGGGATATTTTTCGGCAGCAAATCAGAAAGTTTATCGTCCCAGCGCAGCTGGCCTTTATTGACCAGCCCGGCCACCACTTCGCCGGTCACGCCTTTACTGACAGAACCCAGCGCGAACAGGGTTTCCCCGTCAATCTTGTAGCTGTGGGTGGAATTGGTGTAGCCGTAGCCCCAGGTTCTGGCCTCGCCGTTGTTTCTGATAATGCCTATCGCGAGGCCCGCAGCTTTCTCTTTTTTCTGATACTGGCGGACAACGCCATTAACCATCTCATCGAGATCGCCCGAACAGGCCAGCGCCCGCACGGCGTCGGGATGCTCTTTCACCTGCATGTCAGATAACGTTCCGCAGGATGTCAGAAACAGGGGGAGTAAAATGAAGAAACGGTGAAATCCCCCTGTCATGTGGCTATTTCGCGCCTTTCGGTCGGGAAATCAGATCCTGCGCGCACGCCCAGGCGGAGCTCCACGCCCACTGGAAATTGTATCCGCCCAGCCAGCCGGTCACGTCCACGACTTCGCCGATAAAATACAGACCCGGCACTTTTGCCGCGGCCATGGTTTTGGAGGAAAGTTCGCGCGTATCGACGCCGCCTAGCGTCACTTCCGCCGTGCGATAACCTTCGGTGCCGTTCGGCTGGACCTGCCAGTTTTGCAATTGCTCAACTAGTTCGGCCTGCTGCAGCACGTTCAGCTGTTTCAGCGTGACGTCCGGCAGTTGCCCGAGCGTTTGCAGGCATTCCACCAGACGCTTCGGCAGCTGCATCGCCAGCGTATTTTTCAGGCTCTGGTTCGGGTGTTCCTGCCGCTGCGCATTGAGAAACGCCGCCAGATCGATATCAGGCAGTAAGTTAACGCTCACAAACTCGCCAGGCTGCCAGTAGCTGGAAAGTTGCAGAACCGCCGGGCCGGACATCCCGCGATGCGTAAACAGAATGCTTTCGCGGAACACCGTGCCATCCTGCGCGGTCAGCACAGCGGGCACGGAGACGCCGGAAAGCGTCTGTAAATGGTCGAGCAGCGGCTTGTGCAGCGTAAACGGCACCAGACCGGCGCGGGTCGGTAACACTTTCAGGCCAAACTGTTCGGCCAGACGATAACCGAAAGGCGAAGCGCCCAGCCCTGGCATGGAAAGCCCGCCGCTGGCAATCACAAGTGAGTGAGTACTTACAGTTGAGCCATTCACTTTGATAATAAAGCCATCTTCGGTTTTCTGAACGTCTGAAATCTCGCTGCGCAGACGCACATCGACATTCCCCAGTTCACATTCTTTATCCAGCAACGCCACAATTTGCGTCGCTGAATCATCGCAGAAAAGCTGGCCGAGCGTTTTCTCGTGCCAGGCAATGTTATAGCGGTTGACCAGATCGATGAAATCCCACTGGGTGTAACGCGCCAGCGCGGATTTACAGAAATGCGGGTTTTCTGAAAGATAGGCAGCGGGTTCGGCATACAGATTGGTGAAGTTGCAGCGACCGCCGCCTGACATCAGAATTTTGCGTCCGGTTTTTTTGCCATTATCCAGCAGCAGAACCCGGCAGCCACCCTGTCCGGCCTGCGCTGCACAGAACATGCCTGCCGCACCCGCACCAATGACTACCACATCAACCTGTTCCACTTTTGGCCTCTCTTTACGGAAATTTCAGCTACGTTTTAGACAGGGCTTCCCCCTGTGCCAATGGGCTTTAGCCGCATTGCGACGCGGATTGTAAGGGACAGACGGCCCTTAAACCAGCCGGAGAGGTGGTTTTCTGAACGTCGTAAGTAAATGTTTCAGAGCCCAAAGGAGGAATAAGATTTTGATATATAAAAAATTAATTGGAACAAAGCCAAATATTGAACTGTTTTTAGTCAAAAAAATGTCATATTTTCCTTTTCCCGTCCCCCTGTTCTCGCAGATAATGCGCGGCGTTCATGACCACTAACTGGCGTAACAATTATGCTGCATCTATTTGCCGGGTTGGATATTCATACCGGTTCGTTATTGATTCTCGCGTTACTGTTTGTTCTGTTCTATGAAGCCATTAACGGTTTCCATGATACGGCCAACGCAGTAGCAACCGTCATATACACCCGGGCAATGCGTTCGCAATTAGCGGTCGTGATGGCAGGGGTATTTAACTTCTTTGGCGTCCTGCTCGGTGGTTTGAGCGTGGCCTATGCCATTGTCCATTTACTTCCAACCGATTTGTTGCTGAATGTAGGTTCCGCGCATGGCCTTGCCATGGTGTTCTCTATGTTACTGGCGGCGATCATCTGGAACCTCGGCACCTGGTATTTCGGCCTGCCGGCGTCCAGCTCCCATACCCTCATTGGCGCCATTATCGGCGTGGGTTTGACTAACGCACTGATGACCCACACGTCGGTGGTTGATGCGTTAAACATCCCGAAAATGATTGGCATTTTCGCCTCACTGATCGTCTCACCGCTGGTCGGGATGATAATGGCGGGAACCATGATTTTCCTGCTGCGTCGCTACTGGAGCGGGAATAAAAAACACGCCCGTATCCACCTGACGCCGGCAGAACGTGAAAAGAAAGACGGCAAGAAGAAGCCGCCATTCTGGACCCGTATTGGCCTTATCCTGTCCGCCATCGGCGTGAGTTTCTCTCACGGTGCCAACGACGGTCAGAAAGGTATCGGCCTGATCATGCTGGTGTTGATTGGCGTGGCTCCGGCAGGTTTCGTGGTGAACATGAGCGCGACCGGTTACGACATTGCCCGTACCCGCGACGCCGTGACGCACCTCGGTCAGTATTATTCTCAGCATGTTGATGCGGTGCCGCACGTTGTGGCACAGACGCCTCTGGTGCCTGCACCGGACGTCAATATCGCACCGGCCGATGAGACAAAAGTGTTCCATTGCGACAGCAGCCACGCGCTTGATGCGATTGGCCGTGCGCAGACACTGCTGACGAATCTTCAGTCTTACAGCGATCTGGCACCGGAAGAACGTAGCCACATGCGCCGTCTGCTGATGTGTGTTTCTGATACTGCCGATAAAGTCGCTAAGCTGCCGGAAACCTCCGCAGCGAGCTGAAAACCGACATTCTGCAAACTGTCGAATATGCGCCGATTTGGATCATCATCGCGGTCGCACTGGCGCTTGCGCTGGGCACCATGATTGGCTGGAAGCGCGTTGCGACCACCATCGGTGAGAAGATTGGTAAGAAAGGCATGACCTACGCTCAGGGCCTGTCTGCGCAGATGACGGCAGCGGTGTCTATCGGTGTGGCCAGTTACACCGGTATGCCGGTTTCCACCACGCACGTGTTGTCCTCTGCGGTTGCAGGCACCATGATTGTGGATGGCGGCGGTGTTCAGTCTAAAACCGTGAAAAACATCGCGATGGCGTGGATTTTAACCCTGCCAGTGTCAATTGTTCTTTCCGGCGTGTTGTACTGGATTGCGCTGAAGCTTATCTGATAAACCTGCGTGCTCAGGCACGGAGGTAAAAAAAGGCGGCCTTGTTCTCAGAACAGGTCGCCTTTTTTTATTCCCTTTTTCACACATTCCTCACAACGGCTTTAGACGTGTCAGTACCAGATCAACATGGCCAGCATACTGATAAGAATCAGTCCAACCAGACATGTCGTCAGGACAAACTGGCCGCGTACTCTTTCACACCGGCGAATAAACTCAGGGTCGTGATGTTCAACATAGCGCTGAGCATAAATATAGCGAACCAGTCTTATCTGCTTGCTGGGCTGGCCGTGGGAAGTAAAGAATCCCCCGCCGTCCACGTACTGATAAAGCAACGGATCACAGCCCCGCAGCACCACCAGCAACGCACGCAAAGACGAGTAATAACGCAGCATATTCACCACACACACAAAACATAAAGCCCAAAACAGCGCAACGGGACTGATCATGATTCCCCCTCAAGGCGAACTGACACCGCGCAATGCCGCTCAAAATCTGCCGCACACCCGACGTTTCGCCCTGCCTTTCCGCGATTTCACACCCCCGGGCAACCTTCGCCCGCCCTCTTTTCTTATCACAGAAGAATGCTAAAGCAGGAGAAGCCTGCATTATTGAGTGTAGGAAACGAATCTGTAAGTGTTCATATTATTTGTATCTATAGATTGTCAGATTAGGAAATGGGATCTGTATGCTTGATTTCTCTAACCATTTTGGGGCTATACTGATCTCATGAGATTCGCATGATGCTGATATTGCTGTTAACCGACTTATGGAAGGAGTTTCCCTATGGCTTACAAACACATCCTTATCGCTGTAGACCTGTCACCGGAGAGCAAGGTTCTGGTCGAGAAAGCCGTTTCCATGGCGCGCCCGTACAACGCCAAAGTGTCTCTGATCCACGTTGATGTGAACTATTCAGACCTCTACACCGGCCTGATTGACGTGAACCTGGGCGACATGCAGAAACGCATTTCCGAAGAAACGCACCACGCGCTGAACGAGCTTTCGCAAAACGCCGGTTACCCGATTTCAGAAACCCTGAGCGGCAGCGGTGATTTAGCCCAGGTACTGGTCGATGCCATCAACAAATACGGCGTAGATTTAGTGCTGTGCGGTCACCACCAGGATTTCTGGAGCAAGCTGATGTCCTCAGCACGCCAGCTGATCAACACCGTCCATATCGACATGCTGATCGTGCCATTGCGTGACGAGGAAGAAGAAGCGTAAGACGTGATGTCTGCGCTTTGATGAGAAAGAGGTGCCAGCGGCACCTCTTTTTTTTATGGGGATTTACAGCGGCGTATAAATATCAAACCGGTGGCTTTTCGTGACGACCGCAGCCTGCGCGGCGATATCCGCCATCGGGGGCGCATAGTCAGGGCGCTTCACCACAATGCGTTTGGTCGCTAACCGGCGCGCCGGTTCCAGCAGGCCATCGGCATCTTCGTCCGGGCCAACCAGCCCCTGAAACACGCGCATCTCTTTCTTCACCAGCGCACTTTTCTGTTTGTGCGGATACATCGGGTCGAGATACACCACTTCCGGTTTTGGCGAAAGCTCAGAGAGCGCCGTCAGGCTCGAAGCGTGCAGCAGCGTCATGCGTTCACGCAGCCACGGGCCGATTTCTGCATCGCGATAGCCACGCGCCAGCCCGTCGTCAAGCAAAGCCGCCACCACCGGATTGCGTTCCAGCATCCGCACTTTGCAGCCCAGAGACGCCAGCACAAACGCATCACGGCCCAGACCGGCGGTGGCATCAACGACATCCGGCAGATAACTGCCTTTGATACCGACCGCTTTTGCTACCGCTTCACCGCGCCCGCCGCCGAATTTACGGCGATGCGCCATCGTGCCGCCGACGAAATCGACAAAAATGGCACCGAGTTTTGGCTCGTCGCGTTTGCGTAATTCCAGACGCTCAGGCGTCAGCACCAGCGCCATGACGGCGTCCGGATCAGACGTCAGATTCCAGCGCTGCGCCAGAACAGATAAGGCGCCTTCATCGGCGCCTTCTTCACAGAGTAAACACACACTCACAGGCAGAAATTATCCTTTGATACCGTAATGGCGCAGCATAGCATCCAGCTGCGGCTCACGCCCGCGGAAGCGTTTGAACAACTCCATCGGCTCTTCGGAACCGCCGCGCGACAGAATATTATCGAGGAACGACTGCCCGGTTTCGCGGTTGAAAATCCCCTCTTCTTCGAAGCGGGAATAGGCATCAGCAGACAGCACTTCCGCCCACAGATAGCTGTAGTAACCGGCCGCATAACCGCCTGCGAAAATATGGCTGAACGCATGCGGGAAACGGCCCCAGCTTGGTGACGGCACAACCGCAACCTGCTTCTTGATTTCTGCCAGCGTTTGCAAAATCTGCGCGCCTTTCGCCGGGTCATATTCCGCATGCATACGGAAATCGAACAGGCCGAATTCAAGCTGACGCAGAATAAACAGCGCCGCCTGATAGTTTTTCGCGGCCAGCATTTTATCCAGCATCTCTTTCGGCAGCGGTTCGCCGGTTTCGAAATGCCCGGAGATGAACGCCAGCGCGTCCGGCTCCCAGCACCAGTTTTCCATAAACTGGCTTGGCAGTTCGACAGCATCCCACGGCACACCGGCGATCCCGGCGACGCCCGGGGTGTCGATGCGGGTCAGCATATGATGCAAACCGTGGCCGAATTCGTGGAACAGCGTGGTGACTTCGTTGTGCGTAAACAGCGCCGGTTTATTGCCGACCGGGCCGTTGAAGTTACAGGTCAGATACGCGACCGGCTTTTGCAGTTCGCCGTCGGCTTTACGCATGCTGCCGACGTAATCGTTCATCCAGGCCCCGCCGCGTTTGTGTTCGCGGGCGTACAGGTCGAGATAGAAACTGCCGCGCAGATCGCCGGATTCATCGAACAAATCGAAGAAGCGCACGTCTTTGTGCCAGGTTTCCACGTCTTTGCGTTCTTTGGCGGTGATGCCGTAAATGCGTTTCACCACTTCGAACAGCCCTTCAAGCGCGCGCTGTTCAGGGAAATACGGACGCAGTTGCTCGTCATTGATGGAGAACAGATGCTGTTTCTGTTTTTCGCCGTAGAACGGCAAATCCCAGGCTTCCATTTCGTCCACGCCAAAATGTTCTTTGGCGAAAGCGCGAAGCTGCGCCAGTTCGCGTTCGCCTTGCGGGCGGGCACGCGTCGCCAGACCGCTCAGGAAATCAATCACCTGTTTCGGGCTTTCGGCCATTTTGGTGGCCAGCGACATATCAGCGTAGGAATCAAAGCCCAGCAGTTGCGCCAGTTCGTGACGCAGCGACAGAATTTCTGCCATGACTTCGCTGTTGTCCCACTTACCGGCATTCGGGCCCTGATCGGACGCACGGGTGCCGAACGCGCGGTACATTTCTTCACGCAGCGCACGGTTTTCACCGTAGGTAATCACCGGCAGATAGCTCGGGATATCCAGCGTCAGCAGCCAGCCTTCGTGCTCTTTCGATTCGGCCAGCGCTTTCGCCGCCGCCAGTGCGCTTTCCGGCAGGCCTTTCAGCTCGGCCTCGTCGGTGATCAGCTTGCTCCAGCCCATCGTGGCGTCGAGCACATTGTTGCTGTACGTCGAACCCAGCTCAGACAGACGCGCGGAAATTTCGCCGTAACGTTTTTGTTCTTCGACCGGCAAACCAATGCCGGATAACTCGAAATCACGCAGCGCGTTATCAATCGCTTTTTTCTGCGCAACGGACAGCGTGGTGAAATGCTCGCTGTCTTTTAAATCGCGGTAAGCCTGATACAAACCGGCGTGCTGCCCGGTCCAGGTGCTGAATTCAGATAAAATTGGCAGACATTGCTCGTACGCTTCACGCAGTTCCGGACTGTTTTTGACGGCGTTCAGATGGCCGACCGGCGACCAGATACGGCTCAGACGATCGTCGCTTTCCGCCAGCGGCTGGCACAGATTTTCCCAGGTATAAGGCGCGCCCTGTGCGACCACGCGTTCAATCGTCTGGCGGCTTTCTTCGATCGCAGATTGCATCGCAGGGACGATATGTTCAGGTTGGATCGCAGAGAAAGGCGGCAGGGAGAACGGTTTTAAGAGCGGATTGTTCGACGCGTTTTGCTGTTCAGTCATAGGGCCAGTCCTTCGTTAATTCGGGTGGGTTTGATGCGCCTGAGGTGCACCACGCCGTGAATTCGGGTCGTCTTAAAGATGACGTAACTTCTAACATGCGGTCAAGTTAAGGGGAAATCAATGGGTGGCGGCGGGATAGTCTTTAATGGATAATGCCCCGAAGCCGCAGGAGAAGCCGCACATGTTGAGTTACCGCCATAGTTTTCACGCCGGCAACCATGCCGACGTCCTGAAACACACCGTTCAGAGCCTGATCATTGAATCTCTGAAAGAAAAAGAAAAACCCTTCCTTTATCTCGACACCCACGCGGGTGCCGGGCGCTATCAGCTGAGTGGCGAACACGCCGAACGTACCGGCGAATATCTGGAAGGCATCGCACGCATCTGGCAACGTGATGATATTCCAGAAGAACTGGCGGCTTACATGTCCGTCGTAAATCACTTTAACCGCAACGAAAACCTGCGTTATTACCCGGGTTCGCCGCTGATTGCCCGTCAGCTGTTGCGTGAAGACGACAAACTGCACCTGACCGAACTGCATCCGAGCGATTTCCCGCTGCTGCGCAGTGAATTCCAGAAAGATGACCGTACCCGCGTTGCGCGAGCCGACGGTTATCAGCAGCTGAAAGCTCAGTTACCGCCGCCGTCCCGCCGCGGGCTGATCCTGATGGACCCGCCGTACGAAATGAAAACCGATTATCAGGACGTGGTAAAAGGCATTCAGGAAGGCTACAAACGTTTCGCCACCGGCACCTATGCGCTGTGGTATCCGGTCGTGATGCGCCAGCAAATCAAAAAAATGCTGCGTGATCTCGAAGCCACCGGCATCCGTCGTATTCTGCAAATCGAGCTGGGCGTGCGCCCGGACAGCGATCAGCGCGGCATGACGGCTTCCGGCATGATTGTCATTAACCCGCCGTGGAAGCTCGAACAGCAGATGAACAACGTGCTGCCGTGGCTGCTGAAAGTGCTGGTTCCTTCCGGCACCGGTCACACCACCGTGAACTGGGTTGTGCCCGAGTAAGTAAAGAATTACCCTTCGCTAAGGCCTTTTTCTAAGGCCTTAGCTATCAAACCTATCGCAATCATTGATCCAATCTTTTCCACAACCAGTTAAACTCTTAGGCAATTTTTAAGATTAGCGACGCCGGTAAGGCGTACTTCATTTTCGACAACTCATGGAAAATCCGATGACCAAACATTATGACTATCTGGCAATTGGCGGCGGCAGCGGTGGTATCGCATCAATCAACCGTGCAGCTATGTATGGGAAAAAATGTGCGCTGATCGAAGCTAAAGAGCTGGGCGGTACGTGCGTCAACGTGGGTTGTGTCCCGAAAAAAGTGATGTGGCACGCCGCGCAAATCGCAGAAGCTATCCGCAACTACGGCCCGGATTATGGCTTTGATACCACCGTGAACAGTTTCAACTGGAAAACGTTGGTCGCCAACCGTACCGCCTACATCGACCGTATCCACACCTCGTACGACAACGTGCTGGGCAAAAATAACGTTGATGTGATCAAAGGTTTTGCGCGCTTTGTTGACGATCACACCGTTGAAGTGAACGGCGAAAAGATCACCGCAGATCACATCCTGATCGCCACCGGCGGTCGCCCGAGCCATCCCAATATTCCAGGTGCAGAATACGGCATCGATTCCGACGGTTTCTTTGATCTGACCGAAATGCCAAAACGCGTTGCGGTTGTCGGCGCAGGTTACATCGCCGTGGAAATCGCCGGTGTGATGAACGGACTGGGCGCGGAAACTCACCTGTTCGTGCGTAAACATGCGCCGCTTCGCACGTTTGATCCGCTGATGGTTGATACGCTGGTTGAAGTCATGGAAGCCGAAGGCCCTGCGCTGCACAAAGAATCCATTCCGAAAGAAGTGGTGAAAAATGCAGATGGCAGCCTGACGCTGAAACTGGAAAACGGTCAGGAATTTGAAGTCGACAGCCTGGTTTGGGCAATTGGCCGCGAACCGGAAACCGACAACTTCAACCTGAAAGCGACCGGTGTGAAAACCAACGAGAAAGGTTACATCGTCGTCGATAAATTCCAGAACACCAGCGTTCCGGGCATTTACGCGGTGGGCGATAACACCGGCGCTGTTGAACTGACGCCAGTGGCTGTTGCAGCAGGTCGTCGTCTTTCCGAGCGCCTGTTCAACAACAAACCGGACGAGCATCTGGATTACAGCAACATCGCCACTGTCGTGTTCAGCCATCCGCCAATCGGCACGGTCGGCCTGACCGAACCGCAGGCTATCGAACAGTACGGCGCAGAAAACGTGAAAATGTATAAATCCGCGTTCACCGCGATGTATACAGCGGTCACGCAGCACCGTCAGCCATGCCGCATGAAACTGGTGTGTGTTGGTAAAGAAGAGAAAATCGTCGGTATCCACGGCATCGGTTACGGCATGGACGAAATGTTGCAGGGCTTTGCGGTCGCACTGAAAATGGGCGCCACCAAAAAAGACTTCGACAACACCGTCGCAATCCACCCGACCGGCGCGGAAGAGTTTGTGACCATGCGTTAATCGCATAAAAAAGTTAGCGATAACCTTTTTTGCACACGGATGTTGAAATGAATAATTCTCCCGGAGAATCTTTCCGGGAGAATTATAAAGATTGTTTAATCAGACAAATTTAGCCAGCGGGTCCGCAGCAGAAAAGGCAATTTCCCGTTCAGGCTTTGGCGGATAAATCAGTTCGTTGGTAATGGCGATTTTGATTTTTTTCGCTTCCTCGCGCACTGACTGCACTTTCTGATCCCACCCTTCGGTATAAACGGCTCCCCAGCTCCCCAGATCAAGGCAGGTCACATAGTTCACCTGACGGTAAGGAATTGGCGGTAAATCCAGAACGCTTGCCGCGACATTATTACCCGCAAATTTGCCCAACTGAATAGCGTGCTGACACGTCATCAGCGCCGTATTCCCGACATCATCGCTGGCGGCATTTGCAACATCGCCGGTTGCGTAGACACCGGGCACGCCACGAATTTGCAGGTTTTCATCAACGTATAAACGCCCCTGGTTATCCCGTTCCACCACAAACTGTTCAGTTAACGCATTAGCCTGTACACCGGCAGTCCACACCACGGTGGATGAAGCAATGTGGCTTCCATCTTTCAACGTGACGCCATTTTCGTCGATGGCGGTGATCTCAGCGTTAAGACGCCATTCGATATCAAGCGCTTCCGATGCCTGTTCGATAACACCGCGCAGCGCCTCGCTGTAGCGGCCACCGATAACAGCGCCGCGCTCGACTACGACAACCTTGGTCTGGATCCCGGGGCCAAACAATTCGCGAAGCCGCGCCGGTAATTCGGTTGCCAGTTCGATTCCGGTGAAACCACCGCCGCACACCACGACGGTATTGCGCGCTGGCGTCGGAGCCTGGTTAACCAGTGAACTCAGGTGTTTTTCAAATACCTGGGCCGACTCAAGCTGATCGATATCAAATGTATGTTTATCCACACCCGGAACCGGTGCCCGTTTTGCATTGCTGCCTGTTGCCAGCACCAGGCGGTCGTAACTTGCGAAAACAGTTCCGCTTTGCGCATCTTTGTACCAGACAATTTTTTCATTGGTATCAATGCGTTCTACGCTGCCGGCGATAAAGTTTACGCCCGTCGCCGTGAACAGAGGCATGAGTGGAGAAACCAGCGATGCGACATGGTTTTCATAGAACCGCGGACGCACACGCAGTTCAGGCTGTGGTGCTAACACGGTAATGACGATGTCATCGCGATCATTCATATGCGCCAGACGCGCCGCGCTGATTGCTGCCCACATACCTGCAAAGCCGCTGCCGAGAATAAGAATTTGCTTTTTCATGAGTCCTACCTTTGATTGTCAGGTCATATCCCTGGGATGACTGCGACTATACATGTCGTAGTTAACTGCGACAATAGTTTTCGTAGTTAAGAGAAAAAGCAAACGTTAACTAAAATTAAGATCATGATTAATAACATTAATATTTTTTATTTAAAAACCCGAATGCCAAACCAGCCCTTTTCAGTTACAAGCAATTCCTGTATAATGACTAAGATAAGACACAGCGGAGTTTATCATGGCGTTTTACAGTTCTGGCGTTGAATATGGCATTCACAGCCTGGTTAGCATGGTCGATATCAATGGTGACGATCGGGAAATGAATGTCCGTGAAATAGCAGAATTGCAGGGCGTTCCTTACGATTATCTGGCAAAAATTTTCACCCGGCTTTCACGCAGCGGGCTGGTCGTGAGCAGCGAGGGAAAAGGCGGTGGTTTCCGGCTGTCCCGCTCCTCTGCATTGATCACAATGCTGGATGTTGTACAGGCCATAGATGGAGCAAAAGGCATTTTCGAATGTAAAGAGATCCGTCAGCGACTGGCTGTCTTTGAAGATAAGCCCCCCGCCTGGGCGTGCGAAGGGCCGTGCGGGATCCGCGCAGTGATGGACAGCGCACAGCAACGTATGGAAGAAGAACTTTCCCGGCATACGATTTTAGATCTGGCACGAAAAACCTTTCGCAAAGCGCCAGATACCTTTCCGATTGAAGTGCAGGAATGGATTTCTGAACGGCGTAAGTTAAACAAGTAAGGGATTCTGCCGCCACCAGAGCACACCGGTTAGGCTGAGTATTAACGACGACGATGGCATTCCGGATCCTGGCAGCGGCGTCACACGCATCGGCGCGCGTCTATCCGGTGAGTTTGATAAAGCGGGCATAACACTTTATGGAAATTAATAGTCAGTTAACTATCTGATTAAAAGATCTCAATAAAGTTAGGAGGTTCAAAAAATCCGGTATTTTTCTTTTTTGAGCTCTCACAATTTCATCAACCCTCCCTACAATTCAAATTACGCTATTTTTATATCACTTCATTATCAATGAGTTAAAAAATAATTTGTTTATAAAAGATAAAACTTTGCATTTGTTAGCAATATTACTAATTAAAACATCACTCCATATCCCAATATTATAAAAACACAACAATCCTGTTGTGCTTAAAAGGGATTTGAAAAATGTCTAAATCAGATAGCGACTTTATCAACGTGAACCAATCATATGAATTAAAAGACTGGCTTACGCGTAATGAGTTTGCATCCAGCGATGACAATGTAGAAAAATTAAAAGACATTATCCTCAAGAAATTGAAAGACAATGACTCTGCGAAAAATGCCAGATGGTCAGAGCTCGATGCAGCACTGAAAAATCATCCGTCATGGTTCAGCGGATTAGATCCGGTAAAACATCAAAAATAACAACAAGCACAATTTCAAATAGCTGAGCCCAATTAGGGTTCGGATCAAACATTCTCTGGAGATTATTATGAGCATTAAACCCGGCCCAAAACCAATCGCTGATACAACAGGCGAAGAAGATAAAAGACGAAGAGTCACACCGGAAAATAAGCCGCAGCACCCGGATTTGAAAGAGCATAAACACAAGAAAGGCGAATAAAAGCCCGCTTCAATATTCTATATTTTGAATGAAGCCACGCATTTGTTCACCTGACGGTGTTTGCAATAACCTAAAGGCTTCGAACTTTCATCTCCGGAGCCTTTTTTATTGCCCTCAGTCCAGCAAAATCACCTTCGGACTGTCTGTTTCAAACAACGGTTTGCAGAGGATTTTATAACTGTCGCGGTCAAAGTGCGGGACGGCGATATCAAACTTTTTAGCGTCTTCCAGCGTTTTCACCGTGCCAAGATAGAACCAGTGATTGATGACGTGATATTCCGTCACGCCGCTGGCTTCTTCCACGATGGCGATGCGTCCCGGATACGGCCAGTTGCGAACTTTCAGGGTGCTGAGCGCATTTTTCAGGCGTTCCTGGTGGGCTTCTGGCGATTCTTTTCCGCAGCACACACCGGCACATTTCCCCAGAGAGAACCGGAAACACGCACGGTTTTTTGCCAGTTTTTCCAGCCCCAGCGCGCCATAACACAGCTTTTCCTGATCGGCGATATCGCGGATTTTTTCCAGCGCGGACATTTTGGTTTTGAACAGACCAAACAGATCATCGGTGTGGGAAAAATCCACTTCATTGCTGAAAACAACCGTGGCGGTCAGGCCATGAAGGCGGATTGAACACAGCTTGCGGGTGTTGCGCAGACGCTTATTAAACAGCGGACGCCGGTTTTTAATCAGGTCAGATTCCAGCAATAAGGCACCGACTTCACCGATGGTTTCGATGTATTCGATATCCCGCGTCATGTGCAGAAGTTTGGCTTCGTCGGCGTTGCGGAAATGCGACATCACGCGGCTGCGGATATTCACACTTTTGCCGATATACAGCGGAAAGGTTTTATCGTCGCCATAGAAAATATAAACCCCGGAGCGGGACGGTAAGTTTTCGAGCGTATGACGAAGATGTTCAGGGTACTTATAAAGCTCAGTAAAAAGCTCTTTTTCCGGATTCCACAAAATCGCTGACCTGTTGTTATCGGAGAAGATATCGTTTAAAAAAACAGCGACCGATAATACTGGCTATCCGTACAGCCTTCAACTCATGCGGCTAAAATAAAGTGTAAATTCTGACCGGCGAAAACTACGCCTGCGTGCGCATTTCAATATATTCCCGACCATTCAATAAGTTGACTAACGCAGCCTCGCGGGTTTCGCGCTGGTCTGACTGGATCCAGCCATACAGATTATCGATGTTATCGAAACGCACCAGCACGGTGTAAATCGTTTCGCCGTGTACCGGGCGTAAAACGTTAACACTTTCGTAACCGGCAAACCGGGCCGAATCCGCCTTCAGCTTTTCCAACCAGCCTTCGTATTCCGACAGCTTATCGCGCTGCACGCCGTGCGTAATCACCAGGGTAATGTGTTCGGGCTGATGTGGGTAAGTCACAGGATGTTCCTTCTGGTTAACCGCTGTTCTGGTTAACTGATTGTTGCGTTATATTGATGAACAATACGAAATGCGAACAGTTATTGATAACGGAAATTTTTTGGGAAGTTGTTAAACAATTTTGGGGGTGGGGGAAATAATGCGACTAAGCCTTGAAGCGCTGCTGATCCTGGATGCGCTGGATCGTCACGGCACTTTTGCTGCGGCAGCGGCCAGACTGTTTAAAACCGCGTCTGCACTCAGTTATACCGTGCAGAAAATGGAAAGTGACCTGAGTATCAAACTGCTGGATCGCTCCGGGCACCGCGCGACATTCACGCCAACCGGCCGTCTGATGCTGGAAAAGGGCCGCGTTTTACTACGTGCGGTCAGTGAGCTGGAACAACAGGCGCAATATGTCGAGAGCGGCTGGGAAAGCAAACTGACGATCAGCGTCGATGCTTCAGTCCCCTTCGCCCTGCTCACGCCACTTATCGACCGCTTTTACGAACAACATCAGCACACGCAACTTCTGTTTCGCCACGACGTACTCGCTGGCTGCTGGGAAGCGCTGAGCTACGGCGAAGCCGACATTGTTTTCGGCGCGGTGCAGGAACCGGTCACGCGCAGCGGCATAGAATACCGCCCTATCGGCTGGCTGGAATATGTGTTTGCCGTCGCGCCGCATCACCCGCTGGCCTCGCTGCCGGAGCCGTTATTGCGTGAACAAATCCGTCAGTACCGCGCGGTGGTGGTTCACGATACGTCGCGTCATGGCGCAGGCACGGATTTACGCGTGCTGGATGAGCAGAAAATGCTGAGCGTTCACGACTTCAACGCCAAAGTTCATGCACAGGTCGCCGGTCTGGGCTGCGGTTATCTGCCGCGTTATCTGGCCGCGCCGCATCTGGAAAGCGGTGCGCTGGTTGAACGCCGTCTGGATACTGAAACCCGCCGCGATCAGGCCTTTATGGCATGGAACGAAAAAGCCACCGGTAACGCCGCCATGTGGTGGCGCGAACATTTACAGAATTTCGACGGCATCTGTTCCGTTTACAGCCGGGAATAATCGTTGCCCGTTTAAGCCGAAAGGCCGCATTGCGCGGCCTTTTTTCTTCCCTGCTTTTTATCTCACGGACAAATAATGCTGAACCACCGGCTTATTTTCACCGCGGTGAAAACGCGTTACCTCGCTTTGCAAATCGGCGTCGGCATGCGAAACACGCTGATGCTGCGTTATTCTGGCTCATGCGCGCCCCTTCAGGTCATCCCACGCAACATAAATAAATGCGCCGGCCAGACCGATGTGTTCAAAGAAACCATTCATCAGCATCGCCCGGTCGTGCCCGGATGCCTGCCAGAAGGCGTTTGCCATAAAGTTGGCGACGACGGTAAACAGCGCCAGGGCCAGCGCGCCCGCCCAGCGAAAACGTCCGGAAAGGATCAGCGCCGATGCGCCCAGTTCCAGAATAATCACGGCAGCGGCCATCGGCGCCGCCGGAGATAAACCAAAGTGCTGCATCTCGGCAACCGCACCGCCGAAATCAAATAACTTAACCAGACCGCCCTGCAAATACGCGGCACACAGGGCCAGCAGGGCAAACCAGCGGATGAACGCAAAACGAACAACGGGAACCGACAGGCCGGAAACAGGTGCATTACGCATCATTCTCTCCTGCCGGAACCCGCTCAGGCGTAGTTCCGGCATTAATAAAAGTTAAATACCTTAATTATCAGGCTTTACGCTGCGGCGCTTTATGCACCATGGTATAGGCGTAATCCACGCCCATGCCGTAGGCGCCGCTGTGTTCGCGAACCAGATCCATGACGGCGTCGTAGGTTTCTTTGCGTGACCAGTCGCGCTGGTACTCGAGCAGAACCTGCTGCCAGGTCACCGGAATGGCACCGGCCTGTACCATGCGGTCGATGGAACGTTCATGCGCATCCACGCTGGTGCCGCCGGAAGTGTCGGTCACCACATACACTTCATAGCCTTCTTTCAGCGCCATCAGGGCCGGGAAAGTCAGACACACTTCGGTCCACAGTGCGGAAATAATCAGTTTCTTACGGCCTGTCGCTTCAACGGCTTTCACAAACGCCGCGTCTTCCCAGGAGTTCATGGAGGTACGTTCAATCGGCTTCACATCCGGGTGAACCGCCAGCAGTTCCGGCCAGATATAGCCGCTGAAGCTTTCGGTTTCGACGGAGGTGTAAATCACCGGCACGTTAAAAACTTTGCCTGCTTTAGCGAGAGCGACGGTGTTATTTTTAAGCTGCTGGCGATCGATATTTGCGACGCCGAAAGACATTTGTGGCTGATGGTCGATGAAAATCAGGGTGGAGTTCTGTGGGTCCAGCAGATCGAATTTAGACATTTTCATTTCCTCTCAGAGTGCATTGTTGGGTTGTGTGTTTGTATTTAACGTTGTGTTGTTGTGCTGCTGGAAATCACAATACGGCAGAGGTTAAAACGCAGATAGCGGAAAGAATTTGCGAAGTTGTTCAGATTTTTTTGACAGGCTTTCGCCTATATAAACAGTCAAAAATATTCCATACAGTCAGTGAGTTAGTAACAACAAAATCTTTTAACGAGTTATTAAAAATAACGCATTATGACTATTCCTAAGAAGCGTCTACTGTTTATTGCAGCACAACACACATTCACTTAAAGCCCTGCAAAATCACTCGCTGAGGAAAGACAAATGAGCACATTCACCACGCAAGACGGCACTCAAATTTATTTCAAAGACTGGGGAAAAGGTAAGCCGGTTTTATTCAGCCATGGCTGGCCGCTGGATGCGGATATGTGGGACAGTCAGATGAATTTCCTGGCCGAACGCGGTTATCGCGCCATCGCTTTTGACCGCCGCGGTTTTGGCCGCTCAGACCAGCCGTGGGAAGGGTACAACTACGATACATTTGCTTCAGATATCAACGATCTGATTGAACACCTCGATTTGCACGACGTGACGCTGGTCGGTTTTTCCATGGGCGGCGGCGACGTAACCCGCTATATCAGCCGCTACGGCACAGCGCGCGTTTCAAGTTTAGTGCTGCTCGGCGCGGTGACTCCGCTGTTTATTAAGACGGACGATCATCCGCAGGGCATTGATAAAGCGGCCTTTGACGGCATCAAAGCCGGTTTACTGAAAGACCGAGCGCAATTTATCAGTGATTTCGCGACGCCGTTCTACGGCACCAATCAGGGCATGACCGTTTCCGACGGCGTGATGACGCAGACGCTGAATATCGCGCTGCTGGCCTCGCTGAAAGGTACCGTGGATTGCGTGACCGCTTTCTCCGAAACCGATTTCCGACCGGATATGGCAAAAATTACCGTGCCGACGCTGGTTATCCACGGCAGCAACGACCAGATTGTACCGTTCGAAGCCACCGGCAAACTGGCCGCTGAGATGATCGAAAACTCACAGCTGAAAGTGTACGAAGGTGCACCGCACGGTTTCGCGGTCACGCATCAGGATCAGCTGAATGACGATTTGCTGGCGTTCCTGAAAAGCCTGTAACCGCCGCCGTTGAACGCTAAAAAGGCATTCCCCGCAAAGGGAATGCCTTTTTCTTTGGCGCATATTCTGGTGAAGAAAACAGCGTTTCACGCCACCGGCAGTTTATCCAGAATCGCCTGCGCGGTATTCACATCGGTGACCAGCGAATTGATCATGCCCGAACGCACCGCGCCGATAATCCCGGCGGCTTTTTCCGGCGTCGCGGCCACGCCAATGGTCAGCGGCGTTTTGCGCAGCTGTTCCACCGACGCCGCAATCATTCGCTCCTCGCCTTCCCAGTGCAATAACTCGCCGGATTCCGTGAAGTAGTGGCGCAGCACGTCGCCCGCCGCGTCGCTGAGCGCCTGTTCGCCCGGCGTCGCCGTGGTTGATTCACTCGGTTTCGGCGTATGCGTCAGGCCGACGCCGACAATCGCCGCGTCCAGCTTGTCCCACAGGGAAATAATTTCCTGCACGCTGCCGTCGGCGAGAAACGCATCACGCAATTCTGCCGAAGAAATGTAAGGCGCATGCAGAAAATACGGCGTGCCTTCCATCTGTTCAGCCGCGCGGCGCACGAACTCGGTGATCTGAAAATGCGGCGCAGACTGCTGCATTCCGCCATTGAGCGCCACGGTCATAATACCCGGCAAACGCGGCATTCCGGCCAGTGTCACCTCGCGCACCGCCCTTCCCCAGCCAATGCCCAGCACCGAACCGGCACCTAAACCGGCTTCCTGCAATAAAGCGGCCAGCGGCGTCGATAGCGCACCCAGCACATTGCCCGGCGGCGCATCAACCACATACGCGTGCTTCAGCCCGAGGCGGTTAATCAGGTCAGACGTCATGTCTTCCGGCGAAGATAATCCCACCACTTCGATACGCACAATGCCCGCCGCACGGGCTTTATTCAGCAGCCGCGAGATTGTCGCCGTTGAAACATCCAGCTTGCGCGCAATCTCCACCTGAGACATATCAGACTCGTAATGCAGCTTCGCCACCAGATGCATCATGGCACGCGTTGCTGCAATATCTTGCAAAATTGGCTCTTTCAGCTTGAAATTCCTTTCAGTAATGAATTACACTCAAATCGTCGATTGAGGGATTATTGCGCAACACCTGTAAAAATGCAATGTGCCGGATCGGGCTTCAACCCTTATAAACCGGCGTGTTACGCGATTTTTCCGCCCCTTTCAGCCAGGGGGCAAAGACAGAACGTCCAGTGTAATCGAGATTTTTTCATCTGTAATAAATTTCACGCAAAGGAGAGTTCCATGTCAAAAATGTCTACTTCAGAATTACGCAGCTATCAGCAGATTTGCGGTAAAAATGGCGCAATGCTGGTGATCGCCTGTGACCAGCGCGGTGCCATGCGCAGCCTGCTCGCCAGCGACCCTCAGCAACAATCCGCGATTTCCGAGCACGAACTGGGCCTCATCAAAGCCGACATCACTCAATATCTCGCCAGCAAAGCCTCCTGTGTGCTGGTAGATCCGGTTTGCGCGGTCCCGCAGCTGGTGGACAACGGCATTATTGCCCGCGATACCGCGCTGCTGATCGGCCTTGATGCATCAGGCTGGGATAATTCGCCGGAAGGCTACCGTCTGTCGCGGTTAGTGGCGAACGTGGATGCGCGCCGCGTGCGTGAACTGGGCGCGACCGGCGGCAAAATTATGGTGTATCTGCGTTCGGATCAGGAAGCCGCCAACCGCCATAACATTGAAATACTGCGTCAGTGCATCGACGATTTCGCCCGCGAAGATCTGCTGCTGGTGGTGGAGTTCCTCACCTATAAACTCGACAACGAAACCGAGGAAGAATATAAAGAAAAAGTCCCGTCCCTGATTTATGGCGGCACAAAGATTTGCCTGGAATGCGGCGCGAAGGTGCTGAAACTGCCTTATCCGGGTTCAAAACAGGCCTGCGCAGACATCACTAAACTGGCCGGAGACGTGCCCTGGGCGGTGCTTTCCGCGGGCGTTGACCACGCCACTTTCCTCAAACAAGTGGCAGATGCCATGAGCGAAGGCGCATCTGGTGTGATTGCCGGGCGTTCCCTGTGGAAAGACTGTATCTCGCTGGATCGCAGCGCGACAAAATCCCGGCTCGAATCGCTGGCGGTTCCGCGTCTGAACGAACTTCAGGCCGTCATTCAGCAATATTTCCATGCTCCGGCCCGCAACCAAACTGAACAGGTGGAACATGTCTGAAAACAGAAGCGCCTCACGAAATGGCTTTACCGGCAAACGCGTCATCCTGGTGAACGGGATCCCGGCGTCAGGTAAAAGCCGGCTCGCCGTTGAGCTTTCTGAATACAGCGGCTGGCTGCAACTGTCGCTTGATGGCATCAAAAACCCGTTTCTTCAGCGGCTGCAAAATGTCGATCGCCCTTTTAACCGCGTGCTCGGGCTGGCAAGTTATCAGGTTATCTGGGATATCATCGGCGGCGCACCGCAGGGCAGCACCTTTATTACCGATGCGTGGTTTGGTTTCCAGCCAAAAGACGTGTTGCAGGATTATCTGCAACGGGCGGGCGTCACGCAGGTTCTGGAAATCTGGTGTCAGATTGATGCAGAACTCGCAGCGGAACGTTTTGCTTCACGACTCGGGGAACGTTTACCCGGACACGTCGGGGCAGAATATATTCCCGAATTAAAAATTCTCGCCGGAAATGCACGACCAATGGCGTTAGGGCCAGTTTATTCTGTTGACCAGAATGTTATTGCACAAAATAAGCCTGTAAATATTGTTGATATCCATGAATGGATATTAAATTCATTTCATACCCAGACACAATAAACATCCACAAAAGGAAAAATTCATTTACTGAAAAGTCAGTGCATTCTGATATCAGGACCAGGCTAATGCCCTACTATCATAAATTCCTTCATGTCGTTTGAAATTATTATCTTTCATTAATGGCAAATAGGATTGGATAGATCACAGTTTTTATTTTAATTAAATATCATACTGAGAAAAGACCCTATTAATGTGAAGAGGTATTATGTTAAGCGACTGGATTAATGAAAATAACACCACCATTATCACCAGAATAAAAGACTGGCAAAGCGCCGTCGCATTAGCTGTGCAACCTTTAATTGATTCCGGCGCCGCCGAAAGTCGCTATCTTCAGGCGATATATGACATGCACCGGGAAATCGGCCCTTATTATGTTTTGGGTGAAGGAATTGCCATGCCACATGCCCGGCCAGAAGAAGGTGCTGTCAGAACCGCACTGTCTCTGGTGATTGTTTCAGAAGGTGTTGAATTCGGCAGCGAAGATAACGATCCGGTCTATGTCATCTTCGCGCTGGCCGCCGTTGACAGCCATTCGCACATTGAAATGATCGCCAGCCTTTCTCATCTGTTCTGCGATGATGAAGCGGCTAAAAAATTAAAACAGAGTAAAAACAAGCAGGAAGCGTTAGATATTATCCGGCAGTTTTAGACGTGAAGTGTAGAGAGATGAATATACCCCTTAATGAACGCCTACAAAGAACCTAAGGAAACGTGATGAAAAAGTTATCTATTCTTGCGGTATGCGGTGCGGGTCTGGGCAGCAGTTTTGCCTGTGAAATGAGTATCGAAGCCGCGCTGAAAGATTTAGGCGTGGAGGCGGATTTATCGCACTGCGATATTTCCAGCGCCACCTCATCCAGAGCCGACATTATTATGACCGGCGAAAACTTCAGATCGCAGTTCCAGCATTACACCATCAGCGCCAATATTATTTACCTGAAACGCCTGGTGGATAAAAATGAAATAAAAACCAAGCTGACGCCGGTTCTACAGGAAATGGGTCATCTGGCAATCTGATAATAATAACATTTTGACTCACAGAACGACTAAACCGACAGAACAATTACCGTGAACTCTACAGGGGACTCTAATGTCTTTCCTTCACTTTATTGTCAATGATGTATTAGGCCAGGCATCAATATTAATTTCTCTTATCGCCATGATTGGCCTGATTGCATTAAAGAAAAGTCCGGGGCAAATTATTACCGGCACTTTAAAAACGCTGCTCGGATTTCTGGTTTTACTTTCCGGCGCCAGTATTATTGTCAATGCGCTGACTTTCCTGGGTGAAATATTCCAGAAAGGTTTCCATATGCGCGGCGTGGTCACCGACGTCGGTTCAATCGCCGGTATCGCACAACAAACGCTCGGGCGGGAAACGGCCTTAATTATGGTGCTGGCGTTTATCGTCAATATCCTGATAGCCCGCCTGACCCGCTTTAAATATATCTTCCTCACCGGTCAGGCGTCATTGTGGATGGCGACCGTCTGTTCCGTCATCGGCTATATGGGCGGCCTGCGCGGTGCAGAGCTGATCATTACCGGCGGCGTTATTGCGGGTGTGATGGCGGTCGGTATGCCGGTGCTGGCACAACCGATTGTGCGCAAAATTACCGGCTCCGATGACTTTGCGCTCGGCCATTTCTGCACTATCGGTTACATCGTGCAGGCTGGCGTGGCGAAAATCACCGGTAACGTCAACAAAAGTACCGAAGATCTCGAATTGCCGCAGGCACTCTCCTTCCTGCAAGACACCTATCTGTCGATGATGGTGGTGATGATCCCGATTTACCTGATCCCCGCCATTGCCGCCGGCCCGGAAGTCGTCGCGCCTTTCGCCAACAGCGTTAACTATCTGGTCTACTCGTTCCTGCAATCCATTCAGTTTGTGGTCGGCGTTTACGTGCTGCTCTCCGGTGTACGTCTGCTGCTGGCGGAAATCGTCCCGGCTTTCCGCGGGATCGCCCTGCGCATCGTGCCCAACGCCATTCCGGCGCTCGATTGCCCGGTGCTTTTCCCCTACGCGCCGAACGCCGTCATCATCGGCTTTATCTCTACCACCATCGGTTCTGTTATCGGCATGTTCCTGTTCCCGAGTCTCGGGCTGGCGATGATTTTACCGGGCATGCTGACCAACTTCTTCGCGGGCGGTACGGCGGGCATCTTCGGTAACGCCGTCGGCGGGCGTCGCGGCGCGATTATCGGCGGCATCTTCCACGGCCTGTTTATCACGTTGCTGCCAGCGCTGTTGTTGCCGCTGCTGGGTAAATTCGGCTTCTCGAACGTGACCTTCAGCGACTCGGACGTCATCAGCGTCGGGCTGGTGTTCGGCCATATTCTTAACTTCTTCCATTAACTGAGCCGGAGGGCATTCCAGATGGAAAAAATAATGGATACGCGTATTGAGCAAATTTTATCGCAACAGCTGCCACCGCAGGAATCGGCCAAAGCGCTCAACGAACTGGGGAAAGAGTATCAGGAGCAGCAGAATCTGGAGGCCGCCATTGCCTGCTGGGAGCAAAGTATGGCGTGCTACGGAAAGCCCGGTTTCGCGCAGGCGCAACTGATGAAAGCCTACAACACGCGGCGTCGCGAGTGTTCACAGGCCGGTGACGGCAAGGGGCTGGAGGTGTATTCGGAGAAAATCGATGCGCTGATGCAAAAAAGTAAGGACGCCATCCGTTACGGATTTTGAGCCAAAAAAAGCCAGAACAAAAGTTCTGGCTTCTGCCGTTTACGGATTCAGCGATTTCGTCCGCTGCGCAAAACCTTTACGCAGCTTTTGCAGTTTCGGCGGGATCACAGCCATGCAATAGCGGTTCTGCTGCCCCGCGCCTTCCCAGTAATTCTGGTGATAACCTTCCGCCACAAACACTTCGCCCAGCGGTTCGATGCTGGTGACAACCGGATCGTTATGATCCTGCTGCGCGCGCAAAATGGCGGCTTCCGCTTCGGTTTTTTGCTGCTCACCGGCGGGGAATATCACCGAGCGATATTGCGTGCCGACGTCATTTCCCTGACGGTTCAGCTGGGTCGGATCATGCGTGACGAAGTGAATATCCAGCAAATCGCCGTAACTGAGTTTCGCCGGGTCAAAACCGACGCGAATGGCTTCTGCGTGACCGGTTACGCCCGTGCAGACCTGCTCATACGTCGGGTTCGGGCGCGTGCCGCCCGTGTAAACACTTTCCACCGACTCCACGCCGATGACGTCTTTGAACACCGCTTCCGTACACCAGAAACAGCCGCCACCGAAGATAGCGTATTCGATTGTCATACAGACTCCTTGATTTAGGGGACAAAGAAATAATGGGGGCGGAACACGCAGAGATAAAGAGAAGATAATAAAAAATGCCGGATGAAATTCTTCCGCGCTGAAATTTATAATATTTTAGGCAAACTAATTTACCTTATAAAGAGTAGTGATTTTCCGTCTGATTGATCTGCATTTTTTTTCATGGCAGTATCATTGCGATTGAAATACAGGAAATCCCCCCTATGAAAGACGTAATTGAAGGCTTCCTCAGATTCCAGAAAGAAGCGTTTCCGCAACGCTCTAAGTTATTCAAAGAACTCGCATTAAACCAAAATCCTAAGACCCTGTTTATATCCTGCTCTGACAGCCGGTTAGTGCCGGAATTAGTCACGCAGCGTGAACCGGGTGAACTGTTTGTTATCCGCAATGCCGGTAACATTGTGCCGCCATTCGGGCCGGAACCGGGCGGCGTCTCTGCCACCGTCGAGTACGCTGTGAAGGCGCTGGGCGTAAAAGATATCGTGATCTGCGGGCATTCCAACTGCGGCGCGATGGGCGCGATCGCCAACTGCACCTGCCTGGATCACATGCCAGCGGTAGCTCACTGGCTGCGTTATTCCGATGCGGCGAAAGCCATCAACGAAGCCACTGAACACGCCACGCCGGAAGCGCGCGTCAACGGCATGGTGCATCAGAATGTGGTCGCACAGCTGAGCAACCTGCGCACGCATCCTTGCGTGGCGGTGGCATTAGCGAAAGGCGAAGTGACCCTGCACGGCTGGGTTTATGATATTGAATCAGGCTGTATCGAAGCATTTGATGCGAAGAGCGCCAGCTTTATTTCGCTGTCAGATAATCCGGAAGTCAGAGCCAGTTAATTAATTTTTCGCATGCCGGAAAATTAATTATCATCCGGAATATTGTGGGTAATATTCCGGATGTTAAATCAAAGCATCACCCCGTTCGTTATTTGAAATAATCCTTTCCAGAGCACTCTACCCAAAATAATTCGAGTTGCTTAAAGGCGGCAAAGCCGTAAATCCCCGGGAGCTTACTCCGGTAAGTGACTGGGGTGAACGGGTGTAGCCAACGCAAAAGCAGCTTGAAGTATGCCGGGTATAAATCAGCGCCCGTTAACTCGACACTCATTATAATCTGAACGCGCCACCGCCTTTTCCACCAGAGTGAGAAAACTGATGCCCGTTATGCCGTTAAACCGTCTGGCCGATTTGCCCGCCGCGCAGTGGGATGCGCTGGTGCCCGCGCAACAACCGTTCCTCAGCCATGCGTTTTTATCCACGCTCGAAGACAGCGGCAGCCTGGGGCCAAATTCCGGCTGGCGTGCGGAACATCTTCTGTGGCAGGAAAACGGCAAAATTCTGGCAGCCATTCCCGGCTATCGGAAACGCCATTCTTACGGTGAATATGTGTTTGATCAGGGCTGGGCGGATGCCTGCCAGCGCTCGGGCATTGCGTATTACCCGAAATGGCTGGGCGCTGTGCCGTTCAGCCCGGTGACCGGCGCACGGCTGCTGGGCGATGAAGCGGCGGCGGTAAACCTGATACAGGCATTGCCGGAATATCTCGTTGAAAACGGACTGACCGGTGCACACATCAATTTCACGGACACCCGCGCCAACCGGCTGCTCGGCGATGAACCCGGCTGGCAGCACCGGCTGGGTTGTCAGTATCACTGGCAAAACCGCGATTACCGCGATTTTCAGGATTATCTTGACGCTCTCACCTCGCGCAAACGTAAACAATTCCGCAAGGAACGCGAACAGGTCGCGGCGCAGGGCATCGAATTTGTGTGGCGGGAAGGCGCAGAGCTGACCGAAACGCAGTGGGATTTCGTCTACGCCTGCTACAGCAATACCTACCGGATCCGCGGCCAGTCACCCTATCTGACCCGCGACTTTTTCAGCCTGCTGGCAGAAAGAATGCCGGAGGCGATCCGCGTGGTAATGGCGCAGCAAAATGGCCGCGACGTGGCGATGGCGTTCAGTTTAATCAGTGGCGATACGTTTTATGGCCGCTACTGGGGCTGTCTGGCGGAGTTCGACCGGCTGCACTTCGAAACCTGTTTCTATCAGGGGATGGAATATGCGATTGCGCACGGGCTGGCACGGTTCGATGCGGGCGCGCAGGGCGAACACAAACTGCTGCGCGGGTTTGAGCCGGTGATCACCGACTCGTGGCACTATTTACGGCATCCGGGTTTGCGCGACGCCGTCGAAGATTTTCTGGTGGAAGAACGCGCCGGCGTGCAGCGCTGGGCCGATGAAGCCCGTGAAGTGCTGCCCTACCGGCACGCTCCGTCTTCAAACGAAGATTAATCCATCCCGACAAATCCGCCGGTCTGATGCTGCCACAAACGGGCATACAGACCGCCGTGCGCCAGCAGCTCGGCGTGACTTCCCGTCTCGACAATCTGCCCTTTTTCCAGCACCACCAGACGGTCCATTTTGGCAATGGTCGATAACCGGTGTGCAATCGCAATCACCGTTTTCCCACCCATCAGCGTTTCCAGGCTTTCCTGAATCGCCGCTTCCACTTCCGAATCGAGCGCCGACGTGGCTTCGTCCATAATCAGGATGGGTGCGTTTTTCAGTAACACGCGCGCAATCGCAATACGCTGACGCTGCCCGCCGGAAAGTTTCACGCCGCGCTCGCCGACGTGCGCATCCAGCCCGGTTCGCCCCAGTGAATCATAAAGCTGGGGAATGAATTCATCGGCACGCGCCTGACGTATCGCCAGCTGCAATTCTTCATCCGTCGCGCCTGGTCTGCCGTACAGCAGATTGTCGCGAATCGAACGGTGCAACAGCGACGTGTCCTGCGTGATCATACCGATTTGCGCACGCAAACTGCCCTGCGTGACGTCGGCAATATTCTGCTCATCAATGAGGATCCGCCCGCCATCGATGTCATAAAGCCGGAGCAACAGGTTCACCAGCGTGGATTTCCCCGCGCCGGAAGGCCCGATCAGGCCGATCTTCTCGCCGGGGCGGATCGCCAGATCCAGATTCCGGATCACCGGGCTGCCTTTTCCGTAATTGAAGTTCACGTGATCAAAACGGATCGCCCCCCGATCGACTTTCAGCGCCGGTGCCTGCGGTTTATCCGTGACGGTCAGCGGCTGTGCGATGGTGTGCAGGCCGTCCTGCACCGTACCGATATTCTCGAAAATGCCGTTCACCACCCACATAATCCAGCCGGACATATTCACGATACGAATCACCAGCCCCGTCGCCAGCGCGATAGCCCCGACGGTGATCAACGATTGTGTCCACAGCCAAAGCGCCAGCCCGGTGCTGGCGACAATCAGCAGACCGTTAAGCGTGGTGATCGCAAACGCCATGCCGGTTAACAGGCGGCCAGCCAGCTGGGTTTTGACGGTTTGTTCCGTGATGGCTTCGCGTGCGTACTGCTGCTCGAGATCGGTATGCGCGAACAGTTTGAGCGTCGAAATATTGGTATAGCCATCCACAATGCAGCCCATCAGTTTCGAACGGGCTTCGGACGATTCAACCGAACGCTGCTTCACGCGAGGAACGAAATACCACAGGCAAATGGCGTAACAGAAAATCCAGAGAATCAGCGGGATCATCAGACGCCAGTCGGCTTGCGCAAACAGGAACAATGCGCTGGCGGCATAAATCACCACGTGCCAGATGGCATCGACCATTTGTACCGCGGAATCACGCAGCGAACTGCCGGTTTGCATGATGCGCTGGGCAATACGCCCGGCAAAATCACTCTGGAAAAAGTTGAGACTCTGCCTGAGGACGTATTTGTGATTCTGCCAGCGGATCATACTGGTCATGCCGGGCGTCAGCGTCTGATGAACCAGCAAATCATTCAGCCCGAAAAACACCGGCCGCATGATCATCGCCACCGCCGCCATCCACAGCAGTTCGCCCATATGGTCAGAGAAAAAACTGCCCGGCGGCGTGTCTTTGGTGAGATCGATAATCTGGCTGAGATAGCTAAACAGCGACACCTCAATCAGTGACGCCACCAGCCCGACGACCAGCAGCACCGCAAAACTCGGCCAGACCTGACGCAGATAATAAAGATAAAAACGCCAGACTTTACCCGGCGGCTCAGCCCCCGGTGCCTCCCGAAAAATGTCGATCATTCGCTCGAACCGGCGAAAAAGCATGGTACACCTCTTAATGGATTTATCGTCAGGGCTGTCCTGCCCTGATGCTCTGGTTTGCATGACGTTACAGAACCTTTAAGCGTAGAAGGTTTTTAGCGCTTTACCCAGAAATAATATTCATTTGGCTTATTGATTGGCGTTAAATAAACAACTTAATAAATACGAAGAGTTATTTAAAACAATAAATAATCCGGTCAGAGACTCATAATTAAAAAATATACCGTGTTAGAATAATTCGCAGAAAATAAACGAATGAAAATCTCACGCTGAAATATATCCATAAATCGCTTATAAAAGGACTTTTAAGAATGTCAAACTGTACATATTTAACCATAAATGGAACGACTCAGGGTCTGATATCAGCCGGTTGTTCAAGCTACAATTCAATCGGTAACAGATTCCAGGCAGGGCATGCCGATCAGATACTTATCTATTCATCTCAGCATGATATTACCCGTGAGCAAAATGTGAATCATCACCCGATGCACGTCACTAAACCACTGGATAAATCGACGCCATTACTGCTGGTCGCTATTTCTAATAACGAACGTATTCAGTGTATTTTGGATTACTACAGAACTTCGCAATACGGCGTGCAGGAGAAGTATTTAACCATCAAACTGACTGATGCCACCATTGAAAGTATTTCCTCGACCAATCCCAGCACGCTTCCGGGAGGAGATTCACAGCCTTATGAGACACTTTCATTACGCTACGAAACCATAGATGTCACGCATCATATCGCGGGAACTTCTGGTTATAGCTTATGGATTGACAGAGTTTCTTAACGGTTCCGTCAGTGCCATTTGGGTTGATCTCAAATGGCACTATCAGACAGAGAGCGTGAAACGTTAATGCATAATGCCCTGGTCGGTTGCTATGACCTTTTCTTTGTAAAATACGTTCAAATTCCAAACTTTTCCTGAATCTGAATCTTTAGAATTATCAGGAGTCAGGACATAACTATACTCGCCGTTGTCAAATATATATCCCTGAAAATCATAGCTATGAGAATTGAACATTACACGGCCTTTGAGATGCAATCTCGCACCTGTTTTCTTATTAATTCCGTCGTAATCCACATCCTCGCAGGTCATTTCACCTTCAGGGCAATTGTATTTTAAATCGATATCAAAGCGTTGCCCTTCAAAACCGGGGCGTCCTGAGTGAAGGACGTATCCTTTCGCAAAAGAATTCATGCTGCACATGCATATAAATACTATTAACATTGATTTCTCCATAACTTATTAATTCCTTTTCAATATCAACTAGTACATATTACCTTCGTCACTTGCGATGTATTTTCCATCATGGATCACATTCAAAACCCACCGTTCCTGAGGTGTTGCCGAGGGGGTATAATCAGCCGTTAATTCGTATAAGTACTTCCCATTTTTAAACTCATACCACTGGCGATCACCCGTCGGATTGGACAGGAGTTGACCTTTGAGCTGAAGTTTTTTGCCTGTTTTTTTGTTGATTGCGTTATAACCCACATCGTTACACGTTAGTTCAGATTTCGGACAGTTAACCTTAAGTTCTATCTCGAATTTTTCCCCCTGAAAAATATGGATATCAGAGTGCAGTTTATGTTCTTCCGCATGGCAATTTGCCGAGAAAAAGGTAATCAAAAAATAAACCATTAATAATCTCATCGTGCATAGACTCCATTATGGAAAACATTGAGCTCTGATTTCCTTCTATTGATCACTCCTTTTGTGATATGTCCATTTGCATATTTCCAGCGTAACCATGCCTCATCTATATCTACTTGAGATTCGCCATTTATTATTTTTAAAACCTCGGAAGTAATAAACCCCTTATCTTTTTCAACGGATCCGTAACCTATATTGAATACAAAAATCATAACCGCATCATATTCATTTTGTGTAAGCGGATTTTTGATGAGTTTTTTTGTTTTGATTTCAATATCATAAATATCTCTTCTGTATAGCTCATTTGATTTCATCTCATTTATACCATTTTTATAATTCTCGAAATCACCTTTCCCATTAATCAAATGCCCATATCCAATGGTCGCACCTTTTATATACTCAGATATCTCTTGTCCTGTATCATCAAAATAAGGCTTCAGCCTCAAACTCTCATAGTTTTTTAACAGTGCCTCAGCCTGAGGACTTACCGATAATTCATTAACATTCCGTCTCACACCACCGGACACCGGCGAGTTACTCGCTTGCGGCGCAGGGGCATCCGGACGAGAATTTCCTTGTGAAATTGCCGTGGACTGCAACCGGCGAATCGTTGCGCCATTAACTTCAACCAGGCCATCAGGCAAAGACATAAAACGACGCTGAAATTCTCTTATTGCCGCGACAGTTTTCTGACCACAATTGCCATCAACCACTAGGTCAGGGAAACCGGAATGTTTTAAACGATATTGCACTTCGATAACGTCATGGAATAAGTTGACGCCAAAATATCCGACACTTCGGCTTAATGATGAGAACATCTCAATATCCTTATTGGTATGAAAATAACGCTCAGTGATTTATATATTATCAGATGGGGATATTTGATAAGCATTCATCAAAACAATACAATCTCCCTGTCAAAATAATAACAGATCGAAAAATCATCAAAAGGTATAAATAACAGAAAGGAGAGCGCACGGGGATTTTGAATTGAAATTCAGGCGGTGTGTGAGAAAAAACTCACCACCGCCAGAGAAAACTTAAAGGCGGGTTTGCTCTTTCTTCAGCACGCCCTCTTTTTGCAGCAGCGAAAGAATAAACGCCAGCACCATCACGCCTGCGGCAATCTGGTACACCGAGTGCAGCGCCGTGCCGAATGCCTGCAAATAATCATCGCGGATTGCAGCGGGCAATTGCTGAACGGCCTGCGCACCCAGTGAGCGCGGGAGCTGCGTTCCTTCGGGGATCAGCGCTTCAAGCTGATTACGCAGAACATGCGTGAAAATCGCGCCGAACATCGCCACGCCAATCGAACCGCCGATTGAACGAAACAGCGTAACGCCGGACGTCGCAACGCCCATTTGCTTCATCGAAACCGAGTTTTGTACCGCCAGCACCAGTACCTGCATCACCATGCCTAACCCGAAACCGAGCACACCGATGTAGAGATACAGCATATGAAGCGGCGTGCCGACTTTCAGAAAGCCCAGTAACACCATGCCCGCGAAGCTCAGTAACGTCCCAAGGATCGGGAAAATACGGTAACGCCCGATGCGGCTGATAATCCGTCCGCTGATAATCGAGCTGACCAGTAAAGCGCCCATCAGCGGCAGCAGCTGCATCCCGGCTTGTGACGGCGTCGAGCCTTTTACCACCTGCAAATACAGCGGCAGGAATGTCATCGACCCCATCAGCGACATCCCGATAATAAAGCTGATGGCGCAGCTCAGCAGGAACGTGCGGTCGCGGAATAACCCGAGCGGAATAATCGGTTCTGCGGCCAGCGTTTCTTCATAGATGAATCCGCCGAGCGTAACCAGTCCGAACGCCAGAATGCACCACAGCTGCGGATCCGACCACTGATAGACCGTGCCACCTTCGCTGGTGAACAAAATGATGCAGGTCAGCGCCGCCGCAAGATAACCCGCGCCGAGGAAGTCGATTTCATGGCGGATACGTGCGGTCTGCGATTTCAGCGCCACGCCGATGACCAGCAGCGCGAAAATACCCAGCGGCAGGTTGATGTAAAAAATCCAGCGCCACGAAATATGCTCCACCAGGAAACCGCCGATCAGCGGCCCGATAACCGTCGCGAGGCCGAACACGCCGCCGAACAATCCCTGATATTTCCCGCGCTCAGACGGCGGGATCACGTCGCCCACGGCGGCCATACTGACCACCATCAGCCCGCCGCCGCCCAGCCCCTGCAAGGCACGCATCAGGATCAGCTGCGTCATGTTCTGCGCCAGCCCGCACAATACCGAGCCGAGCAGGAACACCACGATGGCGGTTTGCAGGACGATTTTGCGGCCAAGCAGATCGCCGAATTTACCGTAAAGCGGTACGACAATGGTTGACGCCAGCAGGTAAGACGTCACCACCCACGAAAGCTGATCCAGCCCGCCCAGCTCGCTCACAATCGTCGGCAGCGCGGTGGAAACAATCGTCTGGTCGAGCGCGGCCAGCAGCATGACCAGCATCAGTGCGGAGAACAGCAGCTTTATCGACGGCTTCTGTTCTGCGACATCACTCTGCGCTGAATGTATAGTTGTCATGAATAGCTTCCTGACTTGTAATTAATTAACTGTATAATTAATATTGAAGCATCTACCCCATCCGGTCAATGGATCAAACCGCTTATGACAGACAGAAAAATCTCAGAAACGACAGGATCCGCACAAAAGGATCAAACGTCAGCACGCCGTCCGGGCCGCCCGCGCAGCGTAAAAAAAGGCGCGGATAAGCGGGAATTGCTGCTGGATGCCGCTCTGAAACTGTTTGCCCAATACGGTATCGCCGAAACGCCGCTGAGCCAGATTGCCAAAGAAGCGGGCGTAACCACCGCAATGCTGCATTACTATTTTAATACCCGCGAGCAGCTGCTGGACGTCATGATCGACGAACGTTTTCAGCCGGTGCGCGCCGGATTTACCGATATTTTTGAAACCCACGCAGACGATCCGCTGATGGCGATTACGCACATGGCGCAATGCATGATTGATGCCGCGGAAAAATACCCGTGGGTCGCGCCGCTGTGGGTGCGGGAAGTGATCAGCGAAAGCGGCATGCTGAAAAAGCGTATGGAAGAACGTAACGGAGACAAAAACCGCAAAGTCGTTCATGAATCGATAACCCGCTGGCAGGCCGAAGGGCGTCTGAACCCCGATCTGAACCCGGCGCTGCTGTTTATTTCATTGTTCGGCCTGACGCTGTTCCCGATGGCTTCCATGAAAATGAGAAAAGAAGGCGGCTCGCTGATTTCTCCCGACATGCTGCGCCAGCACGTCTCCCTGCTGCTCTTTAACGGGCTGGGGCCGCAGAAGCGCTGAGCGAAATTCTTACCGCGCGGGTGACTCCCGCGCAACTCTCTTTAATCCCTTCTTTTTGTGCCGAAAAATACTGTGCAGACTCGACTATCATGTAGCGAAAATGTTGCTTTGAATTAGGGAATGCCTTTAACAATGAAGGGAATGCCGCCGCTGATCCTTGCGCTGCTCGCCAGTTCGTTAGTGCTTACTATCGGACGTGGTGTCACTCTGCCGTTTATCACGATTTATCTCACCGAGCACTATCATCTGCTGCCTAAAAGCGTCGGGATTATTCTGGGCGCCAGCCTGGCGATCGGGATCCTCAGCAGCCTGTACGGCGGTTATCTGGTGGATAAATTTAATCACCGGACGCTGATTACCGTGTCGATCAGTTCGTTCGGCCTGAGTTTTTTATTGCTGCCGATGCTGCCGGATGTCACCGGCGTTTTACTGGTGCTGGCGTTGCTCAATGCGTCTTACGCCCTGCTGAGTATTACGCTTAAAGCCTGTATCGCCAGCTGGTTACCGGTTGAAAAACGGGTCAAAGCGTTCTCGATGAACTACACGCTGGTAAACGTCGGCTGGGCCGTCGGGTCGTCGCTGGGCGTCTGGCTGGCCGGTTTCAGCCCGATGCTGCCGTTTATTATTTCCGGCGTTCTGGCGCTGGGCACCGTGATTTCGTTGGGCTGGGGATTGCGTAATATCCCGCAAAAACCACCGCAAACTGAGCTGGAACAAAAGCCGCTGCCCAAACCAAACCTTCGCCAGACGCTCAGCATTCTGGCCCATGATCGCCGCCTGATTTACTTCACGCTCGGCAGCACGCTGGGATCAGTCGTCTTCGGGCAGTTTGCCGGTTATCTGTCGCAATACCTGATTCTGGTCTCCAGTGCGGCGTTTGCGTACAAAATTATCGGCGCCGTGATGATCACCAACGCCGTCATCGTGATCGCCTTCCAGTACGTTTTAAGCAGCCGGATGAAACAAAAAAGCCTGCTGAAATGGCTGCTGCTCGGCACTATTTTCTTCATCATTGGCCTGATTGGCTTCATGACGGCCGGGCAATCCGTGCTGTTCTGGATCATCGCGATGGCAATTTTCAGCTTCGGCGAACTGATCGTCATTCCGGTCGAATACATGTTTATCGACTATATCGCGCCGGAAAACATGAAAGGCAGCTACTACGGCATGCAAAACCTGAGCAATCTTGGCGGCGCGATAAACCCGGTAATGTGCGGATTCCTGCTCAGTTACGTCGCGCCGCCGGTGATGTTTATTGCGCTGATTGCCGCTTCGGCCGGCGGTCTGGTGTTCTTCTGGATGGGCCACCGGCTGGCGGCGCGGACGGCGTAAAAAAGCCCTGAACGCACGGCGGTCAGGGCTTTTTCATCGCGGAGTGAATTACTCTTCCAGGCCCCGGTTTTTCAGCATCGGTTCAATGGACGGTGCTTTGCCGCGCCAGGTTTCATACAGTTTTTCCAGATCCTCGCTGTTCCCGCGTGAGAGGATTTGATCGCGGAATTTCTGACCATTTTCCCGCGTCAGCCCGCCCTGCCCGGTGATCCCGGCAAAGGCATCATCGGCCAGCATTTCTGTCCACAGGTACGCGTAATATCCGGCGGCATAACCATTCCCCCAGATGTGCTGGAAATAGCTGGAACGGTAGCGCGGCGGAACGTAAGCCAGATTTACTTTGTCCTTCTCCAGCGATTCGGCTTCGAACTTATCGACATCCTGCTGCGGTTCCGTGGCACTCAGGCTGTGCCAGTGCATGTCCAGAAGCGCGGCGGCCAGCAGCTCGGTCATGTCATAACCTTTATTAAACTTGCTGGCTTTCTCGATTTTGTCCTGCAAAGCCTGCGGCATGACTTCGCCGGTCTGATAATGCTTCGCGAAGTGAGTAAACACTTTCGGGTCACTCGCCCAGTGCTCGTTAAACTGGGACGGGAATTCAACAAAATCGCGCGGCGTTGCGGTGCCTGAAAGGCTTGGATATTGCTGGTCGGCAAACAGCCCGTGCAGCGTATGGCCAAACTCGTGGAACATCGTGATCACGTCATCCCACGACAACAACGCCGGTTGCCCCGCCGCCGGTTTCTGGAAGTTAGCGACGTTATAAATCACCGGTTTGGTGCCAAGCAGTCTGGACTGATCGACGAAATTACTCATCCACGCGCCGCCGCCTTTGTTATCGCGCTGATAATAATCGGCGTAAAAAAGCGCCATCGATTTACCGTCTTTATCGAAGACTTCAAAAACGCGCACATCGGGATTCCAGACCGGCAGGTCTTTGCGCTCTTTAAACGTGATGCCGTACAACAGATTCGCCGCATAGAACACGCCGTTTTCCAGCACATTATTCAGCTCGAAATAGGGTTTGATCTGCGCATCGTCGAGATCGTATTTCTCTTTGCGCACCTGCTGAGCGTAATGCTGCCAGTCCCAGGCCGCTACGCTGAATCCGCCCTTCTGTTTATCGATTTCTGACTGAATATCTTTCGCCTCACGCTCCGCGCGGGCAGTCGCGGCTGGCACAATTTTGTGCATGAAATCCAGCGCAGCCTGCGGCGTTTTCGCCATCTGGTCTTCCAGTTTCCACGCCGCATAGCTCGGGAATCCAAGCACTTTGGCCTGTTCTGCGCGGACTTTCGCCAGTTTAGCTATTAGCTCACGCGTATCGTTGGCATCGCCTTTTTCAGCGCGATTGACGGACGCGTCGTACAGCGCCTTGCGCGTATCGCGGTTTTCCAGCGACTGCAACAAAGGTTGCTGCGTGGTGTTTTGCAGCACCAGCAACCACGCGTTATCCAGCTTGCGGTCTTTGGCCGCCTGCGCCGCGGCGGAAATCTCGGCCTCGCTCAGCCCGGCCAGCTGCGCTTTATCTTTTACAGTCAGCCCGCCCGCTTTCGTCGCCGCGAGAAGTTTATTGGTGAACTGCGTGCTCAGCGTGGCCGCCTGCTGGTTCAGCGCTTTGAGTTTGTCTTTACCGGCATCCGGAAGATTCGCCCCCGCCAGCTCAAAATCTTTATACGTGACGTCAATCAGACGCTGCGATTCCGCATCCAGCTTCAGCGTATTACGCTGGTCATACACGGTTTTCAGGCGGGCAAACAACTTGCTGTTGAGATGAATGCTGTCGTCCATCGCCGCCAGCTTTGGCGAGGTATCTTCATCAATTTTTTGCAGGGTATCGTTGGTATTCGCGCCGGTCATCGCGCCGAAAACGCTCTGTACACGCTGTAACGTGCCGCCGGATTTTTCCAGCGCAACGTAGGTATTTTCGAATGTCGGCGGTGAAGGATCGTTGGCAATTTTATCGACTTCGGCAAGTTTCTGACGGATGCCTTCGAGCAGCGCCGGCTCGTAATCGCTGTCTTTATACAAGTTAAATTGCGGTGCCTGATATTCAAGCGGGCTCGGTTTCAGAAACGGATTATCTTTACTGATGGCATGGTTCATGACGGGCTCCTGCGTGGCGGGCTGCACGCTCTGCGCAGCGCCTGCAAACTGGCTCATGGCCAGACTGGTTGCCAAAAAGAGGTAGGACAAACGCATTTCAGTCTTCCTTATCTGATTAAGAGAAATTGTTCCGTTAAGCCATTGAGAATAGACCCCGGTCGCCGATCCGGCAAAAGAAGTGCGTAAGGAAATCGTGTGATGACAAGGGGTTTCAATATTTTCAGGGGAATTTTTCTGTCAGGATATTGCCCTTCGCGGCGCGTAAAAATGGCAGGAAAACATCATGATTAAAGACCAGACTTTCACCGGCCAGCGTTTTGGGGTGAAACAATTCACCGGCGAAACGCTGGAAAACTGCCGCTTTTACCGCTGCCATTTCGACAGCTGCGATTTGTCAGAAACCGCTTTTACTGACTGTCTGTTTTACGATGACGACGAACAAACCGGCTGCTCGTTCCAGCACGCAAAATTACAGGACGCCAGTTTTAAACACTGCGATCTGACAATGGCTGATTTCAAAAATATTCAGGCGCTCGGCCTGGAGATCCGCGAAAGCAAAGCCACCGGCGCAGATTTCAGCGGCGCCAGCTTTATGAATATGATCACTACCCGCACCTGGTTTTGCAGCGCGTTCATGACCAAAAATAACTTCAGCTACGCCAACTTCAGCAAAGTGATTCTGGAAAAATGTGAGCTGTGGGAAAACCGCTGGACCGGCGCCAATGTGCAAGGCGCGAACCTCAGCGGTTCCGACCTTTCCGGCGGAGAATTCACCGAGTTTGACTGGAATAATGTGAACATCACCCACTGCGACCTGACCAATTCCGACCTGGGCGAATTAAACCTCCGGAAAGTCGATCTCGACGGCGTGAAAATCGACGACTGGCAGCAAAGCCATTTGCTGGAAAGGTTGGGCGTGGTTGTGATCTTTTCGAAATAACGGCACCCGGAATGGGGGTGTTTGGGGTCGTGGCCTTATATGTAAAAAAACCGCTCTTCGAAGCGGTTTTTTGTACCTGAAACAGGGCGAACCGAAAAGTGCGCTTCTCACCCACCCGTCATCAGATCCTCGCCGCAATATGCTATAACAGGCGTTCGCTGTGGCAACCAAATTAACCTCATGAAAGATAATAGTATTTATTCTCCTCAGGCTTCAGTTCCGGAAAAATCACGGGTTCTGGGCTGGTCCGATTTATTCTCGCTGTGGTTTTCGTTAGGCATGGGCCTGATGGTCTTGCAGGCCGGTGCGATACTGGCACCCGGATTAGGGCTGGCGGGTTCGATTGCCGCCATTGTGCTCGGTTCCGCAGTCGGCGTCGGGCTGCTCGCGCTGGTCGGCGTGATTGGCGGCCAGACCGGTTTGTCTTCGATGGCCTCGCTGAAACTCTGTCTGGGTAAACGTGGCGTCGCGTTGCCGGTCATCTTCAATCTGATCCAGCTGATTGGCTGGGGAGCGTTCGAAATCGTGGTGATGCGCGATGCGGCCAGCCTTCTGGCAAAACGTGCATGGGGCGGAGAAAGTGTCTGGGCGAATCCCACGATGTGGACGTTCATCTTTGGCGCCGTCGCCACGCTGCTGGCAGCCAGCGGCCCGCTGGCGTTTATCCGTGTCGTGCTGCGCCGCTGGGGCATCTGGTTATTGCTGGCGAGTTGCGCGTGGCTGACCGGTTATCTGTTCCTGCACGCCGATTTATTTACACTGTGGCACAAAGCCGGAGATGGCTCGATGCCTTTCGCGCTGGCCTGCGACATCGTGGTTTCGATGGCTTTTTCCTGGTTGCCGCTGGTGTCGGATTACACCCGTTTTGGCAAATCCGCCCGGCAAAATTTCTGGGGCACCGCCTGCGGATACTTCCTCGGAAGCGTCTGGATGATGTCGCTCGGCGTGGCGTATACCCTGGCTTTTGTCAGCACATCGACCGACGCCAACGCGTTACTTCTGGCGCTTTCCGGCGTCGCGTTCGGCATTCCGCTGCTGCTGATTCTGGTGGATGAACATGAAAACGCCTTTGCCGATATTCACTCGGCGGCGGTTTCTGCGGGCACTTCCGTACCCGTCGGGATCGGTAAGCTGACGCTCGGCATCGGCCTGTTGTGTACGCTGATTGCCTGGGGCGTTCCGCTCACTCAGTACGAAAACTTCCTGCTGCTGATTGGCTCGGTGTTTGCGCCGCTGTTTGGCGTGGTGCTGACGCATCATTTTGTTCTGCGCGAAGCGACAAGCAAACCACTGAACGTCACCTCGCTGATCGCGTGGATTGCGGGCATCGCAGTTTATCACGCGATGGCAAATCTGCTGCCTGACGTCGGTGCAACAATTCCTTCGCTGGTCATGGCCGGAGCCGTATGCTGGGGATTAGGGCGGAGAAGATAACGTAAAAAAACCGCCCCGAAGGGCGGTTCCTCTACTGCTTTAAACCAGACCCCATGTTGACGTTAATGTTGATATCAGAAACGTTAACGTTCCATCCATCGCCAGCAGACGTCATCAAAGAACCCAGTACAACGATCAGTGCATAAATACACTTTTTCATTGATACGGCCTTTTAAAGCCGCGTTTCATCGACCAGCACCGGGACCGACTGACGAAGGACAAGCAGAGTTGGGATTGCTCGCCCACGCGGTACTCGAGTGCTAATTCCAGAGCCCGGTGCTCCGTCGCTAAACGGATGAACTAGCCCCGCGCAGAGACTAGCACCAAGCCCATACCAACTGTAAGGACTATTTTTACGCAAATACTTGTCCGCATTGCCTGAATGATGTACAGTTTTTCGCGTTGGGGTTGCTCGTACCCGCTTATTTTTAGCGAATCAAAACTGGGCTGATTTAGCGCTAACTGAATCACTCAACAAAAAAACCGCTTCTAATAGCGGTTTTTTTGTGCCTGAAATTCAGCTATTACAGCGACAAATTCACCTCATTTCACCTGTCCGAAGAAATCGTTATAGAGCATATACAGATGCGCAGCGCTCCATGAGAAGTTCGGTGCGCCTTGCTGCTGGCCGTTGAGCGGATTGTAGTTTTCGCGGATCGGGCCGTCAGTCATCAGGCCGTCGGCGTGATCGAAAAAGGCCTGCGCCATGGCAATGGCATCATTGCGATAGCCGTATTGCTCCATGCCTTTCAGCCCGAAATAAAACTGATCGACCCACACCCGGCCGCGCCAGTAAATATCAGCGCCGAACGCCGGATTGGTCAGCGCTGCGGTGCCGAGTGGGACGTACGTGTTGAACTCACGTACATCCTTCATGACTTTCACCACGGCGTCGGCGTGTGCCTGCGTTGCCGCGCCGTTAAACAAAGGCGACCAGCCTTCTGGGCCTTTTCCGCGTTCGGCGATCGGTTTGCCTGCGCAGCCATTGGCCAGCGGTTTTTCTTCAATTCTGATGTCGTAAAAGAAGCCGCTGCGGTCATCGAACATGCAGGTATTTATGTAATCCGCCAGTTTGCTGGCTTTTGTGCGGAAGTCTTGAGCGTCGGTTTTCTTACCCAGGATGTCAGCCATTTCAGCCAGGTACTTGTTGTCGCTGAACATGTAGCTGGCTTCATCGACTGATTCCTGTAGCAGCGAATACCCCAGCAGCGTCCCGTCGGCGGCGCGGTTTTCGGCGAAGCTGACCTGCCAGTCCTGCTTTTTACCGCCATTTTTTATGTATTTCGCCAGCTGATCCGCATCGATAAAACCGAAAGCCGCAGCATCGTCACGGCCTGACTCCCAGGAAGCAGCAACCTGCGCGGGGATTTCGATACTGTCGTATTTGCCGGATTTCACCACGCGATCGTAGTTTTCCAGTCCTGATTCGGTCTGCTCTTTGTTCCCGTTTTTGACAGTAAACAGCATTTTCCCACCGGCGGTGTTGTGCGCTTTATCGCGCGTTGCGCCGTATTCCGGCACGCCGTTGTGGTTGTGATCGCGGTTGCGCAGCCACCAGTCGTGGTAGGCGACCAGTTTCGGGTACATTTCTGCCAGCCACTGTTTATCGCCGGTCGTTTTATAGACCTCCATCACCGACCATGCCGCCAGACTCGGCTTAGTGTTGCGCTCATTCCAGTTGGTGCCGTCGCCACCGCGTTCTGCGCCGGGGTTATAAGCGATGAGATCGGGAACAAAACCGGCGTCCCACGGGCGAACCGCATCGCCGGGCTGGATCTGAAACGCGAACACCGCACGGATATTGTCTTTCGCCACGTCGGGGTTGAAATGCGCCATCGCGTAAGCCTGTTTCCAGGTATCCCACGGCCAGGTCTGATTACCGGAGAACCAGCGGCCCGTCACCGAAGGCGTCACGGAATCAAATTTCATCGCACCCGCCGCACCGCGCCAGTTGCCGTTCAGGGTTTCGATCGCTTTCACCGCCACGCGTTCCTGCGCCGCCGTCGCGTGAGGATTGGTCAGTCCTTTACTGAGATAACCTTCCCAGCGCTTTTCCGAGGCAGCGAGATAGGCTTGCGGATGCGCCAGAATGTCAGCAATTTTCGGCTGTTCCCGCTTTACTTCGGCGGCAGTCAGCAGATGCGAATAGGTGGTGTAAATCGTGGTGGAACCGGTGATTTTGGCCTTCGCGGTAAACTGATGGCCTTGGGCGATAGTCTGCACCGGCAGCGATTTATGGACCTGATATTCCGACTCACCGGACGTCATCAGGCTCGAGGCCGCACGCACCTTGCCGAACGTCACTTTCAGGCCATCGGCGGTCGGGATGATTTTTCGGGTATACCCCGGGTACTCCTGTTCGATGGTTTTATCGGACTGCGGTTTCCCTTCCTGAGCGTGAAGTTTTTCCAGCAATGCGCCGTCCCAGACCAGTTCCAGCGGCGCGTCGGTGGTGATTTTGGTTTCCAGCAACGAGGTGCGGTTAGTGACAAAACGCAGCGTCAGATCGACACGGATCCCGGGCGCGGTCAGCGTCTGGATTAATGCACCGGGAATACTGTAAGCGATCATGCTCATCGCGACTTTTTTGCCGTCTTTCCAGACCGTCAGGCGGTCAAAATTATCCGCCATAAAGTTGATGTACTCTTCCGTCAGCAGCGCCGGGCCGGGGAATCCGCCTGCCGCTTCCGTGCTGGTCGGTAATAAATGCCCGTGCCACGAACCGTCGTCAAATAAAGGGTTAAAACGCTGATGCTCATCAAAATCATAATCGAGCATATATTGCGGCGCGCCGGTTCGGTTAATCACATTCTTATATTCACTAGCGCGCAGGGTATTTTCGGTTTCAGCCAAAACATTGCCGGAAATAAATAATGTCGCGACGACAAATAAAGCAACAGGTTTTAGCTTGCTGACGGTGTTCATTATGATTTACCCCAATAGAAATATTGCATCAGAAATATGGAATTGCTGGCACCGGTATTGTCGTTGCTCATATAAAATTTACTGTCCAGCGCCGTAGCGAACCGGCCACCGTAATATTCGTACCAGATACCAGCCTGTGCGTAGGATGTGGTGGTGTCCGCCGCGTTATCTAAATGATGTTCGGCGTAACTGTAGGCGGTGGAGAAATAGAGGCCGGATACCGCTTCAACCATGGCGCTGACCAGCGCGCCCGATTCGCTCCCCGGATGATTGCCGTCGCCTTTTCCGGTGTGATGCCAGACGCGCCCGGCGAGGTTTTTGCCCTGCAATCCGGCGAGGAATAATTGCCCGGTGCCGTCGGTAAGTTCGAGGCCGTTGAGCAGCGTCAGCCCTTCCGTCAGGTCAAATTGCGTGTAGCCGTTGATCATCGCGCGGTACGTGTATTTATCTGAATATCGGTCATATTTTCCGAAATGCAGCAACGCGGTACTTTCATTCACGCGGCTTTCCGGTGCGGCAGTCACGCTGTAGCGGAATTTTCCGGTGAGATTCTGGATTTTTGCCGCCTGCGTCAAATCGCGCGTATTGGGGATCACATAGCCGTATTCCGGCGTGAAATCGCCCCACCATTGCAGGTCGTCCAGCGAAGAATCGTTGCGCATACTGAGGATCATTTCGGTGCCGTTATCCGTGCGGTAACCGCCATAAAAACGGTTCAGACCGCCTTCAAATCCGCCCCAGCTGTGGTCCGGCACCCAGGCGTTTCCGTGATGATCGGCCTGCACCGTCCAGCCTTCGCCATAAATAAGCCCGAACCAGTTGCCGTGTTTTATTTCCAGACCGCCTTCGATATAGGTGCCGTCGCTGTATTTATGCTGGTCTTTACCGTTCAAATATACGCTGCCACCGCCGCCCATTTCGCCATAAAATCGGTAGGCCGTGTTATTGGCGCTTTGTGGCGTTATTTCCGGTGGCGGTAAAACATTATGTTCAGCGGGCACGACAGATTCCTGCGCCCATGAACTCATTGGCGAGGCGAATAATAAAATCATGAACATTTTATGGAATGATATTTTCTTCATGGTATGCGCTTCACTTAAGGTGAGTATTTAGAATTCAGAGGAACTGAGCTAAAAAGTAAAACGCAGTCTAGTAAATATTTTACTAAAATATACTTAAATATCGGTAAAGCGTTAACCCTGTCACATTGAGATTTTGGGGGCTTACGCATCCGGGGCTGGTGTACATAAGCCGCTGATCACATTAAGCTACGGCTTTGGTTTACCTGATTATGAGACGCTGATGGCTACTTTGAAGGAAATCGCTGAGGCCGCGAACGTATCCGTTGCGACTGTTTCACGCGTGCTAAATGACGATCCGAGCCTGAGCGTGAAAGCGCAAACCCGGCAGAAGATTTTAGAAGCGGCAGAACGCCTGGAATATAAACTGTCGCCGTCCAAACGTAACGCCACGCACCGGATGACCTTCGCCGCGCTTTTCACCTACCGGCAGGGGCTGGAAATCGACGATCCTTACTACCTTTCCATGCGCTATGGCATTGAAACACAGTGCGAAAAACTCGGTGTCACACTGATTTCCGGCTATGACTTCACCGGTGATAAACCGCTGCCGGCCGCCGACGGTTTTCTGGTTATCGGCCAGCCGCAAACGGCGCTGCATACTCAGCTCAGTCAGCAATCCAGCCCGGTGGTTTTCATTGATGGCGTGATGGAAGACACGCAGTTCGACTGCGTGAACGTCGATCTCTTTAAGATCAGCCAGAAAGTGATCGACTTCTTTATCGGCCAGGGTTATTCGCGGATCGGCTTTATCGGCGGGCGCGATCACCCGGAATTTGCCGACCAGCGGGAACAGGCATTTGTGGAATATGGCCGCCTGAAAAATGTCGTGCAGCCGCAGGATATTTACTACGGCGATTTCACCAGCCAGTCCGGCTACCAGTGCGCGAAGAAAATGTTGCAGGAGAATACGCCGTTTCCACCGGCGCTGCTGATCGCCACCGACACCATGGCGCTGGGCGTCACCCGCGCGCTGCTGGAACACGGTGTGAAAATCCCGGAGCAAATCGCGCTGATCAGCGTCAACGACATCCCGACCGCACGCTTTGTTTTCCCTTCTTTATCAACGGTTCGCATCCATTCCGAAACCATGGGCGCGCAGGCCGTTAACCTGCTGACCGAACGTCTGCGTGATGAACGCAGCGTCCCGCTTTCCGTGTTTGTACCCAGCTCTCTCCAGCTGCGCGACACCACCCGCCGCTAAATTCCCCGGCTTTAAAAAGGATCATCAGTTGCAGTAAAAATTAACTGCATGATCCTTCTGCGTATTTTTTAATTTTTGTGATCCCCTGAACAATCGGTAAATTTTTTTAGTTATTTTTACTAAATATTTACTATCTTATTTCCCATAGAAACACGTCTCAGGAGAGATTACGTGAATAATTGGGAAAATATCGACAAGCAGTCAGAAAACCGTTTACCGCCGCGTGCCAGCTTTTTCAGCTATGAAAATGCACAGCAGGCACTGAGCTTTGACCGTGCGGCCAGCCAGCATTTTCAGCTGCTCAGCGGCCGCTGGCAGTTTCGCTATTTTGAGCACCCGGCTTTAGTCCCCGACGAATTCTATAATCAGCCGGTGTCCGGCTGGGGCGACATTAACGTGCCGGGCATGTGGCAGATGGAAGGCCATGGCCAGCTGCAATACACCGATGAAGGCTTCCCCTTCCCGATCGACATTCCTTATGTTCCGACCAATAACCCCACCGGCGCGTATCAGCGGAAATTTCATCTCGATGCCACATGGGACAATGTGCAAACCCTTATTAAATTCGACGGTGTCGAAACCTACTTTGAAGTGTACGTGAACGGCCATTACGCAGGGTTCAGCAAAGGCAGCCGCCTGTGCACGGAGTTTGATATCAGCGCCTATGTGCAGCAGGGCGAAAACCTGTTGTCGGTGCGCGTTTTGCAATGGGCGGATTCGACCTATATCGAAGATCAGGATATGTGGTGGATGGCCGGGATCTTCCGCGATGTAACTCTGACCGGGCAGAATGCCGTGCATCTTCAGGACCTGACCGTCGTCACCGCGTTCGATGAAAACTACGGCGACGCCACGCTGAAAATTGATGCCGTTTTGGATAATCAGCGTGAACCGGTGAAGGGTTATCGCCTGCACGCGCAGTTACTGGATGGCGAAAATTGCGTGGCGGAACTTTCTCTCACTGACCTTTATCTCGCGGATAAAACCCGCTGCCATCTTGAGATTCCGGTCAGCCAGCCGCGTCAGTGGAACGCCGAACATCCCGCGTTATATCAGCTGCTTTTGACGCTGTACGACGAGGCGGGCAATGTGATTTCCGTGGTGCCGCAGCGCATAGGCTTTCGCGATATCTGCGTGCGCGACGGGCTGTTTTACGTCAACGGGCGCTACCTCAAACTGCACGGCGTAAACCGTCACGATCACGATCATCGCAAAGGCCGCGCGGTCGATATGGCGCGGGTTGAGCGCGATATCATTCTGATGAAACAGCACAACATCAATTCGGTGCGCACCGCGCATTACCCGAACGATCCGCGCTTTTACGAACTGTGCGACATCTACGGTTTATTCGTGATGGCCGAAACCGATCTGGAAAGCCACGGTTTCGCGAACGTCGGCGATCTGAGCCGCATTACCGACGATCCGCGCTGGGAATACGCCTATGTTGAGCGCATCGAGCGGCATGTGATGGCGCAGAAAAATCACCCGTCCATCATCATGTGGTCGCTCGGCAACGAATCCGGCTATGGCTGCAACATCCGCGCGATGGCCGCGCGCTGCAAAGCCCTCGACCCGACGCGCCTGATCCATTACGAAGAAGATCGTGACGCCGACGTCACCGACGTCATCAGCACCATGTATTCCCGCGTGCAAATGATGAATGCGTTCGGCGAATACCCGCACGCCAAACCGCGCATCATCTGCGAGTACGCCCACGCGATGGGCAACGGCCCCGGCGGATTAGCAGAATATCAGGCCGTCATGAACCGCCACGCCAACCTTCAGGGGCATTACATCTGGGAATGGTGCGACCATGGCCTGCTGGAAACCGGTGAAAACGGTCAGTCGCGTTACGCCTACGGTGGTGATTACGGCGATTATCCGAACAACTACAACTTCTGCATGGACGGCCTGATTTATCCGGACCAGACGACCGGCCCCGGCCTGCGCGAATACAAACAGGTGTTATGTCCGGTGGAAATCAGCCACGCCGGCAATACGCTGCGGGTCAAAAACCGTTACTGGTTCAGCTCACTGGAAGACATCACGCTGACACTGACCGTGCAGGTGGCAGGCCGCTGCCTTGAAGACCATCAAATCGTCCTGCCGCATCTGCAATCCGGCGAAAGCGAAACGGTTCCGCTGCCGGAATTCAACGCCGGCGGGCAGGAAACCTTCCTGAACATCCGCATCAGCAAAAACAGCCCGACCGCTTACAGCGACGCGAATTATCCGCTTGGCCATTATCAGGTGTTGCTGCAAGCAGCTCAGCCGCTGGAGAATTTACCGGGTCTAAAAGCCACGGCAGCGCTGGTCTGCGACGAGCAAAAACATCAGCTGACAGTTCGCGGCGAAAACTTCCGTCTCGAATTTTCACGTCTCGACGGCGGACTGAAATCCTGGCAGACGGACGGCGAAGAAATCGTCGGGCGCGCGCCGAAACTCAACTTCTTCAAGCCGGTTATCGACAACCATAAGCCTGAGTTTGAAGGCATCTGGCAGCCGAATCATCTGCAAATCCTGCAGCAACATTTCCGCTCGCTGAGCTGGAAAAATCAAAATGACGACGTGGTGATTGAAGTTCACACCATCATCGCGCCGCCGGTCTTTGATTTCGGGATGCGCTGCGTTTACCGCTGGCAAATATCGCCGCAGGGCGCGGTCAGCCTCGATTTATCCGGCACGCCGTATGGCGATTTCAGCCACGTGATCCCCAAAATCGGGCTGGATTTTGGCCTCAGCCGCCGCTTCGGACAGGTGGAATATTACGGGCGCGGACCGGGTGAAAACTATCCGGACAGCCGTCAGGCCAACCTGGTCGGTCATTATCAGCAACCGGCGGCCAGCCTGTTTGAGAACTACCCGATGCCGCAGGACAATGGCAACCGGCAGGACGTTCGCTGGCTGAGCCTGCGCGACAACGCGGGCAACGGCATTTTTATTCAGCCGCGCCAGCCGCTCAATTTCAGTCTGTGGCCGTACAGTTCGCAGAGGCTGCAACAGGCGCAGCACATCGACGAACTCACGCCGGACACCTGCCTGACGCTCAATCTCGATCACCAGATCATGGGGCTCGGCTCGAACTCATGGGGATCGGAAGTGCTCGATTCCTACCGCGTGTATTTCACGGCATTTCGCTACGGCTTCACGATGCTGCCGTTCCGCCAGCAGGACAACGACAGCCTGAGTCTCGCGCAATTCAGCATCCAGCCGCAGGAGGCAAACTGATGATTATTCTCGGGTCTTTGGCTGAATTTCAGCAGCTTTATCATGCCGGAAAAAAATGGCAGCGTTGCAGGGAAGCCATTAATAATATTGAAAAACTCCGTCCCGGCGTCTTTCACTCCATCGGGGATTCGCTGGTGTACCGGCTGGCATCCGGCGCGGAACCTCAGCGGGAAACGTTCGAAGGCCACCGCCGTTATTTCGACGTGCATTATTACCTCGAAGGACGCGAAGAAATCGAATTCGCCGCCAAATCCTCTCTGCACAATTGCGCGCCCTATTGCGACGAAACTGACCGTGAGCTGTTTACCGGCAGCGGCGAAAAAATTACGGCTCATAAAGGCAATGTCATTATCTTTGAAAACCACGAAGCCAGCCGGTTCATACCGGAAAAAGACGTCAAAAAAGTCATCTTAAAAGTGACCATCGAAGAAAGTTATTTCGTTAATAAATAATAAAAAACCTAACCCTACAAAAAGCAGTTGGAGAGAACTTATGGCCGGGTCGAGCAGAAACACAATCGGTAAATTTGGATTGTTATCCATGACATTTGCCGCCGTTTTTAGCTTCAATAACGTCATTAATAACAATATTCAGTTAGGCATCGCCTCTGCGCCGGTCTTTCTGGTGGCGACGATCATTTACTTTATTCCGTTCTGTCTGATCATCGCCGAGTTTGTCTCGCTCAATAAAAACTCGGAAGCCGGAGTTTACGCCTGGGTAAAAAGCGCACTCGGCGGACGCTGGGCATTTATGACCGCATACACTTACTGGTTCGTGAATTTATTCTTCTTCACGGCATTACTTCCGCGCGTCATTGCTTATGCGTCGTACGCCTTTTTAGGGCACGACTATATCTTCACGCCAATCACCACGGCGATTATCAGCATCTGTCTGTTCGCTTTTTCGACATTAATTTCCAACAGCGGCGCGAAATTACTCGGCCCGATGACATCGGTAACGTCCACGCTAATGTTGTTGCTGACGTTCTCTTATATTGTGCTGGCAGGCGCGGCATTAATGGGTGGCGTGGAACCGGCGAATCCGATTAACGTGGAGGCCATGACGCCGCACTTTAACTGGGCATTCTTAGGCATTATCGCGTGGATATTCCAGGCGGCAGGCGGTGCGGAATCCGTCGCGGTTTATGTGAATGACGTCAAAGGCGGCAGCCGTTCGTTTGTGAAAGTCATTATTATTTCCGGGCTGGTGATTGGCGTGCTGTATTCCATCGCGTCATTGCTGATCAACGTTTTTGTGGCGCAGTCCGCGCTGCATTTCACCGGCGGCACGGTACAGGTTTTTGAAGGATTATCGGCGCACTTTGGTTTACCGGCCGTCCTGATGAACCGTTTTGTCGGCGTGGTTTCTTTCACCGCGATGTTTGGATCACTGCTGATGTGGACAGCGGCACCGGTAAAAATCTTCTTTACTGAAATTCCTAAGGGGATTTTTGGTGAGAAAACCATCCGCCTGAATAAGCACGGCGTGCCGACACGCGCGGCGTGGATCCAGTTTTTAATCGTCATCCCGCTGATGTTAATTCCAACGTTAGGCTCCGACAGCGTACAGGAATTAATGAATACGCTGATCAACATGACCGCCGCGGCGTCCATGCTTCCGCCGCTGTTTATTATGCTGGCGTACCTGAACCTGCGGCTGAAATACGATAACGTCGAACGCGATTTCAAAATGGGTTCCAGAATGCAGGGCATCACCATCGTCAGTACGCTGATTGTGATTTTCACCGTCGGGTTTATTGCTTCGACCTTCCCGACCGGTGCGAGCATTATTACCATCGTGTTTTATAACGTCGGCGGGCTGGTACTTTTCCTCGGCTATGCGTGGTGGAAATACAACAAATATTCCAAAGGGCTGGATGATAAAACGCGTTATCACGAAGACACACCGCTGGCGAGAATAGTGCTGGAATCACAGAACGAAACGGCGCGCGTGAAAGCAGCGAATATCGTAAAGCCGCTGTCCGGCGTATAGATCGGAATTATGAGCATAAAAAAACCGCCTGAAAAAAGGCGGTTTTTTTATGCGTGAGATCCGAACTTACAGTGCGATATCCGCGGGCTGTTTCGGTTCTCCTTTGGCTTCAGCTTCAAGCGGGCGCAACTGAATCACTTCGGCAACCGGCGTCGTTTTCATTGACGGGGTTTCCAGTTCGAGAATGCGGCTGGTTTCCAGCAGCTCTTTCTCGGTCGCTTCCACGTTGCCGTTCAGCTTTGTGCCGTAGGACGGAATGATTTCGCGGAATTTCGCCTGCCATTCAGCACTGGCTGCTTTCTCTTTGAAGACCGTTTCAAGCAATTTCATCATGATAGGCGCTGCCGTGGATGCACCCGGAGAGGCGCCCAGCAAGGCCGCAATACTGCCGTCTTTCGCGCTGACCACTTCCGTGCCCAGACGCAAAACGCCGCCGTGCTTGCCATCTTTTTTGATGACCTGCACACGCTGCCCGGCAACCCAGCGTTTCCAGTCTTTCTGCTCGGCTTGCGGGAAAAACTCCTTCAGCGCGGCATGGCGATCTTCATCGCTCAGCATGACCTGCCCGACCAGATATTTCACCAGGTCGAAATTACCCACGCCGACATGCGTCATCGGCAGTAAGTTGGAGCTGTTCACGCTGCCAAACAGATCCCACAGGGAACCGTTTTTCAGGAATTTACTCGAGAAGGTGGCGAACGGCCCGAACAGCAGAACCTGTTTGCCATCGATAATACGGGTGTCGAGATGCGGAACGGACATCGGCGGCGCGCCCACGGCGGCTTTGCCGTAAACTTTCGCCAGATGACGCTTCACTACGTCCTGATTTTCAGTCACCAGGAATTCACCGCCGACCGGGAAACCGCCATATTCACGCGCTTCCGGGATGCCGGATTTTTGCAGCAACGTCAGCGATGCACCGCCCGCGCCGATGAAAACGAATTTCGCATTCACGACGTGATGTTTGTGACTGTGCTTCAGATCGGTAATGGTGACGCGCCATGTCTTGTCGCGGTTGCGCTGGATATCGCGCACTTCCTGGCCGTTCGCCAGCGTGAAGTTGGATTTTTTCTGTAACGCTTCAACCAGCTGACGGGTCACTTCACCGAAGTTAACGTCCGTGCCTGCCGTGGTGCGTGTCGCAGCCACTTTCTGATTCGGGTCACGGCCATCCATTACGGCCGGGATCCACTGTTTGATTTGTTCCGGGTCTTCCGAATATTCCATCCCGCGGAACAGGGTGCTTTCCTGAAGCGCAGCGAAGCGTTTGCGCAGGAAATCGATGTTTTCATCGCCCCAGACAAAGCTCATGTGCGGCACGCTGTTGATGAATGAGCGCGGATTATTCAGCACACCTTTTTGCACCTGATACGCCATGAACTGACGGGAAACCTGGAAGGCTTCGTTGATCGCCACAGCTTTCGTGATATCGACAGAACCGTCGGGCATCACCGGGGTGTAATTCATTTCTGCCAGCGCCGCATGACCGGTGCCCGCATTGTTCCAGCCGTTGGAGCTTTCCTGTGCCACGCTATCCATGCGTTCGATCATGTGGATCGACCAGTCCGGCTCGAGTTCCTGGAGATACGTCCCCAGCGTTGCACTCATAATTCCGCCGCCGACCAGCAATACATCAACGGATTTTTCGTCTTCTGCGGCCGCAGGCTCGCTGGCACCCAGTGAGTCACGGTTGAGAAGCATACCAAGTATCTTTCTCATGACGTCTGTTTCTCTAAATGTTCAGTTCTGTTTTGTTAAGACTATCGAACAAGAAATTAGCAAAAAAACACGCGGGATCGTTACTGAAACTTCATTTTTTCAAATGACGGCTACGAATATAACATTATCACTACATATTTTAAAAAAGTATTTAACGTTTCAAAAAAACGGTAGCCGATGATGTGATCTCTCTCACAGCCCGCAGCCTGACTGGTTTTTTTAAGGATTTGAAGAGCTTTGGGGTTATGTCGATCAGAAGCACAAGTCGAATGACCCAGCAGTGAAGCGTGGAGTTGTCGACTCAAATACCGTGTTTCGTCAACATTTCTTCCAGAGTACGCAGACTCCGGGAATAAGCCAGACGCCAGCGAATGCATTGAGTCATAGTGCGACGGGATAATGCATACGACGGAAGGATTTTCGAAGCAAGGTCATATTCAGGTAACATCACAAAAAAAGCAGGATGTTACCTGGTATAATCTCGATGCTGCAAAACCACATGTTGCTTGCTGTACTTAAAATCGGCGTGGGTCATGCCCCTGTATCCGCATTTTTACGCTCAAGACTAAGGGGATATTTTTTACCGTACAAATATTATACAAGTGATTATAATAAAGAAAATTTTATAAATTAAATTATTAACCAGCCATTTAGTAAAGCATATTTAGCCAAATTTGTATCGCCGCCAACGCAAACTGGATTTCCCGTTGATTCCAGCATAGGGATATCAGAAATATCATCACCATAGGAAAAACAATTTTTAGGGTTAGTATTAAATTTATTACAAAAATTTAGCAAAGCAATTTTTTTACCCTCGCCAATAGTTTGAGGCTGACCAATTTCTCCCGTGACATTACCTGCACTATCAATTAACAATTGCGTACAAATTATATCCCATACGCCAAGGTAACTTGCAATTGGAGAGAGAAGTGGATGCATTGAGCCAGATAAGAAAACAACTGACACTCCTTGTAATTGATGCCTTCGCAAGGCTTCTATTGTGCTGCCTATAAACAAATCATTATTTATTATATTGTTAAACCAGATTTCACCAGAAATTAACAAGTCATTATATTTTACACCTTTAAATTGCATATAGTATTCACGGTTAATTTTTTCTCGAGAAACCCCCTTCTCCACTTCACTTTTTAAATAACTATTATACTTCTTTAATTGTTCAATTTTATTTGTTCTTATACACCAAAAACTGAAGAAATCGAACATAATTTTTATATTAACAATGGTTTCATCTACGTCAAAAAAAGCAACTGATTTATACAAAACAGACTCCTGATGCTTATAGTCATCATTCAGATTATTAATACATCAAACCATTATTTTGTACCAACAACCAGAAAACCTATAAAGGATGAAAAGAAAAGACCTTTTTCATTTTTTATAACTAACTCTTCCCACCAAGCCTGCTCATCTTTAGAAAGATGAGCCATATCTTCTTGTCCCAAAATCATAGACCGTAGTACGCCGAGTGTTAAATTTACACTGATGGCTTCAACGGTTACATTAACGAGCCCATGATTCAAAAACCTACGAAATAACTGGCGACCGCTCCAATTGTTTTTAGCTTTATTAGATAGCCTCTCGACTATTTCCCTGGTAAGTTTTACATCTGAGTGATCAATTAAAAGCCCATCAAAATCATGGTCGAAAATAGCAACTTTACCATTAGGCTTAACAACCCTAATAAGTTCTGACAGTGTGGCATCAATGCTATCACAATGCATTAGAACTAACTTCGCACGAGCGCCATCAAATACATTATTTTCAAAATGAAGATGCTTACCATCTCCTTTTTCAAATCTAATACGAGAACCATCAATTATCCGACTGTTTGCTTCAGCAATCATAGCTTCACTTAAATCGACCCCGACGATCTCAGCTACGTCTGGATAAATAGATAGTAAATAGCGAACGTCATTCCCTGTCCCACACCCTAATTCAATAATGCTTTTATGATCCAGTGGCTCCAGCACTTCAGCTAATTTCCGATTGATTATTTCGTGATCAGGCAGGCAATTTGCCTCATCCATAAAGTTAATAAACCACTTAGGATCATAGGTCATATCAACAGATGTAAATTTGCCTACGGAATCTATAGTATTTTTAACAGCTTTAGAAATAGCCATAATTGAATCCTTTCTGTTTTTAAATTAAAAAATGATAATACAATAAACCGACTATCGTTTTTTACTTCTTGATCGTTCTTCTTCCAGACGAAGATCTTGTGTTTTATAGTCAAGTGAAGCCCGCCTAATTGCTTCTTCGATTGACATTACTGAAGGCAGATTTAGATGGTCAGATATATCCTTAACTCTTTTCTCTACACTACCACATACAATATAGTATGGAGTTCCTATTTCATTTAAGACTTCAATTAAACGCTTGTCGACCAAATCGCGGAAATCACTGTTCATGGGGCGATGACCGTCTTCTGTAAGAGGTAACTCATGCTTAAGGTGGAAGAAAACGTCATATGTATTTTCTACATGGAGTTTTAGTGAACGACTAAATTCTTTTAACATTCTAGAAAAGAAGGCAATGTCATTCTCGTATTTTATATTATCTATTTTCTCTGCTGATGGATTGATTCCATAAACTAGCCTTGCTTCACCATATAATAATTCCTGTAATGAAGATCCATCTGATACATAATTATTACCCTTTTTAATTTCCGATTTTATTCGGCCTATATGGCGAGCAATCATTAGATGAAGAAACTCTTCTGGAGTTACTTCAGAGAGGCGTTTACCAGGCATCAGTCCTGGCATGATTTCTCTTATGGCTTTCGAAAGAAGGTGAGGAATTCCTGTATAATAAGCAAGCACCATAGCCGTGAAAGTTTTACCAGAAGAGTAAGTACCTGATATAGCAATTTTCATATTTTTACCATTATGTTTTTATATTAAATTTTTTGTTGAAGGTAAAGCATGTGCAAATGTTATTTTGGCTTTCTTATTTCCAAGTGTTCCTAACACTTCTGCATTACGCCACTTTCTTCCATTCAACTCAATTATTTGACTTGTTGATACTAATGTTTTGACCTTATCACAACTTTTTATTTCTCCAGCATCTTCCGAGAAAATAGTTCTAATCATCCAGAGCGTTGAGGTCTCACTGCGAGATAATCCATCTAAAGAATATAGAAGGACTTGAGCAAGTTGCGCACAAGTAACAAATACATCTATATAGCTAACTTTTTCAGGAGTAATGCCTTGAGATTCTTCTTTACTAAGGATAAATTCGACTTGTGCATCTGCCGTCAGATTAGCCATATCTAAATAAACTGAAGAAAGGATATGTTTCTGTTCCTTATACCCTAGGCCATAGTAACGTTTTTTTATATTTAGATGATCCAAACTATTAATTTCTATTTTATTATTCTCCTTTCCGCAGGATGGGTGTTCAATTTGGCAGACTGCCCGCATCAAACCTACTCGGCATTCGTATGTAGATACTTTTCTTGAGGAGTCATCAGCTTTTTCTACACTACGCCGTAATACAAGCGAAATAGGGATATCGTTCAGATCTTCCTGTGGTTTTGTTCCCGCATGGATAGCAATCTCATTAATATGATTTGTGTCCAGATCATCCATATTGAGACCGAAATGGAATGAAAGGTGTGTTTCTACCATTTGCATAGCAAGGACGAGCATATCAATAGTACTTAAATGCGGAGTAACATCCATACCTACATTTTTAACTGACCAGTTCAACGGGTAAAAAAGTGAAACGGTTGCTTCTAAGCAACAATTATTTTTTCCTGATTCAGGGAACGTCAGACTGGATATTTTATGCTCTGAACATCGGTAGCCTGAGGAAAAAAAACGATTCTCCGATGGGCCAAGTATTTCATCGACAGATGAAAACATTTTTTTAGATTTCATATCTTATCCTAATAGTAGTGACTCTTCATTCCTTGTAAATATATCGATAATATCAGAAACACAATGGATATCTGATAGTAATGAATTGCCCTCTCCCAAAGGATCAAAACCGAATAGCATCTCCAACTCGATAAAAAGCATTGCGAGGCTTAAAGAATCAAGTCCAACTTCTTCAAAAGTAGCTTTGATATCTATATCAGCTACGTCAACCGTTATCAATTCTGAAACTTTGTTGAGAACGCCACATTCAATTTTTTCTTGATTTAGCATATTAGACCTCCATCTACGACTATTGATTGACCCGTTATAAAACTCCCATGCGGTGAGATAAGAAATGACAACACATTTAAAATGTCGTGAAGTTCTGCATATCTTCCCAGAGGGGTGCGTTTAGCAATTTTCTCACGATTAATATCAGATACATTCTCTGAAAGCTTCGAGTCAAAAAGACCTGGGACAATAGAATTAACACGAATATTTAGCTTTCCCATTTCCCCGGCGAGACTTCGTGTAAAACCATCAAGCCCAGCTTTAGTTGCAGAATATACAGCCGTTCCGCGATAACCCCGGATCGCTCCTACAGATGAAATGTTTATAATACTACCGCTGGTTTTCTGTTTAGCCATTACACGAACACATGCTCTAGTGAGTTTGATGGGGCCAAGTAAATTTACCAACACCATTTCATCAATAGCTTCAAGAGATGTACTTAAAAAAAGACCTTGATATAAAACAGCACTATTATTTACCAGAAGATTTATCCCACCAAATCGAACAACTACCGACTTTATGAAAATAGTCAACTCCCCTGGATCTTTTAAGTCAAGTTCATACCAATAAAATTGTTCAGGGTATTTATTCTGATATTTGGAAATAAACTCATTCTCATGTCGGCTGAATGTTGCAACTTTCCACCCTTCCAAAATCAACTTTTCCACAATCGCTTTTCCAAGACCACGACTGCCGCCACTAACAATTGCAACTTGTGCAGAAACCATGTTCATACGGTTGTTCCAGACCTGATCATTTTAAACCGTTCTGAGTGGAGATCAGATTGGGTAATCTCAATGACAACAGGAATTTTAAAAGGAGCTAAGTGTGGCTTGCAATGCTCTCTCACTCGAACTTTAAACAACCCAATATCTTCGTGTTCCACGAGCTGGAAAGTAGCACGTATTACATATCCAGTGATATGGCTAGGATAGCCGTTGACACGAACAGCAGCGACATTTGGCATTTTCAAAAGCACATTCTCAACTTCATTTGGATAAACTTTTTCGCCTCCGACATTGATTATTTCTGATTTACGACCGAGAATCTGAACATAATCCCCATCAACAAGAACAACATCCTGCGTGTTAAAATAGCCATCTGAATCGATCGGTGATTCAGCATTTAGATATCCCAGCATTGCCATATTAGATTTAACCCACAAAATATTTTCCAATATTTTATAATCAAATCCACTTCCCCCTAGTTTCATCCAAAGAGATCCATTACCCTTCGATTTCGTTGGCATAATCCCCAATTCCGTTAGACCATATGTCTGTTTTAAGCGTACATGAGGCATAGTTAGTTTTATAATATCTAACGTACGCTGCGGCATGGGTTCAGTACCATATGTGATTAGCTCTAATGAGCTCGTATTATATTTTTCACAAACGTCAGAGAGTAAAATCATGTTTAGGAAGGTTGGAGTCGTAGGTAGCACTTGCACCCGATGATTTTGTATTGCTTCAAAAACTGTTCTGGGGTTTCGTTCCGTGACTGTAACGAGTACCCCTCCATTCGATAGTGTATGAAGTAAAGTATTTATTCCCCCAATGTGATCCAAGCTTAGAAAGGCAAGAATTACCTGAGGTCTCTTATTATCAGGGTAACGAGCAATCATCTTGTGCACGTCGAGCAAAGATGCTTTGGGGCTCCCTGTTGTTCCTGAGCTAAAAAGGACCAGGGCAGCATGATCACTCTCTATAATCTGCTGATAGAGTGGGTGTTGCTCTATAGAATGGTTCTGAACTGCTATTCTCCGTTTTATACTATATGGCGGTAATTTCCTGTCAGCATTAATAAATACTGTCCATTCGACATGTGCTATCTCATAATAGTCAGTTCGTTCTCCTTTAGCGTTCGGAGATATGGGGATAACAATCACTCCACGCAAAAATAGCGCGAGCATTGCTGTTACCATATCTAAGGAGTATGTACCTTCTAAAGCCACAACCGAGCCTTGAGTTATACCATAGTTAGAAAATTCAGAATCCCATCGTTGAATACCATCAACAACATTTTGATACGTAAAACACTGGCCATTAATGATGAGGCATTTCGCGTCACCGAGTGTGTGCATAAATTCAATAAATTTCAGATTCATCGGAATCTCCTTTTCCATCAAAATTTACGAGCCAAAGACAAAAGTCAATAATTTAGTGCTGCCTGGTTCCCTATTTATCCATTCTAAAATAGAGAGTTCACGCTAATATAAAACCCTATTTTCAGGCATCACCCTTAAGGGTGATTCCTGAAAATAAAATTTAATAGATCTTGAAGGTGAGCATAGAAATTTTAGTTAGTTTAGAATGACCATTTGGAATTAATTGCACATTCGTCATCATGGAATGTCGGTAGCAATTGTCTATGCGAGAGAGTGATATATTTTTTAGAAATGTATTTCTAATGGATGTTGTTGCACCATCTTCTTCTAAGGTAGGAAAAATTTTGATATGAATAATTATTCAAAAGATAAATTACCCTGGTTTGGTTTATTGGCTTTGTCTATGGCTTGCTTTATCACAATGTTGACGGAAGCCATGCCTGCGGGGCTCTTGCTGTGGATTAGTCAGGACTTTGGTATATCTGCTAGTTACGGAGGTCAGCTGGTAACTGTTTATGCTGCGGGTTCATTGTTAAGTGCAATTCCTTTGATTACTTTAACTCAGGGTATGCGTCGTAAACCTTTATTGTTACTGGCCATCTTTGGGTTTGCGATCGTCAATATAATCACAGCATTTTCTACCAGCTATATGCTGACTCTAGTTGTACGTTTTTTTGGTGGTGTTTTTGCTGGATTAGTGTGGTCTTTAGCTGCCGGGTTTGCCATTCGCATGTCACCTCCTCATCTTGCTGGACGTGCGATTGCAATCGCAATGCTGGGAACCCCCTTAGCCCTAACAATCGGCGTACCCGCAGGTTCATATCTTGCGGGATTAATAGGTTGGCGTACTGACTTTATAGTTATGAGTGCGCTTACTATGATCTTGATTATTTGGGTTGTCATATCCGTGCCAGATGCAGCAGGCCAAAAAAATCGTGAACACCTTTCTCTTTTTCAGGTAGCAAAAATGAAGGGGGTATCAGTTGTTTTATTTGTAACTCTGATATTCATACTGGCACACAATACAATTTTTACTTACATCGCATCATTTATTTCAAATATAGGGCTCTCGGAACATATTGATTTAGTTTTATTTATTTTCGGCATAACAGCACTGGTAGGTGTCTGGAGTGCCGGTCTCACCGTTGACCGATGGCCTAGAAAATCGATGATATTAAGCATTGTACTTTTTGCAGTATCAATCTTCGTACTAACGTTAACCAAACATAACTGGTCTATATATGCGTCTATAGCTGCGTGGGGTTTCGCTTTCGGAGGTGCTCCGACCCTTTTGCAAGCCGCATTAGCAAAGACCGCTGGTGATGCTATTGATGTTGCCCAATCAATGATGGTAACTATTTGGAATATTGCGATTGGTGGGGGAGGTATTCTGGGTGGGCTACTCTTAATGAAAATAGGGGTGTTATCTCTGCCATATTTTGTCACAGGTCTCTTGATTATTGCTTTTTTTATTACATTCTTCGCGCGCAAACATGGTTTTACTGATGCAGTAGAATAAATAGTAAATCAATGAGATTGATTAGTATGAGGGAACATGCTATTAAAATACACAAACAACAACCCAATAACTTATTAAGATAGGTATCAGATATGGAAAGTCATGATATCTTTTCTTCAGTATTGCGTCCACTTTACGGAGTGGACGATACACAATACTCACTTCAGAGAGTACTTAATAACATTAATGCTCTATTTTGTGTTTCATCTAGCTCTCTTTCATTACGAATAAGCAACACAAAAAAACCTGTGGATTTGGTTTGTCATACAGGAGTAGATAGTTTTTTTTCTGATTTTTATCTTAAAAAAAGAGACTATCATGACCCTATATCTGAAAGAGTCACTCGATACGAGCTGGATTCCGGATTTACTATGGCTGATCTATGTAATCAAGACCCTGAGTGGGGCAAATTTCATAGATCTTCTTTTCAATCCTTTGGATATAAGGATGCACTACTTGTCAATTTTTACTCTCAAAATGGAGACCGGGGAATTCTAGCTGTTCGAAGTGATCCTCGTCGTGGGGAATTTAAGGTGGCAGATTCTGATACTATATCTCAATTATCTCCACTTCTAAGAAATGCGCTTCATGTACATTTACAGTTATGTAATCAATCTCTCAACGAAACTGATATTCCTGACGCATTCAGTAATTCTGCAACTGCAATCATTAATATATCAAAGTCAGGCCGACTCATTAAAATGAATTCAGAAGGGCATGGAGTACTAGTCAGAGAAGATGGCATATTGCTTCTGAACAACCATATAAAAATGCAAGATAGCCATAGCCACTTTCAGTTTAAAAAATCGTTGATGGATATTTTTATAGCAACCAATCAACGCACAAAACTAATAAAAGTTCAGCGCGAAAGGGATAGGTTTTATCTGGTTCGTATAGTGGCTAACAATTCAACATCGTTGAATGACCATAATGCTACGTTAATTATATGTGATCCATTCCATAATGTTCGTAGCGAATCTATTTTATGTACGCTTTTTAATCTTACACTTCGAGAAGCCAACGTTGCTACCCATTTAGGGAATGGGAGTAAGCTTAGCGACATTGCTACCCAAAATGGGGTTTCAATTAATACGGTAAAAAGTCAGCGTAATATCATATATGAAAAAATAGGCATTAGGAATCAAATTCAATTGGTGAGAATTGTTTGTTATCTGGAGATTATTGTGGAAACAGAGATTCAAACTCTTCATGAAAACAAATGGATATCATCTTCATTACATGATTCCATATTTCAAAAATTAAGCATTGATGAATAAGTTACTTTTTTATTTCTTCACATTTTATCCAGGCAAAGGGTAACCCTCTTTAAGCACATCGGTTTTAGCTCCAAGCACTTTTTAGTATTTCCGGGTTTTCAGGAAAGGGGTGGAAAGCAGAAACAAAAAAAAGCGCGGTCTCCCGCGCCTTCAAAATCACTGTTTAATAAATCCGATCAGAGCGCGACGTCAGCGACGACTTTTTGCTCTTTTTTCGGTGCAGTATTTGTCTCTGCCGCCGGTGCCGGTTCAGCCGCTTTGGGTTGCGGGTTGTCCAGCATCAGAACGCGGCTGGTGTCGCCCAGTTCTTTCTCGGTGGCGGCGACGTTGCCGTTCAGCTCAGTGCCGTAAGAAGGGATGATTTCCTTCAGTTTCGCCTGCCATTCCGGTGTGGCGACTTTGTCTTTAAACACTTTTTCCATCAGGTGCAGCATGATCGGTGCGGCGGTAGACGCGCCCGGTGATGCGCCCAGCAGCGCGGTAATGCTGCCATCTTTGGAGCTGACCACTTCGGTGCCCAGACGCAGAACGCCGCCTTCTTTCTCATCTTTCTTGATGATCTGCACGCGCTGACCGGCTTCCCACAAGCGCCAGTCTTCTTTCTTCGCATCCGGGAAGTATTCACGCAACGCATCGAAACGGTCTTCGTCGGACAACATCACCTGGCTGACCAGATATTTCACCAGATCAAAGTTGTCGATACCCACGTGGGTCATCGGCATGATGTTGGAGAAATTGACGCTGCCGAACAGATCCCACAGGGAACCATTTTTCAGGAATTTGCTGGAGAAGGTCGCGAACGGCCCGAACAGCAGAACCTGTTTACCATCAAGAATACGGGTGTCGAGGTGCGGAACGGACATCGGCGGGGAGCCGACAGCAGCTTTGCCGTACACTTTCGCCAGATGGCGTTTCACGATTTCCGGGTTCTCAGTCACCAGGAACTGGCCGCCAACCGGGAAGCCGCCGTAGTTATCCGCTTCAGGAATACCGGATTCCTGCAACAGGGTCAGGGACGCGCCGCCCGCACCGATAAAGACGAATTTCGCCTTGATGACGCTTTCTTTGCCGTCATTCTTCAGGTCAGCCACCTTCACGTTCCAGGTGTTATCCGGGTTACGTTTGATACCGCGCACTTCATGGCCGAGGCTCAGCGAGAAGTTGGGTTTTTTCTGCAGCGAAGCTACCAGCTGACGGGTGATTTCACCGAAGTTCACGTCGGTGCCGATCGGAATACGGGTCGCCGCGATTTTCTGTTTCGGATCACGGCCTTCCATCACCAGCGGGATCCACTGTTTGATTTGCGCCGGGTCTTCTGAATATTCCATGCCGCGGAACAGCGTGCTTTGTTGCAGCGCCGCGAAGCGTTTACGCAGGAAATTAATGTTGTCATCACCCCACACAAAACTCATGTGCGGCGTGCTGTTGATGAAGGAACGCGGGTTGTGCAGAACGCCGTTCTGTACCTGATAAGTCCAGAACTGGCGGGAAATCTGGAAGGATTCGTTGATTTCGACCGCTTTGGAAATGTCGATGCTGCCGTCGGCTTTTTCCGGCGTATAGTTCATTTCAGCCAGCGCAGAGTGCCCTGTACCGGCGTTGTTCCAGCCGTTGGAGCTTTCGAGCGCCACACCGTCCAGACGCTCGACCATGTCGATTGACCAGTCTGGCTCTAATTCCTGAAGGTATGTCCCCAGCGTCGCGCTCATAATGCCGCCGCCGATCAGTAACACATCAACGGGCTTTTCATCTTCTGCGAACGCTGACTGGCTGAATGCAACCACGTTAAGGCAGAGGATCATGGCGAGTATCTTTCTCATGACGTCTGTTTCTCTGAATGTTTAGTTTTAGTTTTGCAGGTGAAAGCTATCCAGATTCCCTGGATAAACGAAATCAACAACCCGGTGCGGTGGGGAAATAAGCGATTATTTCCTCAGAGTCTGAAAGGACAATAATGGGGAGTAACGAAAACCGCGGTGAACAACGACAAATCAACCACACAAATGTTACCGAATACTCATATTATCGAGATTTCGCAAACAATTTAACATCGTCGTTACGTGCATTAAAAATAGTTTAATACTTTAAATAATTACATAAGTTAGTTTCGCTGAGAAACTACTCAGGCGAGATTAGCCCGCAAAGCCGCGGCCTGCGCGGCCATAACGGCGGCGGGACTGTGGCCGATCAGCATGAAGTTATAACCCGCCTCGCGCCAGTATACGACGTTCATTTTCTGCCGGATTTCGCTTTCCTGCGCCGTATTATCCCGGTGTTCGCTGCGGGTAATGCACAGCGCCATCGGCCCGTAGCGCGCATCAAGGTAAGTGATCTGCGCAATATCGTAGTCGTCGTAATGCAAAATACGGGCGTTTTTCAGCTCAGCACCCTGCACTTCCAGCGCTGCCGGGCTGAGCCCGATGCCTATCGTTTTATGCACCCGCGCCAGCTGAATTTGTTGTTGTTCAGCAGAATCATTCACGTCGGCCAGCGTCTGCGCGGTGTACAGCGACATGTAATCCGCCACGCGATCGCGCCAGTTGTCTTTGGAAGATTCACCGGAAAGCAGCGCGAAATAGCGTCCGGCAAGCAGCCCGACGGCCATAAAGCTGACCGACGCTGCCAGCAACGAACGGCGGCTGAATCCGCGCGAACGGGCAACCGGTGCATCCGGTATCGCGTCCAAAGCTGCCTGCAAACGCCCCACCGGCGCGTCCTGCAACATCGACCCGAACGCATCGTGGAAAGGCAAATTGCTGCGCGCCATCTGCGCCAGACGCCCGGCCAGTACGTCGTCTGCGGCGAGCCGTGTATCAAACTGCGCCCGCTGGTTCTCACTCAGCCGGTTATCGAGATAGGCGACCAGAACTTCATCGGAGAATGGCGCTGGCGGGATTTCGCGGGTCATTTTTTCTCTCCCTGTTGTGGCTGAGCGCCGGTACCGGTGTCTTTTGCCAGCGAAAGCCGGGCTGCCGCCAGACGGCTCATAATGGTGCCAATAGGCACTGACAGCGTCATTGCCGCTTCCTGATAGGTAAAACCTTCGACATACACCAGAAACACCGCGTTCCGCTGGGCTTCCGGCAGGGCATTCACCCGCTGCATCACCTGCGTATGCCAGTGCCGGTCTTCAAAAGAGAACGCATCGGCGGGCGCGTCTGTTTCACTGACATCGACAAATCCCTGCCCCTGACGGACGTGCTGCGCCCTAAGTTCGTTGACCCATATGGAGTGCAGAATCGAAAAGAACCAGCGATCGGCACCGGCGCGATCAACCACCTGCGCGCAGCGTTCAAGTGCCCGCACGCAGGTCGATTGCACCAGATCATCTGCCACGTCCGGCTTGCGCGATAACACCATCGCGTAACGCCACAGACGTGCCAGACACTGACTCAGTTCATGACGTAAGTCGGTGGGTGAAATTTAGCGTTTCCCCGTTTCAGGATTCAGGATGTCCGTCGATGGCCGCACTCAGATCGCGATACTCTTCGCAGCCGGTGCCGCACAGGCCTTTGATGGTCGCCAGTTGCGCTTTCGCGAGATCGGGACGCCCTTTAATCATATAAGCCTCGCCGAGATATTCCCGGACTTTGGCATAATTCGCATCGATGGCGATAGATTTCTGATAATAGCTGATGCCTTCATCGGTACGCCCGAGTTTGCGGGTGGCGTAGCCGCGATAGTTCCAGGCTTCTTTGGTGTTCGGGTCTTTCAGCGTGTCGAGCACCGTCAGCGCTTCCTGATACCGGCCCGACTTCGCCAGATGATAGGCGTACTGGGTTTTATCCTGATCGGAAATCATGCTGCCTTTGTCCACCATGCAACTTTTGGTTTTGCTGTCGTAGATTTGCCCTTTCGGGCAGTCCGGCGTTTTTTTCTCATCAGAATCATCACCCATCGCGTGCGCGGCGACGCTGAACATCAGCAAATTACCCGCCAGACACACCACCGACAACGCCTGAATCACTGTTTTTGTCTTCATAGTTTTTGTCTTCCTGTAGGGGAGAGTTTATTTACGGGCGGCTGACGCGGCCCGGCAGCATGCGGCGCAAAATGCCGTCGCGGAGAACGTAGTGATGGAACAGTGCGGCCAGCGCATGTACGCCCGCCAAAACAATCAGCGCCCAGGCCACGTTGTTGTGTAACGTGCCGAAGGTTCGGGTCATCACGCTGTCGAAGTTGAAAACGTCAGGAATGGGGAAAAGCCCGAAGAAGTAGAAGGGCTCGGCCTGCGACCAGCGGAACAAAAAGCCCAGCACGATCTGCGTGACCAGCAAGATATAGAGCGCCAGATGGGTCAGATGCGCCGCCGCTTTCATCATCACCGGCATGGCAACAGGTTCCTGTTTGCTGCGCCCGGTGCTGACCGTAAAAAGCCGCCAGAGCAAACGCCCGAGGATAATTGCCGCCAGTAAAATCCCGACAGAAATATGCACGGATTGCAGCCCTTTGCGCAGCGGCGTGCCGCGCTCAAGCACTTCCCAGATATGCGCGCTGGCAAACAGAAAAATGACACACAGCGCCGTCAGCCAGTGCAGAAGAATGGTCAGCCCGTCGTAACGGTGGCGGGAAACAGAAGTGGAAGTTTGCATAAAAAACGGTGCCCGTAAGTGTTCGATATGAGGTAAACACCTGAGCACCGCTTTTTATTCGGTATGAGGGAAAAATAATTTTCAGAAATCGTTAAACGCTGGTCGTCCGGTTGCGTCCGTTGGTTTTGGACTGATACAGCGCGCCGTCGGCCACAATGATATTTTCCTGCAAACTTTTACCCGTCTGATAGTTCGCCACGCCCAGCGATACGGTGATCTTGAAAGGTTCGCCGTCGGCATTGATAAAGACCGTGCTTTCGACCGCGCGGCGGATACGCTCACAGCATTTCACGCATTCGTAGGTGTTGCCGCTGGCAATCAGAATCACAAACTCTTCGCCGCCAAAACGCGCCAGAACATCGTCTTTTCGCAGCATCATCCGCGCCACATTCGCCACGCGCACCAGCACCTCATCGCCGATGGCATGCCCGTAGGTATCGTTCACTTTCTTGAAGAAATCGATGTCCAGCATCGCCAGCCCGAATCCGCTGTGGTTTTTCTGCACCGCTTTCAGGTGCTCTTCCAGCCCCATGCGGTTAAAGGTTTTGGTGAGGAAATCCATCGACGAGTTTTCTTTCTCGCGGAAAAACGCGCGCACGTAACGGAATTTGCCTCCCAGCCCGTGGTAGCAGATAAACATGCAAAAAAGCGTCACCAACTGGTAGCCAAGTGAACTCCAGATAATCGCCCAGGAATCCAGATAAGGAACAGAGACCAAAAGCCGGATCACCAGGACTATCGACGTCGCGATGGCGAAGGTGCGGATGTTGTTGTCGCGCCACGGCCTGAAATAGCAAAAGCCCGCAATCATCACCGCAACAAACAGGTTATCGATGGTGAACATTCCGGTGAGGAAAAATTTCACAATAAACCCACAGAGCACGCTGAACCAGCCGACGTAGAACACGCAAATCACCAGCGGGATCATCTCAAAGCTGTAATACACCGTGTCGCTGAGGCGGAACAAATCGCGATCCAGAAAAGCCGCCACGCCACCGCAGAGCACCCCGAACAACACACGCTTGTAGAGCGGGGAGTTCGGCCCGAGCGGGCTGTCGCTGCTGAGGAAAAAATAGAAAAACACCAGGCTGGCGTAAGTCACGCAAATATTGATGTAAAGCGCATCCAGCGACTTGATCACTTGTTCCATACAACTCCTGCAACCCGCTGCGAACCGGACAACAAAAATCCGTGACAGGGGCGGAAAATAACCTTCGATAGTGTGAAAGATAGCCTATATATAAAGTGAAGACGGCACAAACTCCGGCCTGGCTTCGGCGGAATTTCACCTTAAGCCGGAGAAAATACCCGTTATTGCACATTAAAGTTTTGTTCTGAATAACCGATATCCGTAATAGGCACTTTTTATTTCGAGGGCTGGACGAACATTTTGTGATCATTGCATATAGAGGTGTGGCAGGTGAGCGAAGTATCCCGAGAGTCGTTTGCTAAGCGGAACACGCTGGCAATCTTGTCCGTACTGCGTGACTTGAAGAAGAACCAGACGCTGGTCATGGTCAGTCACGCCCGCGGGCAATTTATCAGTAAAATTTTGGACGTAGATTCTGATAACCATCAGTTTTTGTTCGATCTGGGCAGCTCAGATTATGAAAACGGTCTGGCGATCGATGCCGGGACGCTGAACTTTGTCGCGGAACCGACCGGTGCGAAAGTGGAATTTGCCTGCGGTCAGGTACGTCAGGTGACGTACGAAGGTTTGCCGACGTTTACCTGCGATATTCCGCCCGTCCTGTATTTTATCCAGCGCCGCGAGTATTTCCGCGTGAACGTTCCCTGGCTGCCGGATTATCGTTGCAGCGGAAAACTGCCGGATGCGTCAGAGTTTGCCTATCGCGTGCGCGATATCTCTCTCGGCGGTCTTGGGCTGGAAATTGACGGCACAACGCCACCGGAAATGGCTTCCGGCGCGGTGCTGAAAGATTCGCTGATTCAGCTGGCGGAACTCGGCTCGTTCAAGCTGGATTTGCAATACATCGGCTCGATGCCGCGTAAATCTGTCAGCAACAAAGGCGAAACGGTCAGCACGCAGCGGCTGAGTTTTAAGTTTCCGCATTTGTCGCCCGCGCAGGAACGTGATCTGCAACGGGCGATTTTCGAGCTGGAAAAACAGCAACATCTCAAAGCCAGGCGTTTCCAGGAAAGTTAACGTTCAGATCTGAGAAAAACGGCTCAGATAAACATGCCGCCCGACGCTTCTACGCGCTGGGCGTTCATCCAGCCCGCTTCATCGCTGAGCATCAGCGCCACCATGCCGCCGATATCATCTGGCAAACCGGCACGCCCCAGCGCGGTGTTCGCGGAGACAATCTGGTTCACCTGCGGATTATCACGCACCATTCCGCCGCTGAAATCCGTTTCAATCGCTCCCGGTGCCAGAACGTTGGCGGTGATACCACGCGCACCCAGCTCTTTCGCCTGATAACGCGTCAGCACTTCAATTGCGCCTTTCATGATGGCGTAAGCCGAAGAGCCCGGCAGCGCAAACCGCGCCAGACCGCTGGAAATATTCAGAATACGGCCACCGTCGGCCATCAGCGGCAACAGTTTTTGCGTAAGGAAGAACGGCCCTTTCAGGTGGATATTCATCATCAGGTCAAACTGCTCTTCGGTGGTGTCGGTGAACGCTTCATGCAGCCCCACGCCCGCATTGTTGACCAGAAAATCAAAAGTCTTACGCTGCCAGACCTGCTGAAGCTGCGTTTTCACCTCAGCCACAAACGCATCAAACGATCCGGTTTCGCCGGTATTGAGCGCTAATGCCACCGCCTTTCCGCCCGAAGCTTCCACGGTCTGGACCACGGCTTTCGCCGCGTCAATCTGACTGTGGTAAGTGAAAATGACATCAACACCCTTTTTCGCCAGTTTTTCAATGGCATTCCGGCCTAAACCACGGCTCCCACCGGTTACGATAGCGATTTTACGATTCATTTCAGACCTCATTGGCTTTTGGTACGTTTTCGTTGTTTAAAACATAGCCTATTGGACTCCGCTGTAATGATAAATAGTCCATAATGAGTTTCACTGTCTCAGAACCAACAACAATCGGGCAAAATGTGGATAAAATTCAATCAATGAAGGTTTTCGTTCGCGTCGCGGAACTGAGCAATTTTACCCGTGCCGCCGAAAGCCTGGGATTACCCAAAGGCAGCGTGTCGCGGCTGGTCCAGCAACTGGAAATCCGCATGTCCGCCCGTTTGCTGCACCGTTCCACGCGCCGCGTTCAGCTGACGCAGGACGGTCAGGTGTTTTATCAGCGCTGCAAGGAACTGCTTTCCAGCATGGACGAACTCGAATCGATGTTTCAGTCGAACCCGGCGAGCATCAGCGGGCGGTTGCGCGTAGATATGTCGGTCGGCATGGCGACGCATCTGGTGTTGCCGCGTCTGGCGGAGTTTCTGAACCGCTATCCGGCGCTGGAAATCGAACTGAGCAGCACCGATCACCGCGTGGATGTCGTGCGCGAAGGGTTTGACTGCGTGGTGCGCAGCGGCACTTTAAAGGATTCCGGTCTGATCGCCCGTCCGCTGGGGCATCTGAGCGTGATTAACTGCGCCAGCCCCGGTTATCTGCAACGCTACGGCACGCCTGATCACCCCGATCAGCTGGCGCAGCATGCGATGGTGCATTACGAACAAACGCTCGGCAGCCATACGTCTGCGTTTGAATATCTCGACGGCAAGCAGGTGAAAACCGTCAAAAGCGGCGGCGCGGTAACGGTCAACAGCACGGAAACCTATGTTTCTGCCTGTCTGGCCGGTCTGGGGATTATTCAGGCACCACTGATTGGTGTGCGTAACGCGCTGGCGGGCGGCCAGCTGGTGAGTATTTTGCCGCAATTCCGCGCGCCGCCGATGCCCGTGACGCTGGTTTATCCGCACCGCCTGAACCTTTCGCGGCGCGTCAAAGTCTTCATGGACTGGCTGACAGAAATCACCCAAACGTTCATTGCCTGAGCGGTTAAACCCGCCGGACATCGCCCGGACGGCTCAGCCGTCTATACTTAAGGCTGGATGCACTTTTAAGGACAACATGGATCAATGCCCATTATTTCTAAGCAAGAACCGGTAAAACAGGAAAAACCCGCTCCGCTGATTAACATCAAAACCGGCAATTCGACGGTGGATAAAAATATCGGCAGATTTTCGCGACTGGTGGAACACGTTCAGTCCTGGGGCTGGGTCGCGCATTTGCTGCGGGCCACGGAACGTTTCAACGATCGTCTGGGCAGCCAGTTTGGTGCCGCGATCACCTATTTCTCGTTCCTCTCGCTGATCCCGATTCTGATGGTTTCCTTCGCCGCCGTGGGTTTCGTGCTGGCGTCCAATCCGGACCTGCTGGCCGGTCTCATCAATAAAATCGTGAACAGCATCAGTGACCCGAATCTGGCGAATACGCTGAAAAGCACGGTCAACACCGCCATTCAGCAACGTACCGCCGTCGGGTTATCCGGCCTGCTGATTGCGCTGTACTCCGGCATCAGCTGGATGGGAAATTTGCGCGAGGCGATCCGCGCGCAATCGCGTGACGTCTGGGAACGCAATCCGCAGGATCAGGAGAAGATTTACCGCCGCTACATTCGCGATTTTATTTCGCTGACCGGGCTGGTGCTGGCGCTGATCATCACGCTGTCGCTGACGTCTATTGCCGGTGCGGCGCAAAAAACCATTGTGGATGCGCTGGGGCTCGGCGGTATCGAGTGGCTGAGGCCGGTAATGACCAGTATTACGCTGGTGATTTCCATTGCGGCCAACTATCTGCTGTTCCTGTGGATTTTCTGGATGTTGCCGCGCCATAAACCGCGCAAGAAAGCCCTGCTGCGCGGGACGTTGCTGGCGGCGATTGGCTTTGAGGTGATTAAATTCGTGATGACCATGACGCTGCCGAAACTGGCCACCTCACCTTCCGGTGCGGCGTTCGGTTCGGTCATTGGCCTGATGGCGTTCTTCTATTTCTTCGCCCGCCTGACGTTGTTTGTCGCCGCGTGGATTGCCACCGCGAAATACAAAGATGACCCGGTCATGCCCGATCATGGGAAAAAAGGCGCAAAAGCGGCGTCGGGAAACGACAGTGAATACACGCCTGACGACCTCATCGTGCCAGATGAAATGCATATAACCGCCGTTAATTCTGAAAATGAAACCAAGAATCAGTGAATAACACCAGATAGCGCTTCTCACTGCCCTTAAAACCAGAATAACTGACTAATGGCCGTACTTTTATTTCACGGTTTTGCAGTCAGTTACTCTGAATTTGTTCCATTGAGCAAACTTATGATTTGCAAACGGGCGACACCAAAATAGATTCCCCCGATCCCGCCCGAAATGCCGTTTTTGAGCATTTCTCCCTCGTTGAAAACCCGTCTGGCTCTGCATAAGATGCCCTTTCACCACACATTTATTTACAAACCCTCTATTTCATCAACAACAAATAAGAAACACTTATGCAAGCCTCCATCGCTCAAGAATTAGAAGCTGACGCCAATCTGGTGAATCAGAACTCACGCGGAAAAGTCATCGTTGCGTCGCTGATCGGGACGGCTATCGAGTTTTTCGACTTTTACATTTATGCCACCGCTGCGGTGATCGTGTTCCCGCATATCTTCTTCCCGCAGGGCGACCCGACGGCCGCCACGCTACAGTCGCTCGCCACTTTCGCTATCGCCTTTATTGCGCGTCCGATTGGCTCCGCGCTGTTCGGACATTTTGGCGACCGCGTCGGGCGAAAAGTGACGCTCGTGGCGTCCCTGCTGACCATGGGTGTTTCCACCGTTGTCATTGGTCTGCTGCCGACTTACGCGACGATTGGCGTTTTCGCACCGATGCTGCTGGCGCTGGCACGTTTTGGTCAGGGTCTCGGTCTGGGCGGCGAATGGGGCGGCGCAGCATTGCTCGCAACGGAGAATGCGCCACCGAAAAAACGCGCGCTGTACGGTTCTTTCCCGCAGCTTGGCGCGCCGATTGGCTTCTTCTTCGCTAACGGCATGTTCCTGCTGCTGTCCTGGCTGCTGACTGACGAACAGTTTATTTCCTGGGGCTGGCGCGTACCGTTCCTGCTTTCTGCGGTTCTGGTACTGGTTGGCCTTTACGTGCGTGTTTCCCTGCACGAAACGCCGGTCTTTGCCAAAATCGCCAAAGCCGGTAAACAGGTGAAAGTGCCGATTGGCACACTGTTCACCAAATACAAAAAAGCGACCCTGCTCGGCACGTTCATCATGGTGGCGACCTATACGCTGTTCTACATCATGACCGTGTATTCACTGGGTTACGGCACGGCAGCGCAGCCCGTCGGTCTGGGCATTCCGCGTAATGAATTCCTGCTAATGCTGATGATTGGCGTAGTCGGTTTCGGCGTGATGGTTCCGGTTGCCGGCCAGCTGGCGGATAAATTTGGGCGTCGCAAAACGATGATCTGCATTACCTTGCTGATGATTGTTTTCGCACTGTGCTTCCCGACCATTCTCGGTTCAGGCTCGCAGGCGCTGGTGATGATCTTCCTGCTGTGCGGTTTTATGGTGATGGGGCTGACGTTTGGTCCGATGGGCGCGCTGCTGCCGGAACTGTTCCCGACAGAAGTCCGCTACACTGGCGCATCCTTCTCCTATAATGTGTCTTCGATACTGGGTGCGTCCGTCGCGCCGTACATCGCCACCTGGCTGGCAACTCATTACGGGTTGTTCTATGTGGGCGTTTATCTGGCCTTTATGGCAACGCTGACGCTGATCGCGCTGCTGCTGTCCAAAGAAACTGCCCATCAGTCGCTGTAACTGATCCGGACACCGTGCCAGGTTTTTCGCCCGGCACGGTGCCTTCTGCGAAGGTTTCTTATGCGTTTACGACGATTAGTTTTGCCTGTCCTGCTCCTGCTTATCATCATTGCCGCCGCTTTCTGGTATTTCTGGCCCCACTCTTCCAATCCTAACGCCCTGTGGAACATCATCAGCAAAAAATGCGTGCCGAATGAGCGCAGCACGGGAAAACCCGATCCCTGCGCGCAGGTAGATGAACAACAGGGATTTGTGGTGCTGAAGGATTTGAACGGGCCGTTGCAGTATTTACTGATGCCCAGCGCGCGGATCACCGGTATGGAAAGCCCGGCGCTGCTGGAGCCGGAAACGCCGAACTTCTTCAATCAGGCCTGGAATGCGCGGCATTTTATGGCGGATAAATACGGAAAACCGATTGATGACAGCAATATCTCGCTGGCGATTAATTCACAATACGGACGCTCGCAGAATCAGCTGCACATCCATATTTCCTGCCTGTTGCCGCAGATAAAAACCACGCTGGCCAGAGATGGCGCGCAGATGGGTTATAACTGGCAGGAACTGCCGGACAAACTGCTGGGCCACACATATCTGGCGCGTAAAGTAACTCCCGCCGAGCTCAATGAGAAAGGCGCGTTCAGAATTCTGGCGCAAGGCGTGCCGGACGCAGATAAAAAAATGGGCCACTTCGGTATGGCGATGGTCAGCCTGCAAAGCGGTGATTTCCTGCTGCTCGCCAGCGAGCGCGACTTACTGAAACTCAACAACGCCTCGACCGAGGAAATCCAGGACCATAACTGCGCGGTACTGGATCCGGTGCCAGTTTCCTGAAGCGCGCCGCGACTCAAATAAACAACGCGGGAGAGATGCCAAAACGGGCCGCAAGCTTGCCAATATGTTCGACGGTCAGCTTGCGTTCTCCGCGTAAAATCCGTGACACCAGTGATTTCCCACCGATTTCACCGGCAAAATCACTCTGCTTTAAGCCGTACTGATCCATCAGCGTCGCAAGAACGGCAACGCCGCCCGGCAGGGCTTCCATTTCTTCACGAAAGGCGATGACCTGCGGAAGCGTATTTTCGTAAGCCGTGATTTTATTGCTGACAATATCGAGTAAAGGACTGGTCGGATTGTTCATCAACAGGTACTCAACCAGTTCCAGCGCTTTGTGATAATCCTGCTCGCTGGCGTTATCGCCCAGCAGAGGTACGGCGCTGACCAACGCCTCAGTCGCTTTAATGGCTTCATTAATCATTTCTTTTTACCCCGGTGCAAATCGGTAAAACGATCATACTCAGCGTGGGTATAAACCCCTTTAACGTAAAACTTCTGGCTCTCGAAGAAGATCAACGCAATGACCCTGACGTCGTTTCTTGCGATGTTGATAACATAATGTTTATCCAGATATTTGAAGTTATCCAGTGAAGGATAAACTTTCTTAAGCGCCGCCGGGTTTGGAAAATTCCCTTTCTCGATGACCTTCCCGAGATTCAGTAAGTCCGCTTTATATTGCGGAAAACGTACTGCGGCTTCAGCTAAGGCCCGCATTGTAATCAGATGCATTCTTGTTCCATAAGTTGACAACCTGGCAACAGCGTAACACTGCGATACCAGGTTGCCAAGTTGGCAACTTCATTTCTGTTACTTCAATTCCATTATTTCTCTTTCATCTGCTGCAATATCGGGCCGCACTGGTTTTCTTCGTTGTCGCTTGGGGAAATCAGTGCGAGCAACGCGGCAGCCGGGGCGACGACCGCGCCGAGGGCTACGGCGGCGGCGCCACGGGCGATCAGCGGGCCGGGTTTGACACCGGCGTCCGGGTTTTTATACGTGCCGCGAACATACAGCGGTGAACGTAGCGTCAGAATACGCACGCCCTTACTTTCCGGATTGATCGACAAATCCAGACGTTCCGTCGCCATATTGGTGCTGCCGGTGATGTTGATCACCGCATTCTCGGTATCGAACACAAACAACCGTGGCGTCACCAGCCCGTTTTTGACGTTCACGTTGGCGGCGGCGCAATTGATCGCCACTTCGTCATCACCGAACAGTTTGCTGACCACGTAGTTCCCCACGTTCAGCCCGGCCAGTTCCATCAGACCACGGCTGATCACGCCATCGTTGATGAGAATTTTCATGTCGCCGTTGCTGGTGCCGAGCAACGCGGCCACCGAATTCCCGGTACCGGTCAGCGTCGCATCACCATTAAGATCGCCCAGACTGCGCTCCATTGACTGTACGCTCGGCAGCAACTGTTTCAGTTTCAGCTTACGCGCATGAATATCCGCACGTGCCTGCATCGGCGATTTGTCGCCCTCCAGCCGGATGGTGGAATTGAGATTACCGCCCGCCACGCCAAAACGCAGAGGGTCGAGCAGGATTTCGCCGTCGGTGAGTTTCAGGTGCGTACTTAAATCGCTCAGCGGCAGCGATTTACCGTGCTCAATACGTTTGGCGCTGAATTTCACATCCGCGTCCATCACGCGCCAGCTTTTGGTATCAAACTTCTCTACCGGAAGCACTTTGTCAGAAGGCTGACGGGTCGTTTCGCCGCGCTTCGCTTTATCCGTATTGGAATCAGCCCCGATCAGCGGTGCGAGATCGGCAAAGCGCAGCTGTTTGGACACCACGTCGCCGGTCAGTTTTGGCCTTGGTTTGGTGGCCTCATAGGTCAGCGAGCCGTGAATATCGCTGTCGCCAATCTCGCCGTTAAAGTTCTGATAACGGTAAATTGCGCCATTCTTCCCGTGCAATGTCGCCGACAAATGGCCGTCGGTAGAATACGGCGGCGTTTGCGGCAGCAGGACGCCGGTCAGACCGTACAAATCAGACAGCGTCTGCCCGGAGAATTTCAGGCGTAAATCCAGACCGCCAAGATTCATCGGATCCTGCAATGTCCCGGCGACGGCAACGCGGGTTTTTCCCGAACGCACATCCGCCTGTAACGGGAACAGCGCGTCAGGGTCTTTCAGCGCCAGCATTCCGCCAATTTTCCCGCTGCCCGACAGGGATTCACCGTTATATTTACCGTCGACTTTCCAGCCAAATACGTAAGGCGGGGTTTTGGTTTTCGGCGCATTTTTCTTATCGCCGACCACTTCCGTAAACGGCAGCGGTTTACCCAGCGGATCAATCACGGCGCGGAAATCGGCTTTGAGCTTGGCGTCTTTATAGTCAATCTGCCCGCGATCAAACACGATATCGTTGAGGGTAAATGACCAGGCTGACGGCGGCTGCGCAGGGTCTTTGGTGTCGCTGTTAGCGAGATTGAACGTCCAGTTATTTTTGCCGTTATCCAAACGTAGCAGCGAGGCATCCGGCTGTTTCAGCCAGATACGCGGGATCAGCACTTCTTTGTGCAGCAGCGCGAGCGGCGCAATGCTGGCATCGACGCGGGCGAGTTTCACCATCTGCGCGTCTTTTTCGCCGGTCTGAACGTCGGAAGGGTTTCCGAGCACAATATCTTCCGCATGGATGTGAGGCCACGGAACCCACGCGCGCCAGCCCGCTTCATCTTTTTGCCGCGACCAGTCCACGCCTAAATCACCGCGGATCGCGAATTGCCGGTTGAGCTCGGTGCTGACCTTTTGATTTATCGTGGGTTTGAGGCGGTTCCAGTCGAACATCGCGATGAAAATCACGATGGCAATCAACAGAATAACAATCACACCGACAACCCAGGAGATCACTTTACCTGTGCGCGTCATAACGCTGTTCCTTTCAAACAGTTAACGAATCCCAGAGTTTAACCATAGTTGAATTCGTCGCAGCTTGCCGGAAACGGCCTGCATCAGGAAGGATAAAACGTGAAGGAGAGGCAGTAGTAGAGCCTTAAAAATCAGTGCGATGATAATGCATCACACCACATCAACTCACCCGGCATTTTGAGACTTAGCCTCAGCGAGTTAGGTGTGATTCATTATCCTTTGAAATGTATTGGCAGATTATCCAGATGGTCGAAAACAACCGGTCGCGCCAGATAATAACCCTGAGCGGCCAGCGCATCAGAATTACGCACCATCGCCCATTCGGCGGCGGTTTCGACCCCTTCGATAATGACGCCTTTGCTGTAGCGCTTCATGAGCGTCACCAGCGTGTAAAACAGGCGCGAGCCTTCTTCGCTCTGGCCCAGCAGAATAAACAAATCGCGGGCAATTTTGATGTATTCGTAGTGCCAGGTGGTGAAGGAAGAGAAGTTGGCAATGCCCTGACCAAAGTCGTCGAGCCACAACCGGTCGGACTGCTGAATCTGCGATAACGGAATGCTCAGCGCATGCTCAGCACTTTCGACCAGCTCAAAACGGACGTACGGCATCGCGTTGATTTGCGCTTGCAGCGCAGAATCAGACTGCAACACTTCCAGCACCTGACCATCGACGTTGATAGAAGCCAGTAATTCGTTATCGATGAACAGATTTTGCCAGCGCTGCAACAGGTCGAGTTGTTCCTGAACGATTTGCAGGCGTTTACCGACGGCGATCGCGACAAAATATTCTTCGGGCGAAATGAATTTGTGCGGGTTCGCAGGGTGAAAAACCCCGGTCAGCAGTTCAATGCCCAACAGTTTTCCTGTGGTGCGATAAATCGGCTGAAAACGGTACACTCTCTGACATTGACGCCAGTAAGACTGTGCTTTTACGCGTTCGATAGCGGTAAAAGAAGGCGTAATCAGCCCTAACATCATCTTAGTTATCATATTTTTCTGCCGTCATGAATAAGAATCAGATCATCAGGGGACATGCGGCAACATGTGTTGCGTGACTACAAGGTGATTAGTAGCCCGATTTCCTGGCTTTCATTAGTAGAGATATCTATCGGCGCTGCGCGGGGAAACTTTAATCACTCCGCATTTCTCGCCGTTCTGCCCGCATAAAAAACCAAAAAGGCGGGCTGGCGGTTCTTTTCATCCGCTTCTACAGTGGAGAACTGACCTCACGGTATTTCCCTTTTGCTTACCCGATACGGAGAAAAAAATGCCCTACGTGAATATCAAAATCACCCGCGAAGGCGCGACCGCCGAACAGAAAAAAGCGCTTATCGCCGGCGTGACTCAGCTGCTGGTCGATACACTGGGTAAAAATCCGGCCACCACGGTCGTGGTCATTGATGAAGTCGATACCGATAACTGGGGGATCGGGGGCTGCCCGGTGACCGAACTGCGTAAAGAAAGCCAGTAACCTTCCCACGGTGATGCCCCAGGTGGAAGTTCTGCTGCTTCCACTTTTACCCTCCTTTTATTTCATTTTTTCGCTTCCCGCCTAAAAAAATAAAACCTCGTTTTAATTTATTTGACTGACCGCATTCTTATGAAGAGACTAGAGCGCAATAATGACGGTCTTTTCTTTCCTTTCGTTTTAATGCTTCAGACATAGGCCAGGTACAATGACCAGCAAAAACATTGCCGTTATCGGCGAATGCATGATCGAATTGTCTCAGAAAGGCGATGCCCTTCACCGTGGTTTTGGTGGCGACACGCTGAACACGTCTGTTTATATTTCCCGCCAGGTTTCGCCTGAAGTGCTGAACGTTCACTACGTGACGGCGCTCGGCAATGACAGTTTCAGCAATGAAATGCTGGAAGCGTGGCAGCAGGAAGGTGTCCACACCGCGCTGACGCAGCGTCTGGAAAACAAACTCCCTGGCCTGTATGTGATTGAAACGGACAGCACCGGTGAGCGCACGTTCTACTACTGGCGCAACGACGCCGCCGCGCGTTACTGGCTCGACAGCCCGCAATCCGAAGAGATTTGCCAGAAGCTGGCAGAGTTTGATTATCTGTATCTGAGTGGGATCAGCCTGGCAATTCTGAACGATGAAAGCCGTAAACGCCTGATGACGCTGCTGCAAGCCTGTCGTTCACGCGGCGGGAAAGTCATTTTCGACAACAACTACCGTCCGCGTCTGTGGGCCAGCAAAGAACAAACGCAGGCGGCTTACAACGCCATGCTTTCCTGCACGGACATCGCGTTCCTGACGCTTGATGACGAAGATATGCTGTGGGGCCAGAAGCCGTACGACGAAGTGATTGCCCGCACTCACGCGCTTGGCGTCAGTGAAGTTGTGGTAAAACGCGGAGCAGACAGCTGCATCGTGTCCAGCGCCGAAGGCGAACTGCACGACGTTCCGGCGGTTAAATTACCGAAAGAGAAAGTGATTGATACCACTGCGGCGGGCGATTCGTTCAGCGCCGGGTATCTGGCTGTCCGGTTAACCGGCGGCAGCGCAGTGGAAGCCGCCGTGCGCGGGCACGAGACAGCGAGTACCGTGATTCAGCATCGCGGGGCGATCATTCCGGTGGAGTTTATGCCAAACCGGGCATAGGGGCGGTTTTCGCTTGCCAGCGTACGGATGGACCGAGAAGATTTCGGTTTTCGCTTGCAGCGAACGGCCAGACCGAGAAGATTTCGGTTTTTCAATAACAGTTATCACTTAACGACTCGCGCCGAAACCGACCAAAAGAGGGAAGTGCTTTCCCTCTTTTGGATTTCTCCCCGCTTTTTCAACAAGCGCTATCGCTCGCTGGCTATGTTTCAGCCACGACAGTTATTGCCGCGAAATCTTGCCGCTACGCGGTTCCCTTGCTCGGTTTCGAGCCATAGGTCTCGAAACACTTCGCTCGGCAAGCTTTCTGAAAGCGGCCGGAGGCTTATCTAAATTCAACAGCATTCTGTTTTCTTGCTTAACTTCAGGCGAGAAAATTCACTCGTTTTATAATTAACATTCAGTAGTGAGGTTGTGAATTAGAAAGTTTGTGGCCGCTTTCAAAACGACGTCGAGTGAGTGGTGAGAAACAGCGAGAGTGTTTTTTTCGAGCAGGTTCGAACCCGAAGTGAGAGTATCGCGAAGCGGCGGAGTTTGCGGCACTAGCAGACGTTTCTGAAACATAGCCAGCGAGCGATAGCGCGCAGTAAAAAAGACGCGGAGATTCAAAAGAGGCCCCGTCCTGGGCCTCTTTTGTCGGTTTGGGCGCAACAAGCTAAGCGGTCACCGCAATTGAAAAACCGAAACCTACTCGATCAATTTTTACACGATAAATAAGGGCCCACCCCTTATTGAGCAGTCGCCGAAGCCGCAGGGGCATCCGCCGCAGGCGCAACATCAGCCGGTGCCATGATCTTATCGTAAATAGCCCGTAACTCGCCGGCATTCACCTCGGGTTCCCCTTTCGGCTGTGCAATGAGCAACGCCGGGTCCCGCGATAACTGCTGTTTGAGTTCCTGATTCAGTACCGGCAAGGTCAGCGTGGTAAGGAACTGCTGACGCAATTGCTGATATTGCTCAGGCGCGATGTCGACAACGCCATTTTGCTGCGAGCGTAAACGCTGGCTCATCAGTACGTCGGTATCAGTACGCGCGTAAGTGGCGAAAAGTTTGCTCAGCTGATCGTTCTTCTGCGCAATCAGCGCATCAAACTCTGCCTGAGAAATCCCTTTGTCACGCACGACCAGAAGTTCTTCGGAAAGACGCTTGAACAGTTCGGTCAGCTTAGCCTGTGGCGCTTCAATACGGATGGCGCACTGCGCACGCTGATACTGCACGTTGCAGTCAAAACCAAGGCCAGGGCCCGGTGTTGTGGCGTCTTTTTTGCTTTCGAAAGCGCTTTTCAGGGCTTCCTGGAGATGCCAGAACAGCGCTTCGCGGGCCAGATCACTGCGCCAGTAAGCGGCCAGCGCCTGCGAATCCTGAATCGGCTGCCACGCGTTATCCCACATTAATGAGAGACGATCTTGCGTCAGGTTGCCGTCCATCGTGGTCATGGATTTGGTGGTGACTTCCGACAGCGTCGGCAACGTTTGTGGCGTCTGACGGCTGCCTTTCAGCGGCGAGAATGTCCGGTTGATTTGTTCACCCAGCGAGCGGCTGTCGACATTACCCACCACAAACAGCGTCATGGCGTCCGGCGTATACCACTGATGATAAAACTTCGTCAGGGCTTCGATATTGACCGGTTTGGTCGGCAGCTGATCCGGGCTATGCCCCACCAGCGTTGAGCCAACGATACGGGTACGCCACCAGGCATCCTGCGTATTTTGCGGTAATGAACCTACCGGATCCTGCGATTCCTGGCGCGCGGCGCTGACCAGCGCAGGCGTCACGGAGATTTTACCCGCCGTATTCGCCAGCCAGTTCAGCGCATCTTTCAGCAGCTCCGGGCGGTTATTCGGCAGGCTCAGGTTATACATCGTGAAATCATAGGAACTGACCGCGGGCGGCAATGGCCGTTGCGGATTGATACTTTGCTGCCAGAGTGATTGCAGCTCAGACGTGCTGAACCCTTCACTGTGCATCAGCGCCAGACGCGGCAGGAAATGGGCGTAGCCCGCCTGCTGGGCAGATTCTGCCAGCGAGCCGGTGCGTACCACCAGACGTAATTCGATACGATCGCTCGGACGTTGCGGCGTGGTCAGCAACTGCCAGGTAAATCCATTATCCAACTTGCCCTGCTGCCAGGCCGGGTCAGGTTGTAATGCTTCAGCTTGCACATGACTTGCGGCTGCTGCCAGCAACAATCCACCAACGAGTAAACGGATTTTGGTGCCCTGCATGTGAACCCCTACGTAATGACTATCTAATGTTCAAATATGCTGTCCTGCCGGTGCCGGTTGGCGAGCCCACAGGAACTGAATGCGTAAGTTAAGGACGTAAATTACAGCCCTTCGTTAGACCGCGCGTTTTTCGCAATGTCGCGCAGCCCGTGAAAATATTCTGGTAAAAAGCGCCGGAGGTGGCCTTCGGGGGAGTTATTATGAAGATAATCCACCGGTTACATCAAGCAACCGGTGGTTATTAGGGGATTTTGAGCCTAAATAAATGCGTTTTTTGGAACGGTTAGCGATATTTTCATCCGTTCAGAGACCATTATTCAGAAACCTGACGCCGATTTCTCAGCTTCCGTCAGACCTTTCTGACCATTCAGCGTCGCTTTTAACTGGCCTTCGTCCAGCTGATCACACCATTTTGCGACCACGATGGTTGCTACGCCATTACCCACCAGATTGGTCAGCGCACGCGCTTCTGACATGAAGCGGTCAATGCCCAGAATCAGCGCCAGCCCGGCAACCGGTAAATGCCCCACCGCTGACAACGTCGCCGCCAGAACGATAAAACCACTGCCGGTCACGCCCGCCGCCCCTTTCGAGGACAACAGCAGCACAACAATCAGGGTGATCTGATGCCAGATATCCATGTGAGTATTGGTCGCCTGCGCGATAAACACCGCCGCCATGGTCAGGTAAATCGAGGTGCCGTCGAGGTTAAACGAGTAGCCGGTCGGGATAACCAGACCCACCACCGATTTCTTACAACCCAGACGCTCCATTTTATCCAGCATGCGCGGCAGCGCGGATTCAGAGGACGACGTACCCAGCACGATCAGCAGCTCTTCTTTAATGTAGTTAACAAACTTGAAGATGCTGAAGCCGGTGAAGCGGGCGATAAGCCCCAGCACCACGACCACAAACAGAATACAGGTCAGGTAGAAGCATAGAATCAGCTGGCCGAGCTGCACCAGAGAACCGACGCCGTATTTACCAATCGTGAACGCCATCGCCCCGAATGCCCCTAACGGCGCGAGACGCATGATCATATTGATGATGCCGAAAATGACCTGCGAGAAGCTTTCGATGACGTTGAAAATCAGCTGCCCCTTGTGGCCCATGCGGTGCAGCGCAAAGCCGAACAGCACGGCAAACAGCAACACCTGCAAGATATTGCCACTGGCAAATGCGCCGATCACGCTCGACGGAATGACATCCAGCAGGAACGGAATAATGCCCTGGCTCTGCGCCTGCTCGGCGTAAACCGCGACCGCTTTGGCATCCAGCGCCGCCGGATCGACGTTCATCCCCGCGCCCGGCTGGACGATATTCACAATCACCAGACCGATTATCAGCGCCAGCGTACTGACAATTTCAAAGTAGAGCAGCGCGATCGCCCCGGTGCGCCCCACGGCTTTCATGCTTTCCATGCCCGCAATGCCGGTCACTACCGTACAGAAGATGACAGGAGCGATGATCATTTTGATTAATTTAACAAAACCATCACCTAATGGTTTCATTTGAGCGCCGAGATCGGGGTAAAAATGTCCCAGTAAAATACCGAGGGTGATTGCCAGAAGAACCTGAAAATACAGACTCTTGAAGAGTGATTTTTTCATAAATACCCATCCTGAAGTGATTGCGCCGCCTTCTATATTTGTAAGGTCAAAGGTAATGAGCGGCAGCAGGGAAATAACACATACACAACATGATGGAAATATTTCGTTTCGCACTGCAATGACGGTTCATGAAAAACCAGAGCGGAAAGCATTCAGCAATAAGTAATGTAATTAAAAAAAGTAAAGGAGGGGTAAAAAAGGCCGGACAGGAAGGGGTTTCCTGCCCTTTATCGGATTCAGGCGGGCTGACAGAATTTCTGTTCGAACTCTTCTTTAGAAAGCGGCGCAGAGAATAAATAGCCCTGCCCGAACTGGATATTTTCTTTCAGCAGCCACTGGCGCTGCGCTTCGGTTTCGACGCCTTCTGCAATGAGCTGAATATCCATCGCGCGGCCAATTGAGGCCACAATGTTCACCATCACTTCGTCTTCCGGCAGAACGCTGACGAAGCTGCGGTCAATTTTAATGACGTCGATAGGCAAGGAACGCAGGCGGTTTAGGTAATCCAGACCGGAATAACCCAGGCCGAAATCATCCAGTTCAATCGAGACGCCCACGGCGCGGAGTTCGCTGAGCAACAGCAGCGCGCGATCCAAATCATCAATGCGCGCCGTTTCGGTGATTTCCAGCACCAGCTGACCCGGATTAATTTTGTAGCGGCTGAGCAGGCTGCGCAGTTCCGGCAGGAAATTACGCTGCTGAACCTGAACACCGGACAAATTCACCGAAAGCGGTAAGGTAATGCCGCGCTGTTGCCAGTCGGCAAGAATGCCGCAGCCCAGTTCGAGGATTTTGTAACCCAGCATGCTCATCACGCCGATTTCTTCGGCCAGCACGATGAAGTCACTTTCCAGGCCATAACTGCCGTTGGCCATTTTTCTGCGCAACAGGGCTTCAGCGCCCACCACCGTGCCGGTTTCCATATTGACCTGCGGCTGGATGAACAGCGTGAAATCGTTCTGTTCCATCGCGTGCAGGATCTCGTTTTCCTGCAACAGGCGTTTCTGAATTTTCTCGGTCAGTTCCGGTTCGAAGAACAGAATCTGGTTTTTGCCCTGCTGATAAGCCGACACTCTGGCGGCGCGCGCATTGGCCATCAGCTGCTGCGCAGTCACCGGCGTTTCGCCCGTGTGCTGAACAATGCCGATGCTGCCGGTCGGATGCAGCGACATATTGCCGGAATCGCTTTCCTGCGGCGCATTAATGCGTTCCATGATTTGTCGCGCAAGGCGCATCGCCATAAATGGCCGCGGCACATCGCCCGCCAGCAACGCAAATTCGTTGTAGCTCAGACGCGCCAGCAAACAGTGTTCCGGCAGCACATCCATAATAGAAGAGATCAGCGGGCAGCTGACATGGCCGTCGTCGCGCAGGCTTTCAATGCCAATCAGCAACAGGTGGAAGCCCTTTTCCGGCTCCGACGAATGCAGCCGGTGTTGCAGGCGTTGCATAAACTGCTCGGCATTATTGAGGGTGTCTTCCGCGGGCAGCAGCGCGTCATTCATGCTTTGCTGCGCTTTTTCCAGCTGCTGCTGATTGCGGTTATAACTGCGCACCAGCATGCCAATTTCATCGTCTTCATGGCGCTCCGGCAGCACCAGCTGATGATAAGGCACTTCGCTTTCCGGCAGAGATTCCAGCTCGCTGGCAATGGTGCGCAGCGGTTTGACGATCAGACGGTTCACCACCCAGCTCACCGAAATGGTGAGGATCAGCGACAGCAGGAGATAGGTTGTCAGCATGGTCGACAGCGCGCTGACGATAAACTGATACATGCGGTACGAATCCGCCTGAAGGACCAGATACGCCAGCGGCTTGGGGGCTTTAGGGCTGGCAGCCGCAGAATAAAGGGGAACTGAAATAGTAACGGGCAGATTGAAACCGCGGGTAACCCACTGCGGCACCGGTCTGCCGGGCGGGAAATGCGTGTGCAATGCGGCAATCTGATTAGGCATCACGACGTCGGCGCGACTGAGGATCCCGACCGGTTGCAGAGTGTTGAGAATGTCCTGCGTTTCTTCAAGATCGACATCTAGCACCGCTTGCGAAAGGGGCTCACGGACAGAATGTGCAATATTTTCAAGTTGCTGGGCGTAATCGTCCCTCCGTTGTTGCACAAAGTGAAACAACTGGATGACGATAAAAATACAAATGGTGATTGCAGCAATACTGGACACCGCCGCCATCTGCTTAATCGTTAATGAACGCCTGACCCGCAACTTATTTCTCCATCAACTGCCGGGCTGATTTGCCCCGCATACACTAACAGGAACGGTACTTCTGCGCAGTATACCTCATAACCGGTTATTTCGAGGTGAAACACGATGTTTTGGCTATAAAAAACAACACGTTTGACAATCAGCATCTACACTCAAAATTCATAGGGTTATTTCGCTTACGAAAAACATACATTACCAGTAGTAATTGAATTATGAGCATCATAAGAAGATGCCAGCTTCAATACACTTAATGAAGTTTGTGTGCTACCGATCACAGCAAAGGCAAATGATTAGTCTGTGCTAACACAAAAATTCAGATAATAAATATCAAAAACCTTCTGTGACAGGCAGTTATCAATGTGATGATATTTATGCGTGAAAATCCTATTTTTTGTAAAAAGTGCTCTATGCTGTAAAAGAGCTGATATATTAAGAAGAGTCTCATTCCCACTAAAAACTTAAAGAAAATTAAACTTTTTATACTCTTTGTTAGCGGCCTTTTAGGGGCGCTTTGACGCTCAGAAAATACTGACATATATATAATCCTAGCGGGCGGGATTTATGAATAAATATGACGACATTAAACGTTTTATGGATAAAACGAAGTTGGAAAAGCTTGATTATAAAGAGCTTAACGAAAAATCAACGGGTGAATCCATTACCGGTTCTATGAACCAGTGGACGTTGATTAAACAAGTGTCAGCCAGCGAAGATCCGGCCGGACCACTCGACAATGGCCGCACGACACAACCCACGCCTCAGTCCATTTCTGCCGATGAGTTTTCACTCGCTGCGTCGCAGCCGGTGAGTGAACCTTCTTTCACGCAATCCCCGGTGAATCAGCCTCAGCAATCGTTGCCACAAGCCGCAGCCGCACAGCCCGTGCAGCAAAATCAGGCCGCACCGATGTCATCGGAAGTCCCTCCGCCCGCGGCGGGTTTTGGGTTGCTTGATGCCTTGCGTGAAACGCTGCCTCCGGCGCCGCCACAGCCTGCTCCCGTGCAGGCCGCACAGCCCGGAAAACATCAGCCGGTTCACACCGCGCCGACGTTCCACGCCCAGTCAGTTATTCCTGACAACGGCGGAAGTCTGCTCGATTCACTGCGTAAAGTGATGCCGGAACCGGCTGCGCGACCTGCGCCTGTTCAGCCGGCTCCGGTTCACTCGCCAGCCCCTGTTCAGCAGGCAGCGCCGGTTCGCAGCCAGCCCGTACAGCCTGCGGCACCGGCATATCAACCGGTTCCGGTACACAAACCGGCACCGGCCAGCGCGTACACAACCAGCACGGCGCCTGCTACACCCGCGTCCCCGGCGTCTGCTGATGCTAACCAGCGCTTTAAACAAATGTTTAAACAGCGGGCGCCGCAGCCTGCCAGCGCCTATTTACATCGCGACACACCGCTTCAACCCCTGTTAGAGATGATTGCCTCATGCCGTTAGTTTGCGTTTGTTCACCGAAAGGTGGGGTAGGAAAAACCACGGTGGCCTCCAATCTGGCCTATTCGCTTGCCCGCAGTGGCAGCAAAGTTCTGGTCATCGATTTTGATGTGCAAAACGCCCTTCGCCTTCATTTTGGTGTGCCTATTTCCGATACCCGCGGCTTTGTCGCCGGTTCAGGCAATGAATCCGACTGGAGCCAGTTTATTCTCAAGGCGGGTTCAAATACCTTTGTATTACCTTACGGCGAAGTGACGGAAGATCAGCGTCTGGAATTCGAACACCAGTTAGCCAGCGATCCGCATTTCTTACAGCGGGGATTAAATACCGTACTGAATTATCCGGGTTTAATTATTGTCGCCGATTTTCCTCCCGGCCCGAGCCCGGCGTTAAAAGCCGTTCAGGCGCTTGCGGATTTACATATTGTGGTGATGTTAGCGGATACCGCGTCATTATCTTTATTGCCATTAATGGAAAAAAATAAATTAATTGGCACGCCTTTAAATAATAAGAAAGGTGAATTTTACGTCGTTAACCAAAGTGACACTCGCCGGACATTAAGCCGCGACGTGACGCAATTTTTTGAACAACGTCTGAACGAAAGATTATTAGGCACGATCCACAGGGATGAATGTGTGCCAGAGGCGAATGCCTCGCAGCGCTCTATTATTGATTTTAGTCCGGTATCGGCTTCGGCATTTGATATTGAACTGATCAGCAAAAAAGTCGCCGCTATTTTAGGGATTAAAGTCGGTGATGGTGAATTACACGCCGCGCCTAAATCTGGCAGTTATTAACTATCACTGTTAACAGCGACCCCAAAGCGATGAATAAATTCCTGTTTTCCTTACTTGTGCTTCTGCTGCTGCCGGTGGCAGCAGTGATCATCATCACCCCTATGGACAGCCAGAAACAGTACATTTTTGGTCTGATCAGCATCGGGCTGTTATTCCTGCTCGGCATCAGCAAGAGCCGCCGTATCAGTGTGGTCATGGTCATCATGTCCGTTATTATGTCGACGCGGTATATTTACTGGCGCGCGACAGAGACACTGCATTTTAATTCAACGATAGAAGCCATCTTAGGGATCGGGTTATTCCTCGCCGAACTGTATGTCTGGATTATTTTATTGCTGGGCTACCTGCAAACCACGTGGCCACTGAAACGCACCATCGAACCGTTGCCGGATGACACCACCCTGTGGCCGACCGTGGACGTGTATATTCCGTCTTACAACGAAAGTCTGGATGTGGTGCGTGATACCGTTCTGGCCGCGCAATGTATCGATTATCCGAAAGACAAAATCAAAATATACGTGCTCGATGACGGTAAGCGCGACGAATTCGCCGTGTTCTCCGCCGATGCGGGCGTGGGTTATATCACCCGTAACGACAACTCCCACGCCAAAGCCGGTAACCTGAACCATGCGATGAAACTCACCAAAGGTGAGCTGATTTGTGTGTTTGACTGCGACCACGTTGCGACACGCGCCTTTTTACAGGCCACCGTGGGCAGCTTCCTGAAAGATCCGCGTCTGGCGCTGATCCAGACACCTCACTATTTCTACTCGCCGGATCCGTTCGAACGCAACCTTTCCGCTGGACGCACCATGCCAAACGAAGGCGCGCTGTTCTACGGCCCGGTTCAGCAAGGTAACGATAACTGGAACGCCACGTTCTTCTGCGGTTCGTGTGCGGTTATCCGCCGCGTGGCGCTTGAAGAAGTCGGCGGTTTTGCCGTTGAAACCGTGACAGAAGATGCGCACTCCGCGCTGAAAATGCAGCGCCGTGGCTGGAATACTGCGTTTCTGGATATTCCGCTGGCCGCCGGTCTGGCGACAGAACGTCTGGGCCTGCATGTCATTCAGCGTACCCGATGGGCGCGTGGCATGACGCAGATTTTCCGCGTCGATAACCCGCTTCTGGGACGTGGCCTGAAATGGCAGCAACGCCTGTGTTATCTGAACGCCATGCTGCACTTCCAGTTTGGCCTGCCGCGCGTGGTGTTCCTGACCGCCCCGCTGGCGTTCCTGCTTTTCAACCTGAACATCATTTCCTCGTCCGCCAGCCTGATTTTTGCTTACGCGCTGCCGCACCTGGTGATGTCGCTGTACATCAACTCCCGCATGAATGGCCGGTTCCGCTATACGTTCTGGGGTGAAATCTACGAAACCGTCATGGCTTTCCACCTGATCCTGCCCACGCTGGTCACGATGTTTGCGCCAAAACGCGGGAAATTTAACGTAACCGACAAAGGCGGCCTGCTGGACGTCGGCTTCTTTGACTTCAACATCGTGAAACCGCATCTGATCGTTGCGATTCTGATGATTATCGGCATCGGTTACGGCGTGGTGCGGGCGATTTTCCATGACTACTTTGCCATCGATCCGAACGTTATCGCCCTGAACGTCGCATGGGGCAGTTTCAGCGTGCTGATTTTGCTGGCGGCGATTGCCGTGGCGAAAGAAACCCGTCAGGTGCGTAAAACCATCCGTATTGATGTCGCCATTCCGGCCATCATTCATTACGCCAATGGGATTTCACTGCGCACCACCACAATTGATATGTCGATGGGCGGCGTGCAGCTGGTGACGCCGGATGTGCGTTACATCGACGAAGAAATTGAAGAAGTGGAAATTCAGCTTTCTTCCGGTGCAGAGAGTTTCCCGGTGACGCAAATCAGCGGCAATAAAGAACGCCTGCGTCTGCAATTTGAAAACCTGCCGCTGTCGAAACGCCGCGAGCTGGTACGCGTTGTGTTATGCCGTGCTGACGCCTGGATTGGCGAAGAGTATCCGCCGGACAACCCGTTCAAATCTCTGGTCAGCATTATCCGTTGCGTGTTTGAGCTGTTCTACAACACCTGGAAAGAGCGCCGTGCCAAAAATAAACCCGCTGACGCCACCAGCAAGAGTGAAGCAGCATGAATCGACCACGTAAACAGACCGTAAAACGCCGTTTATCTGCTGTGCCGGGCGCGTCCCTGCTCAGGAAAATCTCCGCCGGCGTGTTGCTGACCTTCAGCAGCCTGCCTTTTACTCATGCTGAAGACGCCGCCGCACCTGCCGTGGATCCGGCGACCAGCCTGCCCGCTGCGCCATCATGGTTGCCGCCTGTCACGCCGATGCCGGATGAAAGCGCACCGGCCAGCGCAGCACCTGCCGCGCCAGCACCGGCGGGCGATGCACCTCAGACCGACACCACGCCGGTGAATACCAGCAGCACCGCGCCCGCCACCGATCCGTCGGCAGCCCCTGCGCCGGTCATTCCGCTGGTTCAGCCGGTGACCAGCACTATCACCGTGGCTGAAATGGGGCAGACCAACGGCCTGACCCTCAGCGGCGGCCAGTTACAGTCCGGAATTATCTTTACGCTGCCAGCCGATGAAGTGGTCACCAACGCCCACCTGTCGCTGGCACTGAAAATTTCCCCGGCGCTGATTGCCCGCGATACCACGCTGGAACTGATGCTTAACGGTCAGCCTCTGGGCAATCTGCCGCTCAATCAAAGCAGCAACGGCGGCGATGTTTACGATCTGGATATTCCGTCGGCGATGGTGGTCTCCAACAACAACCTGAGCTTCCGCGTGCATGACAGCAACACCATGACCTGCGAGAAAGATCAGTCGGACAAATATTGGGTCACAATTTTGCCGACCACCAGCATTGGTCTGGAAGGTCAGCAGCTGAATATTGGCCGCAATCTGGGTAACTTCCCGCGTCCGTTCTTTGATGGCCTGCAAATGCAGGAATCGAAAATTACGATGGGCTTCTCCGCGGCGATGAAACCCGGCGATGTCAGCGCAGCGGCGATGGTCTCTTCTTATCTCGGCATGTTGTCCGATTATCGCAGCGTCGATTTCCCGGTCATCCTGAACGATTTACCGGACCAGAACGGCATTCTGTTTGGTAAGCCGGGCGATAAAATCGGTTCACTGACGTTGCCAGCCAGCAACGGCGCATCGATTCAGATTATCGATAACCCGATCAACCCGGTTTATAAACTGCTGCTGGTGCTGGGCAATGACGATAACGAACTGCGTCAGGCCGCGTACCGCCTGATCAGCGGCGGAATGCCGAACAACGCCGAGCGTCTGGATGTTACGCAGCAAACCATTCCGTCGAGCAAACCGTATGACGCGCCGCGCTGGATTGATACCTCGCGCCCGGTCACGCTGGGCGAACTGGCTGGCAAAGATCCGGACTCCCTGATTTCCAACGGGATTTATCACGACGGCATTCAGGTTGCCTTCCGCGCCGCGCCGGATCTGTTCATGTGGGATGGCCACAACATTCCGGTGCGCATCGATTACCGTTTCCCGACGGAAAACTGGATTGATGAAGACAGCTCGCGCCTCAATGTGTCCATCAACAGCAACTTCCTGCGTAGCCTGACAGTGAACAAAGTCGGTCTGGTGGAAAACATCTGGCGTCGCCTGGGCGGTGACAGCCGTCAGGAACGTTATACCCTGCAACTCGCGCCATACCTGATTTACGGGGATAACCAGCTGCAATTCTATTTCGACATCAAGCCGAAAAAAGATGCGCCGTGCAGCATTCTGACCAGCGACAACATCAAGAGCCGTATCGATCCGAAATCCTTCATCGACCTGAGCGGAAGCTACCATTTTGCACAGTTGCCGAACCTGTCGTATTTCGTCGGTGCGTCTTATCCGTACTCCAAACTGGCTGACTTCACCGACACGCTGATGTTGCTGCCGGAAGTGCCTTCCGCCGATGAAATCCACACGCTGCTGAATCTGGCCGCACGTGCCGGGAAAGCGACGGGTGTACCGGTGAATCACGTACAGGTCGCCTTTGGCCTGAAAGGCGATGAAAGAAATAACGCGTTGTTTGACCGCGATATTCTGGCCGTCACCACCCTGGGCGATACGCCGTTCAACCAGCAGTTACTGGCCGATTCGCCGTTCAGCGTCAATGCCGGTTCGATGGGCGTGAAAACGCCGACGCAGGTTCAGCGTATCGTGGCGTGGCTCACCGGCGACTGGTACCGCCAGCCGGTGGATGCTGACCGTTATCTGTCCTCAACCGGCGCATGGCGCGGCTTCGTCAGCTACCGCTCACGCTGGTCAAACGATCACGTCGTGGTCGTCGCAACGGGCACGGACGATCAGCAACTGCTGAAAATTCATAACGACCTGAAATCGCCGAAAATCAACGCCAACGTGCGTGGCGATCTGGCGATTATTACCGATGAAAATGGCATCCGCAGCTTCTCCGTCGGGCAGCAATTCCCGACCGGCCAGATGCCGTGGTACATGATGGTGCTCTGGTACGCCAGCACGCATATCGTGATCCTCTCGCTGATTGCCACACTGGTTTCACTGCTGATTGGCCTGAGCCTGTTCGTCGTGTTGCGTCGTCATGCTGCTAAACGTCTGGGTCAGAAATGAAAAGCGTCGTCTCAAGAAGAACAACAATAACAATGAAGGTAGCCGTTACTCCCGGCTATAACCTGGCGATTACCGGAGCTGGAAAATGAAAAAACATAAACTGTCCCTGGCGGTGATCAGGGCTATTTATCTGGTAGGGATCGCCGGAGTTGCAAGTTTCAGTGCCACCACGTTTGCGGCGGATACCACCAATCCGGCCATGAAAGCCCTGTTTGACCAGGCCGCTTACTGGCATGAACGCGCCCACGATGATCTGGCGAAAGATGCCTTGCAGAAAGTCCTGCTGGTCGAGCCGAATAACGCGCAGGCGTTGTACCTGATGTCGCTGTATTCCATGCAAAGCGGCGACAAAACGGCGGCAAACCAGTGGCGTCAGAAACTGTCCAGCGTTTCGCCGGATGACCCGCGTCTGGCATCGCTCAACAGCGCTAAAGCGATGCAGTCTATTCCTCCGGCGCAGCTGGCGTCTGCCCGTCAGATGGCGGCGCAGGGGAACGTCAGCGGCGCGCTTTCTGCCTACCGCACTATTTTTAACGGCAACCAGCCGCTCGACAGCCTGGCGACCGAATATTACCTGACCATGGCGGGCGACAAATCGCTCCAGCCGCAGGCCATTCAGGGATTGCAGCAGCGCGTCGCCGCCCGTCCGGAGGACACACAGGCGCGCCTCGGATTAGGCAAAGTGCTGACGTATCAGGAATCGACCCGCCGCGACGGGATCAAACTGCTGAGCACGATGGCCGGTTCCAGCACCGAAGCCGACCGCTCGCTGCGTCAGGCTTTGTTGTGGATGGCACCGCAGGAAGATGACCGCGATTTGTATCAGGGCTATCAGGCGCGTCATCCGAATGACACCGCCGTGATGGCGTACTTCCAGAAAAACATTGGCGGCGCGGCGAAGGGTCAGGGCTTTACGGCGCTGAACAGCGGCGACGTCAACAGCGCGAAAGCCAAGTTTGAAAGCGTGCTGGCCGATAACCCGAACGACGCCGATGCACTGGCCGGTCTGGGTTACATCGCGCAGCGCAGCGGAAACTTTGAAGAAGCGTCGCAGTATCTGAGCAAAGCCGCCGCACAGGGCGGCGCGAACAGTGCGCAGCTGAGCAATCAGGCGCAGGATTCTGCGTTTTACGCCCAGCTGGCGAAAGCCAAAGCCGCCGCTGCGTCCGGCAGTTATGACGCCGCGCTGGCCGCCGTCACCCCGCTGGCGTCCGTCGGCGGTGAAAAAGGTCAGTCAGCCGGTTTACTGCGTGCAGATATTCTGCGCCGCAAAGGCGATCTGGCCGGTGCGGAACAGCAGTACAGCGCACTCGGTGACAACGCCGATGCCCGCGCCGGGCTTTTCTACGTGCTGCGTCAGCAAAACAAAACGGCTGAGGCCAATCAGGTTCTGAAAACCCTGCCAGCCAGTTTGCAGGCGAAGATGAATCCGCCGACCGTGGCCGACGTCATCGAACCGATGCGCCGCCAGGCCGCGCAGGCCGTCGCCAACAACGATCCGCAGCGCGCGCTGAATATTCTTCAGCAGGCGCAGGAACGTCAGCCGTCTAACGTCTGGGTCAAACTGGATATGGCGCGCATTCTGCAATCGCAGGGACAGACCGCACAAGCGCAGTCCATCATGGCGCCGTCTTCGCGTCCGGGCGCGTCATCAGCAGACCTTTACGCCGCCGCGCTGTTTGCATCCGAAACCAAAAACTGGGCCACCGCCAACGCCCTGCTCTCGCGCATTCCGCGCAGCAGCCAGAATCAGGGTATGCGTGAACTGGCGCAGCGCGCCAACTTCAATGCGCAAATGGCGGATGCCGAAAATTATCTGCAACAGGGCAATACCGCCGCGGCCGCCAATACCTTGCGCGCACTGGCGCAGAACCCACCAACGGCGCCCGCCGATGTCGGCGCACTGGCAAAAAATCTCGCTGCCACCGGGCAAGTTCCGCTGGCCGTGCAGCTGGTTCGCCAGAACATGCGTCAGGGCGTGAACGGCAATGCGGGCGATTATGCCGATCAGATCACCGTGCTCAATTCCGCCGGTCTGGGCAACGAAGCGCAGGCTTTCCTGCAAAATCCGCAAATTCAGTCCGGCACATCCGCAACCGCGCTGGCCAATCTGCGTAACGGATACGTGATCACTCAGGCCGATCAGCTGCGTGAGCAAGGCCAGTACGCCGCCGCTTACGACAAACTGGTCGTCGCACTTCAGGCGGATCCGCAAAACCGCGATCTGATGCTGGCGATGGCGCGCCTTTATCAGTCCGGCAAACTCAATAAACAGGCCGGTCAGGTTTATAACTATCTGATGCTCAACGATACGCCGACGCAGGATGCACGCGTCGGTGCCATCAACGTCGCGCTGGGCGAAGGCGATAACAAACGGGCGCAGGAACTGTTAACCGGCCTGCGCGGCGAACGTACGCCGGACCGTTTGTTACTTGAAGCCCGCGTGGCCGAAGCACAGGGCGATCACCAGCAGGCGCTGGCGTTACTGCGTTCCGCGAAGGGCAAGATGATTGGTCTGGAAGGCGCAGACAGTACGGCGCAGGTGGCCGGATTGCAGATCAGCGACAACCCGTTTATCAACCGCTCAACGCGGACTTCACCGGGCCGTCCGGCAACACAATCTTCTTACGGCACCGTATTGCCGTGGCAGGTCTCTGATCAGGTTTCGGTGCCGGGTAATATTCCGACACCTGCCGTACCAACCGCCGTCGCGCAGCGTACCGCAACGGAAAAACAGATCGACGACATGCTCGACGATTTGCAGGGCAAAACCGCGACCTGGGCGCAGGGCGATATGTCGATTCGCGGGCGTGACGGTGAAAGCGGCCTCAGCCAGCTGACCGAAGCGAAAGCGCCAATGACCTTTGCTTTCGTGCCGTTTGATACGTCGCGTCTGAGCATCGGCGTTACGCCAGTTTCCCTCAGCGCAGGCAGCCCGTCCGGCACCGGCAATACCCGGTTTGGTCAGGGTGCGCTGGCGCAGGCACAGTCGGCGCAGAAAGACGTGGCAGCCGCCGCCGCCGCAGCCGGTCTGGATATCGCAAACTACAGCACCTTTGCCAAATTGCAGGCAGCCGCAGCGGCTAACTCCAGTACAAACTGTACATCGACTAATGCAACGTCCGATCAGTGCGTGGCCTACAACACGATTACCGGCACCGATCCGACAACGTATTCCGCTCCCGCCGCAGGCAACCAAAGCGCGACCGGCGTAGAAGTGAACGCCGCGCTGACCGGCGACAGCTATAAAGCGGATATCGGCAGTACGCCGCTCGGACAGGATCTGAACTCACTGGTCGGTGGTGTGCAATGGGCACCGAAACTGACTGATTTCACAACGCTGCGCCTGACGGCTGAGCGTCGTGCGGTCACCGACAGTATTCTGTCTTACGTCGGCACCAAAGATAATTACAGCGGCAAAACCTGGGGTCAGGTCACCAAAAACGGCGGCAGCATTAATCTGTCCTACGATGACGGCGACGCCGGTTTCTATGCCGAAGGCGGTTACTACAGCTATCTGGGTAACAACGTGAAGAGCAACCAGTCGGTAAATGCCAACGCCGGGTTGTACGTTCGTCCATATCGTTATGACGACCGCGAGCTGAAAACGGGGATCAACGTCGGTTACATGAACTTCGACAAGAACCTCAGCTACTACTCCTACGGTCAGGGCGGTTACTTCAGCCCGCAGAACTACGTCAGCGTCTCCTTCCCGGTGGAATACACCCAGAAGTATGACGACTGGGATCTGAAACTGTCAGGCGCCGTGGGCTATCAGTCCTATTCTCAGGATAAGAGTGCGTACTTCCCGAATAACCCTGACTTGCAGAAACAGCTGGAAGATCTGGTCGCAGAAGGCTACGGCACCGAAGCGTATTACGGCGGGAAAACGCAAAATGGCATCGGCTGGAACGCAGGCGTTGGCGGTAACTACCATCTGAATAAAAATATGCAGATTGGCGGAAAAGTTGGCTACGATACTTTCGGTGATTACAACGAAAGCACCGCGCAGGTCTACTTCCGTTACCTGATGGGCCAAAATTAACACCGGTGGAATAAAACCATGCAAGAACAAAACTATGCACAAGTTGCGCAGGAATATTACCGCCAGCGTCACACCACACCAGGCTGGCAAAGCCTGGTGCAGGTGCTTTTTTCAGGTATTCTGGCGTCGGCCGACGATGAAGATGGCCGTCGTTTTATCACACTGATGGGCAATAATCTGGCGCGTCAGCATGCGTTACCGGCTTCTTCAACGCTGGGTGAACTGGAAGATAACATTAACCACATTCTCAGCCATTTTGACTGGGGTGTGGTGAAGCTGGAAGCCACTCAGCAACAGCTCGCGCTGGTTCATATTGCCTGGCCGGTGTCGCCGCAAGGACAGGATGACGAATTATGGCGTATCGCCCTGATTTCGTTGTTTGAAGGTCTGTATGCCGAATGGTTGTTATCACAAGGCGGGCAGCCTTATGTTCCCCTGCGCTGGCAGGAAAGCACACCGGAAGGCGCCTTTGTTTTCCGCTATCAAAATGGTTTGTAAGGAATTTAATATGTGGTTATTTCGGCGCTACAGCCTGGTGCTGTGGTTCAGCCTTATTGTTGCATTTTTCAGTTCTTCAGTAATGGCGCAGGATGCAGGCTGGTCGGCTTATAAAAGCCGCTTTCTGATGCCAGACGGTCGAATTATTGATACCGCCAATAAAAACGTCAGCCACACAGAGGGCCAGGGTTTCAGCATGTTGCTGGCGGTGTTCAATGACGATCAGGCGACATTCGACAAACTGTGGCAGTGGGCAAATACAACGCTTTACCGTAAAGATATCGGCCTCTACTCATGGCGCTATGACCCGAACAGCAGCGTCCATGTCGCGGACAAGAATAACGCCTCTGACGGCGATACGCTCATCGCCTGGGCGTTGTTGCTGGCGGGGGATAAATGGAATGAATCCCGCTATACCCAGGCTTCTGACAAATTGCAGGCCGCGCTGATCAAACACAACGTGATTGATTACGCGGGCTACAAAGTGATGCTGCCGGGCGTATCAGGCTTCAATCAGACCAGCAATATCACGGTCAACCCGTCTTACTTCATCTTCCCCGCCTGGCAGGCTTTTTTTGCGCGCAGCCATTTAAAAGTGTGGAAAGATCTGGATGAAAGCGGCACCGCGATGCTCAGCAAAATGGCATTTGGTGAATTCCGCCTGCCGACAGACTGGGTCGATATGCAGGCAGACGGCACGATGAAACCGGCCACCCGCTGGCCAACGCGTTTCAGCTACGACGCCGTGCGTATCCCGCTGTATCTTGGCTGGGCACATCCTGGCAGCCCGCAGCTGGCGCCGTTTATTCTGTGGTGGCAGAAATCTCCGCGTACCGCGACACCGGCCTGGATTGACGTCATGACCGGCACCAAAGCCAGCTACAACATGTCGCCGGGCCTGTTAGCCATCCGTGATTTCACCATGGCCAATGCCAGCGCCATCAGCCCGACTCTGGCACCGAAGGATGACTATTATTCTTCCTGCCTCCAGCTGCTGAGCTGGTGGGCGAGTCATAAAGGTTAAACTGGGTTTGAAATAATCCTCGTTATCTACGAGAAAGATGCTGGATTTATGAAGTTCATCGCCACAAATTGAATTTTCACTCTTCACTTTGTGGCTAATTTAATATTTCCTCATCATTTATCAGATAATGAACTTTATTACTTTCGTCGTGAAAAATCGTCATTATTATATGATTCTCAAAGCACCTTTCTTCTGATTTTATTTCATCAAAACAGTAAAATTTCCTTTGAGTAAAAGAAAACCAATTTGAGCTATCTTCAGCTAATTTCTGAAGCCCATTTCCGCCATCTAAAAGGTTGATAAAGTAAACACCATTTTCATCACCCTTTGGTGAACCATATTTCTTTTTAATAATAGTTTCGTTAGATTCCCACCATGTAATTTTACCTTTCCGGGTCAAAGGAGGTTCTTTGATCACAAGATCCATCATTGCCACACTTTGCTCCACATGAATAATTTCCGGATTTCTAACAAAGAATCGAAATAATAATAATGAAGCCAGCAAAACACTTACAGTAATGTTTTTTCTACTCATTAGTAATTCAACAATCCATTTGATACAATGACGTAAAAATATTCTTGTCATTTTGTTATAGAATCCCCGTCAATGTAGTAGTAGGTTTTATTATCTCTTCCATTATTGATCATCATTAAATTTTTTTTCTCTATGCATCTGCTTTCAGATTTTATTTCATCGAAACAAATAAGATCATTCTTTGAAAACGAATACCATGATGAAAATCTTGCCTCTGAGACGCTTACAAATCCCACTCCAATATCTTCTATACCTACAAAATAATTACCGTATTCATCAACATCAGATATGTCATTTTTTAGTAGAAGGCTATCCTTATTGTTTTCCCACCAAATTATTTTACCAGCCTGAGTCAGAGGGAAGTTTCTGACAACTATGTCTGTTTCCCCTTTCACATGGTGTACGAAAATTATTTCTGTTTTTCTAAAGAGCAGCATATATGCTGACATGGCAATACATAGAATAGTAGCTATCACTATTGTCTTTCTCATGGTCTTCCACCTGACAGATAAACGTCCGTTTCCATTTCAGTCACAAAAGGCTTGAATGCTAATTTTTCATAACGTTGCAAAATAAACCAAATTCTGAAAAATCTGAGAGAGTTAAATCTTCCTTTCAGAATATCGTCTTTATCCAAACCAAAATGATCTTGTGACTTATAATTAATACAAGCATCGAAACCTGTATTACTGATTGAGAGTACCTTTAACGTTATCTGAGTTGCATAGGTATCATGAACTGTAATTCCCATTCCATTGACCCTGTCTTTTAATCGGTCAAATTTTGGAACGATTCCGCGGCTTATCTCTAAAGTTAGTAACGACCTGGCGATCTCCGGGAATATTTTTAGCTTCCAATCTATATTGTAAGCCAGAATATATTTTATTCTTTTTAAACTGCTATCACTGGAAAAATCATGCATGATCTGGTCTTTCAGTGCCATATTTAAAAGAGGGTCCTTGAAGCGCAGACCGCTATTGCTTTGCAAATGATTTATCATTTTGACGATTAAACCGCTGTAAAGCCCATACAATGCAAAAGGGCGCGACAGGCTTCTTAACTCATCAAAAAGTAAACTGATACATTCCTCCTTTGAGATTTTATTTTTGTTTTCATCTTCCTGAAGATAACTAAACCGGGAAGGTGTTGCTTTGAAAGGATCGATAAGTATTGTTGACGGTTTGTTAAATAAGTCGTAGTCCTGCATTGGACTGAGGGTAACCGGGTCTTTTTTTGTGAACCTGTAGGGATCAACCTTTGTCGATATATCATCAAGATGGTAAGCCGATTTTAGCTGTTGTTCTGTTAGATCCCCATAGCGCAGGTCATCTGAGGACTTAGCCCCTGCGGGGGTGGCATAAATTAAAGCTGGCAACCGTATGCCTGACATATTAATTCCTTTTAAATTTGTTTGTTACTGCTATCCATAATTCACCGAGCAAATATAAATCAATAATATATACTTATATTTAATGCATAAAATCACTGGCAGGTTAAATATACTTACCATCAACCTTTCAGACACGACAGATATGATATTCTCATTTTTTAACCCATTATTGATCTGTGTGGTCGTCTTAAAATAAATCACCCACAAAAAAGCCCGCTTTCGCGGGCTTTGTCATTTCTGCAAATCCGTCAGAATTACGCGACGGTTTGCGTGGTTCCGTTTTCATCCTGATCGACGGCAAAGCAGGCGACCAGCTGATCACCGTATTGCTTCAGCTGTGGCTGGAACTGCTTGCAGGTGCCGAACGCGCGGCGGCAGCGGGCGTTGAACGCGCAACCGGCTGGCGGGTTCAGCGGGCTTGGCAGCTCACCGGTCAGTTTGATGCGCTCACGGCGCTCGTCCGGGTTCAGACGTGGCGTGGCGGACAGCAGCGCCTGTGTGTACGGATGGCGCGGGTTGCTGAAGATGGCGTCTTTCGAGCCTTTCTCCACGCAGCGGCCAAGGTACATCACCATCACTTCGTCGGCGATATGTTCCACAACGGACAAATCGTGAGAAATGAAGACGTAGGACAACCCCAGATCCTGCTGCAAATCCATCATCAGGTTCAGCACCTGCGCACGGACAGAAACGTCGAGCGCGGAAACCGGCTCATCGGCGATCACCACGTCCGGGTCGAGCATCAGACCACGGGCGATAGCAATACGCTGACGCTGACCGCCGGAAAACATGTGCGGATAACGGTCGTAGTGTTCCGTTTTCAGGCCCACTTTCGCCATCATCGCCAGCGCTTTTTCACGGCGTTCGGCAGCCGTCAGTTTGGTGTTGATCAGCAACGGTTCTTCGAGGATCTGACCGACTTTCTTGCGCGGGTTCAGCGATCCGTAAGGATTCTGGAACACGATTTGGATCTTCTGACGACGCAGCTTTTCTGCCGTGGCATCCGGTTTCAGCAAATCCTGACCGCGATAATAAAGCTCACCGCCGGTTGGCACTTCAATCATGGTCAGCAATCGGCCCAGCGTGGATTTCCCGCAGCCGGATTCACCGACCACTGCCAGCGTTTTCCCGCGTTCCAGCGTGAAAGACACACCGTCGAGCGCTTTTACGGTACGTTCCGGGGCGAACATCCCTTTCTTCACCGGGTAATGTTTTTTCAGGTCAATCGCATGCAACAGCGGCTGCGGTTGGGTGTTATCAGGACTCATAAGTAGGTCTCCCGGCATCATCCAGCGGATAATGGCACTTCGACTGACGCCCGTTCGCGAGGTCACGCAGCGCAGGTTCTTCTTTACGGCAACGGTCAGTTGCATACGGGCAGCGCGGGTTCAGCAGACAACCGCTCGGGCGGTCGTATTTACCCGGCACCACGCCCGGCAATGACTGCAAACGGGCTTTATCCGCCGCAAATTCCGGCAACGAGCGCAGCAGCGCCTGAGTGTACGGATGGCGCGGCGCACGGAAAATCTCCGTGGCTTTGGCCGATTCCACCACCTGACCGGCATACATCACGATGATGTGATGCGCGGCTTCCGCCACCAGCGCCAGGTCATGGGTGATCAGCATCAGCGCCATGTTCTCTTTCTGTTGCAGCTCAAGCAGCAGCTCGATGATCTGCGCCTGAATGGTCACGTCGAGCGCGGTGGTCGGCTCATCGGCAATCAGTAATTTTGGACGACAGGCGATTGCCATCGCGATCATCACACGCTGGCTCATCCCGCCGGAAAGCTGATGCGGATACACGTCGAGACGCGAAGCCGGATCAGGAATACCGACCAGATTCAGCAGGTCGATGGTGCGCTGACGGCGGGTCTTTTTGTTGCCACCCTGATGCACCTTGATGGCTTCCATAATCTGGAAACCGACGGTGTAGCACGGGTTCAGGCTGGTCATCGGATCCTGGAAAATCATCGCGACTTCCGCACCGACAATCTGACGGCGCTCTTTTTCGCTGATCCCCTGAAGATTGCGGCCACCGAACTCCAGTTTTTCCGCCATCACTTTGCCTGGGAAGTCGATAAGCCCCATCAGCGCCAGTGAACTGACCGATTTACCCGAGCCGGATTCACCGACAATCCCGACCACTTCGCCCTGCTTCACGCTGTAACTGATACGGTCTACGGCGCGGAACGGCGTACCTTCGTCACCAAAGTGAACGGAGAGTTTGTCCACGGTCAGCAATGTTTTACCGACCTGAACGTCATTCGTTAATGTTGTTTCCATCTCCAACCCCTTACTGCTTGAGTTTAGGGTCGAGGGCATCACGCAGGCCATCACCCATCAGGTTAAATGCCAGCACCGTCAACAGAATGATCACACCCGGAAAGGTCACGACCCACCAGGCACTTTGAGCAAACTGTAAAACGTCAGACAGCATGGTGCCCCACTCAGGCGTTGGCGGCTGTGCGCCCATACCGAGGAAGCCCAACGCTGCCATATCGAGGATGGCGTTGGAGAAGCCGAGCGATGCCTGAACAATCAGCGGCGCTAAGCAGTTAGGTAAAATATTGATGAACATCTGGCGCGCAGAACCGGCACCGGCGACGCGCGAAGCGGTCACGTAGTCACGATTCACTTCCACCAGCACCGCCGCGCGGGTTAAGCGGACATAGTGCGGCAGGGCGACGAACGTCAGCGCCAGCGAGGCGTTGACTATCGACGGACCGAAAATCGCCACCAGCACCAGCGCCAGCAACAGACTTGGCAGGGCCAGCATGATATCGACCACCCGCATGATGATGGCGTCCACGACACCGCCGTAGTAACCGGCAAACAGGCCGAAAACCACGCCGAGGATCAGGGAAAGCACCACGACCAGACAGCCGACCAGCAGCGATAAACGCGCGCCATACATCAGACGCGAAAGAATATCGCGGCCCACGTCGTCAGTGCCCAGCAGGAATTTCCAGCTGCCGCCTTGCATCCAGACCGGAGGACGCAGCAACGCATCGCGGAACTGTTCAGCCGGTGCGTGCGGGGCGATGAAGTTCGCGCCAACCGCCAGGATCAGCATGATGATGATGTAAACCAGACCGGTTACGGCCCCTTTGTTACGCTTAAAATAGTGCCAGAATTCGCGCAGTGGCGGCATCGGCGCTGGCGCAGCCGTCACTAACTCGTTAGCGACTGGCTCAGTGGTTTGAGACATTGTGCGCCCCTTATTTCTTGTGGCGAATACGCGGGTTGACCACGCCGTAGAGCACGTCTACCAGCAGGTTAACCACGATGATCAGAGTAGCGACCAGCAACACCCCGCCCTGCACGACCGGATAGTCGCGGCGCTGGAGTGCGTCAATCAGCCACCGGCCAAGTCCAGGCCAGGAGAAGATGGTTTCCGTCAGGATGGCGCCGCCCAAAAGCGTACCGACCTGCAAACCAATGATGGTCACGACCGGCAACAGCGCATTACGCAAGGCGTGAATGACGATCACCCGCATACGGCTGACGCCCTTGGCGCGCGCGGTACGGATGTAGTCTTCACCCAGCACTTCCAGCATGGAAGAACGGGTCATACGCACAATCACCGCCAGCGGAATGGTGCCCAGAACGATAGCCGGTAAGATCATGTGCATGACGGCATCCACGAAATCACCCGGTTCGCCCCAGAACAGCGTGTCGATCAGCATAAAGCCGGTCAGCGGCAGGCTGTCGTCGAGGAAGACGGTATCGCTTATTCGCCCCGATACGGGCGTCAGATTCCATTGCACCGAGACCAGCATAACCAGCATGATCCCCCACCAGAATATGGGCATTGAATAGCCGGTCAGCGATATTCCCACGGCCGTGTGATCGAATATCGAGCCCCTTTTCACTGCCGCCAGCACCCCGACAGGAATACCGACAATGATCGCAAAGATCATCGCGCAGATACCCAGCTCCAGCGTGGCTTTAAAGCGCGGCACGAATTCCTGCCAGACAGGCGTGCGGCTTTTTAATGACGTGCCCAGGTCGCCGTGCAGCACCCCATTCACGTACTTGAAGTATTGTTGATAAAGAGGCTTGTCGAGCCCCATATCTGCCATTAACTGGGCATGACGCTCGGGGGAAACACCGCGCTCGCCTGCCATAATAGTGACCGGGTCGCCTGGTATCATGTGTACGAAGGCAAAAGTCAGCAAAGTAATGCCGATAAACGTTGGGATAACTAACCCCAAACGTCGGAGTATGAACTGCAACATATCCCGTACTCTCTGTATAAAATGCCCGGAGAACCGTAGCGCTCCGGGCTTATTGTGGCTCACATTTCTTTCTTGAGAATCAAGGCTGTACTGAATGGCCCGCGAGCAAGGCGGAGGGGCACAGCAATCAAGACATACCTTCAGGCAGGCGAAGATTGCGAGTACCACACAACGCAGCTCCCGGGTTATTCAGCAGGCGATCACTCCATTGAGACGTTTTCGAAGTGGTGTTTGCCTAACGGATCAACCACATAGCCTTTGACTTCTTTACGAACAGGTTCGTACACAGTGGAGTGAGCGATGATCAGCGCAGGCGCCTGGTCATGCATCACAACCTGAGCCTGTTGGTACAGCGCAGCACGTTTGGCGTGATCAGATTCAGCACGGGCTGGCTGGATCAAATCTTCAAACGGCTTGTAGCACCAGCGGGAGTAGTTGGAACCGTCTTTCGCAGCGGCACAGCTGAACAGGGTCGCGAAGAAGTTATCCGGATCCCCATTGTCGCCGGTCCAGCCCATCATCACAGACTGGTGCTCACCGTTTTTCGCACGCTTGAGGTATTCGCCCCACTCGTAAGTCACGATGTTGGCTTTCACACCAATTTTCGCCCAGTCAGCCTGGATCATTTCAGCCATACGGCGTGCGTTCGGGTTGTACGGACGCTGTACTGGCATTGCCCACAGGTCGATAGTGAAACCGTCTGCGTGACCTGCTTCTTTCAGCAGCTCTTTGGCTTTAGCCGGATCGTACGGGTAATCCACGATGTCTTTGTTGTAGCCCCACATTGTTGGTGGGATCAGGTTTTTAGCTGGCTGACCAGCACCCTGATAAACCGCGTCGATGATGGCTTTTTTGTTCACAGCCATGGTCAGTGCCTGACGCACTTTCACTTCATCCAGCGGTTTTTTCTCAACGTTGAAGGACAGGTAACCCACGTTCAGACCTGGCTGTTGCATCAGGTTGATGGATTTATCTTTCTTCATTGCCGCAATATCAGCCGGGTTCGGGTACGGCATGACCTGGCATTCGTTTTTCTGCAATTTCGCGTAACGCACGGAGGCGTCAGGCGTGATGGAGAAGACTAAACGGTCGATCTGCGGCTTGGTGCCCCAGTAGCCCGGGAAGGCTTTGTAGAGGATGCGCGAATCTTTCTGGTATTGCAGAAGCTGGAACGGACCAGTACCGATAGGATCCAGGTCAACTTTCTCAGGCGTTTTCGCTTTCAGCATGTTGTCAGCGTATTCCGCAGACAGAATGGAAGCGAAGTCCATCGCGAGGTCAGCCAGGAATGGAGACTCAGGGCGGTTCAGGACAAACTGCACGGTATTGTCGTCCACTTTCACGATCTTGTTGATCAGATCGCCCATGCCCATACCTTCGAAGTATTCGTAGCTGCCGCCGGAAACGCCGTGGTAAGCGTTGTTTTTATCCAGCTGACGTTCGAAGGAGAAAATGATGTCGTCCGCATTCAGATCACGGGTCGGTTTGAAGTCCTTGTTATCCTGCCATTTCACGCCTTTGCGCAGATGGAAGGTGTACGTTTTGCCGTCAGCGGAAACGTCCCACTTCTCTGCCAGACCAGGCTGGATTTCTGTGGTCCCGATTTTGAACTCAACCAGACGGTTGTAGATAGGCACGGAGCTTGCGTCATACGTGGTGCCGGAGGTGAACAACTGAGGGTTAAAGCCTTCAGGTGAACCTTCAGAGCAATACACTAACGTTTTTGCCTGGACACTGGCCGCAACGGTCAGCGCAATCAGGCCCATACTGAATTTCAGTAGCCCCGACTTACCTAAAGAGATTGTCATCGCTTCTGCTCCATCGATTAATGGTGATGTGGATGTGTGTGTTGTGTTTTACAGCTCACGTCACCCTTTATTTTTATTTGCGGGTGACTGTGTTTGCTCGTGCGCTGCAATAAGTCCAACCAGAGCATGGTGAACTGCCATTTTTTTCCTGCGTTCTGTAAAGCTGGCTTTACAAAACCTTACCGGAAATAATCACTGGTCTTCCTTGGGGCTATCAATTTGGCAACTCCTATCCGTGACGTCAATATAACCATCAGGCATTTACACAGACTGTGAGTAACAGCAAACAAACATAAAAAAACATTTTATTAACGAATGCAGGATGAATGTTCAGTCATGACGGCCAATACCCACACAATCCGCCATGTAAAAGAATATTCCTGGGGGTTTCACCCATTTTAAATCCCTAAAAATTTCTGGCTAAATGATGAATATATGAACGGTTATTTTTGAGATCGGGGTGAAAACCAGCGGAAAATGCTGGGAAGTGCGGCAAACGGCTCCGACTCGTCAGAAATCAAGTTGGCCTCTGTTCCCTGAAAAGCCCCCAAAATAGCGCAAATGCGCGATCGTGGTGCAGACGAATATCCGTACAAAAATCGCCTGTTTTTCCGGCATCAGGACCGTATAGGGCGGAAATGGATTGAAACTAATGTGTTAATGACTTTTTAAATCCTGGCGTATTTTTTGCAAGACTGTGAAGCTTGTCACCCGCCAGAGGTTTTAGGATGGAACTGAAGTGGTTTGAAGATTTTCTCAGCGTCTCTCATTGCTACAGCTTCACGCGAGCCGCCAGCGAAAGAAACATCACCCAGTCAGCGCTGAGCCGCCGCATCAGGCAGCTGGAAGAATGGTTAGGTGTCCCGCTTTTTGATCGCAAAACGTACCCGATACGCCTGACGCCGGAAGGCGAAGACTTTCAGCAAACTGCTGCCGATCTGGTGGATTCGATGGCGCAGTTGAGGAGTGATCTGCGGGAACGTCATGCCTGCACGGCGATGGAAAATCATTAAAGAGTGGCAATGAGCCAAAATACAGACGAAAAAAAACCTGCTTAAAAAAGCAGGCTTTTCAAATATGGTCGGCGAGAGAGGATTACGCGCATCTTCGATGCCCGCCCTGCGGGCCGTTGCTAAAGCAACGTTGTCTCGCTTCGCTCGGCTCAACCCTCCTTCGGAGGTTCTCATCCTCATAAACTTCGGACGAAAAAAAACCTGCTTAAAAAAGCAGGCTTTTCCAATATGGTCGGCGAGAGAGGATTCGAACCTCCGACCCACTGGTCCCAAACCAGTTGCGCTACCAAGCTGCGCTACTCGCCGCGAGTGGGGCGCATCTTACTGCGGCGGTTTCAGAGCGTCAACGGCTTTTTAAAACTTAAATGCTGACTGACCATAAATCATCCGATGCGCCGTCAAAATAGCCTAAAGCTTCTGTTCAGCCTGAGGTTTTGCACACCAGTTATTCGCCGGGTTAATACCCCCGTCTGGCGACGTATATCCCAGACAGCCTAAAATCGAATCGAAAAGTTCGACATGGCGCTTCTTCTCCCCGACCCGCTGCTGCGCCTGTAACTGCTCAAACGCCTGCTTGTGATCGGCCTGTTCAAGGAAAGTATCCGAAGCCCAGACGATCATCGGCACGCGGAACTGCTCCGGCGGCGCCATTTCACGCGGCGTGCCGTGCAGGTGTGAGTTTTCATCGATTGACTCGCCGTGGTCAGCGGCATAAAACACCAGCGCCTTTTTATCGCGCAGCTGATCAATCACGCTGTCGATAAAGGTATCGGTATACAAAACGCTGTTATCAAAGGCGTTAATCAGCTCCGCTTTGCTACAGGTGTTGCCCATACATTCCGGCGTAAAACGGGCATAACTGCGCGGATAACGCTGGGAATACATGTAATGCGAGCCTTTGGTATGCAGAATCACCAGATGTTTGCCTTTCGGATGGTTCTTCAGCGATTCCTGTAATTCATTCACCAGCAGCATGTCATCAACCGGTTTACCGTCGTTGCGCTTCTCTGATGCAATAATTTCGCGGAAAGAGAAGTTATTGGTATCCGCATTATTGTAGAACCACAGCTCGCTTTGCATCGCGAACAACTCCGAGGTGAAACCCAGCGATTTCATCACGGCAAAGATATTTTGTTCTTTCAGGGTTCGCTGCGGGTTGTCTTCTGTTCCGCCTTCACGGACAAACATGCATCGCAGCGAAAGCTTGGTCGCGGTGTCACATGATGTCCCGCGAAATGCCACCAGATTCTTTTCTTTTGACAGGCGCGGCGTGGTGTCGCGCTCGTACCCAAGAATTCCCATGTGATCCCAGCGGGTCGTTTCGCCGATAATAAACACCACATAGGTATCGTCGATATCCGCCGGCGGCACGTAGGTAAACTCTTTGGCCGGATCCAGGTAATTACCAGCGTCCTGGCTTTCATCGACCTGCGTGTAAGCATATAAACCGAGCGCAGCCAGCCAGTTAGACGGCAAATACGAGTGCGCCACAACGCCGCCGTAACTTGGCAAATCAACGTTGGTTTTTTTCTCATTGACGCTTTGCGCGTGGTCAAGCGAACGCAGCGGCAGCCAGACCAGCAGAACCGTCGCCAGCATCACGCCCAGCGGGAGCAGTCGCTGTCCCGGCGTTTTCATCTGCTCAATCAGCGTTTGCCGCAGGTCATTTTTCCAGATCAGAACCAGCGGTAAAGCGCTGACCAGCGCCATCCAGATAAACAGCGGCAGACCGATGATCTCCTTACTGAGATCGATATCCGTCGTCATCACGGACACCACGATGCCGTATCCGATCACCACATTGAACATCATCATGTAATAACTGGCGGCGACGGAAATCAGCACCAGCAAACTGGCCACCACGCGGAAAAACATTTTTCCGCCCAGCGACAGTAAACGCAGCACAAAGAAGGTAAACAGGACGATGGCGCAAACTTCCGTGATCGCCTGAATCAGCTCAGTGGGTGTGAACTGATGGATCAACGCTGCGAAACGGCGCTGGAACACCGAGGCGTTCAGGAATATGCCAATGTAAATCGCTAACAATAAAGAGATATTTTGCTGCGATAGAGTCTTCACTCTATTCATAAAACGTTACATTCCAAATGTGTTTTTTAAAATTCTGAATCATTGTGACATGATTGTGCGAGGCGAGTTCACAGATAATGCCGAGATTACGTTTATATACATAATTCCGGAAAGTTCTGCGTCTGGCGTGCCTTGCAGGCGGGACGTGATCATTTTTGAATTTGTTTGCGGCACGAAAAAGGGGGCCGAAGCCCCCTTGTCATTTTCTTCTTATTGGTACACTCACAGCTCCCTGGTGAAGGCGCTGATTCTGCTTCAGTTATTTGATATTGAGCGTTACGTCGATGTTACCACGGGTTGCGTTTGAGTACGGGCAAACCAGATGCGCTTTAGCGACCAGCGCTTCGGCTTCGCTGCGTTCAAAGCCAGGCAGCGTGATATCAAGCTGAACTTCAATCCCGTAACCGCCAGGGATTGCGCCAATACCCACTGCGCCTTCAATTTTTGCATCCGCAGGGATTTTAATTTTTTCCTGCGCGGCAACGGCTTTCAGTGCGCCGAGGAAGCAGGCGGAATAACCGGCTGCAAACAGTTGTTCAGGGTTAGTGCCGCCGCCCATTCCACCCATCTCTTTTGGCACGCCCAGCTTAACGTCCAGAACGCCATCATCAGATGTCGCACGACCATCACGGCCACCGGTTGCAGAAGCGTGAGCACGATATACCACTTTTTCAATAGACATATTTCGTTCCTTTTCGATGAGATTGATGAGGAAAATACTTAAAATTCATTATGCGATTTAATCGCACGCTACTTATTTACCGCAAACAAACGGAGTGAAAATGCTGCCTTCCGTTCCGTTTGCTGAATCATTCTTCTCAGGCTTTATCCTGAAGATGGCCGCGCAGTGCTTCAAGTTGCTGTTTCAGCGCAGTAATCTCGCCCATATTGCATTCTGTGGCGCAAAAAATCGCTTCCGGAATGCCCTGAGCTTTTTCACGTAAGGCTTTACCTTCGCCGGTCAGGGTAATAATCACCTGACGTTCATCGGCTTTTGCACGCTGACGAACCAGTAAACCCGCCGCTTCGAGACGTTTCAACAACGGCGTTAGCGTCGCGGAATCCAGAAACAGCTTTTCGCCAATATCAGAAACCGTGACTTCATCACGCTGCCAGAGAACCAACATCACCAGATATTGCGGATAGGTGAGGTCGAGCTGCCCGAGCAGCTTGCGGTACACTTTGTGCAGCGCAAGATTCGCGGAATACAGGGCAAAACACATCTGTTGATCAAGATGTAGCATGCTGCTGTGCGTTAAGTCAGTGTCTGTTGTCGTCTTCATGCTTTCAATATATATAGTGCGCTATATTATCGCAAGCGATTTTAATGATTATTTAATCATCAACGGATGATTTCCGCGCATCTCATTCAAAACCCTTCAATTCTTTTCAGCATATACGGATAAAAAGGATTGGAAGAAACCCGCATCAGCTGATCCATACTCACCACCAGCGCACCATTTTCACCCCGGGCAGCCAGCGTGCCAAGATGAATACCGAACTGCGCCGGGCCTTGAGGGTTTCGTCCGTAAAGCGAATCATCCGTCGGGAAAGGCAACGCAACGTGCGATAACGAATAGAATTCCGAAGGATAATTTAGCCCCAGCGGGCTGCTGCTGACTGTGGTCTGCCCTGCCTGCGTCACCTGCGCAATCGCGGCGGCGTCATCCGGTGAGGCATTGGTGATAATGGTTGTCTGGTACGCGCGCGGCGGCGCAGGCAGAAGACGTTCAACGGCGGTTTCCGCCGCAGGCCGCAGCAGCGGGCCAACATAGGCGTTGCGGTTGATATCAAACAACACCAGCTGACTGCCGTTGGCGGGAAGCTGATTAAATAATGCCGTGACCACCGCGCGGGTGCTGACGGTAGAATCAATCACCGACTGGAAAGCCAGCAGCGGCGGCAATTGCGCCAGCTTGCCCGACTGCGCATCCTCGCTGATTTGCTGCTGCAAAACATGGGTGAGCAGATAAGACTGCCGCGCCGCTTTCACCGGGAATGAATTGTATTTAAACGGATTAAATTCTGGCATCAGATTCAGCCAGGCAGTTTTGGCAAAGGCCGGGAAGATCGACGGCCAGCCGGCGTATCCGGCGAAACGTGCAAAACGGGTGACGCCGATCATCGGGGAAACCAGCACCACACGCGTCGGGCGCACCAGAGATTTGTCGTCCAGCGTATCCAGCGTGTACTTCATCGCCAGCGCACCGCCATTGGAGAAACCGACGATCTGCAACGGAACATTTTCACCGGCCGCACGATGCGCTTCTCTCACCGCCAGCCGCGTGGCAGCCAGCCATTGTTCCCAGTCAACGCGCGTCAGGCCGCCCGGTACGGTTCCATGCCCCGGCAGACGGATCCCCACCGCCACAAAACCACGACGGCGATAATCTTCAGCAATGTGACGCAGGCTGTAGGGCGAGTCCGTCAGGCCGTGCAATAACACCACCGCACCGACCGGTTTACCGTCTGGCATCAGCTCATATGAGCGGTTCCAGTCCTGCGCAAAATGTTCAGGATAAACCGGGCTGCGGTCGTAATACCGGTTCAGCGGAATACGGTCTTCAGCATCGAGTTTGTCCGTCACCTGCTGCTTCACTTCCAGAAATGCCTGCTGCTCGGCCCGTAAATAGGCAGCCCAGTCGCTTTTATCCAGCTGCGACGCGCTCAGTTCATCCGGAACCAGCTTGTGCCACGGCTCCAGCGCCGGCCCCTGTAATGCGTCGTAAGTGCGAACCGCCAACAAAGTCAGCACGATAAGAATAAGCGCCAGTAACAGTTTTTTCAGGCGTTCAAAGAGGTGACGGAATTGCATTAGCTTGTGTTTTCCTAAGGCCAGTGCTGAGCGGTATGTACAAGTCTGACAATCTGAATTTCTGTTTCCGTGATGCAATAAATCGTTCTGTAATTTACTTGTCCCGCCCTTTCAGCAATGCCTCTTTGCGGGCGGCAAACTGAGCTTTAACGTCTTCATGCGGGATGGCGGGACGCGGATCATCCAGTGATTCTTTAACTCTTTCGCGAAACCAGAGGTCAAAGGCCGTTTCGTCGAAAGCTGCCGCTTCATGGGCGCGTTTCAATGCAGCCGAACGGTCGGGGCGCGTTCCTTTACCGCTACCTTCAGGATCATAGTCGGTAATATCCACTTCAAACTGATTTATCCCCATGTCTTTGAGATAGGCTGCCAATGTGTCGAAGCGCTTAAATACCCGTATTTTCCCACTGCGTTGTGCCACTAAGGTGCGCTGATGTTCGCCGTATCTGATCATTATTGTCCATCCTCCTTGTTGTGCAGTCACATTGAGATGACCAATCGCGCCTGCTTCTACCAGACAAACCAGTGTTGAATGGTCGATCGTTTCCTGTGTCATAAATTCGCTCACTTTTCTGCAAACAATAATAAATCATCGATTCAGACAACTATATACCGGTTCAATCAACAAACGGCTTTAATCTTATTCTTGCGAGACATCGCGCACAAAATCGCCCCATTTTTGTTCAGTTGCATTCCGTCCGTGGTGCAACAAATGAGCAACCCATTCGTGCAACAAATAATAAATCATTTAAAATCAATAAATAATGATGTGGCACAGCGCTTGCTTAGATGAATTCAATCTTGTGTACTAGATGGAATTCAAAACATGGCTGCAACTTCAGACTCCGTTACCTCGCCTTACCGCGGTTTTACGCTGCGGGAATGGCAGCAACATTACCGCAACGCGCCGGACAGCCTGCGAACCACGCTTTCACTGGTTTCAGGCAGCCTGAGCAAAACCGACAATGCCTGGCTTTATCTCGCCACGGCGGAGCAGCTTGAAGCGCAGATCACCCGTCTGGAAACCCTGCGCAGTCAGGCCGAAGGCTCTCTTTCCGCCCTGCCGCTGTTTGGCGTGCCATTTGCCGTAAAAGACAATATTGATATCGCGGGCTGGCCGACCACGGCCGCCTGCCCCGCCTTTGCCTACACCGCGCAAGCTGACGCCACCGTGGTCGCCAATCTGAAAGCCAAAGGTGCCATCGTCATTGGCAAAACCAATCTCGATCAGTTTGCGACCGGCCTGGTCGGCACGCGTTCACCGTTTGGCGCGGTGCGAAACACCTTCAATCCGCAATATGTCAGCGGCGGTTCCAGTTCCGGCTCCGCATCGGTTCTGGCGCGCGGTCTGGTGGCGTTTTCGCTGGGGACAGACACCGCCGGTTCCGGCCGCGTACCCGCCGGTTTTAATAATATCGTCGGCCTGAAACCCACCAAAGGCTGGCTGTCGAATACCGGCGTGGTGCCAGCCTGCCGCCTCAATGATGCCGTATCCGTTTTTGCCCTGACTGTCGCCGATGCGCAAACCGTTGCTCATGCAGCTGGCGGATATGACGCCGCCGATGCCTATTCGCGTAAAAACCCGCACACCGCCCCGTTCGCCCTGCCGGTTCAGCCGCGTATTGCGGTGCCCGATCGTCTTGAGTTTTTTGGGGATGATCTCGCCGAAGCCGCGTTCAGCCAGGCGCTTGAGCGTTTACGCCAAAACGGCGTGACGCTGGAAACGATTGATTTCACGCCGTTCCGCGAGCTGGCCGGGCAGCTTTATTACGGCGCATGGGTGGCGGAACGGACGGTGGCCGTCGGGACAATTTTTGAAGAAAGCCCGGAAGCGATGGATCCGGTGGTGCGCGGCATTGTCGCCAGCGGCCTGAAATACACCGCCTGCGATGCGTGGCGGGCGGAATATCTGCGGGCGGAACTGGCGCGCAAAATCAATCTGGCGCTGGAAGGGTTTGATGCGCTGGTCGTGCCGACCTCGCCGACCATCCGCACGCTGGAAGAGATGGCGCAGGAGCCGGTGCTCTACAACTCGCAGTTCGGGATTTACACCAACTTCACCAATCTGGCGGATTTATCTGCGCTGGCGCTGCCCGCCGGAATGCGCGCCGACGGCCTGCCCGCCGGGATCACGCTGATCGCCCCGGCCTGGCACGACGATGCGCTCGCCAGTTTTGGCCGTCAGTGGCAGCGCAGCCTGAATCTGCCCCTCGGTGCCACCGGTCTTACGGTGAAACCGGAAGAATTCATGGTTTCTGCGCCGCTCAGCCCGGCGTGCGTGCGCGTCGCCGTGGTCGGTGCGCACCTGACCGGCATGCCGCTCAATTTTCAGCTCACCCGCCGCAACGCGGTTCGCGCAGAGCAAACCACCACCGCCGCCCGTTACAAGCTTTATGCGCTCGCCAATACCACACCGCCGAAGCCGGGGCTGGTCAGGGCAGAAGGCGGCAGCGCGATTATCGTCGAACTGTGGGATATCCCGCTGGCACGCTTCGGGGAGTTTGTCGCAGAAATCCCGGCGCCGCTGGGCATAGGTTCGCTCGAACTGGCCGATGGCCGCACGGTGAAAGGCTTTATCTGCGAGCCGTGGGCAATTCCCGACGCCACCGACATCACCCATTTTGGCGGCTGGAGAAGTTATATCCAGAGCCTCAATTCACCGGTAAAAAGCTGAGGAGCCACGATGATGTTTACTAAAGTTCTGATCGCCAACCGTGGCGAAATTGCCTGCCGCGCGATCCGCACGCTGAAACGTCTGGGCATCGCCAGCGTTGCCGTCTATTCCGACGCCGACCGCAATGCGCCGCACGTCACGGATGCCGATATTGCCATCGCGCTCGGCGGCGAGAAGGCCAGCGAAAGCTACCTGATGATCGACAAAATTCTGGCCTCCGCGAAAGAATCCGGCGCGCAGGCGATTTATCCCGGCTACGGGTTTTTATCCGAAAGCGCAGAGTTTGCCGACGCCTGCGAAGCGGCGGGTATCGCGTTTATCGGCCCGACCGCCGGACAAATCCGCGAGTTTGGCCTCAAACATCGCGCCCGTGAATTAGCCGGAGCCGCCAGTGTGCCGATGACGCCGGGCACCGGTTTGCTCGACAGCATTGACGATGCGGTCAGCGCCGCTGCGGAAATCGGTTATCCGGTGATGCTGAAAAGTACCGCAGGCGGCGGTGGCATTGGCCTGACGCGCTGCGACGACGAAGACGCATTGCGCGCCGCGTGGGACAGCGTGAAGCGCCTCGGCGAACAGTTTTTCCGTGATGCCGGCGTATTTTTGGAACGCTTTGTCGATCGCGCCCGGCATGTCGAAGTGCAGATTTTTGGCGACGGCAAAGGCCGCGTGGTGGCACTCGGCGAGCGTGACTGCTCGTTGCAGCGCCGCAATCAGAAAGTCGTGGAGGAAACGCCCGCCCCCAATCTGCCGCAGGCCAGCCGCGAAGCGTTGCACCGTGCCGCCGTTCAGCTCGGCGAATCGGTTAATTACCGCAGCGCCGGAACGGTTGAATTTATTTATGACGCCGCGCGCGACGAATTTTATTTTCTCGAAGTGAATACCCGTTTGCAGGTCGAGCATCCGGTCACCGAAATGGTCACCGGCCTGGATTTAATCGAGTGCATGTTGCAGGTCGCCGCAGACGAACCGATGGACTGGCCTGCGCTGGAAAAAGCCCCGCAGGGCGCGTCGGTGGAAGTGCGTATTTACGCCGAAGATCCGCTGAAAAATTTCCAGCCGAGCCCCGGCGTGCTGACCGAAGTGTTTTTCCCGCCTGATGTTCGCGTGGACGGCTGGGTTTCAACCGGCAGCGAAGTGTCGGCATTTTATGATCCGATGATCGCCAAGCTGATTGTTCACGGTAAAGATCGCCAGGACGCACTGGCAAAAATGTCTGCCGCGCTGGCCGCCACCCGCCTGCACGGCATCGCCACCAATATTGATTACCTGCGTCAGGTCGTCGCCACGCCGGTGTTCCGCGAAGGCGAAATGTGGACGCGGATGCTCGACAGTTTTGTCTACGCGCCAAACGCCGTCGAAGTGATTGCGCCCGGCACCTACAGCAGCGTGCAGGATTATCCGGGCCGTCTCGGCTACTGGGATATCGGCGTGCCGCCTTCCGGGCCGATGGACGATTTTGCGTTCCGCCTCGCCAACCGCATTGTCGGGAATCATCTCGACGCCGCCGGGCTGGAATTCACGCTTCAGGGGCCGGTGCTGCGTTTTCATTGTGACGCGACCATCGCGCTGACCGGCGCTCGCTGCCCGGCCGATCTCGACGGTGAAAGCGTCGCTTACTGGCAGCCGGTGCCGGTGAAAGCCGGCCAGACGCTGACGCTGGGCCGCGCCACGCAGGGCTGCCGCACTTATCTGGCGGTGCGTAACGGGTTTGATGTGCCGGTTTATCTCGGCAGCCGCTCGACCTTTGCGCTCGGACAGTTTGGTGGCCACGCAGGCCGCACGCTGCGTGTCGCGGACATGCTGGCCGTTTCGCAGCCGGAACTTGCCGCCTGCACCACGCCCGCGCCGGTGGATTTACCGCAGGCCGCCGCTGCCAATATCGTTCAGCCTTATGGCGAAATCTGGAACATTGGCGTGCTTTACGGCCCGCACGGCGCGCCGGATTTCTTCACCCGCGAATCTATTGAAACGTTCTTCGAAGCCGAATGGCAGGTGCATTACAACTCCAACCGCCTCGGCGTGCGGCTGGTCGGCCCGAAACCGCAATGGGCGCGGCAGGACGGCGGCGAAGCCGGTCTGCATCCGTCGAACGTGCATGACTGCGAATACGCCATCGGCGCAATCAACTTCACCGGCGATTTCCCGGTCATTCTGACGCGCGACGGGCCAAGCCTCGGCGGTTTCGTCTGCCCGGTGACCATCGCCAAAGCCGAGCTGTGGAAAGTCGGTCAGGTCAAACCGGGCGATAAAATCCGTTTCCATCCGATCAGTTTCGAACAGGCGCAGGCGCTTGAACTGGCGCAACAAGGCACGATTGATTCACTGATGCCCGTCAATGCAATGGCGCTGCCGGCGCCGTCGCTGCTGCCGGACACCACGGTTTCCGCGACGGTTCTTGCTGCGTTACCGGCCACTGCGGAACGCCCGTCGGTGGAATACCGGCAGGCGGGCGATGGCTACGTGCTGATTGAGTACGGCGATAACGTGCTGGATCTGGCGGTGCGCATGCGCATTTATCTGCTGATGAATGCCATTAAAGCGGCCGGTCAGGCAGGTATCGAAGAGCTGTCGCCGGGCGTGCGTTCACTGCAAATCCGCTACGACAGCCGCGTGCTGCACCAGAGTGCGCTGCTTCAGCATTTACTGACGCTCGAACACCATCTGGCGGACGTCAGCCAGCTCAAAATCCCGACCCGCATCGTGCATATGCCGATGGCGTTTGAAGATTCCGCCACGCTCGGCGCAGTTGAACGCTATCAGCAAACCGTGCGCGCCGACGCGCCGTGGCTGCCCAATAACGTGGATTTCATCCAGCGCACCAACGGGCTGGCCAGCCGCGAAGACGTGAAAAAAATCATTTTCGACGCCAGCTACCTGATCCTCGGGTTGGGCGATGTGTATCTCGGCGCGCCTTGCGCGGTGCCGGTCGATCCGCGCCATCGTCTGCTCAGTTCTAAATACAACCCGGCGCGCACGTTCACCGCCGAAGGCACGGTCGGCATCGGCGGCATGTATATGTGCATCTATGGCATGGATTCGCCGGGTGGCTATCAGCTGGTCGGCCGCACGCTGCCTATCTGGAACAAATTCCTCAGGAACGAACAGTTCAAAAACGGCGAACCGTGGCTCCTGCATTTCTTCGATCAGGTGCGTTTCTATGAAGTCAGTGAAGCCGAGCTGGATCTTCAGCGCGACGCTTTCCGCGAAGGCCGGGCACAAATCCGCATCGAAGAAACTGAGTTCGACTTTGCGCAATACACCCAATTCTTAGCCGATAACGCCGCCGATATTACTGGATTCCGCGCCAGACAGGCCGACGCGTTCAGCCGTGAAGTGGCGCACTGGCATGAAGCGGAAAGCGCTGCCGTGGAAGCCGCCGCCAATGCCGTGCAGTTAGTGGAAGACGAAACCGATCAGGACGGGCATTTAGTCAGCGCCGATCTCAACGGCAACGTCTGGAAAATTCTGGTGGAACCGGGCCAGCAGGTCGAAGAAGGCCAGCCGCTGATTGTCGTCGAGGCGATGAAAATGGAGTTGTCCGTTAACGCACCGTGCGCCGGTACGGTACTGAAAATCAGTTGCCAGCAGGGCCGTCCGGTCGGGCCGGGCGATGCTTTGTTGTGGCTGGACGCAGCCGTATAACGCCGTTCTGGCCGCGTAAAGCGGCTCAAAAATTCAGGGAATATTGTATGCAACTGACGGGCTCTAAGTCTTCACGCAATAAAAACCGGCCGGAAGGGCTGGCGGAGCGGATTTACCAGCAACTCAAAGATGACATTTTCAGTTTCCGGCTGCTGCCGGGCGACAAGTTCAGCGAAAACGACATCGCCGATCGTATGGAAGTCAGCCGTACACCGGTGCGTCAGGCGCTGTTCTGGCTCGAGCGCGAAGGCTATGTCGAAGTGTTTTTCCGCAGCGGCTGGCAGGTGCGTCCGTTCGATTTCGATTTTTTCGAGCAGCTTTATGACCTGCGCATTGTGCTGGAGCTGGAAGCGGTGAAACGCCTGTGCGCCCTGCCGCCCGCGGCACAACCGCTTCAACTGGCCGAGCTGAAAGCGTTCTGGATTGACCAGCCCCGGCTCGAAGACGGTCAGGTGGTTTCACGTTACGACGAAGAATTTCACATGACGCTGGTGGCGGCGGCCGGGAATGCCGAAATGGCCCGCATCCACCGCGAACTGACGGAGAAAATCCGCATTATCCGCCGTCTGGATTTCACCAAAGACGAGCGCGTTAACGCGACGTACAAGGAACACGCGAGCATTTTGCTCGCCATCATTCAACAACAAACCGGGGAGGCGCAACGCCAGCTACACGACCACATTGCCGTCAGCAAAGCCGAGGTGCGCAAGATTACCCTGCATATGTTGCACCGGGCGCGGGCGGAGAGTGACGAAAACACACCGTCATGACTTTTTATCTTTTTTCGACTTAAGGCATTTTTCGACTCAAGACAGTCCAGCTTTTCTCTGAAATCACTTAAATCACAGCGTTTTTTACAGAGGGTACATCTATGCAACGTCGACGTTTTATTAAAGCCTTTGCTCTGTCCGCCACCGTAGTCAGCATGGGATTAGCCTGGAGCGCGCAGGCTGCCGACACCATTAAAGTCGGCATTATGCATTCTCTTTCCGGCACCATGGCGATTTCCGAAACACCGCTGAAAGACGTCGCGCTGATGACCATTGATGACATCAACGCCAAAGGCGGTGTGCTGGGCAAAAAGCTGGAACCCGTGGTGGTCGATCCGGCGTCCAACTGGCCGCTGTTCGCTGAAAAAGCCCGCCAGTTACTGACGCAGGATAAAGTCGCCGTGGTGTTCGGCTGCTGGACGTCGGTGTCGCGTAAATCGGTGCTGCCGGTCTTTGAGGAGCTGAACGGCCTGCTGTTCTATCCGGTGCAGTACGAAGGCGAAGAGATGTCGCCAAACGTGTTTTACACCGGCGCGGCACCTAACCAGCAGGCGATTCCGGCGGTGGAATATCTGATGAGCGAAGACGGCGGTGCGGCCAAACGCTTCTTCCTGCTCGGCACGGACTATGTTTATCCGCGCACCACCAACAAAATCCTGCGCGCCTTCCTGCATTCCAAAGGCGTGAAAGACAGCGATATCGAAGAAGTCTACACGCCGTTTGGTTACAGCGATTACCAGACCATTGTCTCCAACATTAAGAAATTCTCCGCAGGCGGCAAAACCGCAGTCATCTCCACCATCAACGGTGATTCCAACGTGCCGTTCTACAAAGAGCTGGCGAATCAGGGCGTGAAAGCGACCGATGTGCCGGTGGTAGCGTTCTCCGTCGGCGAAGAAGAACTGCGCGGCATCGACACCAAACCGCTGGTCGGCGACCTCGCGGCGTGGAACTACTTCCAGTCCGTCGATAACCCGACAAACAAGAAATTCGTCGCCGAATGGAAGGCCTACGCCAAGGCTCACAAACTGCCAAACGCGGACACCGCCGTGACCAACGACCCGATGGAAGCGACGTATGTCGGCATCCATATGTGGGCACAGGCAGTTGAAAAAGCCGGAACGACGGATGTGGATAAAGTCCGCGCCGCGATGGCCGGACAGACCTTCGCCGCGCCGTCAGGCTTCACGCTGACCATGGATAAAACCAATCACCACCTGCACAAACCGGTGATGATCGGCGAAATCGAATCGAACGGTCAGTTCAACGTGGTCTGGCAGACCGACAAACCGATCCGCGCCCAGCCGTGGAGCCCGTACATTCCGGGCAACGACAAAAAGCCTGATACCCCGGTGAAAACGACGAACTAATAAGCACCTCCCCCAGCGGAAGGGTTGAAGGATAAACCGGTCAGCTCCCTCCCCTGCGAAGGGGAGGGTTGGGGTGGGGTATTAATGGCAACGTTGAATCTTGAGTTGTCTGCTAAACCCCCTCCCAACCTCCCCCTTCGCAGGGGGAGGAGCAAATCAGCATCAACTTTATGCGGCGAGAACATTATGAGAATCCTCATCAGATCACTGCTTTTCCTGCTTTGTTGCCTGCCGTTGCTGGCGCAGGCCGGGGCGGCGAATGACTTTGCTGCCGCCAGCCGCAGCCAGCAAGCCGACTTATTACAACAATGGGCGGCGGATCCGCAGCCGGAAAGATTGCCCCTGCTTGAGGCGCTGAAGCAGGAAAACGTCGTCACCGACGCCGCTAAACACGCTTTCACTCAAAACGGCGATCAGCTGACGTCCCTCGACGGCGATGCGAAACCGCAGGGCGACACCAAAAAAGTGTGGCTCAACAACCGACTGCGCATTCTGATTGCCAACGCGTTATCCGCGCACCGCCTGGTCAGCACCGACAGCGCCGTGCGTTTGCAGGCCGCAAAATCCTTACAGCGTGAAGCGCAGGCCGACCAGTTGCCGCTACTGACCCGTCGTCTCGACGCGGAAAAAGATAGCGCGGTTCACGATGCGCTTGCCGTTGCGCTGGCGAATTTACAGCTGAGCGATGCCAGCCCGCAGGTGCGTCTGAAAGCCGTCGAGCTGCTCGGTACCTCCGGCGACCCGGATACGCAGGGCCGTTTACAAAGCCTGACCGATCCCAAAACCGAAACCGACGCCACCGTGCGCGCGGCGGCGGATATCAGCCTGAAAGCGGTTCAGCACCGCCTGCTGATCGGCGATTTACTCGGCCAGGCATTTACCGGCTTATCACTCGGCTCGATTTTACTGCTCGCCGCGCTCGGGCTGGCGATCACTTACGGCCTGCTGGGTGTAATCAACATGGCGCACGGCGAAATGCTGATGCTCGGTTCGTACTCGACCTACATGGTGCAGTCGCTGTTTCAGCATTACGCGCCGGGCCTGCTGGCGATCTACCCGCTGGTTGCGCTGCCGGTGGCGTTTTTCATCACCGCCGGGATCGGCATGACACTCGAACGCACGGTGATCCGCCATTTATATGGCCGCCCGCTGGAAACCTTGCTGGCAACCTGGGGCATCAGCCTGATTCTGATCCAGGGCGTACGCGTGCTGTTTGGCGCGCAGAACGTCGAAGTCGCCAACCCCGGCTGGCTCTCGGGCGGCATTCAGTTATTGCCCAATCTGGTGCTGCCGTACAACCGCATCGCCGTCATTATTTTTGTGTTGCTGGTGCTTGGCCTGACCTGGCTGCTGCTCAATAAAACGCGGCTCGGCATGAACGTGCGCGCGGTGACACAAAACCGTGCGATGGCTGCCTGCTGCGGCGTGCCGACCGGTCGCGTGGATATGCTGGCGTTCGGCCTCGGTTCCGGCATCGCCGGGCTGGGCGGCGTGGCGCTGTCGCAGCTCAGCAACGTCGGCCCGGAACTCGGCCAGGGTTACATCATCGATTCATTTTTAGTGGTTGTGCTCGGCGGCGTCGGCCAGCTGGCGGGAACCGTCGTTGCGGCCTTTGGTCTGGGTATCGTGAACAAAATTCTTGAGCCGGAAATCGGTGCCGTGCTGGGCAAAATCCTGATCCTCGCGCTGATTATTCTGTTTATCCAGAAACGTCCTCAGGGACTCTTCGCCTTCAAAGGCAGGGTGATTGACTGATGAGCCAACCGTTTACGATTACCGGCGTACAGAAGGCGCCGAAAATTGCGATTTCCGTGGGCACGCTGGGGCTGATCGTTCTGATTATCCTGCCGTTTCTGGCGCTACTTCCGGCAGACAGCCCGCTGGCAATCTCCACTTACACGCTGACGCTGATCGGTAAAATCCTCTGTTACGCCATTGTCGCGGTCGCGCTGGATCTGGTCTGGGGCTACGCCGGTTTGTTGTCGCTCGGCCACGGCTTGTTCTTTGCGCTCGGCGGTTACGCAATGGGCATGTATTTAATGCGTCAGGCGGCGGGCAGCGGCCTGCCGGATTTCATGTCATTTCTGTCGTGGACTGAGCTGCCGTGGTTCTGGGCCGGTACGCAGCATTTCGCCTGGGCGTTATGCCTGATCGTTCTGGTGCCCGGCGCGCTGGCGTTTGTGTTCGGCTACTTCGCCTTCCGTTCAAAAATCAAAGGCGTCTATTTTTCGATTATGACGCAGGCACTGACCTACGCCGGTATGTTGCTGTTTTTCCGCAATGAAACCGGTTTTGGCGGCAACAACGGCTTCACCGGTTTTACCACCCTGCTCGGCTTTCAGGTCACGGCCACCGGCACCCGCGTCGGATTATTTTTGATGACCGTTTTGGTGCTGGTCTTCAGTCTGGCGCTCGGGTTCGCGCTGGCACGCAGCAAATATGGCCGCGTACTGACCGCCGTGCGCGACGCCGAAAACCGGCTGATATTCTGCGGCTATGATCCCAAAGGTTTCAAGCTGTTCGTCTGGACGGTTTCCGCCATGCTGTGCGGGCTGGCGGGGGCTCTGTACGTGCCGCAGGTCGGCATCATTAACCCCAGCGAAATGTCGCCGACCAACTCCATCGAAGCCGCCATCTGGGTGGCGCTGGGCGGGCGCGGCACGCTGATCGGCCCGGTTATTGGCGCAGGCATCGTCAACGGCGCGAAAAGCTGGTTCACCGTCGCCATCCCCGAATACTGGCAATTTGTTCTCGGCGGCATGTTCATTCTGGTGACGCTGTTCCTGCCGCAAGGCGTGATTGGCCTGCTGCGCAAAAGGAAATCCTGATGAGCCCGATGACCATGACCGAAGACCTTTTTACCCAGCCGCAGCGGGCGGATAAGCACCGCGAGCAGACCGATCCGATTTTGCAGCTCGAAAACATCAACGTCAGTTTTGACGGTTTTAAAGCGCTGACCAATTTGTCGCTGAACATCGGCGTCGGTGAATTGCGCTGCGTGATTGGCCCGAACGGCGCGGGGAAAACCACGCTGATGGACGTGATCACCGGCAAAACCAAACCGCAAAGCGGGCGCGTTTTTTACGACCAGCGGACCGATCTGACGAAGCTCGATCCGGTACGCATCGCGCAGTCGGGCATTGGCCGTAAATTCCAGAAACCGACGGTCTTCGAAGCGCTGACGGTCTTCGAAAATCTGGAAATCGCGCAGAAAACCAATAAATCGGTGTGGGCGTGTCTGCGCGCCAAAATGAACAGCGAACAGCGCGACCGCATTGATGAAATGCTCGGAACGCTGCGCCTCGCGGCAGAACGCCATCGCCCGGCAGGATTGCTGTCCCACGGCCAGAAACAGTTTCTTGAGATCGGCATGTTACTGGTGCAGGAGCCGCATTTGCTGCTGCTCGACGAACCGGCGGCGGGCATGACCGATGCCGAAACCGAGTACACCGCCGAGCTGTTCAGACAGCTGGCGGGCAAACATTCGCTGATGGTGGTGGAACACGACATGGGGTTTGTGGAAACCATCGCCGACCACGTCACCGTGCTGCATCAGGGCCAGGTGCTGGCCGAAGGTTCGCTACGCGACGTGCAGGCTAATGAGCAGGTTATCGACGTTTATTTAGGGCGCTGAGTTTTTTTCGAGGAATAACACGCATGCTGGAAGTGAAAGAACTGAATCAGTTTTACGGCGGCAGCCACATTCTGCGCGGCCTGTCCTTTGACGCAAAAATCGGTGAAGTCACCTGCCTGCTGGGCCGCAACGGCGTGGGCAAGACCACATTACTGAAATGCCTGATGGGACTGATCCCGGCAAAATCGGGCACCATCAGCTGGCAGGATCAGGTCATCAATTCCCGCAAACCGCACCAGCGGGTGCAGGCGGGAATTGCCTACGTCCCACAGGGACGCGAAATTTTTCCTCGCCTGACGGTAGAAGAAAATCTGCTGATGAGGCTTTCGCGTTTTTCCGGCAGCGCGGCAAAGCAGGTGCCTGACGACATCTATCACCTGTTCCCGATCCTGCTGGAAATGAAACACCGCCGCGGCGGCGATTTGTCCGGCGGTCAGCAACAACAGCTGGCGATTGGCCGCGCGTTAGCCTGCAAACCCGGCCTGCTGATCCTCGACGAACCCACCGAGGGCATTCAGCCTTCCGTCATCAAGGAAATCGGCGCGGTAATCAGACAGCTCGCCGCCAAAGGCGACATGGCGATTTTGCTGGTCGAACAATTCTACGATTTCGCCGCCGAACTCGCCGACAGCTATCTGGTGATGTCGCGCGGCAGCATCGTGAAACGCGGACGCGGGGAAGAGATGGAAGCGGAAAATGTGCGAGGCATGGTGGCAATTTAAGGTTTCGTCACACTCCTTCAACAAATTTTTTATCACTGAGCGGCGTGCGGCATCAAATAATTTGCTGCGCGCCGCGCGCTTATGCGGTGCCTCACAGTTATTTCCTCCGGAAAATCCCTCTGCAAAATATTCGTCGCTGGCCAAAGAATCATTTCGCTGTTCGCTTTTCTGGCAATTCATATACTTCCTGCCAGTAGCTCTCTTACCCACATTGGATGTTCAGGAGATTGATGATGACCACACATAAATTTCAGGCCGAACCGTTCCCGCTGATGTTTGATCCGCAAACCACTGCGCTGGTCATGATCGATATGCAACGCGATTTTGTTGAACCCGGCGGGTTTGGCGAAGCGCTGGGCAACGACGTTTCGCTGGTCCGCACCGCCATCGCGCCGTGCAAAAAAGTGCTGGATGCCGCCCGTGCCCGTGAAATTCTGGTGATTCATACCCGCGAAGGGCATCGCGCCGATCTGAGCGATTGTCCGCCAGCCAAACTGACGCGCGGCGGCCAGACATTTATTGGCACCGCCGGGCCGATGGGTCGCATTCTGGTGCGCGGCGAAGCGGGTCACGACATTATTCCGGAGCTGTATCCGGTGGCGGGCGAACCGGTGATCGACAAACCCGGTAAAGGCGCGTTTTATCAGACAGATCTGCATCTGGTTCTGCAAAACCACGGCATCCGCACGCTGATTGTCTGCGGCGTCACCACCGAAGTTTGCGTGACCACCACCGTCCGCGAGGCCAATGACCGCGGCTATGAATGCATCATTCCTCAGGATTGCGTCGGTTCTTATTTCCCGGAATTCCAGAAATCTGCGCTGGAGATGATCAAAGCGCAGGGCGCGATTTTCGGCTGGATCAGCGATGCTGACGCCATTGTCGGCGGCCTGAACGCGAAAGCATAACGTGCAGCTGCCCGTCGTTTCCGTCGGTTATCTGGCGGCCGGGAGACTGGCTCAGCGCCTCAGGGTTCACAGCCGCTTCCGGCACGCGATGAACTTTATGGCCGCCGACGGACATCTGCTGACGCTGCTCGATGCCTGCCGTTATCCGAATCTTCCCGACGCCGTCCGGTTGCAGTTACCGCACGGCTGGGACTGGCGTGAAATGACCGGCGCGATGGACGGGCTGGAAAAGGCCGTAATCTGGCAACCGGAACGGGCTCTTGCGCAGACCGGTGAACAGCCTGCACACCACGCCGCGCTGGCAGAAGCACTGCAAAAACAGCCGGTTGAAAGCGCCCTGATGTTACTGCCGGGTGGCGACAGCACTAAGCGCCAGCCACTGCTATCAGCGCAAAGTTCAGCGCAGGCGTTGACGGCTCAGATTGCGCAGCTGATCGGTTTTGGCAACGGGCTGACGCCGGACGGCGATGATTATCTGCTTGGCTATCTGGCGGCGCTGTGGCGATGGCAGGACACGCCGCGTATCGCCGGACATTTTCGCCTGATGCGCGAAATTATCACCGGGCAGCTGAACCGCACCAACGACATCAGCGCCCATTATCTCGGGCGGGCGGCACACGGACATTTTTCTGAACCGGTGTGCAACCTGATGATGTTGCTGACGCAACAGGCCAGCAACGGTCAGATCCAGGCTGCCGCCCGGAACGTGATGCAGTTTGGCGCCAGCTCAGGCGCGGACTGCCTGGCCGGAATGCTGCACGGAATACGCACGATTCAGACAGCGTTGTAATTCACTCTTTTTTCTTCATGCCGGATGCCCTCAGGCCTCCGGCAGGGGATCCCTTTGCCTGAAAAAACAGGCAGTCAGAACACAGGTACAGAGTTATGAGCGTCATATTTCAGGTTTTCAGCAACATGTATCAGGACTCGGTTTCGCTGATGCAAATCTCCGCCAAAATCAGCCAGCAGGCCGGGATTGAGCAGGCATCGGTGGTCATGGGGACGCAAACCAATCTGGCACAACTGGCGGATGCCGGGCTGGGCGACGGCGTTAAAGCCGGGCCGAATGATTTGATTATTGCCGTGATGGGCGACGAAGCCGCGTGCAACGCCGCGATAACGCTGGCGCGCGAACTGCTCAGCAGCAAACCGCAGGAAAGCAGCAACGACGGCGTGTTTGCGCCCAATCTGGTGAGCCTGGACATGGCACTCGGGCGTCACCCGGACATCAATCTGGCGCTGATTTCAGTCCCCGGCGATTACGCCGCCGCCGAAGCAATCAAGGCGCTGCAACTGGACATGAACGTGATGCTGTTCAGCGATAACGTCAGCCTGGCGCAGGAAAAGCAGATCAAAACGCTGGCCCGCGAAAAGAACCGGCTGGTGATGGGGCCGGACTGCGGCACTGCGATCATCAACGGGCTGCCGCTGGGATTTGCGAACGTGGTGAATCGCGGCGCGATTGGCGTGGTCGGCGCGTCCGGCACCGGCGTGCAGGAAGTCACCTGCCGCGTGGATCATCTGGGCGCCGGAATTTCACAGGCGCTCGGCACCGGCGGCCATGACTTGCACGAAGACATCGGCGGGATTTCGATGCAGTACAGTCTGGAAATGCTGGCCGGTGATCCGTCCACGCAAGTGATCGTGCTGATTTCCAAACCCCCTGCCCGCGCCGTGGCGGAACGCATCCTTGAACAGGCCAGCGCCTGCGGGAAACCGGTGGTGGTGAATTTCCTCGGCGCAGACGCAGCCAGCATCACCCGCCGTGGCGTTTTTGCGGCAGGAACACTGGCGCAGGCGGCGGATATGGCGGTTGCCCTTCTCAACGGCAATCCCGCCGCGGCGGCGGACAATGAACCGCTCAGCGCAGGGCAATGCCGGGATTTACCGGCTTCACGCACGGATATTCGCGGCGTCTTCGCCGGTGGCACCTTCTGCTACGAAAGCCAGCTTATCTGCCAGCAACAGGGCTTCAGTGCGGCCTCCAACACGCCGGTTGCCGGAAATCAGAAACTGGCTGATTTGTGGAAAAGCACCGGCCATACGCTGATTGATATGGGCGACGACGATTTCACCCGCGGCAAACCGCATCCGATGATTGATCCGACGCTGCGCAACCAGCGCATTGCGGCAGAAATCAGCGATCCGCATACCGCCGTACTGCTGTTTGATCTGGTGCTGGGCTACGGCGCAACGTCAGAACCGGCAACTCAGCTGCTCGAAATCCTCAAGCAACCGCCGCGTGAAAGCCGTCCGCTGCTGGTTGCACACGTCTGCGGTACTGAAGCCGATCCGCAACAACGTTCACGTCAGATTACCGCATTACGCCAGGCAGGCGTTCTGGTCGCCGGATGCAACGCGCAGGCCGCGCTGTGGGCCAGCCAGATTGCCCGCGTTCAGGCGGAAAAAAAGGAAACTAAATAATGAATACGTTACTGAATCAGCCGCTTTGCGTAGTGAATGCCGGGCTGAACAGCTTTGCTGAGAATCTGAAAACCGCCGGTGGTGACGTTGTGGCGCTGAGCTGGCAGCCGCCTGCACTGGGCAATATTGACGCCGGGCTGGAACTGGCGCAGTTGCTGCGTCATCCGCGCGTGGAAGAGGCCAATAAAGTGGCGTTCGAACGCTATCTCAGCGCCCAGCCGGTGCTGATGGATGTGCTCTCAGCCCGCGAAGCCATTCCGGCCATGAACGAACGCAAACTCATTCTGCATTCCGGCCCGCCGATTGCCTGGCGCGATATGTGCGGCCCGGTGAAAGGCGCGATTATCGGCGCGGTCATGTACGAAGGCTGGGCAACCGGTCATCAGAATGCCGAACAGCTGATCGAAGCCGGAGAGATTGCGCTCGAGCCCTGCCATCACCATCACGCGGTCGGCCCGATGGCGGGCATTATCAGCCCGTCGATGCCGCTGTGGGTCATTGAAAACAAAACGAACGGCAGGCTGGCATTCAGTAATTTCAACGAAGGTCTGGGCAAAGTTTTACGCTTTGGCGCGAACAGTGACGACGTGCTGGAACGCCTGCGCTGGATGGCAAAAGAACTGGCTCCCGCACTGAAAGCAGCAATTCAGCAACTGGGCGAACTGGAGCTGAAACCGCTGATGGCGCAGGCGCTGCACATGGGCGACGAAGTGCATAACCGCAACGCCGCCGCGACGGGTTTGCTGATCAAACGTCTGGTGCCTGCCTTGCTGGAATGCCCGCTGCCGCTGGATCAGATCCAGCGCTGCGTGGCGTTTATCACCGGTAACGATCACTTCTTCCTGAATCTGTCGATGGCCGCCTGTAAAGCCATGATGGACGCCGCTTCCGGCGTGCCGCACAGCTCGATGGTCACGGTGATGGCGCGTAACGGCGTTAACTTTGGTATCCGGCTTTCCGGTACCGGCGACCGCTGGTATCAGGCTCCGGCGAATCCGGTGGAAGGCCTGTTCTTCCCGGGTTACGGCGTGGAAGATGCCGCCGCCGATCTGGGCGACAGCGCGATCACCGAAACCGCCGGTGTCGGTGGCTTTGCGATGGCGTCTTCTCCGGCCATCGTGAAATTCGTCGGTGGCACGCCTGCCGATGCCTCAAATAACAGCCGCAAAATGCAGCAGATTACGCTCGGCGGCAATCCGGCCTTTACGCTGCCTGCGCTGAATTTCGCCCCGACCGCCGCAGGTATCGACGCCCGCAAAGTCGCGGACCGCGCCATCCTTCCGATCATCAATACCGGCATCGCCCATAAACAGGCAGGCGTCGGGCAGATTGGTGCCGGGATCACCACCGCGCCCATGTCATGTTTCGTCGATGCACTTCAGGCGCTGGCACAGGAGATCGCTTTATGAACAAACCTTTAGCCGTTGTGGCCGTCGGCGGAAATGCGCTGATTATCAATGATAAGAAAAACAGTATTCCGGATCAGTATCAGGCCGTTATAGAAAGCGTGCGTCCGGTGGTGGACATGATTGAAGCAGGCTGGGACGTCGTACTGACCCACGGCAACGGCCCGCAGGTCGGCTTTATCCTGCGCCGCTCGGAGCTGGCCGCCGGTGAAGTTTCGCCGGTTCCGCTCGATTACGCGGTGGGCGATACGCAGGGCGCGATTGGCTACATGTTCCAGAAAGCGCTGTTAAACGAACTGCAAAGCCGGGGGATTTCGCGCCCGGTGGTTGCCATCGTGACGCAGACGTTAGTCAGCGCACAGGATCCGGCGTTTCAGAATCCGGTCAAACCGGTCGGTGCATTCATGGATCACGCGACGGCGCAGCAACGTCAGCAGGAACTGGGCTGGAGCATCGCGGAAGATGCCGGACGCGGCTGGCGCAGAACCGTGCCTTCGCCGCTGCCGCTCGACGTGCTCGAACGCGAAACACTCCGTAATTTACTGGCGCAGGGCTGCATTGTGATTGCCTGCGGCGGCGGAGGCATTCCGGTCATCCGCAATGAAAATCAGCAACTCGAAGGCGTGGAAGCGGTGATCGACAAAGATCTGGCGTCCGCTCTGCTGGCCGAACAACTGAGCGCCGATCTGCTGCTGATCCCAACCGGCGTCGAGCAGGTCGCCGTGAATTTTGGTACGCCGCAGCAAAAGTGGCTGAGCCAGCTGAGCGTCGCCGGGGCCGAAGCGTTTATTCGCGAAGGGCAGTTTGGCGTCGGCAGCATGCAGCCAAAAGTGGAAGCCATCGTGAAATTTATCAATAACAGCCAGCAACAGGGAAAAAGTGCGCAGGGGCTGATCACCAGCCCGGACGCGATTAAAGCCGCACTGAATCACCAGACCGGCACCTGGATTTCAAACCATTAAGGACAAGATCATGAACACTCCCGATAAAAATCACGTACTGCTCGCCGTCAACGGCACGCTGATGCGCGGTCTGGAACTGAACCCTAATATGACCAAAGCGGGCGGCGTTTTCGTCCGCGAAGACAGCACCGATGCGCATTACCGGTTGTGGACCATCAACGACAGGCATCCGGGTATGATCCGCGTGGCGCAGGGCGGAAACACGGTCGGTCTGGAAATCTGGGCGCTGCCTCCGGCGTCGTTTGCCGCGCTGCTGAGCAGCGAACCGGCCGGGCTGAGCATCGGCAAAGTGACGTTGCGCGATGGCAGCGAAGTGCTGGGCGTGCTGGCCGAACCGTGGCGGGTCGAAGGGCAAAATGAGATCACCGAAACCGGCGGCTGGCGCCAGTATACCGGGCATCATCACACGGCATAATTCAACAGGGACAGGAACATGCGTAAAACAGAAAATGCTCCGGATACCGCGTCAGGTTTGCGTATTGCCATGATTTTACTCGGCATTGCGGTAACACCCGTTTTGCTTTCCTCTTCAAGTCTGGGTAATCAGCTGTCCGGTTCACAGCTGATTACCGTTGTCGCACTGGGCGGAATTATTCTGACCCTGCTTTCCGCGATCACCATCTGCGTGGGTGAAAAAGCACGCCTGCCGACGTACGGAATTGTGAAATATGCGTTCGGAGAAAAGGGTGCGGTGGCGATCAACATTCTGATGGCGGTCAGTCTGTTCGGCTGGATTGCGGTCACGGCGAACATGTTCGGGCACTCGGTCCATGATTTGCTGGCGCAGCACGGCCTGGAATTACCGGCTCCCCTGCTGGTCGCGCTGGGATGCTGTGTGTTTGTGGCATCGACCGCGTTTGGTTTTGCCGTTCTCGGCAAAATCGCGCAGGTCGCCGTGCCGGTGATTGCGCTGATGCTCTGCTACATCCTTTACATCGCGCTGCACGGTCAGGCACCGGTGCTGGAAAGTCTCAGCCAGATGAACACCGGCGTTGCGGTTTCTACCGTCGTCGGCACCATTATCGTGCTGGTCGCGACATTGCCGGATTTCGGCAGTTTCGTGCATAACCGTAAACACGCGCTGATTGCGGCTGGCGCCGCATTTCTGGTGGCGTATCCGCTGCTGTACTGGGCCGGTGCGATGCCCAGCGCGCTCAGCGGGCAGGGTTCTTTGCTCGGCGCGATGGCGGTATTCGGCGCGGTATTACCGGCGGCGTTGTTGCTGATTTTTGCCTGCATCACCGGCAATGCGGGGAATATGTTCCAGGGTACGCTGGTGGTTTCCACCCTGCTGACCCGCTTCCCGAAATGGCAGATTACGCTGGCGCTGGGTGTGCTTTCGGCGGTGGTCGGCAGCATGGATATCATGGCGTGGTTCATTCCGTTCCTGCTGTTTCTGGGCATCGCCACGCCACCGGTGGCCGGGATTTATATCGCCGATTTCTTCCTGTATCGCCGCAACGGCTATGACGCGGGCGTTCTGACGCGTGAACCGCAAATCAAACTGCTGACTTTTATCGCCTGGTTGCTGGGTTCCGCCGCCGGTTTTATGACAGTCAAAGGGATGATTACGCTGACCACCATTCCTTCAGTGGATTCCATTCTGGTGGCGTGCGTCTGCTACGCGCTGTTAAGTCGCATGCAAAAACGTTAACGGCAGCGTTTTGCCGCTGAAGAATACGGCATAATTAAGGGAAACCGGTCACTGACGACCGGTTTCCCTTTTTGCTGGCAGGAGCGCCTTACTATGCTGATTTCCGATGAGAGTATCCGTATCGTCCATCTGGTGGCGAAGTATCAGAGCATCACCACGGCGGCTGAACAGCTCAACAAAGTGCCGTCGGCGATCAGTTATACGGTCAAAAAACTGGAAGAAAGCCTTGGCGTGGCGCTGTTTATCCGCAAAGGAAATCACATTGAACTCACGCCCGCCGGGCACTATTTTATCCGCCACAGTAAAACGCTTCTCAGCGATCTGGATGCCCTGAAACGCAATACCACGCTGATCCACGAAGGCGTTGAGCAGGAGTTCATTATCGCGGTGAATAACATTGTGCCGATGCCCATTCTGGTGGAGTTTACCGACGCGTTCGAACGGGCATTTCCCTCCACGCGCCTGAACCTGAATGTCGAAGTTTATAATGGCTGCTGGGACGCGCTTTACAGCAAACGCGCCGATCTGGTGATCGGCGCGCCACATAATGTCCCGAGCACCGAAGGCATTTTCAGTGAAGCACTGGGCCAGCTGGAATGGGATTTCGTCGTCGGCCCGCAACATCCGCTGGCGAAGCTGATGCAGCCGCTGACCAACACGGAATTACGGCAATATCCGGCGATATGCATCCGCGATACCGCCGTGAATTTTGCACATCAGCAGGCCTGGTTGCTCGAAGGGCAAAAGCCGCTGTTCGTGCCGGATTTCGCCATGGCCGTCGCCCTTTTCCAGCGCAACACCGGGATTGGTTATCTTCCGCATCACCTTGCCCTTCCCCTGCTCAACAGCGGCCTGCTGGTGAAAAAACCCATGCAGGAACATAAACATGCGACCCAGCTGTTCCTCGCCGCCCGCACCGACGGCATGGGGAAAGTCTGCCAGTGGTGCATGGATTACCTGCTGGAGCCTGGCGTGAAAGGGAAGTTGTGCGGGAAGTAAATTCACGATGGGTAACGAAAATCAGGACATCGCGAGGTTGCCGACATCGCCGGTGGAGTAAAAAACAAAAAAGCCGGTGTTTATTTAATGGGCTTAATTTGGGTGTTTAGCATACACTGCATCGAATGAATCGAACGAAATAGTCGAAAGGAATGACGATGAAATCTTTGAGTGCTAATGAAGTAAAAACTCAATTTGGCGATGTCCTGTTACGGGTTCAACGCGAGCCGCTACAGATTAATCGCAATGGGAAACCCGTTGCGGTGATGCTATCAATTGAAGATTATCAAATGCTTGAAGAAGTTAAGATGCGGCTTCTTAAGGAAAAAGTGGCCAGGGCTGAAGCAGATATTGCCCGGGGAGACGTCATGGATGGCGAAACATTTTTCGCTCAACTGATGAGTGGAAAAAGGGATTGAGATGCATCGCTATCAGATAGCCAGGGAGGCGCAGGATGATTTGTTCGATATTCAGCGTTATACGTAAGCTCAATGGGGACGTGTACAATCAGAAAAATATCTTTCTGAATTATTTAGCCTTTTCTCAATGTTAGCGTCTTATCCTGACATGGGCAGACCCGTCTCATTTAATGAAAACCTGTTCCGCTTCCCCCATCAAAACCATGTCGTGTACTTCTTGAAAAATAACGATACCCTTATTTTTGTCGCCGTTATGCATCAAAGTCGATCACCCGCCGATATCATGCGTCAGCGGTTGCATGAGCCAGATATGGAATACCAAGCCACACCGCAGGAATAACAGAAACAAAAAAGCCGCGACTCAGCGCGGCTTTTGCTTTCAGGCGTAATGGAAAACCATTAGCTCCTGATTTTACGGTAGATAAACAGAACCACCAACGCACCGATCACGGCGACAACGAAGCTGCCGAAGTTGAAACCGTCTACGCGGCCAAAGCCGAAGAAAGTACTGATATAGCCACCCACAACGGCACCGACAACACCCAGAACGACGGTCAGAATAAAACCGCCGCCGTCTTTGCCCGGCATGATCCACTTAGCCAGAATACCGGCGATCAGACCAAAGATAATCCAGGATAAAATTCCCATTTTCGACTCCTCCGAATGAATTTCCGTTACCGTGAATATTGTTCAGCAAAGTCAGCCAAACAAAAGCAGAACAACTCAGGTTCTGCGAGCCGGATGTGTTTTCCACACAAACAGCCCTCTTCTTACACTACGTCTAAAGTCTAGCACCGTTTGAACAAAACCGCCCAAAATCAGCAGGAAGGGAAGAAACGCAGAGAAATCTAAGGCAGTTTCAGGCTGTGTCAGCACGAATGCGGTTTCGTCAGGCACCCGCATCTGGACGTAAAATTGCGTAAAAAGTAGACCAAATTTTTTGAATGAGATACTCAAATCAATCCGTTTTTCATCTCCTGCCATCAGGCCTATTATGCATCCATCGAAAGGCAAACACCTTTCACTCACACAAACCTGAACGGAATACTTATCATGAAAAACGTCAAAATTTTTGCTGTAGCTGCAACCCTTTCTCTGATTTCTTTCGGCAGCTTCGCGGCTCAGCAGATTACTCAGCCATCAGGCGACATGCAGAAAATCGGTGTGATTTCTGCCGCTAACTCCACCACCCTCGGTGGCCTGGAAGCGAAATTGTCTCAGCAGGCAAAAGAAGCCGGTGCTTCTTCTTACCGCATCATCTCCGTAACCGGTAATAACAAACTGCACGCTGACGCTGAAATCTACAAATAATCGCCGCGCAGAACCGTAGCCCGATAAAACCCTCTTAAAAAGCCTGTGGAAGCGCATCTTCCACAGGCTTTTTGTTTTTCTGACGATTGGAAACTTCCTGAGTGATTGACTATTCTCATTTTTCCCCAGGAAAAAGGAAGAATGTCATGAAGACCCGACTCAGCCATGCACCGACCGCAGACGATCTCGATGAAATCAAAGCCGCTCTGCGCAGTTTCAACAGAAACTTCATTCCGCAGCCGAAATTTCGCGAGTTAGGGATTTTTGTTGAAGATGAAAATGGTCACAAACAGGCAGGAATTGTGGCTGAAACCATCGGTAATTGGATGTATATCCAGATGCTGTGGGTCGATGAGTCGTTACGCGGGAAAGATGTGGGGACGCAGCTGATCCGCGAGGCCGAAGAAGAGGCGCAGGCGCGCGGCTGCCGGTATTCGCTGGTCGATACGTTTAGTTTTCAGGCGCGGCCTTTCTATGAACGCATGGGGTATGCGACGCAGATGACGCTGGAAGATTACATCGCCGATTCGCGCGCACCGGAAAACGCGCCGTCCACGCATACCCGCTATTTTCTGACGAAGAAACTGCTCTGACTTTTTCGCGCAGCAGGGATTTTCCGCCTGCTGCGCGCCGTATTTATTTCGCAGATAACGCTAACCACTCTGAAACCGATGTACGCTGCCATTGGGCTTTCACGTAAGTCGCCAGTTTTTCCGGCATCGCATCGCCGTTCAGGTACAGGCGGTTAAGCATCAGCGCCAGATCCACATCCGCAATACTCCATTCGCCAAACAAATGCTCTTTGTCTCCCAGCAAACGTTCTGCCGCCGCATACAATTTTTCGGCAGCCTGCTCTGCGCGGGCGGAAAGCGCCGGACGTTTCTCACCGGCAAACACGATTTCCGTCGGACGTTCTTCACGAATTGGCACCAGATCGCTGCGCAACCACGCCTGAACTTCACGGGCTTTGGCGCGATTTTCCGGATCGGCCGGATAAATGGCCGGAAACGTCGGCGCGGGGAAAAGCTCTTCGACGTATTCATCAATCGCGGAGGATTCGGACAACACAAAGGTGCCGTTGATTAACGTCGGTACGCGGCGGGTGAGCGAAATCGCCGAATAAGATTCTTTCAGGTTATCCGCCTGCGCCAGATCGACCGTTTCCAGCTCAAAAGGAATGCCTTTTTCGGTCAGCGCCACAAAAGCGGACATCACGTAAGGGCTGAAATAATCGGCGTCGGAATACAAAATCAGCGAAGGCTGGCTCATGGCGAACTCCTGAAGAATCAAACGAAAGGATAAAAAACATAGCGTACTAACAGGTGGATGTCGTTAAAAAAGCCTTCACCCGGGCGGATGAAGGCGGTTAGAAAACCTATCTCAGCCGGAACACCTGCACAATTTCGTTGAGGCGGCGGGCCTGTTCTTCCAGAGACGCTGACGCGGCAGACGCCTGCTGAACCAGCGCGGAGTTTTGCTGCGTCACACCGTCCATTTCGTGTACGGCCTGCGTCACCTGGCTGATCCCGCGCGATTGCTCGTCGGAAGCTGCGACAATTTCGCTCATGATATCGCGCACGTCGGTGACCGCTTTCATGATCTCTTTCATCGTTTCCCCGGCGCTTTTCACCAGCCCGACGCCGTGATCAACGCGGGACGTCGATTCCTCAATCAGGGCAGAAATCTCTTTTACGGCGTCGGCGCTGCGTTGCGCCAGACTACGCACTTCAGACGCCACCACGGCAAATCCGCGCCCCTGTTCCCCCGCGCGGGCGGCTTCTACCGCCGCATTCAGCGCCAGAATATTGGTCTGGAAAGCGATACCGTTGATGACCGTTGTGATGTCGCCAATTCGCCGCGAACTGTCGTCAATCGCGCTCATGACGCCGACAACGTTGGACATAATGCGATCGCCCTTTCCGGCAATTTCCGTGGCGTTTGCCGTCAGTTCTGTCGCCACATGCGCGTTATCGGCGTTCTGTTTTACCGTCGCCGTCAGTTGTTCCATGCTGGCGGCGGTTTCTTCCAGCGCGGCCGCCTGCTGCTCGGTTCGCGAAGCCAGATCGATATTTCCTGCCGCAATCTGCGACGCACCGCTGCCGACCGCGTGGCTGGTCGAAATGATGTCGTTCACCACATGCCGCAGTTGCGCCTGCATGGTTTGCAGCGCAAAGAAGATGCTGCTGTGGTCGTTTTTCTGCGTGACGATCGGGTGCGTTAAGTCACCGTCGGCCACCGTCAGCGCGATTTTCGCCGCATCCGCAGGTTCGCCGCCCACCGGGCGCAAAACTTTGCGGGTAAAAATCACGCTCAGCACGGCAAACACCACCACGATGCTCAGCACCATCAGCACCAGCGCGTAATAAAGCTGACGCGTACTTTCTTTCATCACCGCTTTTACCGGCGCGACAATGCCCAGCATCCACGGCGTGCCGGTATTGCCGATCTGAATCGGCACAAACTCGGCAAACGCGTTTTCGCCCAGCGTCGGATCCGGCTGTTCGCGGCTGGTCATCTGCCCGGTCTGAATGCTTTTCAGCAACGGCGCATCGTTTTCAAGCTGGTGCGTTACCTGCTCTTTTTTAGGCGAAGAGATGAAATGGCCGGTCTGTGAGAACAACATTGCGTAGCCGGTTCCCTGATACGGTTTGATGCCGTTGACCAGCGTCTGCAAGGTTTGCAGCGAGAAATCCGCCGTTACCGAACCCAGAAATTTTCCGTCCACGATGATCGGCACGGCAATGGACGTCAGCAACGTATCCACGCCGTTATACGGGTAACTGTATGGCTCCAGAATGACTTCTTTTTGCAGCTTTCGCGGCAGCAAATAGTAATCACCGCTGCCCGGCGTTTCGTAGTCGGTGAGATTGTGCAGCACGATATTTCCGCTGGTATCGCGGTCAACGTAGCGGACATAACGCCCGTCGGGATCCTGCCCCTCTTTTGCGGCGAAATCGCCGTCTTTGCCGTCAAACGCGTCCGGCTCCCAGGCCAGTGACATCGATAAAAAATCCGGATGGCTTTTGAGCGCATTTTGTAACAGCGTATCGGCGAGTTTGCGGTCGGTGTGCCCGGCTTCACGCAGGCTGATCATGCTCTGCACCAGGTCGCGCGCGGCATGCAGGGCCGTGTCGAGTTTCTGGCGGGCAAGATAGCCGTCGGTATTGGCGGTCTGCTGGAGATAACGGCGGGCGATGTCGCGCTGCTGTTCGGCGGACTGCCAGCTCAGCAATCCGACCGTAATAATGTAACCAAGACTTATCGTAAGAAGCCCGACAATCAGCATCAGCGTACGGGTACGCATGGTTTTTTTAGGAACATTTTTCTGTGGTGCAACCCCAACTCCGGCTGCCGGTGAAAGCGCCTGCATCTGACTCATAATTACCCCGGAACAGTCAACGTACTGTGAAATTCACGATGAAAAAACGCGGATTATCTGTCCCTGATTTGTGCCCCCTGAAGATAAGCAGGAATTCCCTTATCGCCTGAATTATCGGCATCACAGGGGCGGGTCTTTAGCCAAAACGGTAAAAAACTGTCCCGCAAAGATAAACGTTCGCATCCTGCCGGTGTCTCCTTATACTGCTGTTATGTCGGCTGGCTCAGCACCTTGTTTGGGAAACTCCTATGAAGTCATGGCTCTTACCGCTTTTGTTGCTTGTTCCGTTGTGCTCGCAGGCGGCATCTACCCCGAAAGAAATCAGAGCACGTTTCAGCCAGTTTAAGGTCGGGGATAAAACCATTTGCCTCGATGATGTGACCTACGCCAACAACAGCAAAATGAAGGTCATCGAGAATGGTTTTGTGGTGTCGAAGCGTAAAAATGCGCTGATTTACCAGAGTAATACGCTGTTTTTGCTGGGTAACGAAGTCACGGTGAACATCAAAGCCGTGATTGAAAGCAAGATGGGGAAGACGTCATTCTCTAACCAGTTCAAACAGGCCATGATTCAGGTCGAGGGAATGGATGACCCGGCGCGCGCCGGTGAGAAAGCCAAAATCATTCAGTCTTTCGAAGATGTTATTTCCGACAAGCACAATGAAACGCCGTACAGCTCGGTGGCGCTGACCGAAAAAGGCTACATCATCACTCAGGTTGAAAGCCATTCCACCACCATCAGCGAATGTTATGTAACGCCGTATAAAAAGGCAGAAGCTGCCCGATAAATCAGAGGGAAATGATGACTGTTTTAGTACCGATGAGCGCTGCATTTTATGAAGAATTTGCAGAACTGCTGGCGAAAGATTACGCCGAAGAGAATGTGACCGCCGGGCTGTGGCTGCCGGATACGGCGCTGGAACGCGCACGCAGCTCCACACAAAACGCGCTGCCGCAGGGCGTGGAAACTCCGGATCACTATTTGTATGAAATCAGGCAGGAAGAAACCGGCGAAACCGTGGGATATCTGTGGTTTGCCAATATTGAACGCTACGGCGTACGCAGCGCTTTCGTGTATGAGCTGACGGTTTATCCGCAATTTCGTCGTCAGGGACATGCCATCGCGGCGTTCCGGCTGATGGAAGAACGCCTGCGCGAGCTGGGCAGCGTGGCGATTGAACTGAACGTTTTCGCCAGCAATCCCGGCGCGCAGGCACTTTATGCCAGCCTGGGTTATGTCACGACAAAAATGAATATGCGCAAACCGCTTTAGCGGATGTATTTCATAAAGTTAGTCGGTTTACCCACGCGGTCATAGAGCTGGCGCGCGGTGTAATTGGTGGTCTGCGTCATCCAGTACACGTTGGCTTTTTCGTTTTTGTCGGCGTGTGCGTAGACCACTTCAATCAGTTTCTGCCCGATACCCAGTTTGCGCGCGGACTCATCGACGTATAAATCCTGCAAATACACCACCTGATTCATGTGCCAGCCGTGATCGTGATTCAGGCAATTCACCAGCCCGACCAGCCTCCCCTGATATTCCGCCACATAGCCAAACATGCCGTCATAGTCAGGATCCGACAACCGCCGGAACGTGAAATCAAACTGCGCCGGATCCAGCTCCGACTGGTAAAAATCCAGATAACCGCGCCATAAATTTTCCCAACCTTCGCGGTCGGCAGGCGTTAACGGACGGATCACAACATCTTGCGGCTGGCTCATCGGTCATTCTCCTCGGTAAATGAAATCGTTACGGGCGGGACTGCGGATAATGTATCAGGTCGTGGAAACGCACGGAATGATCGCTGTTATTGCGGTATGCGTGCGCACAATCCGCCGCAAACCGCAGCGCTTCTCCGGCGCTGAGCATGCGCGTGACGCCGTCCACCGTCAGCGTCAGTTCGCCCTCAATCACAATCACATGTTCGATCACACCCGCTTCGTGCGGCGAAGATTCACTGCATCCGCCGGGCTCGAGATCGATAACAAACATGTCCATTCGCAGCGTGGTATCGAACGGAAACAGCGGCACGACGCGCATTCCCGAGGTGTCGCTGTTAAACGTGGTCAGCAAACCATGGCGGTGCAGCGCCGCAGACTGCGCGGGGGGCGTTTCGAGAAATTCGGAGAAAGAGACGTTCAGCCCGCTGGCGATTTTCCACAGCGTCGCTACGGTCGGGCTGGATTCGCCGCGTTCAATCTGGCCGAGCATTGCCTTGCTGACGCCGGTTTTTTCTGCCGTCTGGCTGAGGCTCCAGCCCCGTTCGCTGCGCACGGCTTTGAGCTGGCTGCCGATGTGGCGGGTGAGTTCCTGCATCCTGACTCCTCTGACGATCGGATTTTTGACGATCGCAATTGTGCGTTATAACGCACAGTGATATCTTGAGCGCCACGATGTGCGCTATAACGCACAACAGCATAACGCCCGCGCCCGGTAACCAGAAGGATTTTTAACAATGCCCTTGCGATTAAGCTTTCATGATTTGACGTTTTCAGCGGTTATCGCCGGATTTGTTGCCGTTCTGGTCGGTTATACCAGCTCAGCGGCGATCATCTTTCAGGCTGCCGAAGCCGCCGGTGCCAGCGTTTCGCAGATTGGGGGCTGGCTGAGTATGCTCGGGCTGGGAATGGGCGTGACGAGCATCGGTTTGTCGCTGTATTACCGCACGCCGGTGGTGACGGCGTGGTCGACGCCGGGCGCTGCGCTGCTGGTCACCAGCCTGCACGACACAACAATCAACGAAGCGATTGGCGTTTTTGTGTTTGCGACCGGGCTGATCCTGCTGTGCGGCGTGACCGGATTATTCGCCAGGCTGATGCAATATATTCCGCAGGCGCTTTCGGCTGCCATGCTCGGCGGGATTTTGCTGCGATTCGGGCTGGATGCTTTTACCTCGCTGCACAGTAATTTCACGCTGGCAGGCACGATGTGTCTGGTTTATCTGCTGGCGAAACGCGTCCTGCCGCGCTACGCCGTGGTTCTCGCCCTCGCCGCCGGGCTGGTGGTGGCCGGATTACAGGGCGATATTTCGCTGCACGGCCAGACCATGACGTTTGCCGCGCCGGCATTTGTGATGCCGCACTTTACGTGGTCTTCCATTATCGGCATCGGCATTCCGTTTTTCGTGGTGACCATGGCGTCACAAAATGCGCCAGGTATCGCTACGCTGAAAGCCCACGGCTACCACCTGCCGGTTTCACCGCTGATTTCATGGACGGCGCTGACCGCGTTAGTTTTAGCCCCGTTCGGCGGTTTTACCGTCTGTATCGCCGCCATTACCGCCGCCATCTGCATGGGCGAAGATATTCACCCGGATCCGAAAAAGCGCTACATGGCCGCCGTCGCCGCCGGGATTTTCTATCTGATTGCCGGTGTGTTTGGCGGTTCGATCGGCCTGGTGTTTACCGCGCTGCCTCCCGCGCTTATTCATACCATCGCCGGATTGGCGCTGCTCGGCACCATCGCCGGGAGCTTATACCGGGCGCTGGAAAATGAACATCAGCGTGACGCAGCGATTATCACGTTTCTGATCACCGCATCCGGCGTGACGCTGCTCGGCGTCGGCTCGGCGTTCTGGGGCTTAATTGGCGGCGTGATTACGCACCTGATCCTCAGCATTCCTGCGCGTAACAAGGCGCAACCGCCCGCGAAAGGTTGAGTCCGTTCAAGTTATGGGTAACAGGTTTTCGTAACACGAAACAAAGTGACGGCGGTCACATTTTCCGCCGTCCAAACGCTCTTTACTGGGAGCCATCAGGCCAAAAACGCCCCCTTTAAAGAGCGAGAATTCCATGACAATTGCCACTCAATCCTGCGTAGTGACCGGGAAAAAAGACGTCTCGGTGATCGGCCAGACCCTCGACTACACCGGCCAGGGCACGCTGGTGAAGATTACCCGCGGTGGCATCTGCGGCTCTGATCTGCATTACTACGAGCACGGTCAGGTCGGCGATTTCAAAGTCCGCGAAGCGATGGTTCTCGGGCACGAAGTGGTCGGCGTGGTGGAAAAATCAGATAACCCGCGTTTGCAGCCGGGCCAGAAAGTCGCGCTGAACCCCAGCAAGCCATGCAAAGCCTGCAAATATTGCCTTTCCGGTGATGAAAACCAGTGCACCACCATGAAATTCTTCGGCAGCGCGATGTATTTCCCGCACATCAACGGCGCGTTCACGCAGTATAAAATCGTCGACAGCGACCAGTGCATTCCTTACGACAATCAGGTCAGCGACCGGCTGATGGTTTTCGCTGAACCGCTGGCGGTGGCTATTCACGCGGTCAATCAGGCCGGGGATATTCGCGGTAAAACGGTGTTTGTTTCCGGCGTCGGCCCGATTGGCTGCTTAATCGTGCTGGCCGCTAAAGCCAAAGGTGCTGCGGAAATTGTGGTCACCGACCCGAGCGAACGCTGCCGTACGCTGGCGCTGGCCGTCGGTGCCAGCCAGGCACTTGACGCCGCGCAGGGCGATTTCTCCGCATATCAGGCCGAAAAGGGCTTTTTCGATGTGTCTTTCGATGCCTCCGGCCATCCCTCTTCTATCCGCCGCTGTCTGGAAGTCACCCGTGCGCGCGGCACGCTGGTGCAGGTCGGTATGGGGCCGGTGGTGAATGAATTCCCGCTGATGATGCTGATTGCTAAAGAAATTAACTGGGTCGGCAGCTTCCGTTTCACCGAAGAATTCAATACGGCGGTGGAATGGCTGGCGAATAAAACCGTTGATCCGATGCCGCTGCTTTCCGCCGAATTCCCGCAACAGGATCTGGTGGAAGCGCTGGAGTTTGCGCTGGATAAATCCAGAGCGTCGAAAGTTCAGCTGGTTTTCTAGTCTGCTGACGGATTCACAATATCAAAACATCGTTTCATTTTATGATGCCATCTGATTTTCATCCTCAGAGGACATTTGAATTATGGTGAAGGACAACGCGAAAAAGCAGGTCGCCCTGCTGCTGGCGGACGGATTCGAAGAAGGCGAAGCGGTGATCGTGCTCGATATTCTGGAGCGGCTGGAGATTCAGGTGACGACGCTGGCCTGCCAGAAAAGCCTGACGCTGCGCACTTACCACGGCATTCAGATGCAGGCCAATGAATTGCTGAGCGCACAGGGCGATCGTTTGTATGACGCGGTGGTGATGCCCGGCGGCCCGGAAGGCTCGGTGGCGCTGGCGGCCAGCAAAGACGTCGTAGAATTTGTCCGCCGTCATGACGAAGCCGGAAAGCTAATTTGCCCGCTGTGCTCGGCGGCCGCCCGCGTTCTGGGCGGTAACGGCCTGCTGAAAGGGCGGCGTTATGTCTGTTCCGGCGATTTATACAAAGACGTCAAAGACGGCGTTTATGTGAATCAGTCTTTCGTCGAGGACGGTAATCTGCTCAGCGGAAAAGGCTTAGGGCTGGCATTTGATTTCGCTTTCCAGCTGGCGTATCGCCTGACCGGTGACGCCCAAACCACCAATTTTCAGGCCTATCACATCGATTATCACCACTGGCGGGCTGACCAGAAAATCTGATTATTATCAGCGGGCGATGCAGGTCGTCCGCCACCATCAGCATCATGTCCGTTTTTGGCATTCTCCCGACAGGTTTTCAGGCGCAGACTGGTTTCACATTCACCAGACGGAGTCCGAAAATGACCCACAGCGCCCTGTTAAATATCGATGTGCAACGTTCTTTCGAGCAAAAAGACTTCTGGCAGCAGGATGATTTACCGGCTTTCAGCCAGGCATTAACCCGCCTGATCGACGGCTGTCAGACCCGTAACGTTCCCGTCATCGACGTGTTCCACGTCAATCCTGACGGTGTGTTTTCGCTTGAGTCCGGGCTGGTCACGCCGATGGCTTTTCTCACCCATCAGCCGCAGCACGTTGTCCATAAACATGTCCACAATTCCCTGACCGAATCCGGCCTCGACGCGTGGCTGCGCGAACGCGGCATCACACATCTGATTATCGCCGGAATGCGTACCGAACAATGCTGTGAAACCACGGCGCGCGTAGCGTCCGATCTGGGTTACACAGTGACGTTTGTTACCGAAGCGACGCTGACGTTTCCGATGACACACGCCAGCGGCGTGACGCTGAGTGCGGCGGAAATCAAATTGCGCACCGAACTGGTGCTGGCCGACCGTTTTGCCACGATTACCGACGTCAACGGCGCACTGGCGGAACTCGATCGCGCTGTGTGAAGATAGGCGCAGTGATGATGAATCTGTGAGGCGATATGCAACGAAATGTCTACTTTATGACGCTGCCGGGTGTGATGGCCTTAGACCTGACCGGTCCGGCGGAAGCACTGCGTATCGCCGGGCAGTTTGCGCTGCACTACATCGGCCCGCTGCCGGAAATCACGATGTCCACAGGGCTTACGGTCAGCCATTTGCAGCCACTGCCGGAAACGTTGCCGGAAGGCAGCATTCTGATCATGCCCGGCGTTGACCGTTCGGAAGAAAATTTTTCCTCACCCATCGCCCGAATAGCCTGTGACTGGCTGCGTCAGCAAAAAAACGCCATCGAAAACGGTTTGCTGACGCTGGTTTGTATCTGTTCCGGCAGCCTTCTGGCGGGAAAAGCCGGGCTGCTCGACGGCTATCAGTGCACCACGCATCACGACGTGATCGCGCGTCTGCGCCAGCAGGTGCCTGCCGCACAGGTGAAAGATAACCGGATATTTGTCGAGGACCGTTCCGTGCTGACCAGCGCGGGGATCAGCGCCGGTATCGATCTGGCACTGCACCTGATCGCCACACATCTCGGTCCGCAGGCCGCACTGGACGTCGCCCGTGAAATGGTGGTGTATTTCCGCCGCGGCGGCGATGACCCGCAACTCTCCCCGTGGCTGCGCTACCGTAATCATCTGCATCCTGCCGTCCATCGTGCGCAAAACCTGATGGCCGCCGAACCGGAATGTCCGTGGCAGGTGGAAGACGTCGCCGCCAGAGCCCACATCAGCGGCCGCCACCTGACGCGCCTGTTCCGCCAGCATCTGGGCATCAGCGTACGCGACTACCACGAACAACTGCGCATCGCCGTCGCACAACAACGCATCCAGCAAGGATCAGGCATCGAGAAAGCCGCCCTCGCCGCCGGATTCTCCTCCGGCAGACAATTCAGGCGGGCACAGGAAAGGTGGAGTTGAGTGTTTTAAAAACTTCATGCCTTATCACGAGAATGCGTATATTTTTTTCTGCCGCGTGATAATAAACTTTATGTCCTTGCGCCCTTACACGTAATCTCAGGAAGGCATAATGTTCAAAATAACCGACTTAATAGACTTACAAACCCTCTCAGAGTCTGTGGAGCTGGAATTTAAACAAGCGCAAGGACAGGATGGGCAAGGAAAATTGCCCCAGGATTTTTGGCCAACATATTGTGCAATGGCAAATACCCGTGGTGGTTATGTCGTGCTGGGCGTGAAGGAAAAGCAAGGGCAATTTATTCCCGTTGGTATTAACAATCCTGAAAAAATAAAAAATGAGCTGTTCAATAACCTCAATAATCAAAATTTGGTGAACGTAAATCTGTTAACAGATGAAGACGTTCAGACAACCTACCTCAACGAAAAGCTGATTTTAGTCATTCACGTTCCTACTGCCGCAAGACATCAAAAACCTGTTTATCTGAAAAATAATCCTCTTGAAAATACCTATATCCGGCTTCATGAAGGCGATCGCCACTGTTCTCATGAGCAGGTGAAGCGAATGCTTGCCGAACAGGTTGAAGATAGTCGGGATGATAAAATCTTTATAGGGTTTGACCTGAATGACATCGAACAGGAAAGCCTTAACGCCTATAAGCAATTGTTAGCGATAGCGAAGCCTCAGCATCCATGGCTTGAACTAAACAATATAGACCTCATGGCAAAAATAGGCGGCTGGCGCAAAGACCGCCAAACGGGAGTTGAAGGTATGACTCTCGCGGGTATTTTAATGTTTGGCACATGGCAAGCAATTCAGGATGCTGTCCCGAATTATTTTGTCGATTATCAGGAAAGGCCAGAAGCTAAAACAGAGCTTCGCTGGATTGATCGCCTGTGCCCGGATGGTACCTGGTCCGGGAATATCTTTGATTTTTACCGGCGCACATATCGTAAACTCACCAATGATTTGAAAATTCCTTTCAAATTAAAAGATGGTGTTCGTCAGGACGACACACTTATTCACGTCGCCTTACGTGAAGCATTAGTTAATACACTCGTTCATGCGGACTTTACGGGGCGTGCATCCATCCTGATAGTTAAGCGGCCCGATATGTTCGGTTTTCGAAATCCTGGTCTGATGAGGATCCCGCCGGAAATAGCCATCAAAGGCGGAGAAACTGATTGTCGAAACCGACGTATGCATCAAATGTTTTTAAATATTGGGGCTGGTGAACGTGCGGGCTCCGGCATTCCAAAAATATACAGTGGTTGGGAATCAGCAAACTGGCGGGCCCCAAAGCTTTATGAAAAAACGGATCATACAGAGCAAACATTACTTGAGTTATCCACAGCAAGCCTGATACCAGAATCTGTTTCTGAGCAATTACGCATATTGTTTGGTGCGAGTTTCAATACCCTTGACGATTTCGAGCGAATGATTGTGACCACTGCTGCCATTGAAGGATGGATTAATCATCAAAGAGCATGTCAGTTAACCACTAAACATTCACGCGATGTCACTTTGGCATTGCCCCGTCTTGAATCAAGAGGTTTTCTTGTTTCAAGTGGTGAGCGTAAAGATAAATCCTACAGCCTGCCGGGCATGGAGCAACCCCCTTCTCCTGAAGACGTTTTCTCTAATGCGTTAAGTCCGGCAACCGGCTTAACGCATAACGAGGGGAGCTTAACGCATAACGAGGGGAGCTTAACGCATAACGAAGAGAAGTTTGTATACAAAGCAGAGGAACATCGTGATCCCGAAGGTCGCTATATCAGTGCCTTGCTGGATCGGCCTTTTATTGACCAACTTGAAACTCTTACACCCAGTTTTAAAGAGCAACTCTCGACCTTTGCGAAACTCGCAAATGAAAAGAAAAGATTAACGAATGATGAAATGCGCGATGTAATTATCAAATTATGTAATGACCATTTTATTGCCATTTCAGTATTGAGCGAATTAACTCACAGAACCTCTCAAAACATTCGCCAAAGCCATCTCAAACCCATGGTAGAAAAAGGCGAATTGCAATTAGCATTTCCCAATAAACCTAACTCTCCTAAGCAGGGTTACACGGTAAAGTAATTCTTTGCGGAGGCTCTTCAACTCACCCAATTCCGCCGGTCAATTTTCCCCAGAACCATGGCCAGCAGCAGGCCGCCGCCGAGGCCGCAGATAAACAGGTACGCGACATTAAGCAACGGAAATTGCGGGAAATCGAGATGTTGGCCGCGCAGTCCGATGATGATCAGCGCATGAAAGCCGTAGATCGCCAGTGAATGGCGGGAGATAAGCGAAAATCCCGGCAGAATACGTTCTGCGAATGCATTTTTGAACGCAATAAACAGCGCCATCGCGGAGATAAATACCAGCGGGCCGGTGTAGACGTAGAAAGTATCGGCGAAATTCTGGTTAATCAGCATCTGCCGGTAAGTCCCGCCCGCTATCGCCAGCGTGCTGAGTACGAAAACGGCCACGGCGGTCAGCGTCACGCCGGGTTTCCGAGTATCAAGCTGGCTGATGGCGCGCCCCATCAGGGCATAGAGGACGTAATAAAACGTGTCACCGCTGATGTACAAATCCAGCGGCAGAAGATGGATTTTCTGCCAGGTGAACGCCGGAAGCTGCGGGTTCGCCAGAACGCCGGTAATAATTCCGGCGATCAGTAAATATTTCCCGGAGACGGCTTTTACGTTGATCAGCGGGGAAAGTAGGTAGATGACGATAATCGCGTAGAAGAACCAAAGGTGATAAAACACCGGTTTTTCCAGAATCAGCCGCAGAGACGGCCAAAAACCAATTTTGGTCATCGTGACGATATAAATCAGCGAGACCATACTGTAGAACAAAAGGCATAAACTGACGCGTAAGAAATGACGCTTCTGCGCACTTTTCTCGCCAAAGAATAGCGCACCGGAAATCATGAAAAAGAGCGGCACACAGACGCGCGACGCCGAATTCAGCAGGTTTGCCACGGTCCATTCCGCCGTGTGTATCGCCGGGAAATTCACCACCAGCGAGGTGCTGGCGTGAATCATCACCACCATCATGCAGGCGAGCGCGCGCAGGTTATCTATCCAGCTGATTTTTTGGCTCATTACCTGCCATTTCCTTACCGTTGATGTGCTGTTTGCAGCGTAGTCACCTTTTTGGACGCAAACAAGGCAAAAGTGCCGATCTCAGATTGTGCTTAACGTGAATCAGAAGATTGCGCTACGCTCAAAAAATGGGCAAAATAACGCCCATTACTGCCTCGCTTGCGAATCCCGCCCGGACAGTCTCTTATTTTTTCGCTAATAATCAAACGATTAGCCTTACGTCTGTGAAATAAAAATATGCATAATTCTCCAAATACTGCGTCCCTTCTGGGGCGGCAGGCGCTTTTGTTCCCTCTGTGTCTGGTGCTGTTCGAGTTTGCGACCTATATCGGCAACGATATGATCCAGCCGGGCATGCTGGCCGTCGTGGCTAATTTTAATGCAGGGGAAGAGTGGGTGCCCACCTCAATGACCGCGTATCTCGCGGGCGGAATGTTCCTGCAATGGCTGCTCGGGCCGCTGTCCGACCGGCGCGGGCGTCGGCCAGTGATGCTTGCGGGCGTCAGCTTTTTCATCGTCACCTGTCTGGCGATTCTGTTCGTACAGAACATCGAACAATTTATGGTGATGCGTTTCCTTCAGGGTATCAGCCTGTGCTTTATCGGCGCGGTCGGGTATGCCGCGATACAGGAATCCTTCGAGGAATCCATCTGCATTAAGATCACGGCCATGATGGCAAACGTCGCGCTGATCGCACCACTGCTGGGCCCGCTGGCTGGTGCGGCGCTGATCCACGTTGCGCCGTGGCAGCTGATGTTTGTGATTTTCGCCGTACTGGCTGCGATTTCGCTGTGGGGATTGTGGAAATCCATGCCAGAAACCGCGTCACGCCTCGGCGAGAAGTTTTCCATGCCAAGCCTGCTGCACGATTACAAACTGGTGCTCAAAAACCGCCAGTTCCTGTGTGGCGCACTGGCGATTGGCTTTGCCAGCCTGCCGCTGCTGACGTGGATTGCGCAGTCGCCGGTGATTTTAATCAGCGGAGAAGGTTTACCGGCATACGATTACGGCCTGTTGCAGGTGCCGATTTTCGGTGCGCTGATTATCGGTAACGTCACGCTGGCGCGCCTGACCGGCAAACGGACGGTCGAATATCTGATTAAACTCGGTGCGGGCCCGATGGTCGTTGGTCTGCTGATTGCCGCTGCGGCGACGCTTTTCTCCGCCCATGCTTATCTGTGGATGACCGCCGGTCTGAGCCTGTACGCTTTCGGAATTGGTGTGGCGAACGCCGGTTTGTACCGCCTGACGCTGTTCTCCAGCGACATGAGCAAAGGCACCGTTTCCGCGGCGATGGGCGTCATCAGCATGATGATTTTCACGTTAGGGATTGAGCTGGCGAAAGTGGCTTACGTCGAAGGCGGTGCGGGGATGTTTAACCTGTTCAATCTGCTGAGCGGCCTGTCGTGGCTGGCTCTGGTGGTCGCTTTCCTGCGCAGCCGTCAGGTCGTATTGCCGCCGAACAGCGTGGTTTAAGTCATAAGAAAGCGCCAGTAACGCCGATGTGAGGGCGTTATTGGCGCCGGGAGTTTGGACCCGGACTGCACGGAAGAACCGGAGCGTACACAAAGTACGTGAGGATTCTGAGTACAGCCCGGGTTCAAAATACCAAGCAAAATAGCCGAATCAGAACAAGCCCATCGGTTTACTCGAATATGAAACGAGTAAACATTTGGTTTGCTGATAGTGATCCAACATCATCTTATGGGTTTCACGCCCGATACCGGATTGTTTGTAGCCACCGAACGCCGCATGTGCCGGATAGGCGTGGTAGCAGTTGGTCCAGACGCGACCGGCCTGAATGTTGCGCCCCATGTGATACGCCACATTGCCGTCACGGCTCCAGACGCCCGCCCCCAGCCCGTACGCCGTATCGTTGGCGATTTGCAGCGCGTCATCCATATCTTTAAACGTGGTCACCGCCAGCACCGGCCCGAAGATTTCTTCCTGGAATACCCGCATGTTGTTTTTACCCAGCAGGATAGTCGGTTGCAGGTAATAACCGTCGTTCAGCGAGCCTTCGAGTTTTTTCTTCGCGCCACCGGTCAGCACTTCCGCGCCCTCTTTCTTACCGATTTCGATGTAATCCAGAATAGTTTTCATCTGTCCGGCAGAAACCTGCGCGCCCATCTGGGTTTCGATATCCAGCGGGTTACCGGTTTTGATGGCTTCGACGCGTTTGATGGCGCGTTCCATAAAGCGTTCGTAGATGGATTCCTGCACCAGGGCACGGCTCGGGCAGGTACAAACCTCGCCCTGATTGAACGCAAACAGCGCGAAACCCTCCAGCGCTTTGTCAAAGAAGTCGTCTTCTTTGTCCATCACGTCGGCAAAGAAAATATTCGGCGATTTGCCGCCCAGTTCCAGCGTGGCCGGGATCAGGTTTTGTGCCGCGTAACCGGCAATTTGCTGGCCGACTTCGGTCGAACCGGTAAAGGCAACTTTGGCGATGCGTTTGGACGTCGCCAGATATTCGCCGATTTCGCCGCCTGAACCGTTCACCACGTTGATGACGCCCGCTGGCAGGATGTCCTGCACCAGTTCCATCAGCAACAGCACGGAAAGCGGGGTCAGTTTGGCTGGTTTGAGCACGATACAGTTACCGGCAGCCAGCGCCGGTGCCATTTTCCAGCATGCCATCAGCAGCGGGAAGTTCCACGGGATGATTTGCGCCACAACGCCCAGCGGCTCGTGGAAATGATAGGCGACCGTTTCGCTGTCGATTTCGCTGATCCCGCCTTCCTGCGCACGCACACAGGACGCGAAATAACGGAAATGGTCGATGGCCAGCGGAACGTCCGCACCGCTGGTTTCGCGGATCGGTTTCCCGTTGTCCCAGGTTTCGGCGTTCGCCAGCAACTCAATGTTTTCTTCCATCCGGTCGGCGACTTTCAGCAGTAAATTCGCCCGCTGCTGCACCGGCATTTTGCCCCAGTCGCCTTTAGCTTTGTGCGCGGCGTCCAGCGCCAGCTCAATATCATCGGTACTGGAACTGGCAACTTTGCACAGCACTTCGCCGGTCACCGGCGTCAGATTGTCGTAATACTCTTTTTTCACCGGCGCGACCCATTCACCGCCAATGAAGTTGTCGTATTGTTTTTTGAGTTTAAGCGGGAAACCGTATTCTTCCGGTTTTACGGCATGAGGATTTTTATCATAAGCCATGATCGGACTCCTTTATGCAGCAGGTTTTAGCAGAGCGCTGCATAAAGTTTAGGCAGTGGAAACTTAACCGGCGGGATGTAAAGAGAACTCTTCGAGCCGCTTCACACCTTTTTTGTCGCAAGACCCGCGTTACCACTTCCGGGTGGCGTAGTACGCGCAAAACTCTCGCGCAGGAACAGGCGTTCAACCAGTTTGATCAGCGCCGGGCGCTCAACACACCAGCCCGGCGCAATGCGGCGAAAGTTGATATAACCGAGCGAACAGGCGGTGGCGATATCGGCGACGTTAAGATGGTCAGAATTCAGCAGCATGCGGTTTTCGGCGTGTTTTTCCAGCGCGTCCAGCCCGCGCAAAAGTTTCTCCCGCTGACGTAAAATCCAGGCTTCGTTGCGTTTACCGGCTTCACGGCGGTTTTCCAGCACCAGCGCGACGGCGGCGTCTGTCACGCCATCGGCCAGCGCTTCAATTTGTTTTACCCGCAACGCTTCCAGCGGCTGCCACGGCAAAAAGGTCGGCGCGACGTTCATCAGCTCGATGTACTGCACAATTATGGGGGAATCGTAAAACACTTCGCCGTCGTCAGTGATCAGCGCGGGGACTTTGCCGAGGGGATTAAACTGGGTGATTTTGCAGCCCGCTTCGTGCGGCACGTCGTTGATGAAATCGAACGGGATACCTTTTTCCAGCAACATCACCGAAATTTTGCGCACATACGGGCTGGTATAACTGCCGATCAGTTTCATCAGAGCCTCCACGTTTTTCACCGGAACCTCTGTTAAAGCTAGCAGCCACGGCACGCTTTACCAGTAAAGACGCGACGGGCTGCCAGCTTTCAGAGTCATCCGGCGGGGAACAGGAAGGGGTTCACGCCGCTGCCAGTAAAGCCTTTATCTTCCATGCGGTCGTCGAGCAACAGCGTGGCAAGATCGTCGGCGACGGCATCGGCCTGCGGATCTTTGTCCTGATAAATCACTTTGAGATACGCGCCGCAATCATCGCAGGCTTCGGCTTTGATCGTCGCCTGCTCAGCACCGGCGGAATCTTCGCTTAAAGACCAGTAGTGAAGATTGCCCATTTCGTCGCAATTGCTGCATTTGGCGCGCACGACGTGCCATTCGCTTTCGCACAGATTGCAGTGCAGATAGCGCAGGCCGTTATTAGCACCCATCGCAATCACCGCCGAAACCGGAATGCTGCCGCACACCGGACAAAACTGGCGGCTTTCACCATAACCGGCGCGGCCAACGCCACGAAGCTGCGCAGCCATCTGCGCCCAGTACAGCGACAGCGCCGCCCAGATAAACGGCGCTTTGTCGGCAGGAACGTGTACGAAATCCTGGTTCAGTAATTGCGTCGCCATCATTTCCCGCTGAAGGCTCGGGGAATGTTCGAGGCGTTCCAGCACCCGGCTGACCGTTTCATCGGCACCCGGTTTGAGTTCCGCAATCAGCGCATCCAGCAGAACCAGCCAGTGCGGCGTTCGCGGAAACAGGCTGCAATCGAGCGGCGGTTTACCCGCGGCTTTTTGCAGTTCTTCGCTGAGGTCAATTTCCAGCGGGAATGCCGCCAGAACGCGCTGCTGCGCGTCGCAAATCGTCGCGGCAAAATTCAGATACCCGTCCAGCGGGCTGTCTTCAGCCAGTGCGCGCAAACGATCGGCGCGGCGCTGGTAAAGGTTTTTCAGATTGGCGAACAATACGGGCGGGATATTTCCCGCCGTTTTGCCGTCAGCCAGTTCGTCCTGTGGAACAATCTGTATGCTCATCCGGCCTTCCTTTCATCCTTGTCTTTTTTCAGTTGTTCGGCACGCACCTGACGATACCAGCGAGGATGATGATATTTCGCCCATGACGCCGGAACTTTGCCTTCCGTCATGGCCGTGATGGAGCCTCTCGCCCAGGTCGCCGCGTATACATGCATGATAATCACCAGAATCAACCCGATACCGGCCAGCGAATGCACCAGCAGTGCAAGGCGGATCAGCGGGATCGGGAAGTAACCGGCAAACCACGGACGCCAGATAATGACGCCGCTCGCCATCAGCAAAACCAGACAGCTGATGGCCGCCCAGAATACGCATTTCTGGCCGAAGTTATAGCGACCGGTGTCTCCGACTTCTTCATTCATCAGGACTTTATGAATATTTTTCGCCCACACGATGTCATCTTTTTCCGGCAGATTGTGCTTCCAGTAGCGGAAGAACATCCCGAGGAAGGAAACGAACATCACCACGCCGAAGAACGGATGAAGGATGCGCGCCAGTTGCGGGGTGCCGTAAACATTCATCAGCCAGTTAAATGACGGGAAGAAGAAACCAATACCGCTGAGCGCCAGCGTCACAAAACAAAAAGCGACGATCCAGTGATTGAGGCGTTCCACCAGGCTATAGCGCTGGATTAACTTCTCTTTTTTCATGGGTGTGTCTCCTCATCATTCTGTTTTTCTTCCTCTTTCTCATCTGCGTGCTCTTCTTTCACGTAGTTAGGCCCCACGCCAAGGAAGTGGAAGGCCGCCGCCGCGAAGGTCACAGCAAAACCCACGGCCGCCAGCGGTTTCCAGATGCCTTTCCAGAGCGTAACCGCCGTGCTGATGGCCGGGTCTTTTGGCAGGCCGTGGTACAGGTCGGGTTTGTCAGCGTGATGCAGCACATACATAACGTGCGTGCCGCCGACGCCCTGCGGATCGTACAAACCGGCCTGTTCAAAGCCACGCCCTTTCAGCTCGCTGACGCGTTCTGCCGCCAGATCCTGCATTTCCGTTTTGGTCCCGAAATGAATCGCACCGGTCGGGCAGGTTTTCACACAGGCAGGTTCCTGCCCGACGCTGACGCGGTCAACGCACAGCGTGCATTTGTAAGCGCGGTTATCCTGCGGGTTAATGCGCGGGATGTTGAACGGGCAACCGGCGATGCAGTAACCGCAGCCGATACAGTGTTCCGACTGAAAATCGACGATGCCGTTGGCGTACTGAAGGATTGCGCCTTCCGCCGGGCACGCTTTCAGGCAGCCCGGATCGGCGCAGTGCATGCAGCCGTCTTTGCGGATCAGCCATTCCAGCTTGCCGTTTTCTTCCACTTCCGAGAAACGCATGACCGTCCAGGATTTCGCGCTGAGATCCATCGGGTTGTCGTAAACGCCGGTGTTCACGCCGACTTCATCGCGCAGGTCGTTCCATTCGGAACAGGCGACCTGACAGCCTTTGCAGCCGATGCAGGTGGTGACGTCGATAAGCTTCGCCACTTCCTGCTGATGATCGCGGGCACGCGGCGCTGGCGTGAACCCGTTGGTTGCGGACTTACGAAGTATGTCCTGAGATTGCATTGCCATAATTCGCCTCCGTTAAACCTTTTCCACGTTAACCAGGAACGCCTTGAACTCCGGCGTTTGCGAGTTAGCGTCGCCGACTGATGGCGTCAGCGTATTAGCCAGATAACCTTTACGCGTCGCACCTTCAAAACCCCAGTGACACGGGATGCCGATGGTATCGACCTGTTTGCCGTCGATGGTCAGCGGGCGGATGCGTTTGGTCACCACGGCTTTCGCCACGATAAAACCGCGCTTCGAAGAGACTTTAATCTCATCGCCCTGGGCGATATTTTTCGAGGCAGCAAGACTTTCGCCGATCTCGATAAACTGCTCAGGCTGCGCGATGGCATTCAGCAAGGCGTGCTTGGTCCAGTGGCGGAAAAGTTCGGTGATCGAATAGGTGGTCGCGACGTACGGGAAGTCTTTCGCAGTGCCCATATTCGGTAAATCGCTGGCAAAAATGCGGGCGACCGGATTGGAAATGACGTCCGGGTGCAGCGGGTTGGTGCCAATCGGCGATTCGATCGGTTCGTAATGCTCCGGGAACGGGCCATCGGCCATTTTGTCGGTCGCAAACAAACGCCCGACGCCTTCCTGTTGCATGATGAACGGCCCGACGCCGGTGCCCGGCGCGGCGGTGCTGTAATCGGCAACGTCGAAACCGGTCCATTTCGCGCCATCCCAGCGGATGATTTCGCGTTTTGGATCCCACGGCTGGCCCTGCGGGTCAACGGAGGCGCGGTTATACAGAATGCGGCGGTTCAGCGGCCAGCTCCATGCCCAGCCGGACGTGCAGCCCAGACCGGACGGATCGGCATTATCGCGACGCGCCATCTGGTTACCGGCTTCGGTCCAGCTGCCGGCGTAAATCCAGCAGAAACTGGCGGTCGAACCGTCATTTTTCAGGTGCGCAAAGGTGGAAATCTGCTGGCCTTTTTTCGCCAGAATATTGCCCTGATCGTCGCGGATATCCGCCAGCGCTTTGCCGTTGGCTTCGCGGGCGATTTCTTCCGGCAGCGGGTCAAGCGGATCCTGATAATCCCACGCCATGTTCATCACCGGCAGCGGGTTCGCCCCGCCTTCTTTCTGGTACAGCTCGCGCAGTTTCATGAACAGACGCGCAATGATTTTGCCGTCGTGCAGCGCTTCACCCGGTGGCTCAGACGCCTGGAAGTGCCATTGCAGCCAGCGGCCGGAGTTCACGATTGAGCCGTTTTCTTCCGCAAAACAGGAAGACGGCAGGCGGAACACTTCAGTCTGAATGCCGGCGGTTTGCACGTCGTTCATCGCACCGTGGTTCTGCCAGAAGTTCGAAGACTCGGTCACCAGCGGGTCGATCACCACCATGTATTTCAGTTTTGAAAGCGCGCGCGAGGATTTGTTTTTGTCCGGGAAAGCCGCCAGCGGGTTGAAGCCCTGCACGATATACCCGTTGAGTTTGCCCTGGGTCATCAGCTCGGCCTGTTGCAGCACGTCGTAGCTTTTGTCCCATTTCGGCAACCAGTCATAACCCCAGTCGTTGTCCGCCGTGGCGTGCTCGCCCCAAAAACTTTTCATCATACTGACAAAGAAGTTTGGCGTATTTTTCCAGAAGTTAACCTGATTTTCGACCAACGTTCCCGGCGTAATTTGCTTCAGGTAATCGGTGATATTGGTTTGTTTCTCAGACGGCAGCGGCATGTAGCCCGGCAGATTGAGCGACAGCAAACCGAGATCGGTATAACCCTGAATATTCGAGTGGCCGCGCAGCGCATTGACGCCGCCGCCAGGCATGCCGATATTGCCGAGCAGCAGCTGAATCATCGCCGCACAGCGGATGATTTGCGCGCCGCCGGTGTGGTGCGTCCAACCCAGTGCGTACAGGATGGTGGAGGTTTTATCGCGCGCGCAGGTTTCCGCCAGAATCGAGCTTATCAGCAGGAAATCTTCTTTCGACGTACCGCACAGGCGTTCGACCATTTCCGGCGTATAACGGGAAACGTGCTCTTTCAGCAGATTCCAGACACAGCGCGGATCTTGTAACGTTTTGTCCTGTTTTGCGATGCCGTTTTCATCAAGCTGATAATGCCAGCTGTCTTTGTTGTAGGCTTTTTTCGTGGCGTCGAAACCGCTGAACAGCCCGTCATTAAAGGCATAATCTTCACGCACCAGCAGGCTGGCGTTGGTGTATTCCCTGACGTATTCGGTCTGGATTTTATTATGCGTAATCAGGTAGTTGATCATGCCGAGCAGGAAGGCAGTGTCGGAACCGGCGCGGATTGGCGCATAAATATCGGCTACGGCGGCGCTGCGGTTAAAGCGCGGATCGACAACAATGACTTTGGCATTATTTTTGGTTTTGGCTTCAATCACCCATTTGAATCCGACCGGATGGGCTTCCGCCGCATTACCGCCCATAATCAAAATGACGTTGGCGTTTTTGATATCCACCCAGTTGTTGGTCATCGCGCCGCGACCGAAACTCGGCGCTAAGGCGGCAACGGTCGGCCCGTGGCACAGGCGCGCCTGACAGTCGATGGCGACCATACCCATTGCGCGGGTGAATTTCTGATCCAGCAGGCCGGTTTCGTTACTCGCCGCGGACGAGCAGAGCATTCCGGTGGTCAGCCAGCGGTTGACCGTCACGTTGTTCTCATTTTTCTCAACGAAGTTGGCGTCGCGGTCATCTTTCATCAGGCGGGCAATACGGGAAATCGCCTCGTCCCAGGTGATGCGCTGCCATTTATCTGAGCCCGGCGCACGGTATTCCGGGTATCTCAGACGGCCTTCGCTGTGAATATAATCCAGCACACCGGCCCCTTTCGGGCACAACGAGCCACGACTGACCGGATGATCGGCGTCACCCTCAACGTGGAAGATATTCTCGGTGACATTTTTCGCACCGTCGCCCTGGCTGTAAATCAGCATTCCGCAGCCGACCGAACAGTACGTGCAGTTGTTGCGGGTTTCACGCGAACGGAGCAGTTTGTATTGGCGGGTTTCCGCCAGCGCCAGCGTCGGGGCGAACCCTAATAACGCGGCTGTTGTACCGGCCATTCCGCCCGCACAGATTTTGAATAATTGTCTTCTGCTGACCTGCATGAAAGACTCCTTCCCATCATTTGTTAACACATTGCTTTTCAAATTGGCGCTTTCCCCGTCAGACGCGGAAGCGGTAAAATTAAGGCTCAGTACCCATATTTTTTGTACGGCTTATGTAGCCGGATTGTTTATAAGGTTATTGCCAATGGATGTCCATCAAGTAAACGAACTGGGCGAAAAAGATGACAAAAAAGTGACTCAGATCATCGGAGCGCGCCAAAAAACGGTGATGCAGCGCGCCCGTCTGGATGCGCCTGAAGAGGACTGGATTGCTGAAGAAGTGCCCGTCGCGCTGGTCTATAACGGGATATCGCACGTGGTGATGATGGCGTCGCCAAAAGACTTCGAAGCCTTCGCGCTGGGCTTTTCGCTCTCGGAAGGCATTATCGAATCGGCCAGCGACATTTACGGAATGGACGTCGCGCAAAACTGTAACGGAATCGAGATTAATATTGAGTTATCGAGCCGCCGCTTTGCCGGGCTGAAAGAGCGCCGCCGCGCGATGGCGGGCCGTACCGGTTGCGGCGTCTGCGGCATCGAACAGCTGGGCGATCTGTTTCGCCCTCTCGCGCCGTTGCCGTTTACGCAAACCTTCGATCTGGCAAATCTGGACGCCGCGCTGCATCAGCTGAAATCCGTTCAGACCATCGGCCAGCTGACCGGCTGCACGCACGCCGCCGCGTGGATCACCCCGGAAGGCACGCTGTCGGGTGGCTGCGAAGACGTCGGCCGCCACGTCGCACTGGATAAAATGCTCGGCCTGCGCGCCAGACAAAATGACTGGAACACCGGCGCCGCGCTGGTTTCAAGCCGCGCCAGTTATGAAATGGTGCAGAAAGCCGCGATGTGCGGCGTTGAAATCCTGTTCGCCGTCTCCGCCGCCACCACGCTTGCGGTAGACGTCGCAGAAAAATGTAACCTGACGCTGGTCGGTTTCAGTAAACCCGGCCGGGCAACGGTGTATACGCATCCTCAGCGGTTGCGGTAAACTCAGCGCAGAATTTGAACAGTTCCCCTCAACAATAGTTATAAGGAAATCAAATGCGACAGCCGTACCGACTGGAAAGCATAACTCTCAGGGATGTGGGCGTATTTGAGAATACGCATTTTGATTTCCCACCGATTAAAAGCGCCGAGGCTGACGCGGAAAAGGCGGAGATTCATATCTTCACCGGCCCGAACGGCTGCGGCAAAAGTACGCTGCTGTATGCGCTGGCGGCGGTTTTTGAGGGGAGGATGTCTGATGAATTATTAATTCTTAAAAGATTTAGGAGTGATAACAGCCGGGTAGAATTTTCCTTTAATAATGATGAAGGTTCTTATCATGGTCGTCTTATCGACCAAGAATTCATACATTCAGATACCTTAGAGGCTTGGGTTGGTTCTAATCACAAAGAGATTAATGATTATCAAAAAAAGGCGATCCTTCCGTTTGATAAATTATTTACAACCACCAAATTTGCCGTGTTCTCTTATTCAGGCCAAACCACACTATCTGAAAAATTCGATAACTTTTCCTATACCGAAATTAGAGAATCTCCTTTCAAGAATGCTCTGTCTTTTAGCTCTACTGTTCGCCCAAAAACCATCTCTAATTGGATAGCAATCAACCGTTCAAATGCCGCACTCGCAATGCAAGATGGTGAATGGGAAGAAAAAAATAAATATGACTTTTCGCTTAGTAGAATCACTGACTTCATTAAATCAATTTGTGATCTCGAAATTGTATTTCGTTTAGTAAGAAAACCTCGTTCTATATCTTTAGATATAAATAGCGAGACTGTGCCTCTAAATGTTTTACCTGATGGGATGAAATCTATTATTGCCTGGGTGGCAGATCTCGCCTTACGTCTTGAGGATATACCATGGGAAGAAGATTGCGATATCTTCTCGCAACCGATCATCTTATTCCTCGACGAAGTCGATATTCATCTGCACCCGAAATGGCAGCGCCGCATTCTTCCGGCGATTCAAAAATTACTGCCCAATGCGCAGGTTTTTGTTTCCACGCATTCACCGTTTGTCGTGGGTTCAGTGGAAGATGCCTGGGTTTACCGGTTGCCCGATCCGCAGCGTCTGGTGTGCCGTGATCCGCATATTTCCGAGGTGATTACGCCGACGGAATCCGCAGGCGGGAAAAGTTATCAGGTGATTCTGGAAGAAGTGTTCGGCGTCGAAGAACAATTTGATGTTGAAACGGAAGAGTTATTAGAACAGCTCCGGCTTGCAAGAAATGGTTACTTAGCTGGCACACAGGATGACAGTGAACTGAAGAAAACGGTTGAATTGCTGTTGGCCAAAAATAGCGAAGAATTGGAAGGTATTGTCCAGATGGAAATGAGACAAGTTGCAAGGCGCAAACCTAAAGGGAATTAACATGTTAAAAATTACCAGACCGGCTTGCCCGCCGCTTTTAGCAACAAGACATGCAAAGTGGGCGGATGATTTTGTGACCGCCAGAGCTGCAAATTCTAATTCGAAATTTAGCTGGCGATCCAAAAAAAGCTATCAGCAAATGCGTGAAGCGCTTTTAGCCATGACGCTGAATCATTGCGCTTTTTGTGATGGAATCATCGGCATTGAAAGCCTGGAAACTGTTGAGCATTTTCAACCGAAAAAACATTTTCCAGCGCTGGCTTATACGTGGGGAAATTTATTCCCCTGCTGCAACCGATGCCAGGAACAGAAGGGCGAGAAGTACAATCCTTCGCTGCTAAAACCCGATGACGTTCTCTACGATTTTGAACACTTTTTTGTATGTAATGATGATGGTTCGATTGAACCCTCTGCCGCTGCAACTGTGCATGATCAGGAAAGGGCGCAAGTAACGATCGACCTTTACGGGCTAAATCTGCCTGCACGCAAAAAACAACGCCGTACTCAGCAAAAGTTATATCGCAGCGGCGCACACGATCTGTCTCTGGATGATTTGCCTTACCGGTTTTATCTTGCTGGCTGAAGAATCAATGATTGAACCCTCTAAGCACTCAGTGCCTTTAGACAATTTAGGATTGTTTGCGGTTATCTGGTTCTAAGCCCTCAATAACAGGGGCTTACGCGTAGCCTTACCAAGCGTCGGGCTTAGATAATCATTTTCAATATCATTTAATTAACTATAATGATCCGACTGATTACGCGGTGCTCACAAAGACGGTGCCGCCCTACACTATGGAGACGATGAACATGAGTTATTCACTGCCATCACTGCCTTACGCATACGACGCACTCGAACCGCATTTCGACAAAGAAACGATGGAAATCCATCACTCTAAACACCACCAGGCTTACGTTAACAACGCTAACGCCGCGCTGGAAAGCCTGCCAGAACTGGCTGCGCTGTCTGTTGAAGAGCTGATTGCCAACCTGGACAAAGTGCCTGCGGACAAGAAAGTTGCACTGCGTAACAACGCAGGTGGCCACGCTAACCACAGCCTGTTCTGGAAAGGCCTGAAAACTGGCACGACCTTACAGGGCGAACTGAAATCTGCGATCGAACGCGATTTCGGCAGCGTTGATGCTTTCAAAGAAGCTTTTGAGAAAGCAGCAGCAACCCGCTTCGGTTCCGGCTGGGCATGGCTGGTTCTGAAAGACGGCAAACTGGCTGTTGTTTCTACTGCAAACCAGGACAGCCCGCTGATGGGCGAAGCTGTTTCAGGCGTTTCCGGTTACCCGCTGCTGGGTCTGGACGTTTGGGAACACGCTTACTACCTGAAATATCAGAACAAACGCCCTGACTACATCAAAGCCTTCTGGGCTGTTGTAAACTGGGACGAAGCAGCAAAACGTCTGGCTGAAGCGAAATAACTTCGCTCTGCTGCCCTTAGCGGGCACGATGTTTTCGCAAGAGGCAGGTCGGTGACCTGCCTTTTTTATGCCTCGTTTTAATGCCCCGACTTTTATGTCCTGGCTTTTATACAAAAAACGTAAGCCTGATCACTGTGTTACAGCGAATAATCCCTTCACCTTCCGCCATTTTTAGACCGCCCTCTCATTAATCAAAAATACCCCCCGACACCTATAAAGTTTCTCTTAAGTCCTGACGATAGATTGTTCACAAAGGCGTCACAAAATCGCAAATTTTATTGCATGGAATGCTTGACGGAGAACAGCAATGGGCAACGGTACGGGTCTTTCGCAGTGGATGAGTAATCTCAAAGTCGGCACCAAACTGGGCCTCGGCTTCGGGTTGGTTCTTTTGATCGCCGCGGTGATCACCGCAGCCGGAATGATTAAGTTTAATGACATCAGCCAGCGGGCCGAGAAAGTTGATTTTAGTAATCAGATGAACGCGTTACTTAATGATGCCCGCCTCAGCCGCACGTTGTATCAGCTCAACTACGACCCTGCCTATCTCAAGCAAAATCAGGACAAAATTAATGCATTGTCGCAGCTGATTGCGCAGTCGAAAGGCAAACTGGAATGGGATGCGACCAGCCAGGCCGATCTCAATCAGGTACCGGTAAAAATCCGTGAATATCAGGTAGCGCAGGACGCCTTCAAACAGGCTGTCGACAGAAAAGATGCGGTGCGTGCGAGCTGGAACCTTTCCGAAACCGAAGCCGTCGTGAAGCGCCTGCAAGACCAGTTACGCGTCGAAGATGCCGATCCGTCGATTCGTCTTTCCCTTGCGGAAGTGATTCAGAAACTGATCAGTGTGCGTTATTACGTGCGCGGCCTGTTGCTCAGCATCAACAAGGAATCTGAGGCAACATTGTTGCAGGCCATCGACGATACGCAGACCAACGCCAAAAAACTTAACGCGCTGCTGCTGCCCAATCAGCAGGCGACGCTGGCCCCGCTGATGACCGCGCTGGCGACCTACAAAAGCCACGTTGTGGCGTACATGCCCGCCTATGAAGATGAGCAGAAAAACTCGCAACTTCTTTCCGTGAAAGCCGCCGAGATGAACGCGCTGGTATCGAAAATCTTCAAAAACGAACTGAATAATACCCACAAAGATATCAGCAATGCGCAGATGATCATGATGTTGATCACGCTGATTGTCATGCTCGCCGGTATCCTGATTGCGTGGCGTATTACCCGCCAGATTGCGCAGCCGATCCGCGATACGCTGAAAACCGCCGAAGCCATTGCACAGGGTGATCTGACCGCCGCACGCACCACCACGCGCCGTGACGAATTGGGCATGCTGATGAACGCAGTTGCGGGGATGAGCCAGAATCTCAGCACGATGATTTATGAAATCCGCTCAGGCGTCTCGCAGGTTTCCCACGCAGCAGCGGAAATCGCCGCCGGGAATACCGATTTGTCTTCACGCACCGAGCAGCAGGCCGCCGCGGTTGAAGAAACGGCCGCCAGCATGGAAGAACTGAGCGCCACGGTGAAACAGAACGCCGATAACGCCCATCACGCCAGCAAACTGGCGAGCGAAGCATCGGGCACCGCCACCCTGGGCGGCAAGCAGGTCGGCGAAGTCGTCGATACCATGCAGCAGATTTCCGGCAGTTCAAAACGCATCGCAGAAATCACCTCCGTCATCAACGGCATTGCGTTCCAGACCAATATTCTGGCGCTGAACGCCGCCGTAGAAGCCGCGCGCGCCGGTGAACAGGGCCGCGGGTTCTCGGTGGTGGCGTCCGAAGTCCGCACGCTGGCACAGCGCAGTGCGCAGGCAGCAAAAGAGATTGAAGGGCTGATTGCTGAATCGGTTGAACGTGTGAATACCGGCGCGAAGCTCGTAGAAAATACCGGGCGCACGATGCAGGACATCGTGAAATCCGTCTCGCACGTCCGCGATATTATGGGCGAAATTGCGTCGGCTTCTGACGAACAAAGCCGCGGGATCAGCCAGATTTCTCAGGCGATTGTTGAAATGGACAGCACCACTCAGCAGAACGCCGCGCTGGTTGAGCAGTCTTCGGCAGCGGCGGATTCTCTGGAAGATCAGGCCGCAACGCTGACGCAGGCGGTATCGGTATTCCGTCTGGCAGATAACGGCAACATGCTGAAAGCGCCAGCTTCCGGCGCGCTGCGCCGCCCGGTTCTGCCGGCTGTGCAGGGTAAAACCAGTCAGGATAACTGGGAAACCTTCTGATTTCCCCCCCGTCGCCCTGCGTGATTTTCGCGCGGGGCGATTCCTGATACTCCGAACCGGCAATGCAGGTTATGCTGAGGTTAACGACTGATTCCTCGCGGAGACCTTATGCATTATCCCGACGTTTATATCGGCAATATCGAAAGCTACCCGGATTATTCGCCCAGTGCGATTGCTAAACGACAGATCGACGGCGCGGTCGTTCTGACGTCTGCCGGGCTCGAAGGCGATCAGCAGGCAGAAAAGAGTTATCACGGCGGCGCAGACCGCGCGCTGTGCCATTTCCCTCGCGAACACTACGCCTGGCTGCGTCAGCAGTTTCCCGAAGAAGAAGACCGTTTCCATCCTCCCGCCTTTGGCGAAAATCTCTCAACGCTCGGCATGACGGAAGATAACGTGTTTATCGGCGATATTTTTCGCTGGGGCGAAGCGCTGATTCAGGTCACACAGCCGCGTGCGCCCTGCTATAAGCTCAATCATTTTCTGGGATGCAAAAACCTGTCGCCGTTGCTACAACAAAGCGGCCGCTGCGGATGGCTTTATCGCGTCATCGGCACCGGAAATGTCAGCGGCGATCGCCCGCTGGAGTTACTGACGCGCAACAGCGAGGTGTCCGTCGCGGAAGCGATTTCGATTGCCTTTAACATGCCGTTTGATGAGGAACAGTATCGCCGTCTGATGTCGGCTGCCGGTCTTTCTGCCAGCTGGAGCAAGACGATGCAAACGCGTCTGGTTCAGCGCAAGATCGAGGATTTTGGACGGAGATTGTTCGGTTCGGAAGGGAAGTAGTTTTTAACGCTCTCCCTGGCGACGGGAGAGCGCTTTCAAATCAGAATGCTTTTTTGGCGAAACCGGTGACGACTTTCAGGCCCATTTCGCGGCCCAGTGCGGTCATCGGGTGAACCACCACGATACCGCGTACGGTTTTCTTCAGCGTGCCCATATCAGCCTGTTCTTTCTTGGTAATTTCACGGCTGAACAGCTTTTCCAGTTTCTGCGCTTCGGTGCTGAGTTTTTTCACACGCACTTCTTTCAGACGCGCGATTTCTGCTGCCAGTTTTTCTTTCTCTTCTTCGTGCTTGGCGATCAGCTCAGCATTACCAGCCTGAATAACGGTCGCATCTTTGTGGTTCAGGGCATCCAGCATGTCGCTGAGGCGCTTAATCTCGGCTTTTTCGATTTCTTTCATGGTGTCAGATCCGTTCATGCCGCAGCGGGCACAACTGTAAAAAGGGATAATAACGCTCAGTGTATCAGAAAGTGCGCGATTCTTCAGTTCACTCCTGCACTTGCGCCAGCCCCGGCGGTAAGCCACACATCTCGCAGGCGCGCTGGCCGATGCGGATCATCGCCGAAATATAGCGCGTGTCGAACACATAGCAACACGACAGCCGCAGACCGTTGCTGTAGCGCCCGCTCGGGGAATACAGCTGGCCCGGCGTCATGCAGATTTTATCCTGCAACAGCTGATGGAACAGCCTGACGCAATCCACTTCGGGCGGGAAATCAACCCAGATGACGAAACCGCCCGCCGGTTGTGTTGCGCGGGTGCCCTGCGGGAAATGCAGCGCGATCAGCGCCCGCGCCTGCTCAACCTGCGAGGCATAGCGGCGGCGCAACGTCCGCAGATGGTGGTCGTAGCCGCCGGACTCGAGAAAAAGGGTCAGCGTTTGCGACAACAGGGCAGATTCGGCCATCGAGGAAACGGCTTTGAGCTTATGCAGCCGGTCGGCGAACCGGCCGCCTTCCACCCAGCCAATGCGGAAATCCGGTGCCAGCGTTTTGGTGAAACTGGTGCAAAACAGGATCCAGCCATCGGTATCAAACGATTTCACCGCCGGAGAGAGCGTCGCACCGAACTGGATTTCGGCATAAAGACCATCTTCTATCAGCGGTACCTGATGAACGTTCATCAACCGCGCCAGGCGTTTTTTCGCATCCAGCGGCATGGTAAAGCCCAGCGGATTTTGCGCTGTCGGCATCGCGATAACCGCATTCAGGCGCTTCTCGCTGAGCAGCATTTCCAGCACGTCCAGAGAAAGCCCGGTTTGCGGATCGGTCGGGATTTCCACCGCTTTCAGCCCGAGGCTCGCCAGCATCGGCAGCAGATAAAAATAGGTCGGCGTTTCCAGCCCGACGCTGTCGCCCGGTTTGGTCGTCACGCGCAATGCCAGCTGCAACGCTTCCATACAACCGTGCGTAATCGTGATATCGGTCGGTTCTAAAATCATGCCCAGCGCCAGCGCGCGGCGGGCGATTTGTTGCCGCAGCGCCGGATGCCCCGGCGGCAAAGCATATTTCCCGATCAGGTCCGGCTGACGACGCAACAGGGACGACATAATGCGCCCGAGTTTTCCGCTCGGATAAAAGTCATTGGACTGCGGGCACGCCAGCGAAAGATTGGTGTACGCCGGGTCAGTTTGCGAGGCAAAAACGGTGTCGATCAGATCCAGTACTTCGTCTGCCGGTTCGGCGGCTGGCGTCTGCGGCTGTTCCTGCGGCGGCTGATGTTCCAGCGCGGGCAATGCGGCGCGTACATAAAAACCGGACTGCGGGCGCGCCTCAATAAAACCACGATCTTCCAGCCGCCGGTACGCCGCGACTACCGTATTAATGCTGACCGACCAGGTTTGCGCACTGCGCCGCACCGACGGCAAACGGCTGCCCGGTGCCAGCGTGCCGCGGCGGATGGCTTCGGCCAGTTGTTCCGCCAGCTGGTTGTAACGGGTGTCGGGCAGTTCCGCAATATCGGTCATGGTGTCAGTTCCGTAAAATTGAAAGGGTACAGTTTTGTTCTGTTAAAACTGTAACCCTAACAATAGCGTATTTCTGGTTCTGTCACCTTTCCTCTGAGCTGATTATTCTGGTTATCTGGAATACAGGGGAAAAATAAAAAATGATAGATACCGCTTTTGTCAGTTACGTCACCGTGATGTCCATTACGCCGGGCCCGAACAATCTGTTGCTGGCGGCGTCCGGGGTGAATTTTGGGTTACGCCGCAGCGTACCGATGATGCTGGGGATCACGCTGGGCTGCGTGGTGCAATGCGCGCTGATGACCTCCATGCTGGCGATTTTACTGAGCTGGATGAACGTCGTGCGTCTGCCGATGGCGGTTGTGGGGTGTACTTATCTGTTCTGGCTGTCGTGGAAGATTTACCGTTCCGGCACGCCGAAAGAAGGCGAAAAACAGCAACCGATGAATATGGTCGGCGGCGCGCTTTTTCAGGCTATTAACCCGAAAGCCTGGCTGATGGCGACTAACGTGGCGATTCTGTTTACACCGCCGGACGGCAATATGCTGCATCACACGCTGCTGATTTGCGTCGGCTTCGCGCTGATCAACCTGCCGTGCATTCTGATCTGGGTGGTGATGGGTGACAGATTACGTCAGGCGTTACGTGTGGAATGGAAGCTGAAACTGTTCAACACAATTATGGGCGGAATGATGGCGTTAACCGCACTGTGGCTGCTGGTCGGCGAAGTGCGTCACGCGCTTAACTAAAGCGAATCCCCAAAATAGTTCGGGTTGCAGAAAGGCGGCAAGTGATGGGATCCCGATGAGCTTACTCAGGTAAGTGATTCGGGTGACTGAACGCAGCCAACGCATTTGCGGCTCGAAGTATGACGGGGATTTATTTTTTAACCGGGGAAAGCCGTGATGGCTGCTGATTGCTGATATGTGCGATCAGGCCGGTAATGGAAAGGACCATCGTGGAGCGGACGATTTGCTGGTAACGCTGACGTTGCATAGCGATCAGTGATTCGTCGGCTTCACCGGGTTTGAGGAAAGTTGGCGCAGGCGGTAGCTCCGTCACGCAATGTAATTCGCCAAACGGGCCGAGAATTTCATCGTCGGTAAAACGATATTCTTCGCCGTCGTAATTCAGCTCTTCACGCAGCGCCATCAGTAATTCCGCATCTTCATATTCATGACGGCTGATCACACCCAACGCGTAAATCAGTTTCAGACGGACGGAAAGATCGCCAAGCGGCCCGGTGCCGGTCAGCAACGGTTCAACGGCGTACTTCACTGCATAATCGTCTTTGCGGAAAACCTGCACGACCAGAATATCCAGCGCTTCGGCCAGCAATTCCACGGCGGTCATCAAAAAGCTGCGCACAGTTTTACCCGCATTGAGCTTTTCCAGTACACGGTTTTCAAACGCCTGAGCTTTTTCCATAGGGCTTACTTGCAGTAAAGAACCGGTGCTAATAGCGCCCCTGGCGTCATCCATGATGCGCGCATGAAGGGCAGGAAGATCCTGCCCGACAGGGCTTTCTTTGCCTGGTATTGGCGAAATCAAAACGAACGCAGTATTAGTGCATGGATTCGTAGATTTTTACAGCCTGGGCAACCACTTCACCCTCTTCCGGCAGGCCTGAAATCTGGGCGAGGGCAGCTTTTGGCCCGACTTTCTCCAGCAATTCAACCAGCTCTTTGGCTTGTGGATCCTGATCGCTGCGGTAGTGCATCGCAGCCGCAATCCCTCTCACCAGATTTTCATGAGGAAGGCGATATTCCTGAGTGCCCAGCAGAGGTTTGATCAGACGATCGCCCGCGCTGAGTTTACGCAGTGGCTGACGGCCAACGCGTTCAACATCATCATGCAGGTACGGGTTTTCGAAACGGGACAGAATTTTTTCGATGTACGCCGCGTGTTTTTCCGGGTCAAAACCGTAACGACGGATCAGCACTTCGCCGCTCTCTTCCATCGCACCGCGAACCACCAGACGCACTTTTTCGTCGAGGATAGCATCACGGATTGTCGCATGGCCCGCCTGCTGACCGAGATACGCAGTGATCGCGTGGCCGGTGTTCAGGGTAAAGAGTTTACGTTCCACGAAAGCCATCAGGTTATCGGTCAGCTCCATTCCGGCGATTTCCGGCAGAGGGCCTTTAAACTGCGTTTTATCCACAATCCACTCGCTGAAGGTTTCAACGGTGACTTCCAGCGGATCGGTCGAACCGGCGGCGGCCGGTGGCACGATGCGGTCGACGGCAGAATCGACAAAGCCGATATGCGCTTCAACCCAGGCTTTTTCATCTTCCGGCAACGCGTTGAATACGTGCTGTTTGAACTGGCTGGTGCCGCGCACCATGTTTTCACAGGCGATAATATTCAGTGGCTTTTCGTTGCCCTGCTGGTGACGCAGCACCAGACCTTTCGCCACGTTCGGCGCGATTTTTTCAAGCACGGTCGGGCCCACGGCGGTGGTGACTAAATCAACTTCGGCAATCAGGTTGATGGCATCCTGACCGGCGCTGTTGACGGCATTCACATTGCTGACAGGCTCAACAGTGGCCTGTTCACCGACAACGTGCACGTTATAGCCTTTGCGGCTGTTCAGTGCATCCAGTAAAGCAGGGCTGACATCGGCAAATGTCAGTTCAGCCCCGGCATCAGCAAGTAATTTACCGATAAAACCGCGACCAATGTTACCTGCGCCAAAATGTAATGCTTTCATAATATTTCCTTCAAATCGGGGGCCATACTTTCTGGTAAAAAGCTTAAGGTAAAGCTGGGAGCCGCCCGGCTCCGAATCAACAAGCGGGTCTCGATATCAAGACCCGCTTAGTAACGCTCTACTGATTAACCGCGAAGAATCGTCAGAACTTCTTCCACGCTGGTGGTGTTCGCCAGACGTTCGATAACGCCGTCTTCGTCAAGCGCAGTCGTCAGCTTGGTGATCACGTTGATGTGTTCGTTATTGCGTGCGGCGATACCCACGACCAGACGCGCTGAATCATCTTCGTCTTCACCCCAGCGGATGCCCGCCGGATACTGACAGAACACGATACCGGTTTTCAGTACGCGATCTTTCGCTTCGATTGTACCGTGTGGCACCGCGATTGACTCGCCCAGATATGTGGACGTCAGTTTTTCACGCGCCAGCATCGCATCGACATATTCTGCCTGAACGTAACCGCCTTTAACCAGTTGTTCACCCGCAAAACGAATGGCGTCTTCTTTCGTTGCCGCGTGCAGGCCCAGGAAGATGTTGCTTTCGCTGATGCGGAACAGGTTTTCGTTTTCACTGTCGGACACGATGCTGTCGCCCAATGTGGTGGTCACTTTCTCTTTGTACTGGCTGCTTTTGTTCACTTCAACCAGACGTGCAGTCAGGTCGGTGTACAGGCCGCTGTCGAGGAAGTTAGTCAGCGAGATGTGCTGTGCATGTGGCACCTGGCGCATCGCACGTTCAGTCAGGTCACGGTGAGTAATGACCAGGTCAACGTCGTCCGGCAGGTTGTTGATTGCACTGTTGGTCACGCTGATGTTGGTCAGTCCTGCATCCTGCACTTTTTTGCGCAGAACACCGGCACCCATTGCGCTCGAACCCATACCGGCATCACAGGCAACGATGATTTTGCGTACGGTAGACAGGTCGCCAGCAACGCCAGTCGCACCTGGTTTACCGCCTTTAGATTCGGCTTTCATGTCCTGAACGCGACGGGTTGCGTCTTCCAGATCATCCCCTTCTTTCGCTTTCGTGGTTTTCAGCAAGAAGGAAGAGATCACGAAGGACACCGCAAACGCAGCCACGATAGCGGCGATGTTAGCGAAGTAAGCACCTTTTGGCGTCATCGCCAGCACGGCCAGGATTGAACCCGGAGAAGCCGGAGAAACCAGACCGCCGTTCAGCATGGTCAGGGTGAACACGCCAGTCATACCGCCCAGAATTACCGCCAGCAACAGACGTGGGTTCATCAGAACGTATGGGAAATAAATTTCGTGGATACCACCCAGGAAGTGGATGATTGCCGCGCCGCCAGCAGATTGCTTAGCGCTGCCACGACCGAAGAACATGTACGCCATTAGGACGCCCATACCCGGCCCCGGGTTCGCTTCGATAAGGAAGAAGATTGATTTACCGGTTTCAGTCGCCTGCTGGATACCCAGCGGAGAGAAGATACCGTGGTTGATGGCGTTGTTGAGGAACAGGATTTTCGCCGGTTCAACAAAGATAGAGGCCAGCGGCAACAGGTTATGAATAACCATGATGTGCACGCCTGCAGCCAGCACTTTAGACAGCGCTTCTACCAGCGGACCGATAGCCAGGAAGGCGAGGATCGCCAGCAGCATACCGATAATCCCGGCGGAGAAGTTGTTAACCAACATCTCGAAGCCGCTTTTGATTTTACCGTCAACCCAGCGGTCGAAACGCTTGATTGCCCAGCCGCCCAGCGGACCTGCAATCATTGCGCCGAGGAACATTGGCATATCCGCACCGACGATAACACCCATAACGGTGATTGCGCCGACCACACCACCGCGATCGCCACCGACCAGACGACCACCGGTGAAACCGATGAGCAATGGCAGGAGATAAGTGATCATCGGGCCAACCAGCTTCGCTAATGTTTCATTAGGGATCCAGCCGGTAGGAATGAACAGAGCAGTAATGATACCCCAGGCGATAAACGCGCCGATGTTGGGCATTACCATGTTACTCAGGAAGCGACCAAAGTTTTGAACCTTGATCTTAACGTCTGGTGAAAACATAAAACGCACCCCTATTGATACGCGCTGACAATAGAGCGCGTGATATCAGTTAATTATCGGTGACGGTTATTTCGGTTTTTCTGCCACTGCTTTAAAAATCCGTCCGTCGAATTGCTGTCTGCGAGGCGGACTCTACCACGTGATTATAGGCCTCGCGTAGCCACCCCACAGCCCGTGACAGAGATCACACGTATACGACCATTACCCCCTGCATTTTGGTGATCACGATCACAAAACACCCCTGTAATCCGGCTACACCGACGATAATTTGAGCTTGATACGCATAAAAACGTGATGAAAGTCACTTTTTATTAACGAGTCTTTATCATAAAAACGTGATATTCATCACAAAGTATTTTTCGATGACCTTGCTTATTTCGCTTAAAAACCGTTCAGACGTGTCAGGTGAAGGCGGAATTGAGTTTACGGGGGAGAGTTTGAAATAAAATTACAGAATGGGGGCTGAATAAAAAAAGCGAGCTGTCTGACAGCCCGCCGCTATTTAATAAGTTTTTCGCAGAGAAAAAATTACTTCCCGCCTTGTGCCTTAACAATGGCAGCCTGCAATTCTTCGGCTGAAACCGCGCCCGGAAGCACGGTGGTGTTCGCCGCCGTTGCGCCGCTGGTTGGCATCACGACAAAACCGGGAGTACCGCTGAAGCCCAGCGTACGGGCCAGTTCGTCATTGGATGCGATGGCTTCATGCGTGGCTTTGCGCTGCGCGTCAGTCGGCGGGGTAGCTTTGGCCGCTTTCACCGCACCGGCGATATCGGCATCGGTCAGTTTACCTTCGTCATGGCCGGTACGGTAAATGCTGTTGTGGTAGTCGAAGTACGCCTGCGCGCCCTTCTCTTTCCAGATAGCCATACCGGTTTCAGCCGCAGTAATGGACGCTTTCCAGCGGTCGCCGAAGATTGGCCATTCTTTGAAAACGAAACGGACGTTCGGATTGGCTTTTACCGTTTGCTCAACCACCGGAGCCATGTGGCTGCAATACAGGCACTGATAATCGAAGAATTCTACAAAGGCCACTTTGGCATCTTTCGGGCCATAACTCGGCGTGGCAGGGTCTTCAATCAGAGCTTTTGAATTTGCCAGAACGGCGCTCAGGGTTTCCTGTTGCTGCTGATCGGCCTGCTGCGCCTGAAGTTTCTGGCTGACCTGCACCAGAAGCTCAGGGTGCTGAAGCATGTAATCTGCTGCAATTTTACCAATGGCTTCCTGCTGCGCCGGGGTGAAATCTGCCGTTGCGCTGTCGGCGGCGTTGGCCAGCGCAGGTGCCAGCACCAGAGAAGCCAACAGAGTCATCGTCTGACGTTTCATCAAAAATCCTTAAAGTGAAATACGGGGGAAATCGGACAGTTGCCTTCAAAAGTAGAGGAATTCAGTGCAGTTTGCAGGTTAAAAATTGTCATTTTTTATAAATATGACGCCATTAAAGACCGGATTTTTCCAACAAAAAAGCCACGTACGAAAAGGACGTGGCTTTTACGAATATTCCAGCACTGCTTAGTTGCTGAAATCGCCCTGCGCGACTTTCTGCGCCTGGAGCAATGTCTGCTGTTTGCCGACCAGATTCGACATCATGGTGTTGTACTGCGTCGCCTGTTGCTGCGTCGGGAACTGCACGCCGCCGTTAGCGAATGCCACCTGAGGGCCCTGCTGTTGCAGGAAATCACCCACGGAGACGATGTCCTGCGTGAAGCTTTGCAGCGCTGGCACCAGCGGGGTCAGCACGTTTGCAGGCTGAGTCACCACGGTGCTATAGACCTGACCGTAAACGGCTTTCAGGTCATCAGGCTGTTTGAGGCCCGCCATCGCGGTATCCGCTTTGGTTTTCGAATCGCGCAACTGCGCATTCATCATACTCAGCGTGCTGGCAGCCTGTTGCAGCGCGCTACGCTGGGTCATGTAATCCTGCGGCGTGCGCACCTGACCAATCGCGTTAACCACCGGCACAAAGCTGCCTTCAACGGCACCTTTCATCTGACGGGAGAATGACAGAATGATGCCGTAGTCATTCGCGTAATTACCAAAACGTTGCTTCTGATCTTCACTCAGCGATGGCAGGTTTTGCCCGCTGCGCATCACGGTATTTTGCAAATAATCGATAAAGGCTTTGCGTTGTTCCGGTTCTTTATCGCCGCATGCAGTGAGCTGAAACACTACCAGCAGTGCGATAAACGGCGCCAGCCAGCGAGAAAATGCACCGCTTCTGATCCCTACAGCCATGAGTCCTGACTCCTGATTTCAATGTTCTTTGCCGGCGAATTCCGTGCCGATGCTGTGCGTCCATGCGGGGTATAGGATAGAACATCTGGGGGGGATGTGATACTTAAGGCTGCGCCTTAAAATCCCTTTTTTTGCGCATAAGCGCGCGACTTGCGTGCTTTGCGCTGCACAGACGCTTTTTAAAATTGGATCGAGAACATTTCGGTTTCTCAATAATTGCGATCACTTAACTCGCTGCGCCGAAACCGCCCAGAGGAGGAAAGTGCTTTTCCTCCTCTGGACTCCTCCACGCTTTTTTACTGCGCGCTACCGCTCGCTGGCTGTGTTTCAGAAGCCACCGCTATTACCGCGAAAACTTGCCGCTGCGCGGTTCCTTCGTATCGGTATTCGAGCCTTGCGGTCTCGAAACTCTCACTCAGCAAGTCTTCTGAAAGCGGCCGGAGGATTTTTTAAATTCAGAGATAAACCAGCCAATAATTACTTTAGAAAAAAGTCAGTGAGGTTGTGCTTTTGAAAGCCAGTGGCCGCTTTCAAAACGACGTCGAGTGAGTGGTGAGAAACGGCGAGAGTCTTTTTTCGAGCAGGTTCGAATCCGAGGCGAGAGAACCGCGTAGCGGCGGAGTTTGCGGCAATAAGGGGAGTGGCTGAAACATAGCCAGCGAGCGATAGCACGCAGTGAAAGAGCGTGGAGTCCAGAGGCCCGCGCGATTGCGGGTCTCTGGGCCAGTGTGGGCGGCGAGCCCACGACTTTGACTTTAGAAAAGTTGCTTACTTACTGAAGTAAAGAAATATCCGCCACTTGTAAGAACAACTCCCTCAGCTTGGAGAGAAGCGTCAACCGGTTGATTCTAATCGCTTCGTTCTCATCCATCACCATCACGGTGTCAAAGAACGTATCCACGGTTTCACGCAGGGCTGCCAGTTCGACCAGCGCTTCTTTGTACTGACCGGCAGCAAACAACGGCTCCAGTTTGTCACGCAGAACCACCAGATGCGTAGCCAGTTTCAGCTCGGCAGGTTCTTTCAGCACGGAGGCGTGAACGTGATCCAGCAGAACGTCGGTGGATTTCGCCAGGATGTTGGAAACGCGTTTGTTGGCCGCAGCCAGCGTTGCCGCTTCATCCAGCGTACGGAAGTAGCTCACTGCTTTCACACGGGCGTCGAAATCAGCCGGTTTGGTCGGACGACGCGCCAGCACGGCCTGAATGGTATCGACCGCGTGACCTTCTTCCTGATACCACGCGCGGAAACGACCGAGCATGAAATCAACCACTTCATCGACAACCTTGGCGTTAGTCAGCTTGTCGCCGTACAGGCGCACCGCTTCTTCGGTCAGGGTTTGCAGATCCAGAGACAGGTTTTTCTCAACGATGATACGCAGCACGCCCAGCGCAGCACGGCGCAGTGCGAACGGGTCTTTATCGCCTTTCGAATGTTGACCGATGCCGAAGATACCGGCCAGCGTGTCCATCTTGTCAGCGATAGCCAGCGCACAAGCCACCAGCGATGCCGGTAATTCGTCGCCCGCAAAGCGTGGCTGATACTGTTCGTTCAGCGCAACCGCGACTTCTTCCTGCTCGCCGTCATGACGCGCATAGTGCATACCCATCACGCCCTGCGTGTCGGTGAATTCGAAGACCATGTTGGTCATCAGATCACATTTGGACAGCAAACCCGCGCGTTTTGCGTTTTCAACGTTGGCACCGATTTTCTCGGCAATCCAGCCAGACAGCGCCTGAATGCGGTCGGTTTTGTCACGCAGCGTACCCAGCTGTTTCTGGAACAATACGGTTTCCAGACGCGGCAGGTTATCTTCGAGACGTTTTTTACGGTCAGTGTTGAAGAAGAATTCCGCATCGGCCAGACGCGGGCGAACCACTTTCTCGTTACCGGAAATGATTTGCTGCGGATCTTTCGATTCGATGTTGGCCACGAAGATGAAGTTCGGCAGAAGTTTGCCCGCGGCGTCGTACACCGGGAAATACTTCTGGTCGCCTTTCATGGTGTAAACCAGCGCTTCAGCCGGAACTGCCAGGAATTTCTCTTCGAATTTAGCGGTAAGAACCACCGGCCATTCCACCAGAGAGGCCACTTCTTCCAGCAGGCTTTCGCTCAGATCGGCAATACCGCCAATCTCTTTCGCTGCTTTCTCAGCATCCTGTTTGATGATGGCTTTACGCTGCTCGTAATCCGCAATGACTTTACCGCGTTCCAGCAGAATTTGCGGGTACTGATCGGCGTTGTCGATAGTGAATTCCGGCTCGCCCATGAAACGGTGGCCGCGAATGGTACGCGCAGAATCGATACCGAGGATTTTCGCCGGGATCAGTTCGTCGCCTAACAGCAACGTCACGGTGTGAACCGGACGCACAAACTGCACGTCGGAATCGCCCCAGCGCATCAGTTTTGGAATCGGCAATTTGGACAAAGATGTCGCGATCATCGCCGGCAGCAGTTGTTGCGCGCTTTCGCCTTTGACGTGCGCGCGGTAAACCAGCCATTCACCTTTGTCGGTGACCAGACGGTCAGCCTGATCGACGGTGATGCCGCAACCACGAGCCCAGCCTTCAGCGGCTTTGCTTGGTTTGCCTTCTGCATCAAACGCCTGCGCCACAGCCGGGCCGCGTTTTTCAACTTCGCGATCGGCCTGTGATTCATGCAGACCGGAGACTTTCAGCGCCAGACGGCGCGGTGCAGCAAACCATTTAACGTCACCGTGTGGCAGATTCGCCGCATCGAGTTCCGCAGTCAGATTAGCGGCAAAGGATTCAGCAAGGCTGCGCAGAGCCTTCGGTGGCAGTTCTTCCGTGCCGATTTCCACCAGAAAAGTTTTTTCAGTCATGGCTGTTTCTCACTTCTCGTTCTTTTTGCACATCGGGAAGCCCAGCACTTCGCGGGAAGCGTAATACGCCTCAGCTACCGCTTTAGTCAGGGTACGGATGCGCAGAATGTAGCGCTGACGTTCAGTCACAGAAATCGCTTTACGCGCGTCGAGCAGGTTGAAGCAATGTGCTGCTTTCAGGATGCGCTCGTAAGCAGGCAGTGCCAGCGGCTTTTCGAGAGCCAGCAGGGTTTGCGCTTCTTTCTCGTGCTGTTCAAAACAGGTGAACAGGAAATCGACATCGGCGTATTCGAAGTTATAGGTAGATTGCTCCACTTCGTTCTGATGGAACACGTCGCCGTAAGTCGTTTTGCCCAGCGGACCGTTGCTCCAGACCAGATCGTAAACGCTGTCTACGCCCTGGATGTACATCGCCAGACGCTCAAGACCGTAGGTGATTTCACCGGTCACAGGTTTACATTCCAGGCCGCCGACCTGCTGGAAGTAGGTGAACTGCGTCACTTCCATACCGTTCAGCCACACTTCCCAGCCGAGGCCCCAGGCGCCGAGCGTCGGGTTTTCCCAGTTATCTTCTACGAAGCGGATATCGTGGATAAGCGGGTCAAGACCCAGCTCTTTCAGGGAACCGAGGTAGAGTTCCTGAATGTTTTCCGGTGACGGTTTGATCATCACCTGGAACTGATAATAGTGTTGCAGGCGGTTCGGGTTCTCACCGTAGCGACCATCGGTCGGGCGGCGGGAAGGCTGAACATAGGCTGCCGCAAAAGGCTCAGGGCCGAGTGCGCGCAGGCTGGTCATCGGGTGCGAGGTGCCCGCGCCGACTTCCATATCCAGCGGTTGAACAATGGTGCAGCCCTGCTGCGCCCAATAATCTTGCAGTGTCAGGATCAGGCCCTGAAATGTCTTGGTATCAAACTTTTGCATGTTGGATTCGCACGCGAGAAAGTGGGTTTATAAAGAGTCGGACAGTATACCCGCTGAACGGAAGATAATCACACAACAGATCCCAGTGAATTACCTTAAAAACGCCAGTATTCAGCGCTTCTCTGCCAGTTTATAGGCTTCATTGCCCTCACGTTTACCAATCGCGACAACAATTACCACGATTTCCTGATCCTCAACCTGATAGACCAGACGGTAGCCGAGGCTCTTCAATTTAATTTTATAACGGTTAGTTTTTGGGCCACATAAACGGGCAGAAGCTACATGAGGATTTTCGAGCCGCTCAGCGAGTTTCTTTTTAAACTGGTCTTTAATGGGAGGTGCCAGCGCCTTCCATTCTTTCAGGGCTGACTTCAGAAAATCGATTTTATAAGTCATCCAGTGTCAGCCTTATCCTTTCTTCGCCCTGCCGCGCATCCATTATGCGGTTCAGTTCCACGTCTTCTGCAAGACTCAGGAAATAGGCGTAAACCTCTGGTGGAACACAGTAAAAGGCTGGTTCATTGCGGTTAAGGATCGCCACGGCTTCACCTTCTCCGGCGGAGAACGTCCCCATCGGATCACGTTTTAGCTCGGTAATACTGGCGGCTGAGGAAGTGAGTATTTCAAACGGCATAGCTTTTCTCCTGTCACACTATGCCGTTATTATAGCCTTAAAAGCATCTTTAAAAGCACCCTTTAAGATGCTTTTAAAATCTTGCGCTGAACCCCGCGTTGTAGGACGTTTGTTCGCCGGAATCCGGGAGATCAAAATAATAACCATTTAAACACTGAGTGATAATGAAACTAATCAGGCACACGACACTCCAACGGAAATCTTAATAACACCGCAAGGAAGCACCGCTAATGAAGTATCTATCAACAAGTCTTTGGATACATAAACCAGTAATTTTACTTACCGTTGTAATCAGCCTTGGACTGGGATTTTTCCATGTAAACGGGCCATTAGTTTACATGGTTTGTGTCGGCCTGATTTTCCCGGTCGGCATGTCAGTTCACTTACATCGCCTCAAGGATCAGGCTTTGATTTACATGCCGGAGAAAAAAAGTGAGTGGATGATCTATGTCCATGGAATACCAGTACGAGATTCCCACAGCTCTCTGAGTAATCCTTTTTTCATGAATAAAGAATTACTTAAAACCTTTTATACCAGGATGTTTGTTGTAAAAATCATCATTCAGGGTTTTGCCCTCTTCTTAACGATCAGCCAGTCGTGGCCTTATTTCATGCAATTCAGTTCCTCTGATATTGCCATTCAAGCTGTTTTATTTATCGCTCTCTTCATTCTGGTTCTTCGGTTTGTCAGGACATCCCGCAACCTTTTCATGGTGTTCAGCGAAAAGTGGGTTCTGTCTGAACGCGAAAATTCAGAAAGTGGATTTGTTACCGCCTTCTTAAAACGCACTAAGCGAAAACAAACCACCTTAATCAGTGGCTTGGATTCATTATTAGCGTTGTAGAAATCAGCCAGGAAAATTAATTTAAAATCTTGCGCTGATCCCCGCGTTGTAGGACGTTTGTTCGCCGGAATCCAGGCCAGTGGTCTGGGAGACAGCGGCGAAGGCGGAAATGCTGTGGGTGATCTGGACGTTGGCGCCCATGGTCATATCGACCCAGTCGTCGTCCTGCTCGCCGGTGGTGCGGCTAAAATGCGTGCGGGTGGATTTGATGGCGCCGGTCGCGGTATAGGTTTTGTCGCCGAACTGGCGGTCATACGTGACCTGCGCATACGGATTCACGATGCCCAGCTCCGCATTCAGACGCCAGCCCAGCGCGCCGATTTGTGAGTGCGAGGTCTGGTCGCCAAAGCGCATCGACGTGCTGTTATTACCCTTCTCGCTGTAACCCTCAATGTTGCTGTAATCCCAGCTGTACTGCGCCACCGGGCCGGTTTTCAGCACCGGTAAAATCGGGAAATCCCAGCCGGCGGTGACGCGACCGCCAATCTGCTTACCGTCTGTTTCGCCGCGCTCAGTACGGGTGGTTGGCCCGAGTTTGATGCTGCGGTTGATGTCGTCATAATTCAGCGAGCCGTAGTGGACATCGCCGTTTATCCAGCCGTTGTCGGCGATTTTCACGCCGGTAAACGCCGTCGCCATCCAGCCACGCGTGCGGTAGCTGTAGTGGTCAGTCGGATCCTGTTTATCGTCGGAACCGGAAATCATCAGCCCCATCATCCAGCGATCGGTCATCTGATAATCCATCCCGATATTGAGCGAATTCGAGGTCAGGGAGCCATCACCCAGCGACGGGTTAATTTTGCTGTCCGCACTTTGCCCGGCGTAACCGCCGAACATGCCGAAGGTTCCGGCGTCGTTATCCTGCGTGCGCAATTGCTGATAACGGCTGTCGAGAATTCCCTGCGTATTTCGCGCCAGCGCCAGAGAGCCCTTATTCAGCGCCGTCGCTTCAAGCGGGCCGTTGAGCACGGACTGCATGTATTCGGCGATCAGCGCGTGCGCCTGCGGTGTCGGGTGAAAATGGTCAGCAAACAGGAAAGCTTTGCTGCTGTCGAAACCCGGCAGATTTGACGTACATTCGGAAGCTGAAGTCCCGACCGGGCAAGCCGTGCCCGCCGTATTCGCGAAGCCGTACAGCGCCGGGTCGGCGATCACTTCATTAAACAAACCGTTAATATCTACGCGCGCAATATTGCCGCCGGTTTTCGCCAGCGCAATATCCTCGGTCGTGTTATAAGTGTCGGTCAGCCCACCTGCGACGTCTTTCAGTGCGTCATAAGCGGCGGCCAGCCCTTTCGCGATCACATCCTGAACCAGCGGAATACCTGAACCTTCAGCCGCCGCGGCCGCAAGCGCACTATGAATCGCTTCAGTACGCGCCGCCGCGTCCGGCGTGTTCTGCGCATTCAGATATTGATAGGCCGCTTCCAGCGCCTGCTGCTGAACCGGCAGCAATCCGACCTGAATAATCCCTTCCATCAGAACCGGCGTCAGACCAATATTTGGCACCGTCGGCACAATCACCGTTCCGGCACCCGCTTTCAGCAAATCGTTCACCTGGGACGCGGCCTGCGTCGCGCTGTTGGTGGCGATATCCAGCGCGTTCAGCGGATTGAGCGCCGCCGCCGCGAGATCGTTACCGCCAATCCAGTGAATATACAGCCCGTTGGGATCGGCTTTGCCGCCGGTCGAGGCCAGATAACTTTTCACCTGATCCTGCGTGGTGTAATCAGAATCCAGCCCCGGCACCGCGACGCCGCCGCCTTCGGCATAGTTCAGCCCGCCTTGCGAAGAGGGTTTTAAGGTCGTGCCGATATTGTTCGCCAGAATCTCGTCATACAGCTGATGCGTGTTGCTGTCGAAGGTCCAGCGGCCGATATTGCCGGTATCACTCAGACTGTCGCCAAAAACATAAAGCTGATCGTAAGCCTGCGCTGAAGCCTGCGTTCCGAGGCATAACGCCACGGCGAATGCGCCCTGCGTCAGCCGTGTTGCGTACTTTTTTGTGCCTGCCATAAACCTGTTTTCCTGAAGTTACAGCGGCGCATGCCCCTGATTAAATGTAAGGAATTCGTAATGAATGGCTTTAAATATTGTTCAGATCCGACCAGCGTCAAGTTCACGGTGCGCAAATTGCGACGTTGCAGAGTTATCCGAGAAACCACACACTGGAGCCCACGCTTTCAAGGAGAAAACGAGATGACGCGCTGTAGCTGGGTTTCTAAAGAACCGATTTACCTCGATTACCACGACAAAGAATGGGGCGTGCCGGTCAAAGATGGCCGCGAGTTGTTTGAGATGTTGTGCCTCGAAGGCCAGCAGGCCGGGCTTTCGTGGATAACCGTGCTGAGAAAGCGCGAAAATTACCGCCAGAACTTCCACGCGTTTGATCCGGTGAAAATTGCCAAAATGACCGACGACGACGTCGAACGCCTGGTGCTTGATGCCGGTATCATTCGTCATCGGGGAAAAATCAAAGCCATTATTGGCAACGCACAGGCTTATCTGGCGATGCAGGCCAGCGGCGAGGACTTCTCAGATTTCATCTGGAGCTTCGTGGGCAATCAACCGGTCATCAATAATCCGCTCGGCCCTGAAGGCGTTCCGGCCAAAACAACGGTGTCCGATGCAATGTCCAAGGCGCTGAAAAAGAAAGGCTTTAAGTTTATCGGCTCAACGATTTGTTATGCCTTTATGCAGGCGGCCGGGCTGGTGAACGATCATCAGTCTTATTGCTTCTGCCATCCGGCGAACCAGCCGTCATGATCCGCCTTGCGCAGCCCGCCGATCACGAAGCCATTCTGTTGCTCTGGCTGCGCAGTTCTCTGATATCACACTCTTTTATTGCCGAATCCTATTGGATTGAAAGCCTGCAAATGGTGAGGGAAGATTTTCTGCCTAAAGCCCGGACCTGGATAGAGTGTGACGAAAAAGGTCATATCAGCGGCTTTATCAGCGTGCTGAATCAGCAGTTTATCGGCGCGCTGTTTGTGGAAGAAAGCCGCTACGGCGACGGCACCGCGCAACGTCTGATGGCGGCGGCCAAAGAGGAATATCCGGTTCTGCTGCTCGAGGTGTATCAGCAAAACCACCGTGCAATGGCGTTCTATCGTAAGGAAAACTTTGAGATCACCGCCGAAACCCGCCATCCCGGCACCGACATGCCCACCTGGATCCTCCGCTGGTTCCATCCCCTTTCCGAATAAGTTCCCAAAATCCGCAAAAATACAAAAACAGATAACCGGAATTCTCCTACTGCTTAACGCCCCGAAATTGCGCATAAAGAGCGCCAGAACGCCGCAGGGCTGAACTCTGCCTGTTGCATTTGTTTATGTTTTGACACCTTTTTCTGTGCAACTTGCCGTAAAAAGAGCAGTCATAATGCCGCAGTAAAGTTCTGAAAAAATAAACATCCAGAAAGGAAATAAGATGAACAAAAGACTTCTAGTGGTTGCAGGCGTGCTGTGTGTGACGATGGGCCTTTCCGCCTGTACCACCAACCCTTACACCGGGGAATCAGAAGCAGGCAAATCCGGCATTGGCGCGGGTATCGGTGCCGCACTCGGCGCGGGCGTCGGCATGCTTTCTTCATCCAAACACGATCGCGGCAAAGGCGCGCTGATCGGGGCGGCGGCAGGTGCTGCACTGGGTGGCGGTGCGGGTTATTACATGGATGTGCAGGAATCTAAACTGCGCGACAAAATGAAAGGCACCGGCGTTAGCGTGACCCGTCAGGGCGACAATATCGTACTGAATATGCCGAACAACGTGACCTTCGACACCAACAGCAGCACGCTGAAACCGGCAGGTGCTAATACACTGACCGGCGTGGCGATGGTACTGAAAGAGTATCCGAAAACCGCCGTTAACGTCGTCGGTTACACCGACAGCACCGGTACCCGTGCGCTCAACATGAAGCTGTCGCAGCAACGTGCTGACGGCGTCGGCAGCGCGCTTATCACGCAAGGCGTTGAAGGCAGCCGCGTGCGGACGACCGGCGCAGGCCCGGATAATCCGATTGCCAGCAACAGCACTGAGGCCGGTAAAGCGCAGAACCGCCGCGTGGAAATCACCCTCAGCCCGATGCAGTAATCGCGGTCAGATCCAAAATAAGAACGGAGCCTCAGGGCCCCGTTTTTTCGTTTGTGCTATCCTCCGCCAAAGAATTTTCCCTTATTTGTGAAACGGAAATCAGTATGTCGCTGAAAGCTATCGCGAAAGATCTCGGTCTCTCTGTCACCACCGTCAGCCGTGCGCTGAACGGTTACGATGACGTTTCAGCGGATACCAAAGCGCGGGTTCAGGCGGCAGCAGATTTACGCGGCTACCGGCCAAACACCCTCGCCCGCCGGTTGAAAATGGGCAAGATCGACGCCGTCGGGCTGATTTTCCCCTTCACTTCCCACCCCTTAAGCAATTCTGCGTTTATCGAAATGGTCGGCTGTATCACCCGCGAACTGGCGAAATATGAAATCGATTTGCTGCTGGTACCGGACGAACTCGGCACGTTTTCGTGGCGGCGGCTGATCGAAAGTAAACGCGTGGATGCCATGCTGGTGGCGCATACACTGGATAACGATCCGCGTCTGCTGGATTTGCAGCAGCGTAATTTCCCGTTTCTGGCGCTGGGGCGCAGCCAGTGTCTGACGCAGGATTACGCCTGGTTTGATTTCGATAACCGCGCCGGAATGCAGATGGCGGTCGATCATCTGGCCGCACTTGGCCACAGCCGTATCGCGTTTCTCGGCGAGAACAATCAGCAGTCGTTTATCGGGCAGCGCCATCAGGGCTATCTCGATGGCTTGCGGGCGAACCATCTGCCGTTCAATCCGGATTACGCGCATAAAGTCAGCCCCAGCCGTCGTGCCGGTTATCAGGCCACGCAGGCGCTGCTGGCGTTACCTCAGCCGCCAACCGCACTGGTCTGCGACTGCAATATGCACGGCGAAGGCGCGGCGCTGGCGTTGCACGAAGCCGGTTTGCTGCTCAGCGGCGGCGTTTCGCTGATTATTTTTGACGGATTACCTTCCGACAGCGTGCCCAGCGTCGCCGTCACGGCTGTCCGTCAGGGCACGCGCGAAGCGGTCGGGCTGCAAATTGCCGACATGACGCGGGCGCTGATCCGCAACGAACCCCTGAAGAATTTGCAGGTTCTCTGGCAGCCGGAATTGCAGGCGGGCGTCACCGCACATCCACCACGCTGATACTTCATCTTTAGATTATTTTTCCACCCTATATCACAAATTTGAACTGTCACATTTCCAATCCGAAACGTTTCGGATCAATAGTTACTCCACAAAATCGCGTTTTATCGCCGCATTTTACCCTTGTGGAGTTGTGACAATATGGAAAACCAGACCGTCCATTTAACCAGTGAACACACCAGCCTGATCGTGCGCTGCACGCCGTTTGCCGAAATCCTTTACTGGGGAAAACGCCTCAGCCAGTTTTCAGCGGAAGACCTGATTTCCCTGAGCCGCGCAGTACCCAATGGCCGCATTGATGCCGATGCACCGGTTAATCTCAGCGCCGATTCTGGCCGCGGTTCGTTCGGAAATCCGGGCGTCGAAGGCCATCGCGACGGCCTGGACTGGTCGCCGGTCTTCAATACGACGGACGTCAGGCACCACGGTAATCAGCTGACCATCACCACCGAAGACCCGATCGCCGGGCTGCAATTTCGCAGTGAACTGCATCTGGATGCCAGCGGTGTTTTGCAGGCACGAAATGCGCTGACCAACCTGAAACCCGGCACTTATCAGCTGACGCGTCTGGCCGTTACGCTGCCGCTGCCGGAGCGCGCTGCCGAAGTGATGGCGTTTCATGGCCGCTGGATCAAAGAGTTTCAGCCGCACCGCACGTTGCTGGATCACGGCGGCGTCATTCAGGAAAACCGTCGCGGCAAAACTTCTTCTGAACATTTTCCGGCGGTGATGATCGGTCATCCGGGTTTTGGCGAAGATCAGGGCGAAGTCTGGGGAATGCATCTGGGCTGGAGTGGCAATCATCGCCTGCGGGCAGATATCAAAACCGATGGCCGCCGCGTGGTGCAGGCTGAAGCGCTGTATTTCCCCGGCGAACAGCGCCTCGAAGAAGGAGAAACGCTGGAAACGCCGTGGCTCTACGCCAGTTATTCCGCCAGCGGCCTGAACCGCATGAGCCAGCAGTTTCACCGGTTTGTACGTGAGCAGATCCTGCGCTTCCCGATGGAAAAACCGCGTCCGGTGCACCTCAATACCTGGGAAGGCATTTATTTCGATCACGATCCCGGCTACATCATGCAGATGGCGACCGAATCCGCGGCGTTAGGCGTTGAACGCTTCATTATCGACGACGGCTGGTTCCGCGGGCGCGATCATGACCGCGCCGCACTGGGCGACTGGTATCTCGACGAGAAGAAATACCCGAACGGGCTGAAACCGGTGATTGACCATGTCAAAAAACTCGGCATGGAATTTGGTATCTGGGTTGAACCGGAAATGATTAACCCGGATTCGGATTTGTACCGCGCGCATCCCGACTGGCTGCTGGCGTTGCCGGGTTATCTGCAACCGAGTGGCCGCCATCAGTTCGTGCTCGATCTGAATAATCCGCAGGTCTTTGATTATCTGGTGGAACGCATGAGCTGGCTGCTCGGCGAGCACGACGTGGATTATGTGAAATGGGACATGAACCGCGAAATTGTTCAGCCGGGGCATGAAGGCCGCGCGGCGCTGACAAACCAGACGCAGCAGTTTTATCGTCTGCTCGACGTACTCGGCGGCCGCTTCCCGCACATTGAGTTTGAATCCTGCGCCTCCGGCGGCGGGCGCATTGATTTTGAGGTACTCAAGCGTAGCCACCGCTTCTGGACTTCGGACAACAATGACGCGCTGGAGCGACAGAAAATTCAGCGCGGCATGAGCTATTTCTTCCCGCCGGAAGTGATGGGATCGCACATCGGCAACAAGCTGTGCCACGCCACATCGCGCCAGCACAGCATTGCGTTTCGCGGCCTGACGGCACTGTTCGGGCACATGGGCATTGAGCTGGATCCGGTGAAAGAAGGCGAATCAGAACGCGCCGGATTCGCGAAATATACCCGCCTGCATCAGCAACTCCGGCCATTGCTGCACAGCGGCGATGTGTACCGCGTCGACAGTCACGATGATTCCATGCTGATTAACGGCGTGGTCAGCGACAGCGGCGATCGCGCAGTGTTTCTGGTCAGCCAGCTTGCGATGCCGACCTGGTCATTACCGGGAACGCTGCGGGTGCCGGGGCTGAAGCCAGACGCCCGTTATCGCGTCACCGTGCTGGATGAACCGGAATTGCTGGCAGGCGGCGGAAGCGGCCACACCATGCGCGTTCAACCGGCATGGCTGCACGAATCGCCGGTGCTGAGCGGTGAATGGCTGGCGAATGCCGGGCTGACATTGCCGGTGATGGATCCGGAAAGCGCCCTGCTTCTGGGCTTCGAAGAAATCAGATAACAAAAATAACGCCGGTACTCAGGTGCCGGTTTTCATGGTTTCGGCAAGGAAATCACTATGAACCCTACACAAACTTCCGATCGCTGTTTCTATAAAAAAAATACCAACTTCTGGATATTTGGCGCCTATTTCTTCCTCTATTTCTTCATTATGGCGACCTGTTATCCGTTTTTACCGATCTGGCTTTCGGACATTATCGGCCTGAGCAAAACGGAAACCGGCATCGTGTTCTCCAGCATGTCGCTGTTTGCGATTCTGTTTCAGCCCATTTTCGGCGTTATTTCTGACAAGCTCGGCCTCAAAAAACATCTGCTGTGGATTATCGCGGTGCTGCTTTTCCTGTTTGCGCCGTTCTTTATTTACGTCTTCGCCCCGCTGCTGAAAATCAATATCGTGCTCGGCGCGATACTCGGCGGCGCATATATCGGCTTCGTTTTTGCCGGGGGTTCCGGCGCAACCGAGGCGTATATCGAAAGGGTCAGCCGCAACAGCGCCTTTGAATACGGTAAGGCGCGGATGTTCGGCTGTTTTGGCTGGGGGATTTGCGCCTCAACCGCGGGCGTGCTGTTTAACATCAACCCGAATATCGTGTTCTGGATGGGTTCCGGCGCGGCGCTGATCCTGATGGTTCTGCTGCTGATTTCCCGTCCGCAGGAAAACAAGAATGCCGTGGTGATGGATAAACTGGGCGCCAATCAGCCGCAATTTTCGCTGAAAACGGCGGCGTTGCTGCTGAAAGAACGCAAACTGTGGATGCTGATTTTGTACGTGATCGGCGTCGCCTGCGTCTACGACGTGTTTGATCAGCAATTCGCCACGTTCTTCAAAACCTTCTTTGCCTCACCGCAGCAGGGCACGGAAATGTTCGGCTACGTCACCACCGCGGGCGAGCTGTGCAACGCGCTGATCATGTTCTGTTCGCCGTGGATTATTAACCGCATCGGCGCGAAAAATACGCTGCTGCTGGCGGGCACCATTATGTCAATCCGCATTGTCGGCTCGTCATTTGCGACCACCGCCATCGAAGTCATTTTACTGAAAATGCTGCATGCGCTGGAAGTGCCGTTCCTGCTGGTCGGCGTATTCAAATACATCACGCAGATTTTTGATGTCCGGTTCTCGGCGACCATTTATCTGATCGGGTTTAACTTTGCCAAACAGCTGGCGGCGATTTTCCTTTCGGCGTTCGCCGGCAGTTTGTATGACCGCATCGGGTTCAGCGATACCTATCTGATCCTCGGCGGCATCGCCTTTGGCGTCACCCTTATTTCCGCATTTACGCTGAGTAACCGGCCGGAGAAACAGGCGGTTCCGGCGGCCAGACCGGCGGAAGGATTGCGCTGAGTAACGGATGCAGCCTTTCGGCACTCTGTGCTAGTCTCCGTGGGACAAGCATGACGGGAGAAAGGTTGTGAGCAAAAAACAGGAGCCGGGCGCACCGGTACGCGCCACGATACGTGATGTCGCCAGCGCCGCGAAAACGGGTAAAACCAGCGTTTCACGTTATCTCAACGGTGAAAAAGACCTGCTGTCCGACGCGTTAAAAGAGCGCATCGGACGGGCGATCGCCCTGCTCGATTATCAGCCCAGCCAGATGGCGCGCAGCCTGAAAAGCGGCCAGACGCGTCTGATTGGGCTGATTATTGCCGATATCACCAACCCGTATTCCGTTGAAGTCATGCGCGGCGTCGAAGCCGCCTGCCGCCAGCAAGGGCTGACGCTGCTGGTGTGTAACACCAATAACGAGCTCGATCAGGAAAAACATTACCTGCAATTGCTCAGCAGTTATCGCGTGGACGGTATTGTCGTGAACGCCGTCGGCATGCGTGAAGCGGCGATTTCCACACTGCAACAGGCCAATTTACCGATGGTGCTGATCGACCGCAAAGTCGCGAATTTCGCCTGTGATGTGATCGGCCTGAACAACGTCGAAGCCACACAGATGATGACCGATCACCTTCTGCAACAGGGTTTCGACGCTCTGCTTTTTATCAGCGAACCCGCCACTATTAATACCCGTTTCGACCGTCTGCGTACTTTCCTCCAGCGCATGCAGCAGTCGCCGCATCACATCGCCGAACAGGGCGAGATTGAGATTTCGAATACCGACGGACTGGATAATCTGCTTCGTGAATTTATTGCCCGCCATCCCGACAAACGAAAAGCCGTAATGTGCGTGAACGGAACGCTCACATTGCAGGTCGCGCGCGCCATGCGACGGCTGGGGATTGTCTGGGGGCAGGACATCGGATTGTCCGGTTTTGACGAACTGGTCTGGGCCGAACTGGCAGGCGTCGGGATCACCACGCTCAAACAGCCAACCTACGAAATGGGCGTGGCCGCGCTCGGCCAACTGGTCGCGCGGATACAGGGAAATACCGATCCCGTTAAAGACCTGGAATTCTCCGGTGAGCTGATTGCACGCGGTTCCACGGCAGCGCGCTGATTCTTTTTCCTCCGTTTTCTGCCCCGTTCTTCGTGAGCGGGATCATGTTTTTGGCCTTTTGTCCTGTTGATTGGAACCGGTTCCAATTAGGTTGTATAAAACGAAACAAAACATTAACAACATCTCCAACTGCCGTTTGTTTTACTAAAATGATGTTTTGGATTTGATCGCCTGCGCCGCCGCAGTGGCGCGTTTACCAGGATACACACGCATGAAAAGAGAAGTCGTCATTGTAACCGCCGCTTACGGAAACAGCGTGGTGAAGGCCCTTGGCGGGCAGGCCGCGCTGCTTTCAATCATTGCAGACGCGCAGGCAGACGGTGTGGAAATTCGTCGTGAATTGTTCAGCGAGCAGGAACTGGATGCCCTGCCCGAACTGGCGGAAAACATTAAGCGCCACGGGCTGTTTTCGGTCTATTCAGTGCCCTTCCCGCTGTTCATTTCGGGCGGCAAACTGAATCCGGATGCAAAACAGTATTTTTCCGAAGCGCATGTTTTAGGTGCCCGCACCATTAAGTTTTCGCTGGGCGAATTTGAACCCGGTGCGGATCTGACGCCGTTGCGCGTACTGCTGGATTCTCAGACCGTCAAACTGGTGGTGGAAAATGACCAGTCGAGCGATTGCGGAATTTTGTCGCGCATTAATGCCTTTGCGTTTGCGGCGGAATCGCTGCATCTGCCGTTGAGCCTGACGTTTGATACAGCGAACTGGCTGTGGGTGGGGCAGGATCCGACCGCCGCCGCTGAACGCCTGGCGCGCCATGTGGGTTATGTGCATGTAAAAGCGGCGGAACAGCGCGACGGAAAATGGCACGCCGTGGCGCTCGATAACAGCGACGGCAGCTGGGAACCGCTGTTAAAACTTTTGCCTCAGGATGTGCCGCGCGGCATCGAATTCCCGCTGGAAGGGGATGACCTGACCGCCGTGACGCGTTATTACACCGAACTGCTGCGTCAATAATTCTGATGCCTCATCAGGAGAAATCGCCATGAAACAGCCCGGGATCGCCGCCCGCCGGTGGTGGTACATCATGCCGGTCGTGTTCATCACGTACAGCCTGGCCTATGTCGATCGCTCGAATTTCAGTTTCGCGTCGGCGGCGGGCATTAATGACGATCTCGGCATCACCAAAGGTATGTCCTCCCTGCTGGGTGCGCTGTTTTTCTTAGGTTATTTCTTCTTCCAAATCCCCGGCACGATTTACGCCGAGCGGCGCAGCGTTAAAAAGCTGATTTTCTGGTGCCTTTTGCTGTGGGGCGGATTCGCCTCGCTGACCGGTGTCGTCACTGATATTCCGATGCTGGCAGTGATCCGATTCGCGCTGGGCGTGGTGGAAGCCGCGGTCATGCCCGCGATGCTGGTGTATATCAGTAACTGGTTTACGAAGTCCGAGCGCTCGCGCGCCAATACGTTTCTGATCCTCGGCAATCCGGTCACGGTGCTGTGGATGTCGGTGCTTTCCGGCTATCTGATCAAGTCGTTCGGCTGGCGCGAGATGTTTATTTTCGAGGGCATTCCGGCGGTGATCTGGGCGATTATCTGGTGGTTTACCGTCAAGGATAAACCCGAAGAAGTCAGCTGGCTGAGCAGTCAGGAGAAGAGAGCGCTGGCCGAACAGCTGGAAAAAGAGCAGAAAAGTATTCAGGCGGTGGGCGGTTATCGCGACGCTTTCCGTTCGCGGAACGTCATTTTCCTTTGCCTGCAATATTTCTTCTGGAGCATCGGCGTGTACGGCTTTGTATTGTGGCTGCCGTCGATTTTGCGCGACGGGAAATCGATGGGCATGGTCGAAGCGGGCTGGCTGTCGTCCGTGCCGTACCTGGCGGCCACTATCGCCATGATTCTGGTGTCGTGGGCTTCTGACAAAATGCAAAACCGCCGGTTATTTGTCTGGCCGCTTTTACTGGTCGGCGCGCTGGCATTCTTTGGTTCATGGGCCGTTGGCACAAACAATTTCTGGCTTTCGTACAGTTTACTGGTGGTCGCTGCCGCGGCAATGTATGCCCCGTATGGCCCGTTTTTCGCCATCATTCCTGAAATGCTGCCGAAGAATGTTTCCGGCGGCGCAATGGCGTTAATCAACAGCCTCGGAGCGCTTGGCTCGTTCTTTGGTTCCTGGTTTGTCGGCTATCTGAACGGTAATACGGGCAGCCCGGCAGCCTCCTTTATTTTTATGGCCGTCTCGTTACTGGTTTCCGCAGGATTAACCCTGCTGGTAAAACCGCGACAATCTGAAATGAAACAAAAAGAAGTTTCCTTAACCTGAGGGAGTTGTAATTGATGAAGCCGTCTATCGTTGTGTATAAGAAACAACCCGCAGACCTGCAACAACGCCTGGAACAGCATTTCGCCATCACTCAATTTGATGACATCACTGAAGAAAACCGTGCGCAGGTTTTAGACGCATTGCAGAACGCAGAAGGGTTGCTGGGCTCAGGCGGGCGGGTGGATAAAGATTTGCTGGATCACGCGCCGCGCCTGCGCGCCGTTTCCACCAGCTCCGTAGGCTACGATAATTTTGATGTCGCAGAGCTGACGCGTCGTGAAATCCCGCTGATGCATACCCCGACCGCGCTGACCGATACGGTCGCCGATACCGTGATGGCGCTGGTGCTGGCGACTGCCCGCCGCGTCGTGAATCTGGCCGAACGTGTGAAAGCGGGCGAATGGACACAAAACGTAGGCCCGGACTGGTTCGGCATTGATGTTCACCACAAAACCATGGGCATCGTGGGTATGGGCCGCATCGGCCTGGCGCTCGCGCAACGTGCGCATTTCGGTTTTGATATGCCGATTCTGTACAACGCACGCAGTCAGCATACCGAAGCGGAAGAGCGTTTTGGCGCACGCAAATGTGAGCTGGACGAACTGCTGGAGAAATCAGATTTCGTCTGTGTTCTGCTGCCTATGACCAAAGAGACGTTCCACCTGATCGGCAAGGAACAGCTGGCGAAAATGAAGTCCAGCGCCGTGCTGGTCAGCGCCGGTCGTGGCCCGGTCATTGATGAACCAGCGCTGATTGAAGCGCTGAAAGACGGGACGATTTATGGTGCCGGGATGGACGTGTTTGAGAAAGAACCGTTGCCGAAAGATTCCCCGCTGCTGAGCCTGCCCAACGTGGTGGCGCTGCCGCACGTGGGTTCCGCGACGCATCAGACCCGTTACGATATGGCGGCCTGCGCGGTGGATAACCTGATCGCCGCCCTGAACGGTGACGTTAAACAGTTCTGCGTGAATCCGGAAGTTCTCAGAAAGTAATTCCCTTCCTTTCCTTCCCTTTCAGTTGTTTTGAAGGGGAAGGACAATTCAAAACCCCGTGGTCGGATTGCACTGCTTTGCCTCAGGCGTTATGGTGGGCATCACATTTCGATAACATACAAAGCTTTCTATGACGTTTTCTGCTTTCGGTGACAAATTTACCCGTTTTTCAGGCATTACCCGCCTGATGGGCGATATGAATGACGGTTTACGCACACCAGGTGCTGTGATGTTGGGCGGCGGTAATCCGGCGCAGATCCCTGAGATGCAGGATTATTTCCAGACGCTGCTGACGGAAATGCTGGCCGAAGGCAAGCTGACCGAAGCGCTGTGCAATTACGACGGCCCGCAGGGCAAGGACGTACTGCGTCACGCACTGGCAGAAATGTTGCAGAAAGAACTCGGCTGGCAGCTCGATGCGCAAAATATCGCGCTGACGAACGGCAGCCAGAGCGCCTTCTTCTATTTGTTTAACCTGTTCGCCGGACGCCGCGCCGACGGCAGCATGTCGAAAGTGCTGTTCCCGCTGGCCCCGGAATATCTGGGTTACGCAGACGCCGGGCTGGACGAAAACCTGTTTGTTTCCGCCAAACCGAATATCGAGCTGTTGCCCGAAGGCCAGTTCAAATATCACGTCGATTTTGATCATCTGAATATCACCGATGACATCGGCCTGATCTGCGTTTCACGCCCGACCAATCCGACCGGCAACGTGATTACTGACGAAGAGCTGATCCGCCTCGATGCACTGGCGCAGCAAAAAGATATCCCGTTATTAATTGATAACGCCTACGGCGTGCCGTTCCCCGGCATCGTGTTTACCGATGCAACACCGCTGTGGAACCCGAATATCATTCTGTGCATGAGCCTGTCGAAACTCGGCCTGCCGGGTTCCCGCTGCGGCATCGTGATTGCCGATGAGAAAATCATCAAAGCGATCAGCAACATGAACGGGATTATCAGCCTGTCGCCCGGCAGCGTCGGGCCAGCCATCGCCAATGAAATGATCGCCCGTGGCGATTTACTGCGGCTTTCCGAAGACGTCATCAAACCGTTTTATTACCAGCGCGTGCAGGAAACCATCGCCACGCTGCGCCGCTATCTGCCGGAAGAGCGTTGCCTGATCCACAAACCGGAAGGCGCAATTTTCCTGTGGCTGTGGTTTAAGGATCTGCCGATTACGACTGAAGTGCTCTATCAGCGCCTGAAACAGCGCGGCGTGCTGATGGTGCCGGGGGATTATTTCTTCCCGGGGCTGGAGCATCCGTGGGCGCACACGCATCAGTGCATGCGCATGAACTACGTGCCGGACGCCGAACAGATTGAACGCGGCGTGAAAATTCTGGCGGAAGAAGTTGAGAAAGCGCACGCCGAAAATTAATTTTTCTGCGCGACAGGCATAAAAAAACAGGAGGACAAATGTCCTCCTGTTTTCGTTTTTAGCGACTCTGCCGCCGGATTACGCTGACTGATTCTCCAGTGCAGGTTTCTCGGTGCCGATCGCAATTTTCTGTGGCTGCAAAGCTTCCGGTACGTCACGCACCAGATTGATGTGCAGCAGGCCGTTTACAAACTCGGCGGCCGACACATGCATGTGCTCTGCCAGCGTGAAGCTCAGGGTGAAAGGCTTAATCACTAACCCCTGATGCAAATACTCCACTTTAGTTTCCTGCTGAGCCGGGGCGCCGCTGACAGTTAAACGCGGCCCTTCCACTTCAATATTCAGCTCACTCTGCTGGAAACCGGCCAGTGCCAGCGAAATGCGGTAATGATTGTCGTCAGACTTCTCAATATTGTACGGAGGAAAAGCCTGATCGCCGCCCTGCATTGAGCTGGCTAATTTATCAAAACCAATCCACTGACGAAGTAATGGGGAAATATCATAATTACGCATGGTGTAACTCCTTCTTTGAAGCGAGATTAATTAATCCGTCGCCCGATTTGGGTGTAACGGTTCAGCCCCCTGACGGCGAGCCTAAACTTTTTCATTTGTGCGTTGTCTTTATAAACGCTTAGCGGATCTCGATACGCCGTGGTTTAGACGTTTCAGGAACGATGCGTTCCAGATCGATATACAGCAAACCATTCGACAAATTGGCCGCTTTAATTTGAATGTGTTCGGCCAGCTGGAATTTGCGTTCGAAATTACGCTCAGCAATGCCCTGATATAAATATGTGCGGTCAGCGTCAGACGGTGCATGCGCGCCTTTGACCACTAACATATTGTCGTGCGCTGTAATGTCCAGTTCGGATTCGGCAAATCCCGCTACCGCGATGGCAATCCGGTAATGGTTTTCGTCAACCAATTCAACATTATAAGGAGGATAGCCGCCACCCTGATTCTGACCCGATTCGATAAGATTAAATAAACGGTCAAAACCAATTGCAGAGCGGTATAGTGGTGATAAATCAAAATTACGCATTACTACTTCTCCTGACATTCAGCGAGTGTATGTATATAGCCTTCCGGATGGGACAGGCTCGCGGCGCAGTTTATATTCACGATCCCTTCCGGCGATCGTTCCCCTGCGTCGTACATTAAAAATGGCGATGAAAGAGAGTATTTCAAGTAGGCATTCGCAAGAAAAAGACAAAAATTTTGTTTTCGTTTGAACTGCGGGCGTCAGAATACAAATATTACGAGGGCGAAAAGCCAGGGACAGCAGGCGGTTTCCTGCAAGATTTCAAATAGTAATTACACTTAATGGGATCGCAGCCACAGAGCTACAGCTTGCTTTGTTAATTTTTTGTGCTGAGTGGTATAAGTCACTTTGACGTAAAAGCTCAGCCTGACAGCATAAGATGAGTTCTATCATGAAGAAATTTGTATTAACGCCGCTGATGACAGGATGTGTTTTTTTAGCGACGAGCGGCTGTTCCAGCGTCATGAGCCATACCGGTGGCGATACAGGGTATTATTCGGGCACGCGTTCAGACGTTAACATGATGAAAAGCGACGACACCAGCTGGGCGATGACCCCGCTGCTGTTAGTGGATTTACCTTTCAGCGCCTTACTCGATACGGTTTTGCTGCCTTATGATTATTATCGCAGCGGAAAAGTCACGACGCGCGACCGCGTCAAAGCCAGCGAAGAGCACAACATTGCGCTGAGCAACGGGGTCGATATCGATCATGTTCCGCCGATGACCACGACGCCGCGCACGCAGAAATCCTCCACGCATAAAAAGTAAGCCTCAGCCTGAGGGAGTGAAACCGGCCAGACCGGCCGGTTAGGTAAAACCTCAGCGGCTGGCCGTCACAAAGATTTGCGCAAATTCCCCCACCTGACGCATAAAAGCTATCTGGCTGCCATCGGGGGAATACACTACGGCATCCGCGCACGGCGCGATTTCCGTTCTTCCGGTCAGCCGGTACATTTCTCCGCTTTCCACATCAAGGCGCATCACGCTGTTCTCGCATACCAGCGCCACCGATTTTCCGTCCGGGCTCCAGCTAAACGCCGACTGAATTCCGCTGGCCGAATGGCTGATCTGCACCGGTTTGCCGCCATTGGGCGATACCGTCCAGAACTGCACCACGTCTTTTTCATCCTTCATCAGAAACGCAATCTGGCTACCATCCGGCGAAGACCGTAACCAGTGACGCGGCTGGGCTGCGATGCCTTTTTCAGTAAACGTAATGCGTCGCTGTTTTACACCCGCCGGTGGCGCAGGCAGCGTGTCCGGCGTTCCCTGCAACGGTTTTTCCCCTGCTTTCAGGTAATCCGCGTCGTCTTCCGGTAAATCCACCACGAAAATTTCCGGATGCTTTTCTCCGCTGGCGGAAAGCGTGTCGCCAATGAAAGCCAGCGCCCGGCGCTGACGATTGCCGTCCGGTTTGAGGTAGCCTTTCTGGCCTATCCAGCCTTCTTCATAAGCGCGGTTGATGTCGTCGCTGCCGGGCTGCGGCGTCGCGGTGGTTTCAGTAACCAGAACGCTGAAATGGCTGCCATCGTATTCGCGGGGATGATGTTTTGGCGGCGTGACGGGGTGTGCAGATAAGGCGACGCCGACGTTGCGTAAATCCAGAGCAGGATTCAGTTCATGCAAAACATGATCGTTGTAGGTAAAGCTGAGGCAGGAGCCGTCGGGGCTGAAAACGTGAACATGCGTGCCGCCACGCAAAGCACCGGGCGTAAACGGCGCGGTGATGTCCATCGCATCTAGCGTCACGGCCTGCGCGCGCCGCGGCTCAGAGACAATGACACCGCGGCGATGATGGAAATCATACTGCCAGCTGTCATCCGGGTTTTCCGGGCCATGAATAAACGCATAACGGGCCGGCTGATCCGGGCTGACTGTCACCACGCCCACATGAGCATTTTCACCGGCGCGATAAAGAACTTCCGTCTCGCCGGTTTTCACATTCACACGCTCAATGGTCGAACCGGTGAAAGAGCCACCGTGCGGACGTACGTCATATACCAGCCACTGACTGTCCGGCGTCCAGACGTTAATGTTGGTCAACTGATGCCCGCGGGCATCGGAAGTTAACTGTTTTTCGTTCATGTGTGAAAAAGCCCATACCTTATTGGAATGGGCTAAGACTACGACAGGCAGACAGCGGAGACAATCGTCAGATATCGCCGACGCGTTTCACTTCACCCACGAGGAATATATAAGAAAGTGCACCTAATAAAGCCACGGCGGAAATATAAATTAATGACGGTGCAAAGCCATAATCCTGCGCTAAATATCCGACAACCAATGGCACGGTAATTCCGCCCAATCCGCCCGCAAGATTAAATACGCCGCCCGTTAATCCGATTAACCGTACCGGAGCAAGAGAGGAAACCAGCGACCAGGTAATTGAAGCAAATCCGTTACCAAAGAAAGCCAGTGCCATTAATATCATTATCCACATCGGATCATTGGTATAATTCGCGCCCATAATACAGGTGGATAATAAGAGCCCGCTGATAATAGGCAGTTTGCGTGCAAAGCCGATGGATTTACCGTTGCGAACCAGTTTATCCGCCACCAGCCCGGATAACAGCACACCGAGAAAAGCAGCCAGGAACGGCACGGTAGTCATAAAGCCTGCGGTCAGCGCGGCAATGTGTTTTTCCTGCGTCAGGTAATTGGGGAACCAGGTCAGGAAAAACCACAGCGTGGAAGCCACCGCGAACTGCCCTAAATACACGCCGACCAGCTTGCGGTTAAAAACCAGTTTCCAGTCAGATGCCGTAAACGGCACGGACGTCTTCTTATCCGCTTGCGTATCGCCATCAATTAATCCGCCACCGGCACGGATATGTTCCAGCTCTTCAGCATTCACGCCTTTGCTTTTACGCGGAGACTGGTAAATGCAGAACCACAGCACGGACCAGATAATCCCGATACCGCCGGTGATGATAAAGACCCAGTGCCAGCTCAGCATTTCCTGGATCCAGATCAGCAGCGGCGTCAGGAAGGCTAATCCGACAAACTGACCGGAGGTGTAAAAGCCCACGGCAGACGCACGTTCCTGCTCCGGGAACCAGCTGGTCACCATGCGGTTATTGGTCGGAAAAGCCGGTGCTTCAAACATGCCCGTCACGGCGCGCAGGCCAATCAGTGACGCTAATCCGCCGGCAAAACCCTGGAATAAGGTGGCGACGGACCAGCCTAAAATGGCAATAAAGTAGGTGACTCTCGACCCGAATCTGTCGAGAAACCAGCCGCCGGGGATCTGACAGGCGGTATACGTCCACGCAAAAGCAGAAAATATATAACCCATCTGCGTTTTGCTGATGCCAAATTCTTCCTGAATATGGGCAGACGCGACGGCCAGATTCGCGCGGTCAACATAACAAATCACCACAGTAATAAAGATCATCAGCAAGGTGATATAACGTCTTTTTGTCGGTCTGACTTGTAGGGTGGTATCCATTTTTATTTCCTATTAATGGTTATCCTATAATAACAGGCGTAAAGGCGACTCAGAAATTGCCCTGATTATTTAATATTTGTAATCGCTTAAATTATTACCTTAAATCATTCGAGCGTTATCAAGGCGGCAATTGAAAGAATCCCTGGGAGCTTACTTAAGTAAGTGACCTAGGTGAATGAAAGCAGCCAACGCAGAAAACGTTTGAAGGATGACAGGTAATTACCATTCTGCTACAGCACCGTCCGGATAACGCCAGAGTGGATTTCTCCAGTCTGGGGCATTCTTACTGCGTTCAATTACCAGCTCTTCGTTAATTTCGACACCTAATCCCGGTTTATTTGAAGGATAGAAATATCCGTCATTCATTTTAAAGTCGTCTTTATTAATAACGTAATCCAGTAATTCAGCACCCTGGTTATAATGAATCCCCATGCTTTGTTCCTGAAGTACAGCATTGCGCGAAACGAAATCAATATGCAGACACGCGGCCAGTGCAATCGGGCCAAGCGGACAATGTGGCGCAAGGGCAACGTCGTAAGATTCTGCCATTGCGGCAATTTTGAAGCACTCGGTAATGCCGCCTGCATGGGATAAATCAGGCTGAACAATCGCCAGGCCACCGTCGGCCAGCACGCGTTTGAAATCGAAGCGCGAGAACATGCGTTCACCGGCGGCAATCGGAATATGCGTTTGTGCGGCAAGGCGCGGATAATATTCAGATTGTTCGGCCAGAACCGGTTCTTCAATAAACAACGGGCGATACGGTTCGAGCTCTTTGATCAGCACTTTTGCCATCGGCGCACTGACGCGACCATGGAAATCCAGACCAAATTCAATTTCATTGCCGAACTCAGCGCGGATCTGCGCCGCCTGTGAAACTGCGGCATCGACCTGACGGGCGTTTTCGATAATACCCATTTCTTCGCAGCCGTTTAGCTTGAAGGTATCGAAACCAATTGTGCGTAATTTATTAATGCCATCAATGAGTTCAGACGGTCTGTCGCCGCCGACCCAGCTGTAGGCTTTGATTTTGTCCCGCACCAGACCGCCCAGAAGCTGATAAACCGGAACGCCAAGCGCCTTGCCTTTGATGTCCCACAGCGCCTGATCAATACCGGAAATCGCGCTCATCAGAATCGGACCACCGCGATAGAATCCGCCGCGATACAGCGTCTGCCAGATGTCGTTGATACGCGCCGGATCCTGTCCGATAACATATTCACTCAGCTCATGAACCGCGGCTTCCACGCTGCGCGTGCGCCCTTCAATAACCGGTTCGCCCCAGCCCGTAATGCCTTCGTCCGTCTCAATCTTCAAAAACATCCAGCGCGGGGCTAAGCGGTAGGTGGTCAGTTTGGTGACTTTCATTGCGTTGCATCCTTATAGGCTTTGATAAATGCGTTCGCCTTCTGAGCGGTCGTTTCAGGCGTCTGGCCTGCGCGGTACAAATCACTGCCCAGCCCGGCACCGGCGCAACCGGCGTTCAGGTAAACCGAAAGGTTTTCAGGCGTGACGCCGCCGACGGCAAATACCGGCACATCCGGCGGAAGTACGGCTTTCAGCGCTTTGATGTAGTCGGGGCCAAAAGCGGAAGAAGGGAAGATTTTCAGCGCCTGCGCACCGGCATCCAGCGCGCTGAACGCTTCTGTGGCCGTCGCGCATCCCGCGTAAACGGTCATGCCCCGCTCAACCGCGCGGCGGATAACGTCCGGGCAGGTGTTTGGCGTGACCACCAGTTTGCTTCCCAGCGAATGCAGTTCGTCGACCTGTTCCGGTTTCAGCACGGTTCCTGCACCCAGCAGTGCGCGGTGGCCAAAATTTTCGACCGCCAGCGCAATACTTTTTTGCCAGTCCGGCGAGTTGAGCGGTATTTCGATGGCGTCAAAACCGGCATCGAGCAGCGCCGAAATATGCGCGTTCACTTCTTCAGGGCGGATCCCCCGCAAAATACCGATCAGTGGAATTTCAGTTGCCCATTGCATTCACAATTCTCCTTATACCTGATTGAAAAGCCTGGTCGCCGTCGAGGGCCTGCCAGCCAATACCGGCCAGATCGAGCGCCTGTCCGTAGCGGCCAGTTAACAGCGGATTCCCGATAACGGTGATGCGATGTTCACCGCCAAAGTGGCTGAGCATCTGCGCGACTTCGCTGCCGATCAGCAGGCCGGAAAGCCAGTCGCTGACCGCCGTTTTCGCCAGCCGGTTCAGCACATGCGCGGCGCGGACTTCAAATAAGCGCCCCGTAATTTCAGGCTGACAAAAACCGGATTCGAGCCCCTGCCGGAAGATGTCCGCAGAGTTTTGCTGTTCAGGCAGACCCTTGCCGATCAGCGAATAATTCATCAGGAGATGGTGAAGTTCGCCCGTCATCGCGGTGCGAAAATCACAAATTTTGCTGCCTTCGGCATGTACCCATTTACTGTGCGTACCGGGCATCAGATATAAGGAGGCGGGAGATTCGTCATAAGCGCCCAGAAGCTGGGTTTCTTCGCCGCGCATTACGTTGCAGTTATCGTCACGATTGAAGCAGATCCCCGGCACAATCCAGGCTTTTACCGGCAGGGCGGCTTCTACCGGGAAAAGATGCTGACCGAGAGAATCAATACTTACCGGCGCAGAAAGATAAGGAACATCGACCCAGCCAGCGTTACTGCCAATCATGCCCGCCATAATCACGGGCAGATTCAAAGACTGCCACGGCGAAATCACTTCGCTGAAAACCTGCTGAGGCGTGGTGCCGTCCAGCCGGGTTATCCCACGTTCTGAACGGATGTGCGCGGTACATTTCCCCTGTTGATACAAGAACGCGCGCAGGTTGGTTGAACCCCAGTCGAGCGCGATATAGCTTGCTGTCATGTAATGTCCTTGAGTCGTTTCGTCGAAGAGGCAATCATTTTCATGGCCGCCTGCTCCGCTGCATTGGCATCCTGGTGCCGGATTGCGTTGAACAATTCCTGATGTTCACGCAGTGTCAGCGGCATATTGCTGTCATCCGGCATGTACGTTCTTTCAAACACCGCCCGTTGTAGCGAGCTGATGGCGATACTCAGTTGCTGTAAAACCGGGTTATGCACCGCCGCCAGCACGGCTTCATGGAAGCGGATATCCGCTTCGTTAAACGCATCGCGATCCTGATGATGGGCAATCATGCTGTTGAGCGCGTCTTCAATGACCGCCAGTTCGCCAGATGTCGCCCGTTCTGCCGCCCAGCGCGCAATGGTCGGTTCAACCAGGTTACGCACTTCGCTCATTGCCGCGATTAAACGCGGGTCGTAATCACTGGCCAGAACCCACTGCAAGACGTCGGTATCCAGGTAATTCCACTGATTACGCGGGCAGACGAACGCGCCCCGGTAACGCTTAATTTCCACTAACCGTTTCGCCGTTAACGAACGCAGCACTTCACGAATGATGTTGCGTGACGTATCAAACTGTTCGCAAAGCTCCATTTCTGAAGGCAGCGCCGCGCCGGGAATATATTTCCCGCTCACGATTTGCTGCCCCATTTCAATGACAAGACGATCGGTTTTGCTGAGTTCAGATGAGTTCATAAATGCTCCTGGGCTGGAAGAATAAACAACGTACTTTACCGCTCCGGCGCATTCAGGTCTTGGAATTGCTGCACAATCCTGTAAGACTTCACGCTCACATTGTGCACATGGTAGTACCATTTATTGTTGTTGTACTACAATTCAGATCACAAAACGGACAATGCAAAGATAAAAGCGGGCTGAATTGCGGAAAAAAACGTCAGAAAGGGCGTGAGAGGTTAATCAGAAAGGGAGGAAACAGCGATCACGGCAGAAAGACCGTCCGTTTCCCTTCACAGAAACAGACGATTTTTATCAGGAAAGGAAATTACTGGCCCAGCACAAACTTGTTCACGGCAAACGCTACACCGTCTTCAGTATTGGTTTTGGTGACGAACTGGCTGACGGCTTTTACGCTGTCGAGCGCATTGCCCATAGCAACACCCACCCCGGCGTATTCCAGCATCGCGATGTCATTTTCCTGATCGCCCAGCGTCATGACGTTTTCGCGCGGAATGCTCAGTTTTTCGGCCAGCACTTTAACGCCTTCGCCTTTATTCACACGTTTATCCAGGATTTCGAGGAAATATGGCGAGCTTTTCATGATGGTATAACGATCTTTGGCTTCCTGCGGAAGCTGGCTGATGGCGCGATCCAGCACTTCCGGGTCATCAATCATCATGATTTTCGGGAAGGTCAGGGATGCATCCATTTCTTCCGCCGGGCAGTACTGAAGCGGAATGCCGGTCGTGAAGGATTCATGCACGCTGAATTTGCTGATATGACGGTTCGCGGTGTAAAGGTCGGTTTTGGTCAGCGCATGGAAATGCACGCCAAGCTCACGCGCCAGTTGCTCGAAGTAGTGATAATCTTCAATTTTGAGGGATATTTCGGCGATCACGCTGCCATCTTTCGCATTGTGGACCAGCGCACCATTGTTGGTGATGCAGTAACAACCTTCCTGCTGCAAATCCAGTTCTTTCAGATAACGCTGCACGCCGATAAACGGACGGCCCGTCGCCAGAACGATTTGCACACCTTTCGCACGCGCATCGGATAACGCTTTTTTTACGGCAGGTGTCACTTCATGCTGCGGATTGAGCAATGTCCCGTCCATATCAATTGCAATTAATTCAATAGCCATAGCATCCTCAGAGTTTGAAAAATCTTCCTCAATGCTAAGCGACATGCCGGGCTAAAGCCAGCCAGAATGCGGGGAACAACAGACGAAAAAAAGCCCGAAGCGGTTTCCCGTTTCGGACTTTTTCAGCAGACACAATCAGACGTTCATCAGATATCGATATTGGCTGCTTTCAGGGCGTTTTCTTCGATGAAGGCGCGGCGCGGTTCAACCGCATCGCCCATCAGCGTCGTAAACAGCTGGTCAGCGGCAATGGCATCTTTCACGGTCACACGTAACATGCGACGTTGCTCAGGATCCATAGTGGTTTCCCACAGCTGATCAGGGTTCATTTCGCCCAGACCTTTGTAACGCTGAATCGACAGACCACGACGGGACTCTTTCACCAGCCATTCCAGCGCCTGCTCGAAGCTGGTCACTGGCTGACGGCGTTCGCCACGTTCGATGTACGCGTCTTCTTCAATCAGGCCACGCAGTTTTTCACCCAGAGCACAGATTTTGCGGTATTCACCGCCCTGAATGAAATCAGCATCCAGATCGTAATCGGTATCTACGCCGTGAGTACGGATACGCAGAATCGGTTCGAAAATCTGGTGTTCGCGGTTTTCACGCACGATGGCACTGTAGCTGCTGCCGTGCTGCTCTTTTTCGTTGAGCAACGCCACCAGCGACTCCATCCACGCCTGAACTTTAGCCTGATCGGCCAGTTCAGTACCGGCCAGCGTCGGCTGATAAATCAGGTTGTTGAGCAACGCACGCGGATAACGACGTTCCATACGGCCAATCATTTTCTGCACGCTGTGATGTTCAGCCACCAGTTTTTCCAGCGGTTCGCCCGCCAGTGCCGGTGCATGCGCGTTGGCGTGCAGCGTTGCGCCGTCCATCGCAATGGAGATCTGATACTGATCCATTGCTTCGTCATCTTTAATGTACTGTTCCTGCTTGCCTTTCTTCACTTTGTACAACGGCGGCTGTGCGATAAACACATGACCGCGTTCAACAATTTCAGGCATCTGACGGTAGAAGAAGGTCAGCAGCAAAGTACGGATGTGTGAACCATCGACGTCGGCATCGGTCATGATGATGATGCTGTGATAGCGCAGTTTGTCCGGGTTGTATTCGTCACGGCCAATACCACAACCCAGTGCGGTGATAAGCGTCGCCACTTCCTGAGAAGACAGCATTTTGTCGAAGCGCGCTTTCTCAACGTTGAGGATTTTACCTTTCAACGGCAGAATCGCCTGGTTCTTACGGTTACGGCCTTGTTTTGCAGAGCCGCCCGCTGAGTCCCCTTCCACTAAGTACAGTTCGGAATGAGCCGGGTCGCGTTCCTGACAGTCCGCCAGTTTGCCCGGCAAACCTGCCAGATCCAGTGCGCCTTTACGACGGGTCATTTCACGTGCTTTACGCGCCGCTTCACGGGCACGCGCTGCATCGATGATTTTACCGACAACGATTTTGGCGTCTGATGGGTTTTCCATCAGGTAGTCCACCAGTTTTTCGTTCATCAGCGTTTCAACCGCGGTTTTCACTTCGGAAGAAACCAGTTTGTCTTTGGTCTGAGAAGAGAACTTAGGATCCGGAACTTTTACGGAAACCACAGCAATCAGGCCTTCACGGGCATCGTCACCGGTAGCACTGATTTTGGATTTCTTGCTGTAACCTTCTTTGTCCATGTACGCATTCAGGGTACGGGTCATCGCCGAACGGAAACCGGCTAAGTGAGTCCCGCCATCGCGCTGTGGAATGTTGTTGGTAAAGCAGTAAATGTTTTCCTGGAAGCCGTCGTTCCACTGCAACGCCACTTCAACGCCGATATCGTCTTTCACCGTGGAGAAATAGAATACGGTCGGGTGAATTGGCGTTTTGTTTTTGTTCAGATATTCCACGAACGCTTTGATACCGCCTTCGTAATGGAAGTGATCGTTTTTGCCATCACGCTTGTCGAGCAAACGGATTGCGACACCCGAGTTCAGGAATGACAGTTCGCGCAGGCGTTTAGCCAGAATGTCATATTCAAATTCGGTGTTATTGGTGAAAGTGTTGAAGCTCGGCCAGAAACGCACCGTGGTCCCGGTCTGATCGGTATCGCCGATCACTTTCAGCGGATCTTGTGGCTCGCCGTGCACGTAAGTCTGGGTGTGCACTTTGCCTTCGCGGCGGATAACCAGCTCCAGTTTTTCCGACAAGGCGTTAACGACGGAAACACCCACGCCATGAAGACCACCGGAAACTTTGTACGAGTTATCGTCGAACTTACCGCCAGCATGCAGAACGGTCATGATGACCTGAGCAGCAGAAACGCCCTCTTCTTCATGAATGCCGGTAGGAATACCACGACCATCATCCTGCACGGAGACGGAGTTGTCTGCGTGGATCGTGACCTGAATCTCTGAACAGTGGCCCGCGAGGGCTTCGTCGATAGCGTTGTCCACAACCTCGAATACCATGTGGTGCAGACCAGTGCCGTCATCGGTATCGCCGATATACATGCCGGGGCGCTTACGCACCGCGTCCAGCCCTTTTAATACCTTGATACTTGAGGAGTCATAAGAATTCGACATCAACGTTTCTCGCTCATTTTTAGTCCTGTGATAGAACGGCTATTTTACCTTGTTCCACGCGGAACATCTTGCCCTTTTCACCCATCATGTCGGTCACTTGTTCAGCGCTTATCGCACTGACAAAAACCTGTGCCTGGGTGGCTTTCAGGCGATCCGCCAGCAACCGACGTCTGTCGGCATCCAGCTCGGAGGCAAAATCGTCAAGAAGATACAGGCAACGCCGCCCGCTCTGTCGGGTGAGAAACTCACCCTGCGCTAACCGGAGCGCACACATCAGTAATTTCAGCTGCCCACGGGACAGTAAATCTTCCACCGGCGTGCCGTCGGCACGAATGCGGAAATCCGCTTTGTGTGGACCTGATGCGGTATAGGTTAAGGCTCTGTCGCGTTCAAAATTACGCTCCAGCAACTCGCCGTACTCGGTTTCCTTGTCCCATCCACGCTGGAAAGAAAAACTGAGGGCGAATTCAGGCAGGAATTGCGCGCAGGTCGCGCTGATATCAGCCGCGATCGCTTCGCTGTATGCCGCCCGCCATTCGCTAATGCGCTCGGCTAACGGGATCAGTTCCTGATCCCAGGCACGAATTTGCGCATAGCGACTCACCTGTCGCAACGCGGCGTTGCGTTGCTTGAGTAACCGTCTCAGGTTGCTCCAGGCGATAAAAAAACCGGGATCGTGATGGAAACAACCCCAGTCGATAAACGCCCGCCGGTACTTCGGCCCGCCATTGAGCAGGGTGAAGCCTTCGGGCGTGATAAGTTGCATCGGCAACATCTGCGCCAGTTCAGACACTTTATGTCCGTCGCTGCCGTCGATGCGCACTTTACTGTCGCCCTGGCGGCTTTTGCTCAGGCCAATGGATAATTCACGATCACCGCCGTCATCAACCCGCGCATGCAGCACAAATTCAGGCTGATCGTGGCGAATAACGCGTCCGGCCTGCAAACTGCGAAAAGCGCGGCCATGCCCGAGGGTATACACCGCCTCGAGCACGCTGGTTTTACCGCTGCCGTTGGGACCGACGAGAAAGTTAAAACCCGGCGAGGGATCTAAATCCGCCGCCTCGATGTTGCGGAAATCTTTTATCAGTAAGCGCGTTAAGGCCATTAATTCAGACTAGAGCCTCATCGGCATGACAACGTACGCGGCCGACTGGCTCGCAGCATCTTCAATCTGTACGCTGGAAACCGAGTCGGTCAGCAGCAGATTAACGTCTTCGCACTTGAGCGCGTTCAGCACATCCAGCACGTAACTGACGTTAAAGCCGATTTCCATTTCGGTGCCTTCGTAGCCGACATCCAGAATTTCTTCTGCTTCTTCCTGTTCCGGGTTATTGGCGGTGATTTTCAGCTGGTTATGGCTGACGTACAAACGCACGCCACGGAATTTTTCATTAGAAAGAATGGCCGCACGGGCAAAGGCCTGTTTCAGCAGGTCACAACCTGCCTGCAACGTTTTGTCCGGATTTTTCGGCAATACGCGGCGATAATCAGGGAAACGGCCATCAACCAGCTTGGACGTGAAAATGAAGTCACCGACGTGCGCACGGATGTTGTTGCTGCCGATTTGCAGTTGCAGCGTGGTGTCGCCGCCATCAAGCAAACGCACCAGTTCCATCACGCCTTTACGAGGCACGATCACCGAATGCGAAGGCAGTGACTGGCCGATAGGCATCGAACAAACGGCCAGACGGTGACCGTCGGTCGCCACGGTACGCAGTTCTTCACCTTCGGTTTCAAACAGCATGCCGTTTAAATAATACCGGACGTCCTGATGCGCCATGGAAAACTGCGTGGCTTCAATCAGACGTTTCAACGTGGCCTGCGGCAGGGTGAATTCCACCTCGCTTTGCCAGTCATCGAGATTAGGGAAATCTGTTGCCGGCAGGGTCGACAGCGAGAAACGGCTGCGGCCTGAACGAACCAGCATGCGGTCACCGTCAAGTGCGACGGAAATTTCCGCGCCTTCTGGCAATCCACGGCAGATATCAAAGAATTTACGCGCAGGAACGGTGGTCGCCCCGGCTTCATGTGGCTGAGACAGCGCGACTTTCGCCACCATCTCCATTTCCAGATCCGTCCCGGTCAGCGACAACGCGCCATCCGTCACCTGCAATAACAGGTTACCCAGAATTGGCAACGTCGGTCGTCCACCCAGCGGGCTACTGACCTGTTGCAGTGGTTTCAGCAAATGCTCACGTTCAACAATAAATTTCATAGCGCTAGGAAGATAATGTTCTGATTAAGTTGGAGAAATCTTCTTTGATGTCGTGACTTTCTTCACGCAACTGCTCGATTTTCCGGCAGGCGTGCAACACCGTGGTATGGTCCCGACCACCGAACGCATCGCCGATTTCTGGCAGGCTGTGGTTGGTCAGCTCTTTCGCCAGCGCCATCGCCATCTGGCGTGGGCGAGCTACCGAACGGGAACGCCGTTTGGAGAGCAGGTCAGCGACCTTGATTTTATAATATTCGGCCACTGTTTTCTGAATATTATCGATAGTGACCAGCTTCTCCTGAAGCGCCAGCAAATCGCGCAGCGCTTCACGAACGAAGTCGATGGTAATCGCACGGCCAGTAAAGTTGGCATTGGCAATTACGCGGTTCAGTGCGCCTTCAAGCTCACGCACATTGGAACGCAGACGTTTAGCAATAAAGAACGCAACTTCGCCGGGCAGACGGATATCGTTCTCATCAGCCTTTTTCATCAGGATCGCCACGCGGGTTTCTAACTCAGGCGGCTCGATCGCCACCGTCAGGCCCCAGCCGAAACGCGATTTCAGACGATCTTCAACACCGTTGATCTCTTTCGGATAGCGGTCAGAGGTCAGGATGATCTGCTGATTACCTTCCAGCAGGGCATTAAAGGTGTGGAAGAACTCTTCCTGCGAACGTTCTTTATTAGCAAAGAATTGGATGTCATCGATGAGCAAGGCATCGACTGAACGGTAGTAGCGTTTGAACTCTTCAATGGCGTTGTTTTGCAGGGCTTTTACCATATCCTGCACAAAGCGCTCGGAGTGCATGTACACCACTTTGGCGTTGGCTTTGCGCGCCATGATGCCGTTGCCGACCGCGTGCAATAAGTGGGTTTTACCCAAACCGGTGCCGCCATAAAGGAAAAGCGGGTTGTAAGCGCCACCCGGATTATCAGCCACCTGACGCGCCGCCGCGCGAGCCAGCTGGTTTGATTTACCCTCAACGAAGTTGTCGAAAGTATGTTTCGGGTTGACGTTAGAACGGTAAGAAAGTTCGGGCTGAGCCGGAGAACTGTCCCAGCTTGGGCGGGACGGAGCCAGACGTGGAATAGCGGGCGCAGCCTGTGAGCTGACGCTGGCCGCGACAGGTTGACTGACGCGTTGAATCACCGGTTTGCTGCCGACTTCAAAACGCAGCAACGGAGCATCCGTACCGCAGAAATCGTTAAGCAAGCCGTTAATATTGTTTAAGTATTTGTCACGAACCCAATCCAGGACAAAACGATTCGGGGCGTAAAGCGCCAGCGTATTGTCGTTGAGTTCCGCCTGTAGGGGGCGTATCCACATACTGAATTCTGTGGCAGGTAGTTCATCCTGCAAACGGGCAAGACATTGCTGCCAAAGCGAAAGTGACACGGCGGACTCCACTCGAACAAGTATAAAAAAAGAAAAGGATCAGGATATTTTTTAAATCATGATTTTTGGCACACGTTCCGCCCGGCAATGGGGGAAATTTCTCTCACCACCCTGTCAGTGGCGTAAAGTCACGTGTGAACCGCTTTTTACGGTTTTTGTCGAAAGCACCCGTGCTGGGATCGCGATCGGAATGGCGGATCATAACGCAATCCGTCACAGAGATCCTCCCCTTCCTGAGAGTTTAGATCCTTTTTATCCACAGGCACTGATCGGCAAGTGGGTAAGCTTAGCCGATCCTTTTAAAATTAGGCGATGTAATCATCACTCTGGTGAAAAAATAGGAGTCCGCTGACGCTATTTTCGTCGTATTGAGAGAAAGATCTCACCCCTGTGGATAAGGATCAGTCGAGGATCCTTGCGATTTATGGCAGAGTCCGTATAATCCTCAGCCCTACGTGTGAAGCCTGTGTTCCTGATGGTCATAACCAGATGGATATTGCGGTGTGACCACGGGCCATTCTGGTAAACACTTGAGCCATTTCTGGCAATGTAAATTGACTCAGGACTGTACAGTTATTACAATCCCGCTTCTTTATATGTTGCGACAAAGGCATCGGTCGTATTTTCGCCGAAATGTCTTCGCGTTTACTGATCAGTAATAATTTAAGTTTAGGTAGAAATCGCCATGAAACGCACTTTCCAACCGTCCGTATTGAAGCGCAACCGTAGCCACGGCTTCCGTGCTCGTATGGCCACCAAAAATGGTCGTCAGGTTCTGGCTCGCCGTCGTGCGAAAGGCCGTACCCGTCTGTCAGCTTCTAAGTAATAAAAGCTAACCTATTTAGTGGTTAAGCTCGCTTTTCCCAGGGAGTTACGTTTGTTAACTCCCCGTCATTTCACTTTCGTCTTCCAGCAGCCACAACGGGCTGGCACGCCGCAAATCACCATACTCGGCCGCCTGAACGAGCTGGGGCATCCCCGCATCGGTCTCACCGTCGCAAAAAAACACGTCAAACGCGCACATGAACGCAATCGGATCAAACGCCTAACCCGCGAAAGCTTCCGGTTGAATCAGCATACGCTGCCGTCGATGGATTTTGTGGTGGTCGCCAAGAAGGGTGTCGCCGATTTAGATAATCGCGCGCTGACGGAAGCGTTGGAGAAATTATGGCGTCGACATTGCCGACAGGCTCCCGCATCCTGATTAAACTGATACGTGGTTATCAGTTATTCATCAGTCCGTTGCTCGGGCCACATTGCCGCTTTCGACCAACCTGCTCTCAATACGGTATTGAGGCAATTGGTCGTTTTGGCATGTTAAAAGGCAGTTGGTTGACTTTGAAACGCGTATTAAAATGCCATCCTTTGAACCCAGGTGGTGATGACCCCGTACCGCCGAAAACCGACAATAACAGAGAACACTAACGATGGATTCGCAACGCAATCTTTTCCTCATCGCTCTGCTGTTCGTGTCTTTCATGATCTGGCAGGCATGGCAAACGGACCACGCTCCGCAACCCGCCAACCAGACCACGCAACAGACTGCGAACACTGCAAACGGTGATGCTGCTAACCAGGCTGTTCCTGGTAGCGGACAGGGCAAATTAATTACAGTTAACAGTGATGTGCTGTCATTAACGATCAACACCCGTGGTGGCGATATTGAGCAGGCTCTTCTGACTGCTTACCCTACATCTTTGGGCTCTGACCAGCCTTTCCAGTTACTGGAAACCACTCCTAATTTCATCTATCAGGCACAAAGCGGTCTGACAGGTAAAAATGGTCCAGATAATCCGGCGAACGGCGAACGTCCTCTGTTCCAGGCCAGCTCGGATTCGTTCACCCTGGCAGAAGGCCAGTCTGAACTGCGCATCCCGATGACCTATACGGCTCAAAACGGTGCCATCTTTACCAAAACTTTCGTGATCAAACGTGGCTCCTATGCGGTGAATGTTGAGTACAACGTCAACAACACCACGGCTGCCCCGCTTGAACTGACCATGTTTGGCCAGCTCAAACAAACCACCGACTTGCCTAAGCACCGCGATACTGGCAGCAATAACTTTGCTCTGCATACGTTCCGTGGCGCGGCTTACTCCTCAAGTGATGACAAATATCAGAAGTATGCGTTCGATAAGAGCGAAGCGCTGAATGTCACCACACAGGGCGGTTGGGTTGCTATGTTGCAGCAGTATTTTGCAACGGCGTGGATCCCGTCAGCGAAGGACACCAACACGTTCTTCACGACCACCAACAACGGTATCTCATCGATTGGCTTCAAAGGCGCACCGTTTACCGTTGCTCCTGGCGCACAACAGCAGGTTGCTTCAATCCTGTGGGTGGGCCCGGAAATTCAGGACAAAATGGCCGCTATCGCGCCACACCTTGACCTGACTGTCGATTATGGTTGGTTGTGGTTCATCTCTCAGCCGCTGTTCAAACTGTTGAAATTCATCAACAGCTTCGTCGGCAACTGGGGCTTCTCAATCATTGTTATCACCTTCATCGTGCGCGGTATCATGTACCCGCTGACCCGTGCTCAGTACACGTCGATGGCGAAAATGCGTATGTTGCAGCCGAAACTGGCCGCGATGCGTGAACGTATCGGTGATGACAAACAGCGCATGAGTCAGGAAATGATGGCGCTGTATAAGTCTGAGAAAGTGAACCCGCTGGGTGGCTGTCTGCCGCTGGTTATTCAGATGCCTATCTTCCTGGCACTGTATTACATGCTGTCTGGTTCCATCGAATTGCGCCACGCGCCGTTCATCCTGTGGATCCATGACCTGTCAGCGCAAGACCCGTACTACATTCTGCCGGTCATAATGGGTATCACGATGTTCTTCATTCAGAAGATGTCGCCGACTACCGTCACTGACCCGATGCAGCAGAAGATCATGACCTTCATGCCGGTCATCTTCACCGTGTTCTTCCTGTGGTTCCCGTCCGGTCTGGTGGTGTACTACATCGTCAGTAACCTGGTAACCATTCTCCAGCAACAGCTGATTTATCGCGGGCTGGAAAAACGTGGCCTGCACAGCCGCGACAAGAAAAAGTCATAAGTCAGCGTCAGGGCGTTTCCCGCCCTGACCGCTACACTCATGATTAAGACACGAAGGCGGTCATCGAGACCGCCTTTTTGCATATTCAGAAAGAGACAATTGCTATGAGTACCTCAGATACCATTATTGCCCAGGCAACACCTCCCGGTCGCGGCGGCGTTGGCATTTTGCGCATTTCCGGCCGTGCGGCGCGTAATGTGGCACAGGCTGTCTTAGGTAAGCTGCCAAAACCTCGTTATGCCGATTACCTGCCATTTCAGGACGCAGACGGCAGCACGCTGGATCAGGGCATTGCGCTGTGGTTCCCCGGCCCGAACTCCTTTACCGGTGAAGACGTACTGGAGCTGCAAGGCCACGGCGGCCCGGTCATTCTCGACCTGCTGCTCAAGCGAATTGTCGCGCTGGAAAATGTGCGTATCGCGCGTCCGGGCGAGTTTTCTGAACGTGCATTTCTCAACGATAAGTTGGATCTGGCACAGGCAGAAGCTATTGCCGATCTGATCGACGCCAGTTCAGAACAGGCCGCACGCTCGGCGGTGAACTCGCTTCAGGGCGCTTTCTCGCAGCGTATTCACCATTTGGTGGAAGCACTCACTCACCTGCGAATCTTTGTCGAAGCAGCGATCGACTTCCCGGATGAAGAAATCGACTTCCTGTCTGACGGCAAAATCGAAGCCAAACTCAACACCGTGATGGGCGATCTGGATGCCGTCCGTGCTGAAGCCCGTCAGGGCAGCCTGTTACGTGAAGGGATGAAAGTGGTGATTGCCGGGCGTCCTAACGCCGGTAAGTCCAGCCTGCTGAACGCACTGGCCGGTCGTGAAGCAGCGATTGTGACCGACATCGCGGGCACCACACGCGACGTTCTGCGCGAACATATTCATCTCGACGGCATGCCATTGCACATCATTGATACCGCCGGTCTGCGCGAAGCCAGTGATGAAGTAGAACGCATCGGTATCGAACGTGCATGGAATGAGATCGAACAGGCTGATTTAGTGCTGTTTATGGTTGATGGCACCACCACAGCGGCAACCGAACCGGCAGAGATCTGGCCGGAGTTTATGGCACGCCTTCCGGCTTCCTTGCCTATCGTCGTGGTGCGCAACAAAGCCGATATTACTGGCGAAGCGCTGGGGCAAACCGAAGTGAATGGTCACTCACTTATTCGCCTTTCTGCCCGCACTGGCGACGGTGTGGATTTGCTGCGCGATCATCTGAAACAGGTGATGGGCTTTAATCACAACATGGAAGGTGGATTCCTTGCCCGTCGTCGTCATTTGCAGGCGTTGGAAGACGCTGCGCAGCATCTGGTTCAGGGTAAAGATCAGCTGCTTGGCGCATGGGCAGGTGAATTGCTGGCGGAAGAGCTACGCCTGGCGCAGCAGTCGCTGAGTGAAATCACCGGCGAATTCACATCTGATGATTTGCTGGGCCGTATTTTCTCGAGTTTCTGTATCGGGAAATAATGACCTGAAAATGCAGAAAAGCCCGCTATCGTGCGGGCTATTTTATGTGATTCATAATGTTAGCTTACCAGACTTTATAAATCCGCCCGGTTTGCGCACCTTCCACGCTGCGCACATAAGCTTTTGCCACGCGCACCGCCGGAGCAGCTTCAAAGCCCGGGAAGAACGGGCCGTAACCTTCAAGAGATTCTTCAACTACCGTCGGGCTGACGCCATTGATGCGCAGTCCTCGCGGCAATTCGATCGCGGCGGCACGCACAAAACCTTCTACCGCAGCGTTTACTGCCGTTGCATTTGCTCCCTGACGGATAGGTTCGTCGGCAACGATACCGCTGGTCAATGTGATTGAACCGCCATCGTTAAGAAACGCTTTGCCGATCAGCGCGATACGAACCTGCCCGAGCAGTTTATCCTGCAATCCGGTATTAAATTGTTCTGCGGTCATTTCTTCCAGCGGGCCAAAATGCAGGCTGCCGGTCGTGGAGATAATCGCGTCGAGTTTACCGGTGCGGGCAAAAAGCGCTTTCACGCTGCTTTCATCGGTAATATCCACCTGAAAATCGCCGCGCGTTTTGCCTGCTGTGATGACGTTATGGTTGTCGCCTAATGCGCTGACCACTGCTTTGCCCAATGCGCCCGTACCGCCAATGACTAAAATTTTCATTTTTCATTCCTCGATTTTGTGTACAGGCTCATCATTAACCAAACTAAAAGTTAGATATAGACTTACAATATTTGTTCTGTCCTAACTCAGGGTTAGCAATATGGATAAGCTGCGGAATATTGAAGTCTTTATCTGCGTGGTCGAATCAGGAAATTTTAGCAGCGCTGCCGAAAAACTGGGGATTTCAGCGGTGATGGTCGGCAAGCATATTCAGCAGCTGGAAAAACATCTGAACGCCCGGCTTTTGCAGCGCACAACCCGTAAACAAAGCCTGACCGATGCCGGTGACGTGTTTTACGAAAATGGCAAACGGGTGCTGGAGCAGATAAAAGCCACTGAAAACGCGATGGAAAGTCTGCAAAGTGTTCCCACCGGATTACTGCGCGTCAGTGCGCCGGTTTCTTTAGGATCCAGCGTGATTGCGCCGATGCTCGCCCGCTATCTGAATCTCTACCCTCAGGTCAAAGTTGAACTGGTGCTGAGCAACGCCCGCGTCGATTTGATTGGGGAAAATTTCGATCTCGCCATCCGTATTGGTGAAATCGGGGATGACCGGCTGGTCGCCAGGCCGCTGAAATCCTACGAAATGGTGATTTGCGCATCGCCGGAGTATTTGCAGCGCAACGGCACACCTGAATCGCCGGAAGATCTGAAAACGCATCCGTGCCTGATCCACTCCGTCTGGAATCAGAGTGAAGGCTGGCATCTGGCGAACGCCGGGCAAACCACGTCGGCGTGGCCGGTGAACAGCCGTTATGTCTCCAACGACGGCCATGCATTGCGTAATGCCGCGCTGGAAGGAGCCGGTTTACTGCTTCAGCCGAAGGTGCTGCTGGCCGAAGATATTCTCAGCGGCAGGCTTATTCCGGTTCTCGAGTCTTTCATTCCCACACCGCGCGCCGTGCATGTGGTTTATCTGCCCGATTTCCGCCCGCGTGCGAAACTGAACAGCCTGATTAACTACATGACAGAAAACGATTTCTACTGATTATGCCTTCCATAAAAAAACGGTAAGTGATCGCTCACTTACCGTTCGATTTACAGTGAAAAAACAATCAGAGTTTAAAGCCCGCCACCACAGTTTCCAGCTGAACGGTCTGATCCTGCATGGCCTGAGCGGCCGCAGAAACCTGTTCCACCAGCGCCGCATTCTGCTGGGTGGCGTTATCCAGCTGGGTGATTGCAACGTTCACCTGCTCGATACCGAGGCTTTGTTCCTGACTGGAAGACATGATTTCGTTCATCAGCGTCGCCACGTTATTCACGCCGCCCATGACTTCATCCATCGTCGTTCCTGCGGTTGCCACCAGCTGGCTGCCGGTGGTGATATCCGCGACGGAATCTTCAATCAGTTTTTTGATTTCGCGGGCAGACGTAGCAGAACGTTGCGCCAGGCTGCGCACTTCCGAAGCCACGACGGCAAATCCGCGCCCCTGTTCGCCCGCACGGGCCGCTTCTACGGCGGCATTCAGTGCCAGAATGTTGGTCTGGAAGGCAATACCGTCGATCACGCTGATGATATCGACAATTTTGTGCGAGGAACGGGTGATCGAACCCATGGTATCGACCACCTGTTTCACCACTTCCGACCCTTTCTGCGCCACCGCAGACGCATCGCGCGCCAGCTGGTTAGCGCCTTCGGCGTTGGCGGCGTTCTGTTTCACGGTGCTGGTCAGCTGTTCCATGGACGCCGCCGTTTCAACAATCGAACTCGCCTGTTCTTCGGTACGCCCGGAGAGATCCATGTTACCGCTGGCGATTTCACGCGATGCCGAGGTGATCGCCAGACTGCTGTCGCCGACCTGACGGAGGATTGATTGCAGGAATGAAAGGAACTGGTTAAAGCTCTGATTTACGCGGTTGAATTCCGGACTGCGGCTTTCCGGCAAGCGACGGGTCAGATCGGCCCCACCGGCGGAAAGCTGGCTGATATTTTTATGCAGCGCGTCCAGCTGGCGCATAAAGATTTTGATTGCCAGGATCAGCACAACCAGCAGCAAAATCACCATCGGAATTTGCACCAGACCCAGACTTTGCAGGATGCCATGCGTCCGCGTCAGCAACTGGCTGGTTGGCATATCGGTGGCGATATACCAAGGCCCCTGAATGTTGCTCATGAACATCGTGTGAGACGTACCGTTGTTGTCGTAGTCGGCAACCAGATTCGCCTGCCCGTCAATCTGGTCGAGGCTTTTGCGGATCTGCATCGCCAGCGGAGATTGTTCGCCCAGAGAAGCCAGCTTCGGCAACTTTTCATCGCCGGAATGGCTGGTACCCACGATGGTGCCGTCTTTCTCTACGATATAAATAGCGCCATGGACTTTCTTCTCCATTTCGGTCACCAGCTGGTTAAAGAAACCCAGCGTGACGTCAATGGTAGCCACGCCCCAAAGTTTATCGCCTTTATAAATCGGCATCGCGCAGTTGGTACGCGGCTGCGTGCTGGCGTCATCAAAGTAGGCAGGCGCCCAGACACACTGGCCCTTTTCGCCTTTTGAAGCGGCGAGATACCAGGATTGCTCGAAGTAATTCGGCGATTCGGCGCTGTTCCAGAAAGTGTTTACCGTCAGCTGATTATTGTTATTTCGCGCGAAGAAGGTGCTGAATTTGATTTTTGCCGGATCACGCTGATTCGGCAAAGGCCAGATCCCGCCCCCAAATACGGCGGAATCGCCGTATTGATCCACCAGCGCGGGCAGCAGCCGGTCAATGCTGTCGCTGTCCATTTGTGCGACGGTTTGAGTGATGGTACGCACCTGAGATTCCACTTTGTTCAGCCGGTCGTTGATAACGACGGCGATATCATCAACCTGATTCGCAACCAGAGTGCTTTCTGTTTGTTTCAGCTGAGGGGCAACAAAGACCTGGATCACAATGAGCGTGACGATGACCAGCACAATAAAAAACAAGCTGATCAATGCGATAAAGCGGGATTGCGTTGTTTTTAACATTTTAGGGTAACTCACAGGCAAAGCAGCGAGATCGCTGCTTAACTTATAACGGCATTTTCTGAGGTTTCTTTATGAGGCTATAGTAGATATATCTGGCACCCAGATCATATGAGTGAAAATCCAGAACATCGTCCCGATGAGATTCTTTCTCAATATGCGGTTAATACTGTGATTCTTTTCGCTTTATCGTTATGAAAAACTTTCTGAAAAGTAAAAAAAGTGTGCGCGGACGCGGGGTTTAAGCGGTTTTTAATGATTTCTCTTAATGTTATTCTTCACGAATACAGAGAAAATACGGTCGAACCATTAATCATGGAGTGAACAATGGCGTGCCACTTTGCAAGATGGGCTGTGACGGAAGCTGAACCCGATACACATCGGTTGCCCAGAGAAATTGTTGTATCCGCAAAACATCTTTCCGAAAAACAACGAAAACGATTTTTAAACGGTCGTGTTTTACTGGCCGAAATGATTTTCTATCTTTACGGTATCGCGGAACTTCCTCACGTCATCACCCTGCCGAGCGGTCGCCCGAGTTTTGAATCCTCCGATCTTCCCGATTTCAGCCTGGCCTATGCAGGCAGCACCGTCGGTGTGCTGATCAGCAGCGAAGGAAAAGTCGGTCTCGATCTCGAAATCATTCACGCGCGCAGCGCACTGGTTAATCCGCAGCACCAGCTGCAACTTTCCGCCGTCGAAAAAACCTGGATTGCCATGCAGTCCGACCCGATAGAATCCTCCCTGCAGCTTTGGTGCATACGTCAAAGTATGCTGAAGATGTCCGGCCTGAACGACCAAAGCCAGCTGACACTCAGCCTGAATCCGGCTTCCGGGCGCCTGCGATCAACGGTTACGCCGGAGGCGCAGGTGATGAGCGATATTGAAGGGTCGATTACCTGGGCGTGCGCGCAGTCACCGTCGATTATCCGGTTACAGTGCTGGCGCTACGAACCGGAAAATGGCTTTACCCGCACACAAACGCTGTCTGCAGACCAGCAATCTGATTTACCGCATTACATGAAGTTCACCAGCCTGCCGCCTGCCAAATAAAACTTCACTCATGTTTTCAAAAACCTTGTATATCGACGTGCCGTTTTTCGTTTAAGGTAAGAATCAGAGAGTCATCCATAACAGGAGTTAATCATGTCAGTTAAGCCTCTGAAGTTTGTCACACTGTTAGGTAGTCTTCGTAAAGCGTCTTACAACGGCATGCTCGCGCGCACGCTGCCGAAAGTCGCGCCTGAGGGCGTCACCATTGAAGCGTTACCGTCTATCGGTACTCTGCCGTTGTACGATGCCGATATTCAGCAGGAAGAGGGTTTTCCGGCCGATTTAGACGCGATTGCGGAGCAAATCCGCCAGGCGGACGGTGTGATCATCGTGACGCCGGAATATAACTATTCCGTTCCCGGTGGCCTGAAGAACGCCATCGACTGGATTTCACGTTTGCCTGACCAGCCACTGGCGGGCAAACCGGTGCTGATTCAGACCAGTTCAATGGGGCCGGTCGGCGGCGCACGCTGCCAGTATCATCTGCGCCAGATCCTGGTCTTCCTCGATGCGATGGTGATGAATAAGCCTGAGTTTATGGGTGGTGTCATTCAGAACAAAGTCGATGCCCAAACCGGTGAAGTTATCGATCAGGGGACGCTGGATTTCCTCAGAGGCCAGCTGACCGCATTTGCCGACTATACGCACCGCGTCAGCAAATAATTTTCCGCCACTGAAATACAAACAGCCCGCCACTTTCAGCAAAGTGGCGGGCTGTTTTTTTATCGTTCACAGAGGCTAAATCGCGTACGGATTAATGCCCGTCAACAAACGCGATTTTCAGCACGAACAACAGGGCGACGACAACGACGCACGGGCTGATTTCTCTCCAGCGGCCTGTGCCCAGTTTCATCACGACATAAGAGATGAAGCCCAGCGCAATGCCTTCGGTGATGGAGAAGCTGAATGGCATCATTACTGCCGTCACAAAAGCAGGAACCGCTTCTGTCAGGTCATCCCACGAAACGCGCGCCAGGCTGGAGGTCATCAGAACGCCCACATAAATCAGCGCACCGGCTGCCGCGTATTCCGGCACCATGCCCGCCAGCGGAGAAATGAAGATCACCAGCAGGAACAGCAAACCGGTCACGACAGCGGTCAGGCCGGTGCGGCCACCCACAGACACGCCGGACGTACTTTCGATATATGCGCCAACGGAAGATGTCCCGATAAAAGCCCCCGCCACAGAGGAAATACTGTCGACGTACAGCGCCTGTTTCATCTGCGGGAATTTACCCTTTTCATCCGCCAGACCGGCTTTGTCCGTCACGCCAATCAGCGTACCGGAGGAGTCAAACAGGTTGACCAGCATGAAGGAGAAAATCACGCCTGCCAGACCGATATTCAGCGCGCCTTTCAGGTCAACCTGACCGACGACGGTGGTGATGCTCGGCGGCATCGACCAGAAACCGTTGTAATGCACGTCACCGATCGCCAGACCAATGCCCGTGGTCACTACGATCGACACCAGGACGGAAGCGTGGAAGTTACGTGACGCCAGCACCGCAATGATGAAGAAGCCCAGCACGCCCAACAGCACGTTGTGGGATGTCAGATTGCCGATGGTGACGATGGTGTCCGGATTCGCGACAATAATACCGGCGTTTTTCAGCCCCATCATGCCGATGAACAGCCCGATACCGGCGGTAATCCCCACGCGCAGGCTGACCGGAATGTTCGCGATCATCCAGTAGCGGATACGGAAAATGGTCAGCAGCAGCAGGCCAACAGCGCCCCAGAAAATAGCGCCCATCCCGATCTGCCAGGAAACGCCCATCGCACCCACCACCACAAAGGCGAAGAAGGCGTTCAGACCCATCGCTGGCGCCAGTGCAACCGGCAGGTTGGCAATCACGCCCATCAGAATGCTGCCAAACGCGGCAATCAGACAGGTGGTCACAAAGACGGCCTGTTTATCCATGCCCGCGACACCCAGAATCTGCGGGTTCACGAAAACGATGTAGACCATGGTCAGGAAGGTGGTTAAGCCTGCGATAGTTTCGGTGCGTACCGTGGTGCCGTGCTGCGTCAGTTTAAACAGACGTTCAGCCAGACCTTTTCCGCCGGTAGCATTGCTGTGTGGTGTGCTCATTAGTGAGTTCCAAAATGGGGGAAAAACAATCGGGGGGTATCCTAAGGATTTTAGCCGTAAAGCGCCAGCACTGGATGTGTGGGATTAAATCTATCGTTCGGGTAGAGTGCCATAAACCATGCGAATAGATGAAACACTCAAAGGGAGGAAGTATGACGGGGATCCAATGTGTCTTTTTTGATTGCGACGGAACGCTGGTCGACAGCGAATTGCTGTGCTGTGAAGCCTATGTCGAGATGTTTGCACATTTTGGTGTGACGGTTTCTTTTGACGAAATGTATAAAAAATACAAAGGCGTAAAGCTTTACGAAATCGTCGCCATCATCAATAAAGAACACGGCATTGATGTGCCGAAAGAGGAGATGGAAGTCGTTTTCCGTCAGCACGTTGCCCGCCTCTTTGACAGTAAACTCCAGCCGATCGACGGTGCGCGCGAATTGCTCGAACAAATCACCGTGCCAATGTGCGTTGTCTCCAACGGCCCGGTCACCAAAATGCAGCACTCGCTCGGCCTGACCGGATTGCTGCATTTTATGGGCGATAAGCTGTTCAGTGGCTACGATTTGCAGCGCTGGAAACCCGATCCGGCGGTGTTATACAAAGCCGCCGAAGTGATGGAAGCGCCGGTGGAAGCCTGCATTCTGGTTGAGGATTCCCTGGCGGGCGCACAGGCCGGGATCGCCGCCGGGATCCCGGTATTTTATTACTGCGCGGATCCGCACAACCCGCCGCTGGACAATCCGCTGGTGACTACTTTCCACGACATGCGCGAGTTGCCGGCGATCTGGCGTAAAAAGGGTTATCAGATTACGCGTTAAGGGTTTGGTCGTAAGCCCGCATGCGCCGCTCCAGTTCCGTCAGGGAACTCAGGCCCTCTGCGAGCGGCAGGGTTTTATCGTTGAAGATTTCCAGCGACCACGGCCCGGTAAAACCTTTCCGGTTCAGCGTGCTGACGAAATCCACCAGCGGCAAGTCGCCCTGGCCGGGATAACACCGGTAACTGCGGCTCCACTGCTGCACGTTCATGTCTTTGAACGGCGCATCAGCCAGTTGCAGGAAACTGATTTTCTCCAGCGGCACTTCGTCCAGACGGTCGAGGTTGTCGCCCGCGGCGAGAATATGGAAGCTGTCGAGCACAATCCCCAGCGCCGGATGGTTCACTTCACGCACGCGATCCCATGCCTGCCGGTAACGGTTGATGTGTTTCCCCCACGCCAGCGCCTCAAAGCCAATATGGATATCATGAGGCTGCGCCATTTCGGCCAGAGCAGCGAGATCGGCAATCTGGACATCGCGCTCCGCCGAACTTTCGGGGTCGGTATTACTGCAGACCAGCAAGCGGTCGCAGCCCAGTTCATTCATCAGATCAAACTGCCGGCGCGCGCTGGCTAACTTCTCATTACGCTTTTCCGGCTGAACGCCTTCAAAGTCGCGGAAAGGCTGTAGCAGGAAAATCCGTAATCCGAGTGAATCCGCCAGATTCCGGATGGCGATGGGTTTAACCGGGCTTTTGAGTAAATCATCTTCAAAAATCTCCACACCATCAAACCCCGCAGCCGCGATGGCGGTGAGTTTTTCGGGCAGAGTTCCTGGTACTGAAACTGTCGCAATAGAACGTAACCGGGTGGTAGCAGGCAAAATAGCGTCCTTTTTGTCAGGCTTCGAGACTTACAGTAGTGGACCTTCATGCCGCATTCGTCAAGTGTTGGCGGCTTGTATGAACGCACAGATTGTAACTGATCGAATCAATGGTTAATCTCTGTGGCGAGATTGAGGTTATTAATGAGGATATGACGCTGAGCAGCCAAAGTTCCCCGGCGCCGGGACGTAAAAATGATCCGATAGGACTGAAACAGCGCATTTTCGACAGTGCTCTGGCTGAATTCGCTGAATCCGGCCTGATGGGCGCGCGTATGGAAAATATCGCCTCAAACGCCAGCACCACAAAACGTATGGTGGTCTATCACTATAAGACCAAAGAAGCCCTGTACATGCTGGTGCTCGAGCACGTTTACCGCGGCATCCGCCAGCACGAGCTGGATCTGGATTTGTCGTCATTTCCCCCGGCGGAGGCGATCGTCAAACTGGTGGAAGCCAGCTTCGATTTTCACGTTTCTCACCCGGAATTCATCCGCATTGTGTCGACAGAAAACATGCTGCGCGGCCGGTTTATCCGTCAGTCCACCAGCATCCGCGAAATCAACAAAACGGCGTTAACGCTGCTGGAAGATATTCTCGAACGCGGAAAACAGAGCCATTTATTTAAGGAAGATTCCCAGGCGCGCGACGTTCACCGGCTGATCAGCAGCCTGTGTGTGCATCAGGTCGCGAACCAGTACACGTTCGGTGCGCTGTTCGAAAACCCTGATGAAGTGGATTTGCAGGTCGCGCATTATCGCCAGCTGGCGGTGGTGGTGGCACTGCGGTATGTGATGAAATAACGCGTCAGCGGACAGCAAAAAGGCCTCGTAAGAGGCCTTTTTTATGGCGAAAATTTTGTATGACGAGTATCAGTGACCGATCAGTCTTTCGCCACGTCTTTGCCGTCTGTCAGCAATTTGTCCAGCGCATCGCCGCCAACGTGACGGAAATCCTGCCCTTTCACGAAGTAGAAGATGAATTCACAAATATTCTGGCAACGGTCGCCGATACGCTCAATAGAGCGGGCGCAGAACAACGCGGTCAGGACGCTTGGAATGGTACGCGGATCTTCCATCATGTAGGTCATGAGCTGGCGCACAATGCCTTCGTATTCCTGATCCACTTTCTTATCTTCACGGTAAATACGCACCGCTTCGTCAAGATCCATACGCGCGAACGCGTCGAGCACGTCGTGCAGCATTTCTACCGTGTGGCGGCCCAGAGATTCCAGGCTGACCAGCAGCGGCTGATGCAGATGCGAGAATTTCTCCAGCGCGGTACGGCAGATTTTATCCGCCACATCGCCGATACGTTCCAGCTCAGAAATGGTTTTGATAATCGCCATCACCAAACGCAGATCGCTGGCGGTCGGCTGGCGCTTGGCAATAATGCGCACGCACGCTTCGTCAATCGCCACTTCCATCAGGTTAACTTTGTCATCACCCTTGATGACGCGCTGCGCCAGTTCGGCATCCTGATTGTGCATCGCGGTGATCGCATCAGTCAGTTGCTGTTCAACCAGCCCGCCCATCGCCAGAACCTGCGTACGGATGTGCTCGAGCTCGGCATTAAACTGGCCGGAAATGTGTTTATTTAAGTTCAGGTTGTCCATCGTTCTTACCTCAACCGTAGCGGCCAGTAATGTAATCTTCAGTCTGTTTGCGCGCTGGCGAAGTAAACAGCGAGTCAGTGTCACTGTATTCGATCAGCTCACCCAAATACATAAACGCAGTGCGGTCTGAACAACGCGCAGCCTGCTGCATGTTGTGGGTCACGATCACCACGGTGTAATCAGATTTTAGCTCGGTGATCAGCTCTTCGATACGGCCGGTTGAAATGGGGTCCAGCGCCGAACACGGTTCATCAAGCAGGAGAACATCAGGACGGATAGCAATGCCGCGCGCAATGCACAGACGCTGTTGCTGGCCGCCGGACAAGCTGTAACCGCTCTGGTGCAGCTTGTCTTTGGATTCATTCCACAAAGCGGCTTTGGTCAGCGCCCATTGCACGCGCTCATCCATGTCCGTACGGGAAAGTTTTTCAAACAGACGGACACCAAACGCGATGTTGTCGTAAATCGACATCGGGAATGGCGTCGGTTTCTGGAAGACCATGCCGACTTTGGCACGCAGCAGCGCGATATCCTGTTTATCGACCAGAATATTTTCGCCATCGAGCAGAATTTCGCCTTCTGCATGCTGCTCAGGGTAAAGCTGGTACATTTTGTTAAACGTACGCAGCAGCGTGGATTTACCACAACCTGACGGGCCGATGAATGCCGTGACTTCGTTCTTAGCGATATCCAGGGAAATATTTTTCAGCGCGTGGAACTTACCGTAATAAAAATTCAGATCGCGAACCTGAATCTTGCTGTTGGATGCGTCAGTCATTCGACTCATTAAGACATCTCTCTTTTGCGCGCGCCGCTGTGCGACGCCGGGTAAACAGTGACGGCAGAGTGAAAAGCTCTGCCATCAGTAATGAATTAACTTACTGCTTCTTCGCGGCGAAGATCACACGCGCCAGAATGTTCAGCAACAGCACACACACTGTAATCAGCAGCACGCCTGCCCAGGCCAGTTGTTGCCATTCGCCAAACGGGCTCATCGCAAACTTGAAGATGGTCACCGGCAGGTTGGCGATCGGCTGCATCATGTCGGTGCTCCAGAACTGGTTGGAGAGCGACGTAAACAGCAGCGGTGCGGTTTCGCCGGCGATGCGGGCGATAGCCAGCAAAATACCGGTGATAATGCCGGAAACAGAGGCTTTCAGGGTGATCGCAGAAATCATTTTCCATTTCGGCGTCCCCAGCGCATAAGCCGCTTCACGCAGGCTGTCCGGCACCAGTTTCAGCATGTTTTCCGTGGTACGGATAACAATCGGGATTTGCAGCAACGCCAGCGCCAGTACGCCCGCCCAGCCAGAGAAGTGCCCCATTTTCGCCACCATGATGGTGTAAACGAACAGGCCAACCACAATGGAAGGAGCAGAAAGCAGAATGTCGTTGATGAAGCGAATGAATTCCGCCAGCCAGGATTTACGGCCATATTCTGCCAGATAAATCCCCGCCATCACGCCCAGCGGCGTACCGATAACCGTCGCCCATAAAATCAGCAGCCCGCTACCCGCAATGGCGTTCGCCAGACCACCGCCTGCCGTATTTGGCGGCGGTGTGTTTTGGGTAAACAGCGCCAGGGACATGCCGTCTACGCCTTTCACGACGGTCGTGAACAGGATCCAGACCAGCCAGAACAGGCCAAAAAGCATGGTCAGCATGGAAATCATCAGCGCCAGACGGTTCTTCTGACGGCGCCATGCCTGACGTTTGCGACGCGATTCCAGTAAGGCTGCGTTACTTTGCATTTCGAGTGTCGTCATCTTAACGGCCCTCTTTCTTAGCCAGACGCAGAATCATGACTTTCGACAGCGCCAGAACAATAAAGGTGATAACAAACAGGATAAGGCCCAGTTCCATCAGCGCGGACGTGTGCAGACCCGCTTCAGCTTCGGCGAATTCGTTCGCCAGCGCCGAGGTAATACTGTTGCCGGGCGCATAAAGCGAAATGCTGTCGAGCTGGTAGGTGTTACCGATAATGAAGGTCACCGCCATGGTTTCGCCGAGCGCACGGCCAAGACCGAGCATGACACCGCCGATGACACCATTTTTGGTGAACGGCAGCACGATGCGCCAGATCACTTCCCAGGTCGTACAACCAATTCCGTAGGCCGATTCTTTCATCATGACCGGCGTTTGCTCGAACACGTCACGCATGACGGAGGCAATGTACGGAATAATCATGATGGCCAGAATGACGCCTGCCGCCAAAATACCAATACCAAATCCCGGGCCGGCGAAAAGCGCGCCAACAATCGGAATCCCGGAAAGCACATCACCGACCGGTGTCTGGAAATACTGCGCAAACAGCGGAGCGAAAACGAATAAACCCCACATGCCGTAAACAATACTGGGGATCGCCGCCAGCAGTTCGATGGCAATACCCAGCGGACGTTTCATCCAGTTAGGTGCCAGCTCGGTGAGGAATAATGCGATACCAAAACTGACGGGAACGGCAATCAGTAAGGCGATAATCGAGGTCACGACAGTACCGTAAATAGGCACCAGTGCGCCGAACTGCTGATTCGGGGCATCCCATGTTTTCGTCCACAGGAAGGATAATCCGAATTTTTCAATGCTAGGCAGCGAAGCAATAAACAGCGAGACGATGATTCCGCCCAGCATTAATAACACGATCAGCGCAGCCAGTTTGACCAGCGCGCCGAAAAGGATGTCACCGTTTTTGCTTGGTGCTTTGATAGCCGGCTTGTATTCAGCCATACCACTCTCTTTTAATTAAGATTTAATTCCCTCCCCGGCCGGAGAGGGAATGAAGCAGAAGACTTGTACTCTATATCAGACGAGACGTCAGATCCTAGTAAAGTGCTTTGCCGCTGCTATCTTTGATATTTGCTTTCCAGGCTGCACGAACCTGCTCAACCACTGAAGGTGGAAGCGTTGCATAATCCAGGTCAGTCGTCAGTTTATTGCCGTTTTTGTAAGCCCAGTCGAAGAACTTCAGAACTTCAGCACCTTTGGTCGCATCCTGCTGATCTTTGTAAATCAGGATGAAGGTGGTGGAGCTGATTGGCCACGCGTTGTCGCCTTTCTGGAAAGTCAGGTCCTGAGCGAAGGTTTTGCTCCAGTCAGCGCCTTTAGCTGCTGCACTGAAGGATTCTTCTGTCGGGCTGATCGCCTTGCCATCCGCATCAACCAGTTTGGTGTAAGCCAGGTTGTTTTGTTTAGCGTAAGCATATTCTACGTAACCGATTGAGCCCGGCAGACGCTGTACAAATGCGGCCACGCCATCGTTACCTTTGCCGCCCAGACCGGTAGGCCAGTTAACTGTTGAGCCTGAACCGATTTTCTCTTTCCACTCGTTGTTCACTTTTGCCAGATAGCTGGTGAACACGAAAGAAGTACCGGAACCGTCAGCGCGACGAACAACGGCGATATTAGTATCTGGCAGTTTCACGCCCGGGTTCAGCTTAGTGATCGCTGCGTCGTTCCACTTTTTGATTTTGCCCAGGTAGATATCACCCAGCGTTGCGCCGTCCAGCGTCAGCTGACCTGATTTGATACCCGGGATATTCACAGCCAGTACCACGCCACCGATCACGGTAGGGAACTGGAACAGGCCGTTTTTGTTCAGATCTTCTTCTTTCATCGGAGCATCGGATGCGCCGAAATCAACGGTCTTGGCGATGATTTGTTTCACGCCGCCAGAAGAACCGATGCCCTGATAGTTAACCTGAGTGCCGGTTGCTTTCTGGTATGCATCCGCCCACTTAGCGTAGACAGGTGCAGGGAAGGTGCCGCCAGCGCCAGTCAGATTACTAGCAGCGAAAGCAGACATTGCTGTGAGGGAGAAAGTCGCTGCTACAATACCGGCGACGGTGTTACGCATCAATTTCATGTTCCACTCCTAGTGGTTTTTTTTTGTTCGACCCAGGTCGAGATTTATAAAGTGTTTGGCACAGGAGGAAAATAGGACAGTTTGGTGACAGTAAAATGTACGTTATGTGACAGTTTTATGACACCGATCACAATTTAGGCGAGATGGGCAAACTGAAGCGGACTGATCAAATAAAAACCGGCCCGAAGGCCGGTGGCAGCGGAAAGGGATGCGGACTTAACGCCCTTTCTTTTTACGTCCTGGCTGAGCAAAACGTTTACGGGAAGCTGAATTTCCGTCGGGTTTCTCGGTATTTTTCGGTTTTGTGACAACCGGTTTTTTGGCCTGTGCAGGTTTAGACTGCGTTTTTTTGGCCGGCTTTTCTTCCGAAGTTGAGTTTTCAGTCAGCCTGAATAATTCGACCAGCTCATCGTCCGTCAAATCACGCCATTCCCCCAAAGGAAGGCCTTTCAGGTTGATGTTCATGATCCGCACACGCTCAAGCTTGGTGACTTCAAAGCCAAAATGCTTACACATACGGCGGATCTGGCGGTTAAGCCCCTGAACCAGCGTGATGCGAAATACAAAGGGCGCTTCTTTCTTCACTTTGCATTTTTTGGTCACCGTTCCCAGCATCGGCACACCCGCGCCCAGGCCGGTAATAAACTCATCCGTCACCGGTTTGTTGACCGTTACGACATATTCTTTTTCGTGGTCGTTGCCCGCACGCAGGATTTTATTGACCAGATCACCGTGGTTGGTCAGTAAAATCAGGCCCTGAGAATCTTTATCCAGACGCCCGATAGGGAAAACGCGTTTGCTGTGGTTAACGAAGTCACTGATGTTGTCCCGCTCACCGTCTTCCATCGTGGTGATGATCCCCACGGGCTTATTGAGCGCGATAAGTACTAAATCTTCTTCATCACGTGGTTCAATCAGCTGGCCGTTAACTTTCACCACATCACCGGCAAATACTTGTGCGCCCACGGAGGCGCGTCTGCCATTGATAAAAACGTTTCCCTGTTCAATGTAACGATCGGCATCACGGCGTGAGCAGATCCCGCTCTCGCTAATGTATTTGTTGAGACGAATGGAGGGGTTGGACAGCATTCAGCAAATCACCTTCGTAAAAAGGCGGACTATACCTTATCCGTGGCGGCTAACGAAGCCTGAGAGAGGAGAATCGTGACCACGCCTTAGCCTTTTAGAAATAAAAAAGCGCCCGGGATGTGCGCTTAGCAGGCAGTTTCAAAGCCAGCGAGGCTTATTCTACTGTGACCGATTTGGCCAGATTACGTGGCTGGTCTACGTCAGTACCTTTTATCAGCGCGACGTAGTAAGACAGCAGCTGCAACGGAACCGTGTAGAAAATCGGTGCGACGATTTCTTCAACGTGCGGTAACTGAATGATCTTCATACCGTCGCTGTCAGTGAAACCGGCATCCTGATCGGCGAAGACATACAGCAGGCCGCCGCGGGCGCGCACTTCTTCGATATTCGACTTCAGCTTTTCCAGCAGTTCGTTGTTAGGTGCAACGACGATCACCGGCATATCCGCGTCAATCAGCGCCAGCGGGCCGTGTTTCAGCTCACCTGCCGCATAGGCTTCAGCATGAATGTAGGAAATCTCTTTCAGCTTAAGCGCACCTTCCATCGCGATCGGGTATTGATCGCCACGTCCGAGGAACAGCGCATGATGTTTATCAGAGAAGCCTTCCGCCAGCGATTCGATGGTTTTATCCAGCGACAGCATCTGTTCGATACGCGCAGGCAGCGCCTGTAACGCGTGAACAATGTCATGTTCAACCTGCGGTGCCATGCCTTTCAGACGACCCATGCGCGCCACCAGCATCAGCAGAACGGTCAGCTGCGTGGTAAACGCTTTCGTCGACGCCACGCCGATTTCCGTGCCCGCTTTGGTCATCAGCGCCAGATCGGATTCACGCACCAGCGAAGAACCGGCAACGTTACACACAGCCAGAGAACCGAGATAACCCAACTCTTTGGACAGGCGCAGCGCAGCCAGCGTATCGGCGGTTTCACCGGACTGAGACAGGGTGATGATCAGGCTGCCAGGACGAACGGCAGATTTGCGATAACGGAATTCCGACGCAATCTCGACATCACAAGGCATACCGGCCAGTGATTCGAACCAGTAACGCGCCACCATACCGGAGTTGTATGACGTGCCGCAGGCAATGATCTGAACATGCTGAACGCGGGACAGGATCTCATCCGCCTTTTCGCCCAGCTCGCTCAGATTCACTTCACCGTGGCTGAAACGACCTTCCAGCGTGTTTTTGATCGCCAGCGGTTGTTCGTAAATCTCTTTTTGCATGTAGTGACGGTATTCGCCTTTGTCACCGGCGTCGTACTGCACTTTGGACTCAATTTCTGCGCGCTCAACGGCATGACCGTTTTTGTCATACACGCTGACCGAACGGCGTTTAACCTCGGCCACATCGCCTTCTTCCAGGAACATGAAGCGACGGGTGACAGGCAACAGCGCCAGCTGATCGGAGGCAATGAAGTTTTCACCCACGCCACGACCAATTACCAGCGGACTGCCGGAACGGGCTGCGACCAGAACGGACGGATCACGTCGGTCCATTACCACGGTGCCATAAGCGCCGCGCAGCTGAGGGATCACACGCTGAACGACTTCCAGCAACGTGCCGCCCTGAAGTTGTTCCCAATGCACCAGATGCGCGATCACTTCGGTATCCGTTTCGGAATCAAAACGGTAACCGCGTTCAATCAGTAATTCACGCAAAGGTTCGTGGTTTTCGATAATTCCGTTGTGCACTACCGCAATGTAATCAGAGACATGCGGGTGTGCGTTCGCTTCAGAAGGTTCACCGTGCGTTGCCCAGCGGGTATGTGCAATACCGGTACCGCCGTGCAAAGGATGTTGATCAAGAGCGTCAGCCAGCATCTGGACTTTGCCCAGACGACGCAGGCGCCCCATTTTTCCGTCTGCATCAATCACGGCCAGACCCGCTGAGTCATAACCGCGGTATTCCAGACGGCGTAAACCTTCCAACAGAATCTCAGCAATATCGCGTTGCGCTACTGCGCCTACAATTCCACACATCAGTTTTATTCCTATTGAAGGTCTTTCGGGACCTTTTTTGATGCCTGACCTGATTTATCCACACGCCCCGTTTTCCGGTGTACGTACGGTTCCCCGAGCCTTGTAGAAGTTGGGGATTATTATGTTTTGGTCTGCATTCGGATAAAAATGCAGACCAAAATACAAAGCGACAGAAAGAAATCAGGCGCAAATTTCTGCGCCTGACGCACTACGTTTCAGGGTAGCTTATTTTTTCTTCACAGGTTTTTGCCAGCCCGGCTTATGTACCTGCGGAACGCGGCTCAGCAGCAAACCGTTATCCGGCACATCGCGCGTGACGGTTGTTCCGGCAGCGATGGTGACGTTATTGCCCACGGTGACCGGCGCAATCAGTTGGGTATCCGATCCGACAAAGACGTCATTGCCGATAATCGTTTTGCTTTTGTTCACGCCGTCATAGTTGCAGGTAATCGTCCCCGCGCCGATATTCACGTTGTCGCCAATTTCAGCGTCGCCAAGATAGGATAGATGTCCTGCTTTCGAACCTTTCCCCAGGCGCGCTTTTTTGATTTCGACGAAGTTACCCACATGAGCGCCTTCAGCCAGTTCGGCACCCGGACGCAGACGGGCGAAAGGTCCGACGGTACAACCGCTTTCCAGCACCGCATCTTCGAATACGCTGTAAGGGCTGATTTCGCAGTCATCGCCGATCACGCAATTCTTCAGCACGCAACCCGCACCGATTTTCACGCGATCGCCCAGTTTAATGTGGCCTTCGATAATGACGTTGGTGTCGATTACCACATCAATCCCATGAGACAACTCGCCACGGAGATCAAAGCGCGCCGGATCCATCAGCATTACGCCTTCCAGAAGCAGGCGTTCGGCCTGTTCGGTCTGATATACGCGCTCAAGGCGGGAAAGTTGCAGGCGGTTATTCACGCCATCAACTTCGCTGTCGCGCGCCGGATGAACGGTGGCGATCAGATTGCCTTCCGCATGTGCCATCGCGATGATGTCGGTAATGTAATACTCGCCCTGCGCATTATTGTTGTTCAGCTGACCGAGCCAGCGTTTGAACGATGCGCCGTTGGCCACCAGAATACCGGTGTTAATTTCCTGGATTTTAAGCTGCTCAGCATTCGCATCTTTCTGCTCAATGATGCCGGTCACAATGCCATTTTCACGCACAATGCGGCCATAGCCGGTTGGATTATCCAGCACGACGGTCAGCAAACCGATACCACCTTCAGGCTTAGCTTTCAGCAACTTATCCAGCGTTTCGACCGAAATCAGCGGAACATCGCCGTAAAGCATTAGGACATCTTCGTCATCCGCAAAGAAAGGCGCAGCCTGTTGCATTGCATGTCCGGTACCCAGCTGTTCAGCCTGTAATACCCAGTTCAGTTCACTGCCAGCCAGCGTTTTCTTCAGTAGATCGCCACCGTGGCCATAGACCAGATGCACGTTTCTGGCACCCACTTGCGTGGCCGCATCAATGACGTGTTGAACCATTGGCTTGCCCGCCAATGTATGAAGAACTTTAGGGAGGTTGGAATACATGCGTGTTCCCTTGCCCGCGGCAAGGATCACCACACTCAGTGCGCTGTTTGACATAGATGACCTGACAAATCCAATTTGAGTGACAAAAGTAACCCGTTATATGAACGAATTACTACATATTTCGCGTCAAAAACCGCCTGTAAGCCACAGCCCGCAAGGGTTGAACACGATATAGACTATAACAAAAAAACTGAGGGTAATACGTCCATTAATCACGCAAGTATTCCACCAAAAGCCAAAATTAGCCTTGGGGAAAATGCTGAAAAACACCCTTTTTTAAAGGTAAAAAAAAAGCGACCCGAAGGTCGCTTTTCTCAATGATGTTGTTACATCGCTTTTCTGGTCAGTTCGATAACGCGAAGTTTCGCGATCGCCTTAGCCAGTTCCGCTGACGCCTGAGCGTAATCAACGTCGCCGTGAGAACCACTAATGTGTTCTTCCGCTTTGCGCTTAGCTTCAAGCGCGCGCGCTTCGTCGAGGTCTTGCCCACGGATTGCAGTATCAGCCAACACGGTCGTTGCATTCGGCTGCACCTCAAGGATGCCACCGGAAAGATAGATATACTCTTCTTCACCGTGTTCTTTAACAATGCGCACCATGCCAGGCTTGATGGCGGTGAGCAGCGGAGCATGCCCCGGGAAAATACCCAGTTCGCCTTCGCTACCCGTCACCTGGATTTTCTGTACCATGCCGGCAAACATACGTTTTTCCGCACTGACAACATCCAGATGGTAAGCTTTTTCAGCCATGTCATCCTCTCTCACAACAAACTAGCGTTACAGTTTCTTGGCTTTTTCCACTGCTTCTTCAATGGTGCCGACCATGTAGAACGCTTGCTCTGGCAGGTGATCGTAGTCGCCGTCCATAATGCCTTTGAAACCACGAATGGTATCTTTCAGCGATACGAACTTGCCCGGAGAACCGGTGAAGACTTCGGCCACGAAGAATGGCTGGGACAGGAAGCGTTCGATCTTACGCGCACGGGATACGGCCAGTTTGTCATCTTCTGACAACTCATCCATACCCAGGATCGCGATGATATCTTTCAGTTCCTTGTAACGTTGCAGAATAGACTGCACGCCACGAGCCACATCATAGTGTTCCTGACCAACAACCAGTGGATCCAGCTGACGGCTGGTGGAATCCAGTGGGTCAACCGCCGGGTAGATACCCAGAGACGCGATCTGACGGCTCAGTACCACGGTTGCATCTAAGTGAGCAAAGGTGGTGGCTGGAGATGGGTCAGTCAAGTCATCCGCAGGGACGTAAACGGCCTGTACGGAGGTGATAGAACCACTTTTAGTAGAGGTGATACGTTCTTGCAGAGCGCCCATCTCTTCCGCCAGCGTTGGCTGATAACCTACCGCTGATGGCATACGGCCCAGAAGTGCAGACACTTCGGTACCGGCCAGGGTGTAACGGTAAATGTTGTCAACAAACAGCAGTACGTCACGACCTTCATCACGGAATTTCTCCGCCATGGTCAGGCCGGTCAGTGCAACGCGCAGACGGTTACCTGGTGGCTCATTCATCTGACCATAGACCAGGGAAACTTTGTCGATAACGTTGGATTCGGTCATTTCGTGGTAGAAGTCGTTACCCTCACGAGTACGTTCACCCACACCTGCAAACACAGAATAACCGGAGTGCTCGATCGCGATGTTACGGATCAGCTCCATCATGTTTACAGTTTTACCTACACCCGCACCACCGAACAGACCGACTTTACCGCCCTTAGCGAACGGGCACATCAGGTCCATAACTTTGATACCGGTTTCCAGCAATTCCTGGGAGTTTGCCAGCTCTTCATAAGAAGGCGCAGCACGGTGAATTGCACGACGTTCTTCTTCGCCGATTTCACCTTTCATGTCGATTGGTTCACCCAATACGTTCATGATACGACCCAGTGTTGCAACACCCACCGGAACTTCAATTGGGTGTTCCAGGTTGTTCACTTTCAGACCGCGACGCAAGCCATCTGATGTACCCATTGCGATACAACGAACAACGCCGCCGCCTAACTGTTGCTGAACTTCCAGCACCAGCTTGGAGGTACCGTTTTCTACCTCAAGAGCATGGTACACGTTCGGTACCGCATCCTGAGGGAACTCGACGTCCACCACGGCGCCGATTACCTGGATAATCTTTCCAGTAGCCATCTTGAATCCTCTACGTAATTCGTAAACCTAGCTTAAACCGCGGAGGCTCCCCCGACGATCTCGGTGAGTTCCTGAGTGATGCTGGCCTGACGAGCTTTGTTGTATACCAACTGCAGCTCTTTGATCAGGCTGCCGCCGTTATCGGTTGCGGCTTTCATCGCTACCATTCGCGCGGCCTGTTCGCTGGCCAGGTTTTCTACGACGCCCTGATAAACCTGAGATTCCACATAGCGGCGCAGGAGGGTATCCAGCAGTGCTTTAGGGTCTGGCTCATACAGGTAATCCCAGGATTTCTTCGCCAGTTCGCCGTCTTCTGCCGGTGGCAGAGGCAACAACTGAACGATGCGTGGTTCCTGAGACATGGTATTGACGAATTTATTGCTAACAACGCATAACTTGTCTAAACGACCTTCGTCGAAAGCTTGCAACATCACTTTCACCGGTCCGATCAGCTCTGACAGGGAAGGGTTATCCCCCATGCCAGTCACCTGAGCAACAACGTTGCCCCCAACGGATCCGAAGAAAGAAGCTGCTTTGGAACCGATCAGGGCTAAGTCAACCTCAACGCCTTTCGCGGACCAATCTTTCATCTCTGTGAGCAGTTTTTTGAACAAGTTAATGTTCAGACCACCACAAAGACCACGGTCGGTAGACACCACCAGATACCCGACGCGTTTAACTTCACGCTCATCCAGGTAAGGGTGCTTGTATTCCAGATTCCCGAGCGCGAGGTGACCAATCACTTCACGAATGGTTTCTGCATAAGGACGGCTGGCCGCCATGCGATCCTGCGTTTTACGCATTTTGGAGGCGGCGACCATTTCCATCGCTTTAGTGATCTTTTGCGTGTTCTGCACGCTGCCGATCTTACTACGTATCTCTTTTCCGCCGGCCATCTCTGCTTCTCCTCATGACCAAACGGCCTGCTGCTTATCTGCTAAAAGCAGGGCAGCAGGGCCGTTTAGTATTACCAGGACTGGGTTGCTTTGAAGGTATCGAGGATATTTTTGAATTTCCCCTCGATCTCATCGTTGTACGCACCAGTTTGGTTGATTTGCTGCAGAAGCTCGCCGTGCTCACGGTCAGCATAAGCCAACAGTGCCGCTTCGAAGCTACCGACTTTGGACAACTCAACGTCTTCCAGATAACCACGTTCTGCTGCGAAGATGATCAGAGACTGCGCAACGATGGACATCGGAGCGTATTGTTTCTGTTTCAGCAACTCAGTCACTTTCTGACCGTGATTCAGCTGTTTACGGGTTGCCTCATCCAGATCAGATGCGAACTGCGAGAACGCAGCCAGTTCACGGTACTGTGCCAGAGCGGTACGAATACCACCGGACAGTTTTTTCATGATCTTAGTCTGAGCAGCACCACCAACACGGGATACCGAAATACCCGGGTTAACCGCAGGACGAATACCGGCGTTGAACAGGTTTGATTCCAGGAAGATCTGACCATCGGTAATCGAAATTACGTTAGTCGGAACGAACGCGGAAACGTCGCCTGCTTGCGTTTCAATGATTGGAAGCGCAGTCAGGGAACCCGTTTTGCCTTTCACTTCACCCTTAGTGAATGCTTCAACGTAATCGGCGTTTACACGCGCAGCACGTTCCAGCAGACGGGAGTGGAGATAGAAAACGTCGCCTGGGTAAGCTTCACGACCTGGTGGACGACGAAGCAGCAGGGAAATCTGACGGTAAGCAACAGCCTGTTTAGACAGGTCATCATAAACGATCAGTGCGTCTTCGCCGCGGTCACGGAAGTATTCACCCATTGCGCAACCGGAGTACGGTGCCAGGTATTGCAGTGCAGCAGATTCTGATGCAGTTGCAACAACAACGATGGTGTTTGCCAGTGCGCCGTGCTCTTCCAGTTTACGAACCACGTTAGAAATGGTGGACGCTTTCTGGCCGATAGCCACATAGATACATTTGATGCCGGAATCGCGCTGGTTGATGATCGCATCAATGGCCAGAGCAGTTTTACCGGTTTGACGGTCACCGATGACCAGTTCACGCTGACCACGACCGATTGGGATCATGGCGTCAACGGACTTATAACCTGTCTGCACAGGCTGGTCTACGGATTGGCGTTCGATAACGCCCGGTGCGATTGCTTCAACAGCTGAGAAGCCGTCGTGCTCTACCGGACCTTTACCGTCAATTGGCGCACCCAGGGTGTTAACAACGCGGCCCAGCAGGCCACGGCCAACGGGAACTTCCAGGATACGGCCAGTACATTTTACTTTCATACCTTCGGCGAGGTCAGCGTAAGGGCCCATGACAACGGCACCTACAGAGTCGCGCTCCAGGTTCAGGGCGATAGCGTAGCGGTTACCCGGCAGCGCAATCATTTCGCCTTGCATGACATCGGCCAGGCCGTGCACGCGGATGATCCCGTCACTGACGGAAACGATAGTACCTTCATTGTGAGCTTCGCTCACTACATTGAACTGAGCAATGCGCTGCTTTATCAGTTCGCTGATTTCGGTGGAATTCAGTTGCATGCTCCAGTCCCCTTAAGACTGCAAGACGTCTGCCAGGCGTTCAAGACGACTGCGAACGCTGCCATCAATCACCATATCACCTGCACGGATAATGACACCGGCAAGAACAGACTTGTCAATTTTGCAATTCAGCTTAACTTTGCGAGACAGACGTTTTTCCATCGCAGCAGCAATTTTTGCCTGCTGTTCTTCCGTCAGTGGATTTGCTGAGGTCACATCAACTTCAGCAATCGCCTCCAGTGAGGCGCGCAGTTCGATGAACTGCTGCAACACTTCAGGAAGAACGCGTAAACGTCCATTTTCGGCCATTACCTTAATCAGGTTCTGGCCTGCGTCGTCGAGTTGTTCACCACATACGGCAATAAACGTTTTAGACAAAGTTTCTGGCGCGCTAGCACCGGAAAGCAGTTCTTCAATCTGTTCATTGCGCGTGACTTCAGCCGTGAACGCTAACATGGACTGCCAGCGATCTAAGCTTTGGTGCTCAACGGCAAAGTCAAAAGCTGCTTTGGCGTAGGGGCGAGCTACAGTTACAAATTCAGACATCAGCCCCTCCCTCCTTACAGTTCAGCGACCAGTTTATCAACGATGTCGCTGTTAGCAGCTTCATCCACGGAACGTTCGATGATCTTCTCGGCGCCAGCAATGGCCAAAATCCCGACCTGTTTACGCAACTCTTCGCGGGCGCGTTGGCGTTCGGCGTCAATCTCTGCCTTAGCTTGCGCTACGATCTTGTTACGTTCCTGCTCGGCTTCGGTCTTCGCTTCGTCGACGATCTGTGCTTTACGCTTGTTCGCCTGGTCGATGATTACCTGAGCTTCAGCTTTGGCTTTCTTCAGTTGGTCGGTCGCATCGGCTTGCGCTAAATCCAGTTCTTTTTTTGCACGTTCTGCAGAAGATAAACCTTCAGAAATCTCTTTCTGACGTTTTTCGATGGCAGCCATAATTGGCGGCCATACGTACTTCATACAGAACACGACAAACAGGACAAACGCGATAGCCTGGCCGAGGATTGTTGCGTTAAGATTCACAGCACAATGCCTCTTTCAAAGTGAAATATTTGATGTAGTTCGTTTAACGCTGAGCGAACTCAGTGTTAGGCGACAGCAAACATCACGTACAGACCCAGACCAACAGCAATCATTGGGATTGCATCGACCAGACCCATAACGATAAAGAACTGTGTACGCAACAGAGGGATCAGGTCAGGCTGACGTGCAGCACCTTCCAAGAATTTACCACCCAAGATGCCGATACCGATCGCAGCACCGATTGCCGCCAGGCCCATCATCACAGCGGCAGCCATGTACAGCAGATCCATACTCAGGTTTTCCATGACAGTCTCCAGTTTGTTTCAGTTAAAACGCAGTAGTGTTGAAAGAAAATCAGTGTTTTTCAGATGCCATCGAGAGATAGACAATCGTCAGAACCATGAAAATAAAGGCTTGTAGCGTAATGATCAGGATGTGGAAAATGGCCCAAGGCACATTCAGGATCCACTGTGACCACCACGGCAACAGGCCAGCAATAAGGATGAAGATCAACTCACCCGCATACATATTGCCAAACAGTCGCAGACCCAGTGAAACTGGTTTAGACAGCAGGCTGACACCTTCAAGAATCAGGTTAATTGGAATGAAAACCGGATGATTGAATGGCTGCATTGTCAGTTCTTTAATGAAACCGCCAAAGCCTTTCATCTTAATGCTATAGAAAAGAATCAGAATGAATACGCCAAGTGCCATGGATAACGTGATGTTCACGTCAGCCGTTGGAACCACACGCAGCGCTGGCAGACCAAAGATGTGTTCACCGATGTACGGCAGCAAATCGATTGGCAGCAAATCCATCAGGTTCATCATAAACACCCAGACGAAGACGGTCAGCGCGAGAGGTGCAATCACTTTGCTTTTGCCGTGATACATGTCACGCACGCTGCTGTCGACGAAACCAACGACCAGTTCAACTGCAGTTTGCAGCTTACCCGGAACACCGCTGGTGGCGTTTTTGGCTACGCGATGGAAAATAACCAGAAAGAGTACTCCGAGGAACACGGAGAAAAACATCGAATCGATGTTAATCGACCAGAATCCCGTCCCGATCTGAAGCTGAGTCAGATGGTGACCGATATACTCTTGTGGAGTAGAGATTTCTCCTGATGCAGACATGATGCCTCTTACCCTTTAGTAGTTAAGTACGGTAACTGTTAATGACGGCCGGTGCCAAAATCTGAGTCATCAACACCGATAAATAGGCCAACCCCAACGGAGCAAAAGCCGCCTTAAACAGGCCAAGTGCGACAATCATTAAGATCACCGTAACCAGAACCTTCAGCGCTTCCCCGATAGCAAAGGACCAGGCAACCCGTCCAGAGACCGTTGTTTGCGCCTGGTGGCGCCATGCAAACAGCATAAACAGTACATTTGGCACCCAGGCGGCCAAACCACCCATAAGGGCCGATGTGGTCCATTCCAGGCTTTTAAAGCCAAATACAGCACTGAGCAGAACAAAGGTCAATAACTGCAGTATTAACAGCTTTCTGGCAACCTTCACACTATTGGCACTGTGTAAAATACCGGATACAGACATGACGTTTGTTCTCTCCGTATCAAGTACCTAGCTGGAGGTATTCTGAAGGCCGTATATCACTGCCTTTACTGTTTTGAGTCAAGCAGCAAAAACCGAGCAAATTATACGGTGCACTGGAACGAATTCAATGGATAAGTAGCGAAAAGGTGAACAATTATTTAAATTTTCCGCTTCATCACTATTTTGACCACCAAACTATAGCTGAATTTGCCCTTTTTACTTTGCTTCGGTTATTTCATCACCTGACAAAGAAGCGTGCACTGGATCACATAATTAACCCAGACCTCTTTATATACCTTGCGTTGTTTGAATGTCTTTAGCTAATCAGGCCTTTTAAAAGCTATATAAATCAGATCGTTAATAATCTCATGTTTGATAATCAATCTTATTTAAAAATAGGCACGATTTATTGATACAACAACCCAACAAATAACAACATTTTCATTACAAGTTGAATATCAGCAGGTTGCCGATTGTTCAATTTCAAAAGTGACTATTACGTCCTGGATTAAAATAAAAACATCACTGAAATGCTATCAGTGTGTAAAAAATCAGTAATTGACAGGCCGTTGACGCTATTTAATTAGCCTGCTCATTTTAACTCTGATAACACACACGTTTTTTAAGGATTATTTGATAAAACTCAACTTTAGTTTGCAGTCAGAATTACCAGATGACGTTCTCCGTCAAGTTCCGGGACCTGCAATTTTATGACGTTTTCCAGAGTGATACCTTCCGGCAGCACGTTGAGCTCATCATCAGGACGCACGCCTTTCAGGGCATAAAAACGCCCCTGCCCTTTCTGAGGAAGATGGTGGCACCATGACAACATATCCTGCAACGAGGCAAATGCACGGCTGATCACGCCATCAAAGGGTGGCTCTGGCTCAAACTCTTCAACGCGGCTTTGTACCGGCTCGATGTTCTTCAGACCCAGCTCATGCTGAACCTGACGCAGGAAGCGTACGCGTTTACCCAGGCTGTCCAGCAGCGTGAAATGTGAATCAGGGCGGACAATGGCGAGCGGAATGCCTGGCAGGCCAGGACCGGTTCCCACATCAATGAAACGGCTGCCTTGCAAATGTTCGTTCACCACAATGCTGTCCATAATATGGCGCACCAGCATCTGCATCGGGTCACGGACAGAAGTCAGGTTGTAAGCCTTGTTCCACTTATGCAGCAGTTCGACATAGCCAATCAGTTGATGTTTTTGCTGATCGGGTAACGCTATTCCTGCCGCAGCAAGCAGCGAGTCCAGTTTCTTTTGCACAGTGAAATCCTCAGACAGAGTCGATATGCCGGTAACAGCCCGGTTTAGAAATGATAAAACAGCCAGAAAAGTGGGAAAAGCAAGAATTGACCGCTCTTCGAGTTTAAAGAGCGGTCATTAAAGATGTGGTTCAGGCACTGCGGCGCAGTAAGCCCTGTTTTTTAAGCCAGATCAGCAAAATGGAGATCGCAGCCGGTGTAATGCCGGAGATCCTCGAAGCCTGACCGATAGATGTCGGTTTGTGATCGTTGAGCTTGGCAATCACTTCGTTCGACAGACCGTTCACCTGGCGGTAATCAAGATCGACAGGCAACACAGTGTTTTCGTTGCGCTGTTGTTTTTCGATCTCTTCCTGCTGACGGGCGATATAGCCTTCGTACTTAATCTGAATCTCAACCTGTTCTGCCGCCTGGACATCAGGAACTGCCGGGGCAAACGGAGAGAGACGCGTGATCAGTTCGTAAGTCATCTCAGGACGACGCAGCAACTCTTCGGCGCTGGCTTCTTTCGAAAGCGGTGCAGAAAGATGCGCGTTAATCTCTTCAACCTGAGCGTGGTGAGGATTGACCCAGATCCCACGCAGGCGCTGACGTTCTTGTTCAATCATTTCCAGCTTCTGGTTGAAACGTGCCCAGCGGGCGTCATCAACCAGACCGAGTTCACGGCCTTTTTCAGTCAGACGTAAATCGGCATTGTCTTCGCGTAGCATCAGACGATATTCAGCACGAGACGTAAACATACGGTAGGGTTCTTTGGTGCCCAGTGTGCACAAATCGTCAACCAGAACGCCAAGGTAAGCCTGATCGCGACGTGGTGCCCAGCCTTCTTGTTCGCTGGCGCTGCGTGCGGCATTCATACCGGCCAGCAGGCCCTGTGCGGCAGCTTCTTCGTAACCGGTGGTGCCGTTAATTTGCCCGGCAAAGAACAGACCGGCGATAAATTTGCTTTCCAGCGTCGGTTTCAAATCACGAGGATCGAAGAAATCGTATTCGATAGCGTAGCCAGGACGAACGATCACCGCATTTTCCATCCCCTGCATTGAGCGGACGATTTGCATCTGAACGTCAAATGGCAGGCTGGTCGAAATTCCGTTTGGATAGACTTCATTGCTGGTCAGGCCTTCCGGTTCAAGGAAGATCTGATGAGAATTTCGATCGGCAAAACGCATGACTTTATCTTCGATCGACGGGCAATAACGCGGGCCGATCCCTTCGATGATCCCGGCATACATCGGGCTGCGATCCAGATTATTGCGGATCACATCATGCGTTTTTTCGTTGGTGTAGGTCATGTAGCATGGGATCTGGCGCGGATGCTGCGACACGTTCCCCATGAACGAGAATACCGGCGCCGGATTATCGCCGTGTTGTTGCGCAAGAACACTGAAATCAATGGAGCGTGCATCAATACGCGGCGGTGTACCGGTTTTCAGACGGTTTACGCGTAATGGCAATTCACGCAAACGCTGTGACAAAGAGATCGCAGGAGGATCCCCTGCACGGCCGCCGCTGTAGTTCTCCAGACCGATATGGATCTTCCCGTCCAGGAAAGTCCCGACGGTCAGCACAACGGCCTTAGCGCGGAATTTAAGCCCCATTTTGGTCACAGCACCCACGACACGATCGTTTTCGACGATCAGGTCTTCAACGGGTTGCTGGAAGATCATCAGGTTCGGCTGATTTTCTAGCGCAGTACGGACAGCCTGGCGGTAAAGCACGCGGTCTGCCTGAGCACGGGTTGCCCTTACGGCAGGGCCTTTGCTTGCGTTTAGTATCCTAAACTGAATGCCCGCATGATCGATAGCAGTGGCCATCAGTCCGCCCAGTGCGTCCACTTCTTTAACCAGATGTCCCTTCCCGATCCCGCCAATCGCCGGGTTACACGACATTTGTCCGAGCGTGTCGATATTGTGGGTTAATAATAAGGTCTGACGTCCCATGCGTGCAGAAGCCATGGCGGCTTCAGTACCTGCATGACCACCACCTATGATGATGACGTCAAATTGATCCGGATAAAACATGCGACTGCACCTCGGCGTTCAAGCGAACTTTCTTTGTATGGCGTTGGGAGGAGGGATTCTACTCAAGTTTAGAGGTTCCACAAGTCCCCGGGGATCTTCACTAATTAAAAGAAGATCTTTTTTATTTAAAGATCTCTTATTAATACTTCTATTAGGATCGCGATCCTCTGTGCATAAGTCTCTTTTGTTTAAGAAGATCAAGATGCTAAGAAGGATCCAATGCTGTGAATGATCGGTGATCCTGGCCAGTATAAGCTGGGATCAGAATTGAGAGTTATGCACAGCATGAAAAGAGTACAGGAGTTGTTATAGGGATAACTACGGGTTTTACCCTGCTTTTAAGCATAGTTATCCACATCTGATCGCCTGAAATTTACACTTATTTGATCAAATTAATCCAGTTAAGGACCCAAACCTCAGCGGGATCTTCAGGAATTTCGTGTTGAGTCACGTCGATCTCAAGACGATCACCGATCCGTTTAGCCCCTAATGAGGTCAGTTTCCGATCCAAAGCGCCGATCGCACCACAGAAGGTGTCATATTCGCTGCTGCCTAAACCTAAGGCACCAAAACGCACTTTGGACAGATCGGGTTGCTGATCTTCCAGCTGTTCCAAAAAGGGCTGCAAATTGTCAGGCAGTTCACCCGCACCGTGTGTTGAACACACCATCAGCCAGATCCCGTCCTGCGGGACTTCATACAGCTCCGGGCCATGAAACATCTCGGTAGAAAAACCGGCTTCTTCCAGTTTCTCTGCCACGTGTTCTGCCACATATTCGGCGCTGCCAAGCGTACTGCCACTGATCAGGGTAATGTCTGCCATTGTGCTCTCAACCCGAGAAAAGGAGGCTATTGTACGCTGTGAATGAGCTGGGATCTACCTGTGGATAATAGGGGTATAGAAATGGATGTTCAGGGCTGGATAGTCCGTGTTATGGGGTTCTGCAGGGAGATCAGGGTTTCCGTAGACTGGATCTCGTCAATGGTCTGGATCTTGTTGATAAGTACGTGCTGGAGGGAATCAATGGAGCGGCACATGATCTTAATGAAGATGCTGTAATGGCCGGTGGTGTAATAGGCTTCCACCACTTCTTCTATACTCTCGAGCTTTTTCAGCGCGGACGGATAATCCTTGGCACTTTTGAGAATTATGCCAATAAAGCAGCAAACGTCATAACCCAGCTGCTTTGGATTCACGGTGATATGTGCGCCAGTAATGATGCCTGCCTGCTTCATCTTCTCGACGCGTACGTGAATGGTTCCCGGGCTGACGGTAAACACTTTAGCCAGCTCAGCGTAAGGTGTGCGGGCATTTTCCATCAACGCGTTCAGAATCCCGCGATCCAGCTCGTCGAGCTGATAGATTTCAGTCATGGTTTTCTTTCTCTTTAAGCTTAATTTCTCTGCCAGCGTCGCTGAACGCGGCTTTTAACGCCGGTATCAAAGCGCCAGATATGATCGAATATGCGCAGGATTCCGGGCTTTCCGTAGTGTGACATTGCCAGCGCGTGGAAACGGTGCTGTTTTTCCCGTTGCAGCAATTTTACTTTTCTCTGCACCTCATCGGGTAAGCGCTGGGCAATAAAATCTGAGATGACGACCGCATCTGCGTCGTGCCATTGCGGAGAGGCCAGTTTGTCCAGCGTGGCATTGAGGCAGGCGGCCAGATCGGTACCGCCGCGGAAATGCTGCCCGAGAAAGCGTAACGCCTGATCCAGCCCGCCTGCAGAAGTCAGCTCGTAATGGATCACTTCGCTGGCAAACAGCATGATGTAACACTTACGGTTATCGGCGAGCGCGATTTTCAGCAGCGCCAGGCAGAATGCTTTCGCACATTGCTCATTGAAGCCGCCCATCGAACCTGACGTGTCCACGCAGACCACAAATGGGCCACGCGGCTGTGGCTCCTGCTGCTGATAGACCACCGGACGTTTTACGACTTTTTCGCACCAGACGTCGCCTTGCAGCCGGTAGGTCATCAGGCGTTTTTCCAGCAGACGCCGGTAAAATTCATATTCCAGTTCAGGGATGCCCAGAGTGCCCAGCTCGGTGGGCATCAGACGCAAAATGTCATCGCTCTGATGAATGCCATTCACTTCTTCCGGCACCGTCGCCGGCTCGCGAACCATCAGCCGGTGCGTTTCCATTTTGGCATCTTCATGCGGGCTCGTTTTCACCGTCTGGCTGCGCCCGAGCTGTTCTGCCAGTTTCATCAGTTCCGGCTGCTGCTGGAGGAAAGCGCCAAAACGTGCCAGCGACTGGATATCGCCTCGAAGACGCTTTCCTTTACTCATGTCCCACAACCGGCCTGCGGCGGTATCGTTCTCTGCTAATAAAGGAGACAACTCGCTGCTCAGCTCGAGACGTTGTAGCAATTCTTCCTGAAGCTGTTCCTGCTCCTGTTCGAGCAACTGATGATGAACGTTCACCGTCTGGAATGTCAGGTTCAGGCGCCAGCGCTGGAGGAATAAGGTCTGAAAGCTGTTACCGGTTTGCGCCGTGCGGGAGGTTTCATTATTGTCCCGTAAAGTACGGGCTTCGGTCGCAAACGGTGAATTCAGCCGCGCCAGCTCATCAAGCAGGGAGCCCAGCTCTGACTGAAACGCCACGGCATCAGTTTGCTGACAATGCTGATAGAGATAAAACTCTTTTGCCAGATCCGGGGGCACCGGGGTTTCGTGGATCCTCTGACGCAGGCGTAATTTCCACTCAGGAAGATCCCGGGTCAGAGCGCGTTTGAGCCGCGGAAACTTCTCGAAGAAAACTGCCAGGGCTGGCGCGGCCAGTAACCCGACGATCAGTTCCTCAATCAGTTCCCCTTCGCTGATGGCCAGCAGAAGATCCAGTGATTCCAGGGTAAACACGATCAGTGGCCGCTGAAGGTTTGTTGCTGGAGGCGCAGCTGTTCAGAAACCTGTAACAGGCTGGCTTCAATCTTTGCCATCCACGCCGCGGGAACAAACAGGCAGTTCTGCTGCTGGCCGAACTCATGTCTTTGCTGAGCGAGTTTTGCAGTCAGGTCATTCAGCGTATTTTTCATTTCGTCCGGCACCGCGATGTGCTCGTTGCCCGGCAGCGTCAGCGGCGTACTTTGGCGGCTGACATCCAGCACCAGCAATTGCTGCTTATCATCGATTTCGGCATCAATCGTTTGAACAAAACCAATCCCGTTAAGTTTGGCTTTCAGAACACCACCTTTATTTATCCACTCTTCAAGAACGCTGCGTTCAAAAAGCAGATGCGTGACTTTAATCTCGTGCAGATGCAAAGGCGTTTGCAGTAATAGCGTCACTCCGCTGGCAACGAGCGCATCCGGCAGGCTGTATTGTGGCTTACGGCTGAAAATACCGGCTTTTTTGCTCAGCTTAATCGACTGGCGTGAGCTTTGTTGCTGCTGGTATTGCATCCATTGCTGATTGAGTTGCTGGATTTTCATCAGCAAGGTTTGCTGCTGATAAGCCTGTTCAGTGATCAGTTGCTCTATTTGGGTTTGCAGCAGCTGATAGGTATTCAGGTCATGCCAGAGGCAATCTTTCAGCAGAATCAGATCTATCGGGGTGATAGTATTCCGGCCGCTGAAGAAGGCGCAGGCCTGCAACAGGCGGAGTGCTTTTTTCCAGCGACGGTCAGAAACATAAGGCGCCGTGTCGAGTGCATCAAGGCGCTGGCGAAGCTGAAACACCAGTTCAAAGCAACTGTCTGAAAGATTGACTTTATCGATCTCCGGCTGCCATTGTTGGTATTCTTCATCGCTGATACTCAGGGATTCCGCCACCGGATTGGTGCTTTCATTGTTACGGCTGGTTAGCAGTAAGCGGAAATTCTGCTTATCCTGCACTTTATCCAGCCACAGGCGAATCAGCATGCGGTCATACAATGCTTCCAGGCCGCCGTCGGCTTCAGGCAATTCGTTGGAAGCGCTGACCAGCAAACGCAGCGGAATCGGTTCTTCGCGCTCGCCATTACGGAAACGGCGTTCGTTGATGGCCGTCAGCAAGGTATTAAGGATGGCGGGACCCGCTTTCCAGATCTCATCAAGGAAGACAATTTCCGCTTCCGGCAGATAACCTTCGGTCAGACGCAGATAGCGGCCTTCATCTTTCAGGGCCTGAATCGAGAGCGGACCAAAGACTTCTTCCGGGGTGGAAAAGCGCGTCATCAGGTATTCAAAAGCACGCGCATGGCGGAAGGCAAATTTCAGGCGACGGGCGATCAGGCTTTTCGCGATGCCGGGCGGGCCGAGCAGAAAAACGCTCTCGCCGCACAGGGCCGCCAGCAGGCACAGGCGTATGGCATCTTGCCTCTCGTACAGGCCATGTTCTAATGCGTTAGCAAGACGGGCTATCCGTTCTGCCAGAAGGGGGGATTGCGCCATACTGTCTCTTCCGGTTTCCATTTAGTTGTTGAATAGTGTACTGGCTTATGACGATATGCCACGTTTATTTTTATCGCTATAGCTTGTTGATTACTAAAAATTTTCTATTATCAAAATTGTGACCGCGTTCATCTGAATGGCGGTTTAGCTGCACATTTAAGGGTAGGCAATCTGATTTATTCGTGCATACTGTGCGCCTTTTAGTGGGCATCATAAGACTGAGCGCACGCATCGCTTACGGATGTTCGAGCAAAAAAGAAACGAAATATGAGCACTGAACATAAACGGTCACTCCCAGCAGTAACCCTGGCCGCCATTGGTGTGGTCTATGGCGACATTGGTACCAGTCCTCTCTATACCTTAAGAGAGTGCTTTTCTGGTCACTATGGTTTCAACGTTGAACCCAGCGTCGTTTTTGGTTTTCTCTCTCTGATTTTCTGGATGTTAATCCTCATTGTTTCGCTCAAATACCTCACTTACGTGATGCGGGCAGACAACGCAGGTGAAGGCGGTATTCTTACGCTGATGTCTCTGGCTGGCAGAAATACGTCGGCACGTACCACCGCCGTTCTGGTGATCCTCGGCCTGATTGGGGGCAGCTTCTTCTATGGCGAAGTGGTCATCACGCCGGCTATCTCAGTGCTTTCCGCGATGGAAGGTCTGGAAATCGCCGCGCCTGCCCTTGATCCTTATATCGTCCCTCTTTCTATTACTGTCCTGACGTTGCTCTTCATTATTCAAAAGCACGGCACCGGCATTGTGGGCAAACTCTTTGCACCGGTAATGTTGCTGTGGTTCCTGTCGCTGGCGGTTCTCGGTGTGAACAGCATCATGCAGAACCCGGAAGTGCTGCGCGCCATGAACCCGATGTGGGCGGTTAACTTCTTTATTGAGCATAAATCCTTCTCCTTCCTGGCGCTCGGCGCGGTCGTTCTGTCGATCACAGGGGTAGAAGCGTTGTATGCCGATATGGGGCACTTCGGGAAATTCCCGATCCGTCTGGCCTGGTTTACCGTGGTATTGCCTTCTCTGGTGCTGAATTACTTCGGTCAGGGCGCGTTGCTGCTGAAAAACCCGGAGTCGATCAAAAACCCGTTCTTCCTGCTGGCACCCGACTGGGCGCTGATTCCTTTACTGATTCTGGCGACGCTGGCGACCATCATCGCGTCTCAGGCTGTTATCTCCGGTGTGTTCTCCCTGACCCGTCAGGCTGTGCGTTTGGGCTATTTACCGCCGATGCGCATCATTCACACCTCCGAAATGGAAGCGGGGCAGATCTACATTCCTGCGATTAACTGGTTGCTGTATTTTGCTGTGGTGATCGTCATCGCCAGCTTTGAGCATTCGAGTAACCTGGCGGCGGCGTATGGTATTGCCGTCACCGGCACCATGGTGCTGACCAGCATTCTTTCCTGCACGGTGGCGCTTAAAAACTGGCACTGGAAACCGTTCCTGGTCGGGCTTTTGCTGATTGCCTTGTTGTTCATGGATATCCCGCTGTTCGCTGCGAACGCCACGAAACTGTTCTCCGGTGGCTGGCTGCCGCTGACGCTGGGTCTGTGCATGTTCATCGTCATGACCACCTGGAAAAGCGAGCGTTTTCGTCTTATGCGCCGCATGAACGAGCACGGGAATTCTCTCGAAGCGATGATTGCATCACTGGAGAAATCACCGCCGGTTCGTGTTCCGGGGACTGCGGTTTATATGTCGCGCGCCATCAACGTGATCCCGTTTGCGCTGCTGCATAACCTCAAGCACAACAAAGTGTTACATGAGCGAGTTGTCCTGCTGACGTTGCGAACGGAAGATGCGCCTTATGTGCATAACGTCCGGCGCGTCACCATTGAGCAGCTTTCTCCGACATTCTGGCGCGTGGTCGCGAGTTACGGATTTAAAGAAACGCCGAATGTGGAAGAAGTCTTCCACCGCTGTGGTCTGGAGGGATTGCCATGCAGGATGATGGAAACCTCATTCTTTATGTCGCACGAATCGCTGATCCTTACCAAGCGTCCGTGGTATCTGTATTTCCGCGGCAAACTGTTTATGGCGCTGAGCCGTAATGCCCTGCGCGCGCCGGACCAGTTTGAGATCCCGCCGAACCGTGTGATAGAACTTGGTACGCAGGTGGAAATCTGATTTCCCATTCTGCTGTGAACAGGGCACCTTCGGGTGCCCTGTTTTATTTCAGCCTTCTCCCTTTATTTAATCGCTAACTCAAATTGATCTGCGTTTTACGAAACGTTCAGCGAAACGTTTCGACGTTGATCACAATTCCATCACATCTTCATTGCCAAGTTCTGCGAGTCTCATAAACTCATCCGTGAGCGAAACGTTTCGCTGTAGGAGTTAACAATGAAGAAGTCACCGCTATTAAATGCCGAAATCTCAAATGTTATTGCCCGGTTAGGTCATACCGATCAGCTGGTTATTGGCGATGCCGGTCTTCCGGTGCCAGCAGCTTGCCAACGCATCGATCTGGCGCTAACCCAGGGAGTCCCCACCTTTTTACAAGTCTTTGAGGTAGTGACACACGAGATGCAGGTTGAGCGGGCTATCCTCGCCGAGGAAATCCTCACTAAAAATCCTCAACTCCATGAAGCGTTGCTCGCCCAATTGACACAACTCGAACAACACCAGGGAAACACCATTGCTTTGGATTACGTCAGTCATGAGGCGTTCAAAGCGCAAAGCGAAAAAAGTCGGGCTGTAATCCGCAGCGGGGAATGTTCGCCTTACGCGAACGTTATTCTGTGTGCCGGCGTAACCTTCTGAGGCCTTTATGCAACCTTTGCTGAAACTGACAGGGATTGATAAAGCCTTTCCCGGCGTAAAAGCACTTTCCGGCGCGGCGCTCAGCGTTTATCCGGGACGTGTGATGGCGCTGGTGGGAGAAAACGGCGCGGGCAAGTCCACCATGATGAAAGTGCTGACCGGCATCTACCAGAAAGATGCCGGCTCAGTACAGTTTCTTGGCAAGGAAACCACCTTCAATGGCCCTAAAGCTTCTCAGGAAGCGGGGATTGGCATCATCCATCAGGAATTAAACCTGATCCCACAGCTGACTATCGCTGAAAACATCTTTCTTGGCCGTGAGTTCGTCAACGGCTTTGGGCGCATCAACTGGAAGAAGATGTACGCCGAAGCCGATAAACTGCTGGCGCGTCTGAATCTGCGTTACAAAAGCGACCGGCTGGTTGGTGAATTATCGATTGGCGACCAGCAGATGGTTGAGATCGCCAAAGTGCTGAGCTTTGAATCCAAAGTCATCATTATGGATGAGCCGACGGATGCGCTCACCGATACCGAAACGGCTTCTTTATTTAACGTCATTCGCGAACTGAAAGCCGCCGGATGTGGCGTGGTGTATATCTCCCACCGCCTGAAAGAGATTTTTGAGATTTGCGATGACGTCACCGTATTCCGCGACGGTCAGTTTATTGCCGAACGTCCGGTCAGCGAGCTGCAAGAAGATACGCTGATCGAAATGATGGTGGGCCGTCGTCTCGAAGAGCAGTACCCGCGCATAAACCACGAACGCGGCGCACTGCGTTTGCAGGTCCGTAATTTATGCGGTCCGGGCGTGGATAATGTCAGCTTTGAACTTCACAGCGGCGAAATCCTCGGCGTGTCCGGACTGATGGGCGCGGGCCGTACTGAACTGATGAAAATTCTCTACGGCGCGTTGCCACGTAAAAGTGGTTACGTTTCGCTGGATGGCCGCGAGATCGTCACACATTCTCCGCAGGACGGGCTGGCAAACGGCATCGTCTACATTTCCGAAGACCGTAAGCGCGATGGTTTGGTGCTCGGGATGTCAGTGAAAGAAAACATGTCACTGACCGCGTTGCGCTATTTCAGCCACGGCGGCGGGCGTTTGAAACATGCCGATGAGCAACAGGCTGTGGGCGATTTCATCCGTCTCTTCAATATCAAAACGCCTTCAATGATGCAGACCATTGGCCTGCTTTCCGGCGGGAATCAGCAAAAAGTGGCGATTGCCCGCGGATTAATGACGCGGCCAAAAGTTCTGATCCTCGACGAACCGACACGCGGCGTTGATGTTGGCGCGAAAAAAGAGATTTACCAGCTTATTAACCAGTTCAAGCGCGAAGGGCTGAGCATCATTATAGTCTCCTCGGAAATGCCGGAAGTCATCGGCATGAGCGACCGGATTTTAGTGATGCATGAAGGCCATTTGAGCGGTGAATTCCCGATAGAACAGGCAACGCAAGAAGTGCTGATGGCAGCCGCTGTCGGCAAGCAATACGGCGTGACGCAGGAGTAATCAGATATGAGTTCTCAGACATTGCCAGCCAAAAAGCGCTGGATCAGTAAAGAGTGGTTGTTGGAGCAAAAGTCTCTGATTGCGCTGCTGGTGTTGATTGCCGTGGTTTCCTCCATGAGCCCGAATTTCTTCACGGTTAATAACCTGTTCAATATTCTTCAGCAGACGTCGGTCAACGCCATTATGGCCGTGGGCATGACGCTGGTTATTCTGACTTCCGGCATCGATTTGTCTGTCGGCTCTTTGCTGGCGCTGACCGGTGCGGTTGCCGCTTCAATTGTCGGGCTGGAAGTTAATGCGCTGGTTGCTGTGGCGGGCGCGCTGGCGCTGGGTGCCGGTGTCGGCGCTGTCACGGGGTTGATTGTCGCTAAAGGCAAGGTGCAGGCGTTTATCGCCACGCTGGTCATGATGTTACTGCTGCGCGGTATCACGATGGTTTATACCAACGGCAGCCCGATCAGCACCGGTTTTAACGATGTGGCAGACGTATTCGGCTGGTTTGGTATCGGACGTCCGCTGGGCATTCCGACGCCGGTCTGGCTGATGGCCGTAGTGTTTATTGCCGCCTGGTACATGCTCCATCACACACGCTTAGGGCGTTATATCTACGCACTGGGCGGTAATGAATCTGCCACGCGTCTGTCAGGTATCAGTGTCGATAAAGTCAAAATAATCGTCTACTCCCTGTGCGGATTGCTGGCGGCTCTGGCCAGCATCATCGAAGTGGCGCGTCTGTCTTCTGCGCAGCCTAACGCAGGTACCGGTTACGAGCTGGATGCGATTGCCGCTGTGGTATTAGGGGGAACCAGCCTCTCCGGCGGGAAAGGACGTATTGTCGGCACCCTGATCGGTGCTTTGATCCTTGGCTTCCTGAATAACGGTTTGAACTTATTAGGTGTTTCTTCCTACTACCAGATGATCGTAAAAGCAGTCGTCATTCTGCTGGCGGTTCTGGTGGATAACAAAAGCAACAAATAAACTCTCCTACAGGACTTATGACCATGAATATGAAAAAACTGGCTGTCTGGGTTTCCGCCGCAGCGATCACCGCTTCCTTCAGTGCAAACGTTCTGGCGAAAGATACCATTGCGCTGGTCGTTTCAACTTTGAATAACCCGTTCTTCGTTTCCATGAAAGACGGCGCGCAAAAAGAAGCCGATAAACTGGGCTACAACCTGGTGGTTCTTGATTCTCAGAACAACCCGGCGAAAGAACTGGCCAACGTGCAGGACCTGACCGTTCGTGGCACTAAGCTGATGCTCATCAACCCGACCGATTCTGACGCGGTAGGTAACGCCGTCGCGATGGCAAATCAGGCGAAAATCCCGGTGATCACCCTTGACCGTCAGGCGACCAAGGGCGTTGTAGCCAGCCACGTTGCTTCTGATAACGCCTTTGGCGGCCAGATGGCGGGTGATTACATTGCTAAGAAACTGGGCGATAACGCGAAAGTTATCGAACTGGAAGGGATTGCCGGGACGTCTGTTGCCCGCGAACGTGGTAAAGGTTTCGCTCAGGCCGCTGAAAAACACCACTTCCAGATCCTCGCCAGCCAGCCTGCTGACTTCGACCGCACCAAAGGTCTGAACGTTATGCAAAACCTGCTGACTGCGCATCAGGACGTGCAGGCGGTCTTTGCTCAGAATGATGAAATGGCACTCGGCGCATTGCGTGCCCTGCAGACTGCCGGTAAAACTGACGTGCTGGTTGTCGGTTTCGACGGCACAGAAGACGGCATCAAAGCGGTCAATGGCGGCAAAATGGGCGCTACCGTGGCACAACGCCCTGAACAAATCGGCGTAATCGGCGTCCAAACCGCAGATAAAGTGCTGAAAGGCGAAAAAGTTCCGGCGGTTATCCCTGTTGATTTGAAACTGGTTGCTCAGCCGTAATACTGACGCTGTATCTGCGCGCCTCCTTAAGGGGGCGCTATTTAACTCAGGGAGCAACACGTGAAGACAGGCAAACTGGTGGTTCTCGGCAGTATCAATGCCGACCATATTTTGAATATCAACCATTTCCCGCAACCGGGTGAAACCGTAATCGGTAAGCAATACACCGTGGCTTTCGGCGGCAAAGGTGCAAACCAGGCGGTCGCCGCCGGTCGCAGTGGCGCTGATATTTCATTTATTGCCTGTGTCGGTGATGACGATATTGGCGAGCGTGTTCGCAAGCAGCTGGCGAGTGACCACATTAATACGCAACCTATCGAAGCCATTAAAGAGACAACCACCGGCGTAGCGCTGATTTTTGTGAATGCGGAAGGTGAGAATGTCATTGGTATCGATGCAGGGGCAAATAAAGCCGTCACGCCTGATTATCTTGAGCGTTACAAACAAAACGTAATTGACGCTTCAGCCTTGCTGATGCAGCTGGAATCTCCGCTGGAAACGGTTATTGCAGCGGCGAAGCTGGCTAAAGACAATAACACGCAGGTTATCCTTAATCCGGCACCGGCCTGTGAACTACCAGATGAATTGCTGGCGCGGGTGGATATGATCACCCCGAACGAAACCGAAGCTGAAAAGCTGACGGGGATTAAAGTCGAAAATAATGATGACGCCACACGCGCCGCCCGCGTATTGCATGATAAAGGTATCGCGACGGTCATTATTACGATGGGAAGTAAAGGTGTATGGCTCAGCCAGAACGGTGAAGGTAAGCAGGTTGCCGGGTTCAGCGTCAAAGCAGTGGATACCATCGCCGCCGGTGATACCTTCAACGGTGCATTAGTCACTGCGTTGCTTGAAGGCAAAGCCATGGACAGCGCCGTGCGTTTTGCCCATGCCGCTGCCGCGATAGCCGTAACACGTCCTGGCGCGCAGCCCTCGGTTCCGTGGCGTAAAGAAATCGACGATTTTCTTGCTCAACAGGAGGCCTGATTGGCCACCATGAAAGATGTCGCCCGCCTCGCGGGCGTTTCAACCTCTACAGTCTCTCATGTCATCAATAAAAATCGCTTTGTCAGCGAATCCATTGCCGACAAAGTGAATGCCGCTGTTGAACAACTTAACTATGCCCCTTCCGCGTTAGCCCGAAGCCTTAAACTCAATCAAACCCGCACCATCGGAATGTTGCTGACCGCCAGCAGTAACCCGTTTTATTCCGAAGTGGTTCGTGGTGTTGAGCGTAGTTGCTATGAACGCGGCTACAGTCTGATCCTCTGTAACACCGACGGGGACGCGGAACGCATGAATCGCAGCCTGGAAACGCTATTGCAAAAGCGCGTCGACGGGTTACTGATCATGTGTACTGAAAATCACCGGCCATCGAAAGATGCCATCAGCCGTTATCCTTCATTACCTATTGTGATGATGGACTGGTCGCCGTTTGAAGGTTCAATCGATGTGATTCAGGATAATGCGTTGCTGGGTGGAGAAATGGCGACGGACTATTTAATCCGTCATGGATATAGCCGTATTGCCTGCATTACCGGCCCGCTGGACAAAACGACGGCGCAGGAACGGCTGAACGGATATCGTCAGGCCATGAAAAAAGCCGGGCTGGAGATCCTGCCGGGTTATGAAGTCAGCAGTGACTTTGAATTTGGCGGCGGTCTGGTGGCGATGGAGCAGTTGCTGATGTTGACCGAACCGCCTCATGCCGTTTTTGCCAGCAATGATGCGATGGCCGTGGGCGTCTATCAGGCACTTTATCAGCGCGGATTGCGCGTGCCCGATGATGTCGCTGTCGTGGGATACGATGACATTCAGCTGGCGCAATATCTGATGCCTCCGTTAACCACCATCCATCAGCCGAAAGATTCTCTGGGGGAGCTGGCCGTGGATGCATTATTACATCGTCTGCAAGAGCCTGAATCAGAGCCTCAGGTTTTAGTGCTGACGCCGGAACTGGTTGTACGCCAGTCCGTGGGATCACTCATCAGCAAGTAACAGACGCTGGCATTCCTGTAATGCGGCTTTCGCATTGCCTGCAAGGATTGCGTCCGTCAGGCGCTGATGATGTTCCAGCCTGATAACTTCATTCTCCGTGATGGCCCGGAAATAACTCTGGTAGACAGAACTGAACAAATTCGAAAAGGAAGTCAGGAAAGGGTTTTTTCCCGCTTCATAGATTAGCTGGTGGAACTGTGTATCGACGGTAATCCAGCGTTCCCGGTCAAAGCGCTTATGCAGCTGGCGCATCTCTGACATATATAGAGAGAGCTGATGCTTTTGCTCCTGCGTGGCTGAGATGGCCGCAAGAGCACAAGCCTGTGGCTCCAGCGCCCGGCGCAAAACAATAAAATGCGCCATCACCTCATCAAAGTTCTCACGCGTCATCCACCAGGTCAGTAATTCCTGATCGAGGAAATTCCAGCTGGACTGTGGCATCACCCGTGTACCAATACGTGGCCGTGGTAATAGCATCCCTTTTGCAGTTAACGTTTTGACCGCTTCACGCACTGCTGTCCGGCTGACGCCAAAAATCTCGCCCAGCTCGTTTTCACCAGGAAGGATAGAACCCTCCGGATACTCGCCAGACAAAATGCGCTGTGCAATCTTCTCCGCCAGTAAATAAGAAAGGTTGCGTTGAGCAGCCTGTTGATGTGCATTGAGTAGCATGTAAGGTATTCCTGAATGTCTTTCTCTTATTATAAAGGAGAGTTTACGCCAGCCTCTGGCTTTAAACTGACGCTTTTTGGGCCGATTTAGATTGTTTATTATCCAATTCGGGCGAAATTGTTGAATTAGTGAACGGTTGATAAAATAATTGAAATTAGGGGTTGCGGCCTTCTGAGAACTCCCTATAATGCGCCTCCACTGACCGGGAACAACGACTGACAAGTCGCTCGGACAGGAAGAGAAAAAGATGAAAGTTCGAATGAATAATCTCTTGACTCTTCAGCGGGAAAACGTAATATACGCCTCCCGCGCCGCATAAGATTCCTTGCGAACCGCGGCATGCTCTTTAACAATTTATCAGACAATCTGTGTGGGCACTCACAAGACGATATCAGCCACCTCGGTGGCAAAAAATATCAAGTCTTAGAGTGACCAAGCAGTAATTCATTTAGTTGAATTATTACGAAAGTAAACTTTGAGCACCGCTTAACTTGTTTAAGCAAATCGAACTTTTAATTGAAGAGTTTGATCATGGCTCAGATTGAACGCTGGCGGCAGGCCTAACACATGCAAGTCGAGCGGTAGCACGGGAGAGCTTGCTCTCTGGGTGACGAGCGGCGGACGGGTGAGTAATGTCTGGGAAACTGCCTGATGGAGGGGGATAACTACTGGAAACGGTAGCTAATAC